>PXSA01000037.1:100686-153318 GCA_003023565.1 Halobacteriales archaeon QS_9_68_17
GCGGTCGCTCGCCGGGCGCGACGCGAGCGACCTCTCCCCCGCACAGGTGCGGAGCGCGGCCGTCGAGAGCGCCGCGGAGAACCTCGCCGACGGCCTCGTCGCGCCGCTTTTCGCCTTCGTCCTGCTCGCGCCCGTCTCGGTGGCGCTCGGAGCGGGCGCGGCCGCCTGGGTGAAGGCGGTCAACACGCTCGACTCCATGCTCGGCTACCGGTCGAAACCGGTCGGCTGGGCGAGCGCCCGCCTCGACGACCTGGTGATGTGGCTCCCCGCCCGCCTCGCCGCCGCCCTCCTCGCCGCCGCGGCGGCGACCCCCGACGCCCTGCTGAACGCCCGGCGCTGGGCCGGCGCGCCGCCCTCCCCCAACTCGGGGTGGCCGATGGGCGCGCTGGCGAGCGCGCTACAGGTCCGTCTGGAGAAGCCGGGGGTCTACGAACTGAACCCGATGGCGACGCTCCCGACGGTCGGCGAGGCGACGCGGGGCGTGACTCTCGTCTCGCGGGCCGGCGTCCTCGCCTACGCGCTCGCGGGGGTGGTCGCGTGGCCCTGACGCGTCGCGCGAGGGCGCGGGTCGGCGACGGCGTCGCCGCGCTCCGCGGCGCGGTGGGGTTTCTGACCCGCCTGCCCGTCGGCCGCGACGGTGCGGCGTGGGAGGCGTTCCGGACGACGCCGGTCGCGATGCCGCTGACCGGCTACCTCGCCGGCGCGCTCGTCGCCCTCCCGTTCGTGTTCTCCGCGCTCCCGGCGCTCCCGCCGGTCCCGGACCCCTCGGGCGGCCTCCCCGCACCGACGGCGGCGTTCGCCTACGTCGTTGCGGTCTACGCCGTCACGGGGATCAACCACCTCGACGGCGTCGCGGACTTAGGCGACGCCGCGGTCGTCCACGGCGACGCCGAGCGCCGGCGGGACGCGATACGAGACACGACCGTGGGCGTCGGTGCCGTCCTCGCCGTCGCGCTGGTGCGGCCGCCGTCGCCTGTTTCGGGACGGCGACCCACGAGGGGCTCGGGTCGGCGCTAACTGAGCCCGCGTCGCCGCGGTCGCTCGCGCTCCCCGCCGCAGTCGCCGCCCCCGCCGCCGCGCTGGCGTGGCCGTCGCTCGCGGCGGCCGCAGCACTCGCCGGCGCGGGCCTCGCCGCAGCGCTCGTCGTCCGCCGGGCGCGGACCGCCCTCGGCGGCGTCAGTGGGGACGTGTTCGGCGCGGTCAACGAACTCGGCCGGGTCGCCGGCCTGCACGCGGGGGTGATCGCGTGGACGCTCTCCTGATCTGCGGCGGGAAGGGCACCCGCCTCGACGCCGCGGTCGAGAAGCCCCTCTACGCGGTCGGCGGTCGGCCGATGGTCGACCACGTGGTCGACGCCCTCGCGGAGAGCGCCGTCGAGACGACCCGCGCGGTCACCTCGCCGCACGCGCCCGAGACGGCCGCGCACGCCCGCGACGACCTCGGCCTACCGGTCATCGAGACGCCGGGCGAGGGGTACGTCGCGGACCTCGACGCGGCGCTGTCCGCCGACGCGGTCGAGCCGCCGGTCCTCACCGTCGCCGCCGACCTGCCGCTGCTCGCGGGCGACGCGGTCGAGGATATCCTGCGGGCTCACGACGGCGGGTCGCTCACCGTCTGCGTGCCGGCGGCCCTGAAGGACCTGCTCGGCGCGAGCCGCGACACCGAGTACGACGGGCTCGCGCCGACAGGCATCAACGTAGTCGACGACACCCATCCGGACACCATGCACACGACACACGACGCCAGACTCGCAGTGAACGTGAACCGCCAGTCGGACGCCGCCGTCGCGGAGGCCCTGCTGTGAGGCTCGTCCTCGCCGCGGGGACGACCCGCACGGCCTCGATCCCGGGGATCAGCGCGGCCGGAGCCGACCCGGAGGCGATGGTCCACACGCCGAGCGCCGACGCCGAGATAGTGGCCTACGGCGCGCCCGTTCGCGCACCCGTCGTCCCCGTGAGCCCGTCGGGCTGTCCGACGCCGGCCGTGGTCACTCGCGCGGTGCGGGACCTGGTCGGCTTCGACCTCACTACCGTGGGTGCCGGCCTCGCGGAGAACACCGCCGCGCCGACGGTCACCCTCTTCGTCGGCGAGACGATCCCCGGCGGGACGACGACGGCGCTCGGCGTCCTCACGGCGCTCGGCGAGGACGTCGGCGTCTCATCGTCGCTTCCGGACGACCCCGTCGAGCAGAAGCGCGAGGTGGTCGCCGACGCGCTCGACGCCAGCGACCTCGACCCCGGCGACCTCGCGGGCGACCCGAGATACGCCGTCCGGTACGCCGGCGACCCGATGCTGGCGACCGTCGCCGGCCTCACCGTCGGCGCGCTCCGGTCGGACACGCCGGTGACGCTGGCCGGCGGGACGCAGATGGTCGCCGCGGCCGCGCTGGTCCGCCACGCGGACGTGTCCGCGCCGCTGTCGCTCGCCACCACGTCGTTCGTGGCCGGGGACGAGGGCGTGGACCTCGACGGCGCGGCCGAGCGCTTCGACCTCGACCTCACCGTCACCGACCCCGGGTTCGACGAGAGCGACCACGTCGCGATGGAGCGCTACGTCGCGGGCGAGGCGAAGGAGGGCGTCGGGATGGGCGGCGCGCTGGCGCTCGCGGACCGCGCGGGCGTCCCGATGGCCGAGGTGCGCGAACGGGTCGCGACCGTCCACGACGACCTGCTCGGCGACGACGCGCCGACGGGAGGGCGATGAACCCCGACGCCGTCGCCGAGACGGGGCGCGTGCCCCACGGCGGGAGCACCGACGAGCGCGTGATCGACTTCAGCGCGAACACGAACCCCGAGCGCCCGCCGGACGTGGTCGGCGCGTACGAGTCCGCCTTCGAGACGGCCCGGCGGTACCCCGACGACGACTACGGCGAGTTCCGCCGCGCCGCCGCCGAGTACCTCCACTGCGCGCCCGGCAGGGTCGTCCCGACCGCGGGCGGCCTCGAAGCGATCCGTCTGGCAGTCGAGACGACGGTCGAGGCCGGCGACTCCGTCCTCGTGCCGGCCCCGAGTTTCGGCGAGTACGCCCGCGAGGTGCGCCTGCAGGGCGCGGAGCCCGCGTTCGTCGACCACGACGCCGTCCTCGACGCGGACCCCGCGGGTCACGCCCTCGCTATCGTCTGCAACCCGAACAACCCCACCGGCGGGGCGTACGACCCGGATGCCCTCCGGGCGTTCGCCGATCGCTGTCGCGGGGCCGGAACGGTCCTGCTCGCCGACGAGGCGTTCCTCGGCTTCACCGGCCACCCGTCGATGGCCGGCGAGGACGGCGTGGTCGTCGCGCGCTCGCTGACGAAGCTGTTCGGCCTGCCGGGGCTTCGCGCGGGCTTCGCCGTCGCGACCGGCGAGCGCCTGACGCGCCTGCGGAACGCTCGGCGGTCGTGGACCCTCGGCGCGCCCGCGGCGGCGGTCGGCGCGCACTGCCTGCGACAGGCAGCGTTCGTCGCGGACACCCGCGAGCGCGTCGAGTCGGAGCGCGAGCGACTGCGCGAGGCCCTCTCCCGCGACTTCGCGGTCCGCCCCTCCGACGCGCCGTTCCTCCTCGTGGACGTGGGCGACCGGGACGTGGACGCGCTGGTCGCCGCGCTCCGCGACCGCGGCATCGCCGTGCGCGACGCGACGACGTTCCGCGGCCTCGACTCGCACGTCCGCGTCGCCGTCCGCACCCCCGCGGAGAACGACCTGCTCGCGGAGGCGATGCGCGATGTTTGACGCGACCGTCAGCGACGGCGTCCTGCGGCTCGCCCGCCCCGACGCGCGGTGGCTCAGCACGGGGTTCGACGGCGGCGAGCGCCGCGCCGACGCCGCGTACAACGTCACCGTTCCCGAGGGCTGGGACCGCACCGACCTCGCCGACTACGTCACCGAGCGCCGCGCCGACGCGGGGTTCGACGCCGACGGGCCGGCGCTGCTGACCGGCGTCTCCCAGCGCCACGCCCGCGTCGCCCGCCGCGGCCCCGCGACGGCGGTGGCGACGGCCGGCCTGTCGAACCCCGCGCCGCTGTTCGCCGCGGACGCGGGATCGGCGGGACACGAAACCGCCTCCGACGACGCGCCGCCCGTCGGCACCGTGAACGTCTTCGTCGGCGTCGAGCGCTCGCTCGCGCCAGGGGCGCTCTCGAACCTCGTCGCGGTCGCCGCGTCGGCGAAGGCGGCGACGCTGTCCCGCACGGCGGGCTTCCCGGGGACGACCACCGACGCCGTCGTCGCGGCCTGCGACCCCGACGCGGAGCGCGCCCGGTTCTCCGGGACCGGGACCGCGGTCGGCGCGGCGGCGCGGGCCTGCGTCCGCGACGCCGTCCGGGCCAGCCTCGACTCGCGGTACGCCGACGAGGAGGCGATGCCGGACTCGGTCGCCGACGCCCGCCACGGCGTCGCTCCCGTCCCCGAGGCGGACGTGGAGGTGTTCGAGCCGTGAAGGGGGTCGTCCTCGGCGGCACGAGCTCCGGCGTCGGCAAGACGGTGGCGACGCTCGCGGTGATCCGCGCGCTCCGGCGCGAGGGGTACGCCGTCCAGCCCGCGAAGGCCGGGCCGGACTTCATCGACCCGAGCCACCACGAGGCGGTCGCGGACCGGCCCTCGCGGACGCTCGACCTGTGGCTGGAGGGCGCGGACGGCCTGCGCCGCAACTACCACCGTGGCGAGGGCGACGTGGCAGTCGTCGAGGGCGTGATGGGGCTGTACGACGGCGACGGCTCCAGCACCGCGATGGTCGCCGAGGCGCTCGACCTGCCCGTCGTCCTCGTCGCCGACGCGAAGGCGGGCATGGAAAGCGTCGCCGCCGCGGCGCTCGGCTTCCGCGAGTACGCCGACCGGATCGGCCGAGAGATAGGGGTCGCCGGCGTCCTCGTCCAGCGCGCTTACGGCGGCCGTCACGAGCAGGGGATCCGCGACGCCCTGCCCGACGGGCTGGAGTACCTCGGCCGGATCCCGCCGAACGGCGACCTCGAAATCCCGGACCGACACCTCGGCCTGCACGTGGGCAGCGAGGCGGCGCTCCCCGAGGACGCGTTAGACGCCGCGAGCGAGCACGTCCGGACCGAGCGGCTGGTCGACCTCGCCGCGGAACCGCCCCGGCCGGCGGCGGAGTCCGCGGAGCGCCCCGCTCGCGAGAAGACCGTCGCCGTCGCGCGGGATTCGGCGTTTTGCTTCCACTACCCGGCGACGGTCGAGCGCCTGCGGGAGCGCGCGACGGTGGAGACGGTCGCGCCGACGGCGGGCGACGACCTGCCGGACTGCGACGGGGTGTACCTCCCCGGCGGCTACCCCGAACTCCACGCCGCCGACCTCGCCGAGAGCCCCGCGCTCTCGACGCTCGCCGACCGGGCCGCCGACGGCCTCCCCGTTTTCGGCGAGTGCGGCGGCCTGATGGCGCTGACGCGCTCGCTCGAACCCGCGGGCGACGACGCCGAGCGGCACGAGATGGCCGGCCTTTTCCCCGCCGACGTGACGATGCACGACCGGTACCAGGCGTTAGACCACGTCGAACTCGAAGCGTCCGGGGACGCGCTCACCGCCGCCGCCGGCGACACGCTGCGGGGCCACGAGTTCCACTACTCCAGCGCCGACGTGGACCGCGACGCCCGCTTCGCGTTCGACGTGGTGCGGGGCGATGGCATCGACGGCGAGCGCGACGGCCTCACCGAGCACCGGACGCTCGGCACGTACGCGCACGTGCATCCAGAGAGCGAGGCGTTCGACGCGTTCGTCGAGCACCTCTGAACACGACCAGATCCACTCATGACAGACGACACCGCATCCGACGGACTGCGCGCACAGGCTATCGACCCCGCGGACCCCGACGAGTTCGGCCTCGTCCAGGTCTTCTGGGGCGACGGCAAGGGTAAGACTACCGCCGCGATGGGCATGGGCTTTCGCGCGGCCGGCCACGGCTACCGCGTCCACATGCTCCAGTTCATGAAAGGCGGCGCGGGCAGCGTCGAGGACACTCGCGGCGAGTACAATGCGATCGACGCGTTCCCGCGGTACTCCTACGAGAACAGCGGCCACTACGGGTGGCACGGCTTTCACGACGGGAGCGACGACGACGAGCACGCCGCCCGCGCGAGGGGCGGCCTCGAACGGGCGCGGGACCTGCTCGACGACCCCGCTGTCGACGGCCAGCGCGTCCACATGCTGGTCCTGGACGAGATACTGTACGCCGCGAACCGCGGGCTGGTCGACCCCGACGACGTGGTCGACCTCGTCGCGTCGAAGCCGGACGACCTCGAACTCGTGCTGACGGGCGGGCACGAGCGCCCGGAGTACGTGGCCGACGCGGCGGACTTGGTCACCGAAGTGCGAAAGGAGAAACACCCCATCGACGCGGGGCAGGGTGCGCGGAAGGGCACGGAGTACTGATGACTGCGGACGACGACGCGGCGGAGAACCGCGACGACCCCGACGCCCGAACGGTCCTCGTCGCCGGCACGGCGAGTCACGTCGGCAAGAGCACCGTCGCCGCCGGCCTCTGTCGCCTGCTGGCGGGTCGCGGCGTCGACGTCGCGCCGTTCAAGGCCCAGAACATGAGCACCAACGCGCAGGCGGTGCCGAAGGCGGGCGACGTGGACGGCGAGGCGAACGCCTTCGGCGAGATCGGGGTCTCGCAGTACGTCCAGGCCCGCGCCGCCGGCGTGCCCGCGACGACCGACCACAACCCCGTCCTGCTGAAGCCCCGCGGCGAGGGCGAGAGCCAGCTGGTGATCCAGGGCGAAGCCGTCGGGCATCACGAGGTCGGATCGTACTACGAGGACTACTGGGACGAGGCCCGCGCCGCCGCCGTCGAGTCCCACCGCCGCCTCGCCCGTGACAACGAGGTGGTCGTCGCGGAGGGAGCAGGCTCCGTCGCGGAGATCAACCTCCACGACCGCGACCTAGCGAACGTGGAGACGGCGCGGTTCGGCGACGCGGACGTTCTCGTCGTCGCCGACATCGAGCGCGGTGGCGTCTTCGCCAGCCTCCTCGGGACGCTCGAACTGATGCCCGACGACGTGCGCGACCGGGTCTCGGGCTGCGTCATCACGAAGTTCCGCGGCGACGAGTCGCTGCTCGACCCCGGTATCGAGGCGTTCGAGGAGCGTACGGGCGTCCCCGTCCTCGGCGTCTTGCCGTACGACGACCCCGGCCTCCCGGAAGAGGACAGCGTCTCGCTGCCGGCGGTCGGCGAACGAGACGTGCGAGGCGGCGACGATGGCGTTCCCGACGCGGCGGCCGTGACGGTCGCCGTCCCGCGCACCCCGCGCATCTCCAACTTCACGGACTTCGAGCCGCTGGCGCGCGAACCCGGCGTCCGCGTGGCGTACGTCTCGCCCGAGACGGACCTCACCGACGCCGACGCGGTCGTGCTCCCGGGCACGAAAAACACCGTGGACGACCTGCTCGCGCTCCGCGAGGCGGGATTCGGCGAGGAACTCGCCGCTTTCGACGGCCCCGTGGTCGGTCTCTGCGGCGGCTACCAGATGCTCGGCGAGCGGATCACGAACGCCGGCGTCGAGAGCGCGAGGCGCGACCTCGGAGCGGCGGCGGACGGCGGAGGGTCGACGGGTGACCGCGGCGCGGTCGACGGCTTCGGCCTGCTTCCCGTCGAGACGGCGTTCTCGCGGGAGAAGCGCGTCACGCGGACCGCGCGCCACCTCGACGGCGCGGGGCCGCTCGCCGGTACCGACGGTCCGGTGTCCGGCTACGAGATCCACATGGGCGAGACGACGCCGACGGGTCCGGTCGAGCGACCGTTCGACGGTCGCGGCGCGGCCAGCGGCGACGTGCTGGGGACCTATCTCCACGGCCTGTTCGAGAACGACGGCGCGCGCGAGGCGTTTCTGGCGGCGGTGTTCGACGGGGAGCGTCCCGGGCGTGCGGACCGCCGGTCGCCGTACGACGCGGCGGCGGACCTGATCGCGGCGAACGTCGACGTATCGGGCCTCGGGATCGGCCCCGGTTCCCCGTGATCCGGCCGTCTTTAGGGGGGTAGCCGCAAGACGGTATCGGTCCGCGACCCCGTCGGGAGTCGCCCGACCTACAGGTCCACCGCCGGGACGCCCGCGACGATCCGTGTTGTCCGGTACCAGGCGACGGTGTTTCTTCCCGCGAACGGGCCAAAAGTATTACATCATCGTACCGTCAATTGGGGGACGTGGTCGTCGCCGCCATACCGTCTCGCCACGCTGTAAGACTGGCGACAACCACGCCACCGAGGGTCGCGGGCATCGCTTCGCGGCGTGCCTGACCCTCGTTTCCCACCCCCAACGTGCGACGGGCACCCCCCGTCTCACGCTCCGTTCCCCACCCCCTTTCCCCCTTCGCGACGCCGATGACTGGCGAGGACGACCGCTCGGGAGGACAAATTTTATTATGGATAGTAGCTGTACGAAACCTCAATGGTCGAGGCGTTCGCCGTGGCGAGCGGGAAAGGCGGCACCGGAAAGACGACGAGCACGCTCGCGCTCGGCATGGCGCTGTCCTACGAACACGACGTGACGGTCGTCGACGCCGACACCGGCCTCGCGAACCTCCTCTTTCACGCCGGTCTGGTGGACGTCGACGTGACGCTTCACGACCTCCTGATCGACGGGGCGAACGCCGCCGTCGCCGACGCGACGTACGAGCGCTTCGGCATGTCCGTCGTCCCCTGCGGTACGAATCTCGCCGACTTCGAGGCCGCCGACCCCGAGCGCCTGCGCGACGTGGTAGCGACGCTCGCGGCCGACGCGGACGTGCTGTTGCTCGACTCGCCCGCCGCGCTGGGGAGCAAAAGCGCCGTCCTCCCCATCGTGCTGGCCGACCGGGTCGTCACCGTCCTCAAGCCGACGATACCGGCGCTGTCGGACGCCCTGAAGGTCGGCGAGTACGCCCGGTCGTACGGCACCGGGAGCGCGGGCGTCCTCTTCAACAAGGTCCGGGACGAGGCGGCGGTCGACCGCATCGCCGACCGAACCGAGGAGTACTTCGACGGACCGACGCTGGCGACGGTGCCCGACAGCGACGCCGTCCGCGACGCCCGCGACGCCGGCGAACCCCTGCTTGCTCACGCGCCGGACTCACCGGCCGCCGCGGCCTATCGGGAGGCGGCCGCGACGCTCACCGTCGAGGGGGGCGACTCGGCGGCGGTCGCGGACCGCTTCAGCAGCGCCGTCGTCCCGGACCGACCATGACCGTGACGCTCCCGCGCGGGCGACTCCTGCGCTCGCGAGTTGTGTCGGACCCCGGCACCGCGCTGTCGACCGCGCTCGACCGCGGTTTGACCGGCTACGCCGTGTTCGAACCCCGAGACGCGCTCCTGTTCGACGCCGACGGGCGCGGCGTCATCACCTTCGAGGACGGCGTCCCGGTGCTCGCGTACCACACCGGCACCGACGAGGGCGGCGCGGCGGCGCTCGCCGACCTCGCGGTCCCCGGTCCGTACAGCGTCGACGTCTTCGAACTCGACGCGTCGGCGCTCTCGGCGGTTCACGACACCCCGGAACTGCGGGTGGCACCGGGACTCCCGGCGGAGCGCCTGGCGGGCGACCCGGCGCTCGCGGACCGGACGCGCTCGGCCGCGCCCGAGGACCGCGTGGCGGCCGACGACGCCACGGCGGACGCCAACACTGTCGCCGCCTTCCTCGCCGACGAGTCGAAGGTCGAAGCGATCAGAGAACAGGCCCGAGAGGAGGCGCGCGACCGCGCCGAGGAGTGGGGCCTCGCCGACGAACTCGCGGACTCACCGCGTCCGGTAGCCGACGCCGGCGACGACCAGCGCGGCGACGAGCGCGCCGACGAGGACGACCCTCAGCGGCACTGACCCCGGCGCGGTGATCCTGTCTTCCGACGCCTCGCCGCCGTCACCCTCGACCCGGATCTCGGTCTCGGCGTCGCCGACCCGGACGGTGTAGTTCCCCGGCGACTCCACCGACTGGGTGAACGTCACCGTCCGCTGTTCCCCCGGCGGCACCAGAACGGACGCCCGGGCGACCGTCTCGTCGAACATCCGTAACTCGGTGTCGTACGTCGAGTTGGCCGGCCCCTCGTTGACCAGCGTCGCCCGGACCTCGAACTCCTCGCCGGGTTCGACCGTCTCGTTCGACACCGTGATCTCCTGCGTCCGGACGTCGGGCTGTAACACCGCGACCGCGACCGGGTCCATCCCGGTGGCGTTCGTCGACCGGATCACGCGCTCGCCCCCGCCGCGCCGCGTCAGATGGTGGACCCGACGCCACTCCCCGTCGCTGTACTGGAACATGGCGACGCTCTCCGGCCTGATGTCTCGCTCCGCGAGTTCCGCGTCGTCGAGCGAGACGAAGTACTGCACGTTCTCCGGCGGGTCCTCGAACTGCGGCCCGGTCGGGTCCACGAACATGAGCGGCTGTTCGGGTCCGGACGCCGCGTTGACGGGGTTCTCCGTCGTCGCGCGAAGTCGGACCTGGAACCACGACTGGTTCGCTGGCGGCGCGACCGTCACGTCGTCGAGGACGACGCCGCTGGCGTTCTCGGCCGAGAGGCCGGTGTCGAACGTCGCGTTGCCGCCGACGTCGCGCGCCGTCGCGGCGTAGGTGCCGGGCTCGTCGGTCGTCACCTGCGTCGACGGTCCGTCGCAGGGACCCGGCCGGATCGTGAGCGGCTCGGACGGATCGAGCACGTAGCTCTCGCCGTCCGCGCTGTGAACCCGCCAGGTGTCGATGGTCAGCGGCGCTTGTAACGACGCGTGGTGCGCCTCGTCGTTGAAGCCGATGTCTATCGTTACCGCCTCGTAGTCGCCCTGCTCCAGTCCGCGGAGCGCGCCGCCGTCGGTGCGGTTGTCCTCCCAGAACCAGTCGGCGTGCGCCCGCTCGCCGTCGACGGTGAAGTTGTCGTCCCGGGTGTCGTAGTCGTCGTCCTCGACCGCCCACGCAGCGTCGTCCGGGAGGCCCGTCGCGGTGACCGAGGCCTGTCCGCCGCCGCGCTCGCTCCCGGCCTCGCCGTGGACGAAGACGATGCTCCCGCTTTCGTTACCGTTGTAGAGAAAGAGCTGGCTCTCGTCGTACTCCTGATACGCGTTGGTCCCTTGCGAACTGTACAGTCCGGAGTGGGAGCCGTACTGGTAGAACTCGCTGACCGACTCGCTCCCGTCGCCGAGGGCCGTCACCTCGATGCAGTTCCCGTTCTGGCTGACCGCGTAGGTATCGACGTCCGCCGACTCGTTCGGCGGCGCGGCGTCCGCGACTTGCCCGGTCTCGCCCGTCGTCGCTTGCGCGGGCGCTCCCGCCGCCGGCACCGTGGCGGCCGTACAGCCGAGAACGACGCCGACGAACGCTACCACAGCGACCCTCTGATACACGTCTCTATGTTCCCCCATCTTCTTTCCCACTGAAGCCTTTCAACGTCATCCGGTTTGAAGTCTCTGTCGAGCGGTGTGTTAACTGTTCACAGTAATCGTCGGCGCACGAATCCGCCGGCGCGAAGGAAGGGGAGTGCGAGACGCGGACTGGGCGACGGACACTGACGGCGGCACTGCATCGGCGCGGCCTCCCCCGTCACTGCGACCGTCCGGAGCGCGGGCGACTCGCTAGCTCCGCCGCCACACCGCTGTGACCACCCACCGGGGAACGGTAACGCTCGGCGCGCGGACGCCGAAACGACGCTGCCGACTCGGGGGCAACGATGTCGGTCGCGTCGACCTCCGGTTTTTCTATTCGTCCGACCCAATGTCCAAGCATGGGCGACGCACCGATCGACGACTTCGACCACGAATCGCACATGCGGCGGGCGCTGTCGCTCGCTCGCGAGGCGGCCGACCGCGGCGACCGACCGTTCGGTAGCGTACTTGTCCGCGACGACTCGGTCGTCATGAGCGAGTCGAACCGCGTGATCACGGGCGACGACGTTCGCCGCCATCCCGAACTCCACCTCGCGTATCGCGCGTGTCGCGAACTCGCCGCGGACGAACGCGCCGAGACGGTCATGTACACGAGCACCGAACCGTGCCCGATGTGTGCCGGCGGGATGGTCAGCGCCGGGTTCGACCGCGTCGTCTACAGCGTCGGTAGCGACGAGTTGGCGGATCTCACCGGCGACGTGCCGTCCGTCCGCGCGGCGACGGTGCTCGACGGCGTCAGTTCCGTCGTCGGCCCGGTGCTGAACGAGGAGGGCCGGGCGATCCACCGCGACTTCGACTGGTGACTCCCCCGACCGTCGCGTCCGAAATCCGCTTCAGTGCGGTTTAGCTACAGGGACGCGTCGTATGACCCCCGGAACGGTCCCGACGAAGCGACGGTGCGCGAGTTCGCCGCCGCGTTCGGCGACGAGGCGTTCGCGGACGCGGTCGAACTGCTCGCCGAGGACGGCCGCGACCGGCTCGTCGACTCGTTCCCCGACGAGTTCCAGGACGGCCGGATCGACGCGGACGACGCGCTCGGACAGTACCGGCGGGGACTGCACGGCCAGTACGGCGAGTTCGAGGGCGTCGGCGACGTGACCGCCGAAGGCGGCGCGGCGACGGTCGGTCTCCGCTTCGCGGACGGCGGCGTGACCGCCACCGTCGACCTCGCCGAGGGCGGCGTCGTGGACCTCTCGTTCCCCCCCGAGTACGAGACTCCCGACTGCGTCGACCGCGACGCGTTCCGCGAGCGCGAGGTGACGGTCGACGCCGGGGACGTGGCCCTCGACGGCGTGCTCGCGTTGCCCGACGGCGACGGGCCGTTCCCCGGCGTCGTGCTCGTTCACGGCCATGGCATCCACGACCCCGACGGCACCGCCGGCGCGGCGAAGATCCTCCGGGACTTCGGGCAGGGACTCGCGACCCGCGGCATCGCCACGCTCCGGTACGAGAAGCGCCTCGCGGAACACGAGGTGGCCGACGAGAACTACACGCTCGACGCCGTCGTCACCGACGACGCTGTCGCCGTGCTGTCGACGCTCGCCGACGCCGCCGAGGTGAGCGCCGACGAGGTGTTCGTCGCGGGCCACAGTCAGGGCGGGATGTGCGCCCCGCGGATCGCCGACCGGTTCGGGGACGCCGCGGGCGTCGTCCTGCTTGACCCCCCTGCCGACCCCGTCGTCGACCCCGACGACCTCGCGTGGCTACGGTACAGCATGGAACCGAACGGCGACCTCAGCGAGAAACAGGCGGCGGAGTTCGAGGACATGCGCGAGACGTTCCGGCGCATCGCGGACGGCGACTTCGACCCCGACGACACGGTCATGGGCTACCCCGGCGTGTGGCACCGGAGCCACCGGGACTGCGACCCCGTCGCCACTGCGAGCGGTCTCGGCGCTCCCGTGTTCGCCACGACTACGTCGCGCGTCGACGAGGAACTGCAACCGGAACTCCACGAGTACCGCCGCCGGGGGTTCGAGCAGTGGCGAACCGCGGACCTCCCGGCCGGCAGCCGGACCGAACGCTACGAGCGCGTCGGCCACTACTTCCAGGACGGCCCCGCGCCGTGGACGCCGGTCTGCCTGTACTTCGGCGGGAACGTCGCTGACTACGTCGTCGAGGACGCCGCGGACTGGATACGCGGCGTCGCCGACGCCTGACCGGTCGACTCCGCCAGTCCCTCCCGGTCCACGAGGCTTACAGCGGGAACTCGCCGTCGACGATGCCGGTCGCGGTCTCCGTCATGTAGTCGATGTACGGTTCCCAGCTCGACTCCTCGCCGGTCTCGATCCGGTGTCGGTGGAGGTCCTCCCAGACCGTCGCGAGGACGAACGCGGCGAACGCGCGGTAGAACCGCTCGTTCTCGAACGCCGTTTCGGTCCGCTCCTCGTACCGACCGACGAGGTCCCGTCGGCTCGGGCTCCCCGGATCGCTCGTGAACGGCGCGAGCCCGCGGTCGTTCATCACTTCGAGGTCCGCGAGCACGTCCTCGTCCGCGTCCGGGTGCCGCGACCGGATCCCGCCGAGCGCCGGCGTCGGGTCGCCGTCGTCGCGCCACCGGAGCAGCAGATAGCCGAGTTCGACCAGCGGGTCGCCGAGAAACGCCGTCTCCCAGTCGAGGACGCCGGCGATCTCGGGGCGGTCCGCGTCCGCGAAGAGGACGTTCCCGGGCCTGTAGTCCCCGTGGACGAGGGCCGTCCGCGAGTCCGCCGGGGCGTTCTCCCGAAGCCAGTCCGCGACGCGCCGCAGGGGCGCGTTCTCGCGGTCGGTCGCGCTCGTCGCGTCGTCGAACTGCTCGACGATCCGGTCGACCTGTTCCCGCACGGACCGCCGGTCGCAGACGTCCGCGAACGGCTCCGTTTCCACCGCGTGGAGGTCGGTGAGCGAGTTTATGAGTCGGGTCGCCACTTCCCGGCGGGCGGTCCGGTTCCGGAACCGCTCGGGCAGGTCCGACCCCAGCGGGACCGCCTCGCCGTCGAGGTGCGTCATCACCAGAAACGGGTCGCCGACGACCGAGTCGTCCTCGCAGAGCAGCACCGGCTCCGGAGCGTCGACCGCGGTGTCACGGAGGCGTTCCAGCACTCCGTACTCCTGCGCCACGCCGTTGAACGTCGACCTCCGGCGGAACTTGTTCGGCCGCCGCAGGACGAACGCCCGCTCCGTCTCCGCGGTCGAGACGGCGAGAGACAGGTTGAGGCCGTCGTGGATCACTTCCGTCTCGACCACGTCCGCGTCGAGCTCCCGCGAGAAGAACGTCTCCAGACCGGCCGCGTCGATGTCCGGTGTCGCCATAGCCGACGTAGCCGGCTGTGCGATGATAAGTTCACCGAAGACGTCCGACATAATTATGGGTCTACTCCGTCTCCCGGGCGATATGGACCTGACGGGAAACGTCGCGGTCGTGACCGGGGCGTCCTCCGGCATCGGCGAGGCGGCGGCCCGAACGCTCGCGCGAGAGGGCTGTACCGTCGCGCTAGCGGCCCGTCGCGAGGACCGTCTGGAGGCGCTCGCCGACGAGATAGGGGCCGAGAAGTCACTCGTCGTTCCGACGGACGTCGCTGACGAGGCCGACGCCGCGGCGCTGATCGAGACGACCCGAGAGCGACTCGGCGGCGTCGATATCCTCGTGAACAACGCCGGCGTCGCCCGCGGCGATCCGGTCGCGGACGCGGACCTGAGAGACCTCCGGCGGAACGTCCGGGTCAATCTGGAGGGCGTGATGAACGTCACCCACGCCGCGCTCCCGACCATGCTCGACGCCGGCAGCGGCGACATCGTCACCGTCTCCTCGATGAGCGCCCGCTTCCCCCAGGAGGGCGGGAGCGGCTACACCGCGTCGAAGTTCGGCGTCAACGGGTTCTGCCGCTCGCTGCGAAAGGAGCTATCGGACGAACAGGTGCGGGTGACCATCGTGATGCCGGGACCCGTCGTCACCGAACTGAACGACTGGGACCACTGGGACGGCCGGGCGCTCGACCCCGCCGACGTCGCGTCGGCGATCGAGTTCGTCGTCTCTCGCCCCGCCCACGTGGAGATCCCCGATATCACCGTCAACTCGACCGATAAGCTCGGGTAGCCGACGCTGGCCCTGTCGCTCGTCGCTCCCTGTGGAGTGCTCGGAACTACCGCACGGACGTCCGGAGAGCCACTTCGAACTGCTCGCCGGGGACCATGCGGACCGAGCCGACCGTCCTTTCTTCCCCGCGAACCACTTTTTGCGGTACGGTTAATTATCGGCGATGAAACAGTTGCGTCCGCTGTGGGGCTGTGGTGTTCTCGCCCTCGTCGGCGGTTGTCTCGCGGTCAGGTACGCCATCCAGCGTCCGATGTGTGCTCAGGTCGCGATGTGTGCTCAGGTCGCCGGCGGAACGAGCAGTTGCGGCCCGAACGTCGCGTATCCGTTCTCCGGAGCGCTCACCCTCGTCTTCGGACTCGGCCTCTCGGCGGTTCGCTACCGGCGTCGCCAGTTCCCGACGCCGTCGAACGCGAAGGTGTGATAGATGCTCCGTCCAGTTAGACAAAATACCCCCGGACAGCCGCCGGAGGCTCCGCCGACTGCGAGCCACACGGGACAGGGACGGGTGCCCCACAGACGGGCTAGGTAGATGTGCGGAACGTGGTGGGCTGCGGGACTTTCCGCCAGCTCACGGTCCACGCTACAACCTGCAATGGAGGTGGTCTGTGATCTCCCCGCGACGCCGCGAGGAGCAGTTCTCTCCTTCGTCGTGAACACGCCGAGCGATCGCTGGCTGGGTGGCGTATTATTGTACTGAAAATACAACACTACGCCTCACTGAGAACCTGAGTTGGCTATTCGGATAGTCACTGACGAGTGCCTGATACGATAGGGATCGGTCCCCGCTGTGGATCGCGTAAACCGGTAGTCCGTTCAGAGTGGGACACGGAAGACCTGCACCGAAGCGGCGTCTGGCAGGCCTTGTCGCGGATAGTGACGAGTCGTGAGCGGGCGACCACTACAGAGAACAGCGCGGATCAGCTTTCGACCGGGGAAGTCGGGCCGGGTTCGTCGGAGTATTTCCCGTTGAACTCCCCGATGAACTGGCCCGTCTTCACGTACCGGTCGTTGAGCATTCGCTGCCTGTCGTCGGTGATCGCGTCGGCGTCGCGCGGTAGACGTGATAGTAGCCGCCCTGGTCGTAGTTGACCTGTTCTTTCTCGATCAGTCCTGCCGTCATCAGCCGCTGCATGGGGCGGTACGCGGTTGAGCGCTCGCGATCGATCTCCTCGGCGAGTTCGTCGACCGTGAGCGGTTCATCCACGTCGTTCGGTAGCCGGAACACCTCTTTGTCCATCCGCTTGAGGCCGTGGAAACACTCCAGCAGTTCCTCGCACTGCACGTCCTGCCGACGCATCTCGCTCACTGAGTCGGCCATCAGTTGGCGGTAGTCGGAGTCGATATTCAAAATCGTTTGCATAGTTGGTACAATACTGTACCCAACTATCCCGTAACGATCCGGCACCACTTTCCGGATCGGTCTTCCCGAAGCGTCCACGCCACAGCGAGAACGACCGCAGCGCTGACCGAGACCGTCGCCCCGAAGACGGGAACGATACTCGCGGCGTTGAACGCCGCGACGCCGAACGGTCCGCTCGTCCCTTTCGCCGCGACCGAGAGGCTTCCCGCGGGCAGCATCACGGCGAAGTAGCCCGTCAACTACCCCGCCCTACTCGCTCCTTGAGAACGGGAATTCCGCGCGACTGTCGAGTTGACCGCTCCTTCGTCGACGAGTGTCGTCGCTCCAGCGCCGACCCGTGCGCCGAGCGCTCCCGGCGAGCAGTGATCCGGCGATCGGGAGGGCGACGGCTCCGGCCTGTGCGTCGTACAACGTGGGCGAACTTCACGACGACCACCCCGTCCGCTTCACAAACGAAGGGCTACGGCTCGACAACAAGCCCGAGAACGCGATTGAGTGGTACGTCAAAATCCCGCACCACGAGGACTACCACCTCTGGATGCCCGCCCAACCGAATCCCGAACAACGGGGCTGGTTGGAAGCATTGAACGCGGGGGACGCTACGATGGGCGAGAGTCGGCTGTTCAAGCGGGACGGGACGTGGTATCTCCACGTTACCGCCACCCGCGACGTGGAGGAACGCTCCGAGGTGTCCGCCGAAGAACGGACGCCCATCGGAGTGGACATCGGGGAAGCGTCACTCGTCACGGTGTCTCGAAAATCGAAGATTTCCGACGAGTCGTCGAAAACGCTTCGCGTTTTCGAGATGTCACCGCGACGACCACGATTCTCCGACCGCGCCCGAACTGTGGGCCGACGAGGGCAAGACCGTTCGTCGGCTCCGCAAGACCTACTTCACCGCCAAGCGCCGACTCCAGATGCGCGGTAGCGAACGTATCGCGGAGTCCTTCGGGGACGATGTGTGGAACCAGATAGACGACGTGTTCCACCGCGTCACCCGCGAAGTCGTGGAGTACGCCGAATCTGTCGAGAACCCTGTGCTTGTTCTGGAAGACCTGACGTACATACGGGAGTCGATGGACTACGGCGACTTCATGAATCGGCGTCTCCATGGTTGGGGGTTCGCCAAACTTCACGCGCAGATACGCTACAAAGCCGTTGAGAAAGGTATCCCGGTGGAGACGGTGAACCCGCGCAACACCTCGAAGGAGTGCCACGCTTGCGGTGAGGTGGGATACTGCCCACGACAGGCGACGTTCAAGTGTACGAACGACGCTTGCTGGATGGGCGAGTACCAAGCGGACGTGAACGGCGCGATAAACATCGCAGACCGCTACCTCAGCGGAGAGAGTCGTTTCAGAGAACACGAGAACGACGATGACTCGGCCGAGGATGGGGGGCGTTAGACCGCCCCACAAGACAGCCAAGCCGATGCTACCACGCAGGAGACGCTTGGAACGTATGCGTCTTGAAACCATAGGGCCACATCCGACCTGAAATCCCGTGGTGGGGTTCCCGCGTCTTCAGGCGCGGGAGGAGGTCAAGGAGAAGCGGATCGAACGGAACGATACGGCGTCGATCGAAGAACTCGTCGAAACCTCGCTGGATATGAGCGTCGAGTTCCAGCCTGTCAGATGACGATGGACCTCATGGGCTACGCGGAGAGCGACTCCTACGACGGCGTAACCGCCGGCGTGGGAGCGGCCACGGCCGTTCGAGATACGGCGGAGTCCGAGGTCCAACTGCTCGTTTAGTCGTGGTGACTATCAGCCGACGACCATCGCGCGCTCGACGATGTCTTCGCCGTACATCTCTTCGAGGTCCTCGTGTTGGTCGGGACGGTTCTCGTACACGTCTTGGAACAGCGTGATAGGCGTTTGGGCCGCCTGATAGGTCGCTTCGTCCCACATCCGGTCCTTGCCGATCGTGACCTCGACGCCGTCGACGACCAACGTCCCCGACTGCTCCATGGCGATGGCACCTCGGCCGGCTTCCTTGGCCGCCTCGAACTCCTCCATCGAGTCGACGATGTCGGTCATGCTCGGGATGTAGTCGGCCAGGTTCAACAGCTCCTCTTCCAGTTCGTCTCCGTCGAGTTCACGCTCGTCGCCGCCGACACGGAGTCCGTATCGGTCGTCTCCGAGTTCCTCGAGTCCGATGTCCTTACCGTCGTAGACGTAGCGACCGTCCTCTTCTTCGAGTTCGACGTTGCGGTCATTAACGTCGAGACGCCAACTCCCGCTCTTCGGCGGGAGCGGTGACTTGTTGGCTTCTTCGACCTGTCCGGGCGTGAGCGACCAGATACCGAGCATCCCCTTGGCCTGGTTGTCGGTCATCCGCTCGTGGTAGCCCTCGACGTCGCGAATGTCGTCGTACGGACCGTCGATGGCGATCAGCCCGTTCGCGCTGGCACCCCGCGAGGTGTTGTGGCGCAGCTCCGGCCACGACGGCAGTTCACCGGTAGGCGTCATTGCGCGCATGTCCTTGGTGTAGTCGACCTCCCCGTCGACGAGGAGGAACATGCGCTCGAGATCGTTCGCGGGCTTGCCCATCTCGTCGCGGAGCTCGCCGAGCGCCAGTTCGGCCTCGCCGCTCTCGACGATGACCGACATGGTCAGACTGCCCTCCTTCAGCCCGTGTTCGTTTTCCACGATAGTGATGAACTCGTCGGCCTTCTTCCAGTCGTCGATAGCACCGACTTCCGGGATCACGAACCCATCAATGTGTTCGACGGCTCCGTTTTCGGGGTCGGCGATCTCCAGCATGCGCTGGAAACTCTGGTAGCGGGTACTGGGGCTGTCCCTGTGCCAGACGACGCGAGGATGGATCTCACCGGGGAAATCCTTACCGTGTTCCGAAACGATACTGATGATGTTCCGTACCCCTTCGTCACGCATTGAGGGTGCCGTCGCGTCCTCGTTGTCCGGCACCCAAACGTCGGGGGCCTCTATTCCGCGGAGCTGGGCCGCACTTCGCAGCATCTTAGCGGAATCGTCTTCTCCTTTCACAGCAGTCGGGGTCGTAAAGAACGTTCGCACAAAATCCCGATCGTGCCGCCGTTGTACACTCATGAGTCCACCTGACAATACCCCGTTCCGATATTAAAACGTTTTGTGGATCAGCGGGCTGTCATCCGAGGTTTCCGAGAGAACGAGTGACCGGCCGAGACGGGTACCTCGAGTCCACCGGCGGTGTCTGCCGGGCGGGTTTTCGGCCCGACTCTCTCGACAGATCGAGTCACGGTGGCGGGGCCGCTCGTTTCACTGTCGCTCCCGGCCTCCACTCGAACGACTACTCGACCGAAAACGCCTGGCGGTCGACTGCAAAGCAGTCCGGGACGGCTGTTCGTCGCCGCGGCGATGCCGTCAGCGTATTCAAGGCGGAGCCTCCGGCCGCAAGGAGCGAGCGAAGCGAGTGAGTAGACCGGAGAGGACAGAGCGGGAGCGAAGCTCCCGCAGGCAGCCGGACGTGGTCCGGCGACAGCGAGACGCTCCGCGCCTCGGGCCGTGCGAGCGGGCCTGTGGCCCGCGAGAGGAAACCGTGAGCGAGTAGGGTGGGGTAGTTCACACGTTGTACTTGTTCAGTTCGATTACGTTCGCTACTCGGCAGAGCTGCTCGACGAACTCGTTCGATTCCCAGTCGTCGTCGATCCGAGCGGTCGGACCCGAGACGCTGATCGCTCCGATGACGTCCGAATCGAATCTGATGGGTGCAGCGATACAGCGGAGGCCCTCGAGGCGCTCTTCGTCGTCGACCGCGAAGCCGCGTTCCCGCGTTCGTTCCAGCTCCTCGAAGAGCTCGCTGCGAGACGTGATCGTCCGTGGCGTCACTTCCGGTAACCCGTGCTGGTCGATGACCTCGTCGACCCGTTCCGTCGGGAGGTGAGAGAGGATCGCTTTTCCGAACGCCGTACTGTGCATGTGGTGTCTGCACCCGACGTACGTGTCCAACTCGACCGCTCGCTCGCCTTTCGCCCGACAGAGATAGACACCCTTCCCGTCCTCTTCGACGACGAGGTGAACTAACTCGCCTGACGTTTCCGCGAGTTCCTCGATCTTCGGCTCGGCGACTTTGTAGACGTCGATCTCGCTTCGGATCTGACCGCCGATATCGAGGAACTTGAGACTGAGACGGTAGGTTTTGGTTTCGGCGTCCTTGATGACGTACCCGTGGTCCTCGAGCGTCGTCAGATGGTTGTGAACCGTGCTTTTGCCCATCTCGAGCTCGTTCGCCAACGTCGTCACCCGCGTTTCCCCTGTCCGATTGAGTTCCGAGACGATCTCCAACGATTTCTCGGTCGTTCGGACGGGGTGTTTGGCTTTTTTCGGCATATAAAGTCCCACTATCGCCCGATCTATAAAGGTTGTTCTATCATAGAAAACGAGAATATCCGTTTGAAGTAGTCTGAAACGCGACGAGCGGGAGAGTGATGAACCTCATATCTCGTCCTGAACCACGTTTTCGCCGTGATCGCTGCCGCATCGGGCCGTATTCACACATAGAGAACCGTTCGTACTTTGACCGTCCTTCGTCCGCTTCTCCTCGGCGGCTTCCGGCCGATACTTTACAAACCTACGTACGTAAGAAAGACCGTTCGTTCGGGTCCGATCGCCCCCCGTTCTATTATAGAGAACAAAAGGGATCGACTACTAGTAGCATGGGGTCAACCATTCGTACGGAGACCGGATGTCGCGGAGTACCTCCGATTTTCCTCTCGGGGTTTCGAAGGCGTCATAGCCCTGTCGAAGAACGGCATCTCCGGGGATTCGCGCCGGCCGAACTACTCCAGCGGTTCGACGAGTTCGACTGTTCGGCCGTCGGGATCGCGGACGAACGCCGTCCGAGCGCCCGCTTCGGGCTGATCTCCGGGTTCCTTCACGACGCCGTAGTGGTCTATCCCCTCGAAAACCTCATCGACGTCGCCGACGCCGATGGCGAGATGATCCCACGCCGTTCCTTGGTCGAAGTCCCCCTCGCCGTCGGTATCCGAGAGCTGTAGTTCGGTTCCGTTTTCGTCCGCGATGTACCGGTTTTCCGTCTCGCCGTCCGGCGTTTCGAACTCCCAACTCTCCTCGAATCCGAACTGTTCGTAGAACTCGATCGTTTCGTCGGCGTCGGCGACGTTGATATTGATATGGATGAGTTCCATGCTCTACGTCCTAATGACCGATCTAATAAATTCACCGGGTATCGCCGGCACCGAAGTACAGTTCCGTACAGCACAGTCACGACCAGGGCGATCAGCATCGGTGGCTTGACTGCCGGTACTTCCGCGTTCCGCGACTCCGTCGTCCTGCATGAAGGCTCCTTCCCCGTTACTCGTTGGGCCGGGGATCCGGCCTCGTCGGTTCGTGCGGCGTCCAGTCGAATGCCCGCTCGAAGGCCCGGAGGTGGACTTCGTCCGCGAAGACGGCCGCCGGACCGGGGTGACCGGCGAGCGTCTCGTCGTTCCGGCGCGAAGGGATGCCGTAGGTGCGGACGGACACGTCCCCGTCGAGCGTCGTGACATCCTCGACGCAGTCACTCACCTCCTCGATCACGTCCGTGAATCCCTCCTCTGTAGACGATCGTATGCGAACTGGCGCTTTACCGTAACCGATCGATCTCGAATCTCGTTCACTGGCGTACGACTCGAAAGGGTTCCGGCGACCGGTTGCGCGGATGCGCTTTCGAGTTTTATTATGGCCAGTACACTATTTCACCATAGTCAATCGCTGCGGAATACAACGCCAGCGTTTATAATAATTGATGGCCGAGGAACAAACAATGGCTGTCGAAAAGCCTCGGGATGACCTAAGTAGTCACGAGGGGTTCCGAGACACGCTCGATCACGACTACAGCGACGAAAGCGAGTACGTGGACCTCGCCGCCGACCTTCGGTCGGTCGTCAAGGGGGAGGTGCGCTTCGACGAGTACGCGCAGATACTGTACGCGACCGACGGCAGCATCTATCAGGCTCGACCTGCAGGCGCTGTCCTCCCTCGCGACACCGAGGACGTGCAAAACGCCGTGCGCGTCGCGGCCGAACACGAGGTACCGATCATGGCGCGTGGAGCCGGCTCGTCGCTGGGAGGGCAGACCGTGGGACCGGGCTGTATCGTGCTCGACATGACCACCTATATGGACACCGTTCTCGAGGTGGATGTCGAACGACAACGAGCCCGCATCCAACCGGGCGTCGTCCAGGACGACTTCGACGACCACGCCCAACAGTACGGGCTCAAGTTCGCGCCGGACCCCGCCTCTTCGAACCGCGCGACGATCGGGGGTGGGATCGGGAACAACTCGACCGGGGCACACTCGGTGCGGTACGGCATCACTGACGCCTACACCGAGGAACTGAAAGTGGTCCTGGCCGACGGCTCGATCGTTCACACTCGCGAGGTCGTCCTCGACTCCGAGGAGTGGGACGAGGTCGTCTCGAAGGAGGACCGCGAGGCGGCGATTTACCGGACCGTTCGCTCGCTCGTCGAGGAGAACGCCGGCGAGATCGAAAAGCGGTACTCGGATCTCAAGCGCAACGTCTCCGGATACAATCTCGACAGGGTGATCTACGAAAACGAGGACGGGGAGGAGGTCATCAACCTCACGAAGCTGTTCGTCGGCGCCGAATCCACCCTCGGCGTGATCGTCGAAGCCGAGATCAGTCTCGTCACGCTCCCCGAGAAGACGGCACTCGTCCTCTACTGTTTCGAGGACCTGATCGACGCGCTCGAGGCGGTCCCCGAAGCCCTCGAATTCGACCCCAGCGCGGTCGAACTGATGGATAGTGAGGTGTTCAGGCTCGCACGAGAATCAGAGCAGTTCTCCCGCTACGAGGAACCGATCCCCGACGAGACGGAAGCGGCGCTGATGCTGGAGGTCGACTCCGAACTGTTCGACGATCTCGAGGAACCGATCGCCCGGACGAACGCCCACTTCGTCGACGAGGGCGACGCCTTCGAGTGCCTCGAGGCCTACACCGAGGAGGAACAGACGAAACTCTGGAAGCTCCGCAAAGCGGCCATTCCGCTGCTGATGAGCCTCGAGGGCGACCCGAAACCGTACCCGTTCATCGAAGACGCGACGGTCCCGCCGGCCGAGCTCGCCGAATACGTCGAGAAGTTCATGGGCGTGCTCGACGACCACGGCACCTCCGCCGCCACCTTCGCGCATGCGGGCAGCGGGACGCTGCACATCCGCCCTATCCTCAACCTGAAGGAGGACGAGGGCATCCAGAAGATGCAGTCGATCACCGAGGACGTGACAGATCTCGTCCTCGAGCACGACGGGTCGTTCTCCGGGGAACACGGCGACGGGCTCGCGCGAACCGCGTTCAATCCGAAGATGTACGGCGACGACCTCTGGGAGGCGTTCCAGGAGCTCAAGTCGGTCTTCGACCCCGACTGGCGGATGAATCCGGGGAAAGTCGTCTTCCGCGACGACGATCCGACGGACATGCGCGACAACCTGCGGTACGGGGACGGCTACAGCTCGATCGAGCCCCAGACGAAACTGGACTTCTCCGACGAGGGTGGGTTCTCGGACCTGGTGGAGCTGTGCAACGGCTGCGGGACCTGCCGGCAGACCGACGACGTGATGTGTCCGACCTATCGCGGGATGAAAGACGAGGTCGCGACGACGCGCGGCCGTGCGAACATGCTCAGAGCGGCGATCTCGGGCGAGATCTCCGAAGAGGAGATGTACTCCGAGCGCTTCCAGGAGGAAGTGCTCGACCTCTGTATCGGCTGCAAGGGGTGCAAGAGCGACTGTCCGACCGGCGTCGACCTGGCGAAGCTCAAAGCGGAAACGAAGCATCAGTACCACGACCGCGAGGGGATCGGCCTGCGAGAGCGACTGTTCGGCAATATCGACACTGTCTCGAGGATCGGGAGCGCGCTCGCCCCGCTCGCGAACGCCGGCCAGAAGCTGCCGGGGAGCCGCCTCCTGATGGAGAAGGTCGCCGGCATCGCCCCGGAGCGGACACTGCCCTCGTTCGAGAGCCGATCGCTGCAGGAGTGGTTCGCCGAGCGCGGACCGCGGGTGAGTCCGAACGACGCCGACCGAAAGGTGTTGCTGTTCCCCGACACTTATACGAACTACAACCACACCCATCCCGGGAAAGCCGCCGTGCGGGTGCTCGAGTCGGCGGGCGTCCACGTCGACGTTCCCGACGACGTCGCCCCGAGCGGTCGCGCGGCCTTCTCGGTCGGTATGCTCGACACCGCCGAGGAGCGCGCCCGACGGAACATCGACCTGTTCACCGAGTACATCGAGCACGGCTACGAGATCATCGCCGTCGAACCGTCCGACGCGGTGGTGTTCCAGGACGAGTACCTCGATCTGGTGAACACGCCGGAAGCGGAGACGGTCGCCGCGCACGCGTACGGCGTCAGCGAGTACATGGACGAGTACCGGCTCGTCGAGCAGCTGCCCCGTCGGCGTGCTCCGACGCGCCGGCTACGCGGTCGACCCGATCGAGTCCAGCTGCTGTGGCATGGCCGGCTCGTTCGGCTACGAGGCGGAACACTACGACCTCTCGAAGTCGATCGGCGAGCGGCTCTACGAGAAGCTCGACGCGAGCGACGGGACGCCGGTCGCACCCGGCGCGTCCTGTCGGAGTCAGATCAAGGATCGGGAGACGCGAGACGAGAAGCCACCACACCCGATCGAGAAAGTGAACGAACTGCTCGCGGGCTCGTGATCGCGAGCGACCAGTCGCGTTGTCTCGACCTCGGTCGGCCGATATAAGTCTCCGTGACGGAAGCGGCCGTCGTCAGCGACCGGTCCGCCGATGCGGGTCGAGCACCTCCACCGGGTGAGCGGCATCGCGCTCGAGCAGCGACCCGAGCTGGTCCTCACAGGACGTGCCGCTGGCGACGACGATCCGGTCCGCCGCCGCTGGCTCGGTGAACTGCTCCCGTAGCCGATCGCCGACGTCCATGCTCAGGTCGTAGTACTCCGACTTGTAGCCGAAGCTGCCGGCCATCCCGCAGCACTCCACGTCGCTCTCGAGGACGTCGCACCCGACCTCCTCGAGGACTGCCGTCGTGTACGGTTCGAGGCCGAGGGTCCGCTGTTGACAGTGGGAGTGATAGGCGATCTCGGCGTCGCCGCGGAGCGAATCCGCGTCAGCACCGTTCTCGAGACAGCCGTAGACGAACTCGAGTATCTCGTAGCTACTGTCTCGAAGGCGCTCGAACGACCGTTCGGGCAACAGCTTCTCGTACTCCCGGTGGAACATCGCGAGGTCAGAGGGCTCGATGACGACGACGTCACGGCCCGCGTCGAGGTGTTCGGCGAGGGTCCCGTAGACGCGACTGGCGCGTTCGTCCGCGGTGTCGACCATTCCCTGTGAGAGCGGGGCACGGCCGCTCTCGGCGACGTCGGGGATGCGAACGCGAACGTTCAGCGCTTCGAGAACGCGCACGGCCGCCTTTCCGCGGTCGACGTCGACGTAGTCGGTGTAGGTGTCGGGGTAGAGGACGACCTCCCGGTCCGCGTCGGCCGCGTCGATCCGCGGCCCCCGGCTCGCGTACCAGTCTCGAAGCGTCTCGCGCTGGAAATCGGGAAGCTCGCGCCGACCGTCGACGCCGGCGACCCGCTCGAGTGCCGCCCTGGCCGGTCGGGTAGACGCGATCCAGTTGGAGACGGGCGCGGTGGCGCTCCCGAGTTTCGCGAGCGTCTCGTAGTTGCCGAACAGCCGCTTCTGCACGTCGATCCCGCCCGGCTCTTCGTCGGGGACGAGCCCTTCGTAGAGGAAGTCGAACTGCCCCTCGTCACCCTCGCGGTTGAGCCGGTCGCGGACGACGGTGTTGATCCACGGGATATCGATCCCGACCGGGCAGGCGTCGACACAGCGCGAACAGCCCGTACAGAGGTCGTTGAATCCGGCGGCGCTGTCGGAGCCGTGGACACCGGCTTCCCAGCCCGTCGCGATGCCGCCGGAGTAGGTCTCGCCGCCGAAAGCGTGGCCGCCGACGGACTGGAAGTTCGCACACGAGTTGGCACACGCGGAACACCGGATGCAGTACAGCGTCTCCCGAAGCTGGTCGTCCTCGCGCATCGCCATCCGGCCGTTGTCGACCAAGACGAGGTGGAAGTCGCGATCCACGTCGCCGTCCGCGACGGCGACCTCCGGTTCGTCGAAGTCGACGGCCGGCGACTCGACCGGCGGCGTCAGCAACGAGAGATAGGACGTGATGTCCTGGCCGGTCCCCGACCGGCCGATCAGCTCGATGAAGGGGGCGAGGTCCTCGAAGGAGGGGACGACCTTCTCGACGCCCGCGACGGCGATGTGCGTGTCCGTCGCTGTCACGGTCTTCCGGGCGTTTCCTTCGCTGGTGACGAGCGCGATGGTGCCCGTATCGGCGGTGATGAAGTTCGCGCCCGTCATACCCACGTCCGCACCTTCGATGAGCTCGCCGAGGTGGTCGCGGGCGAACATCGTCAGCTCCTCCGCGGTCTCGAGCGGTTCCTCGGGGTCGAAGGTTTCGTTGATCAGGTCCGCGATCCTCTCCCGCGACTTGTGGAGGGCGGGTGCCACGATGTGAGACGGCGTCTCGTCCGCGACCTGAAGAACCCACTCGCCCAGATCCGTCTCCACCACGTCGACACCGTCGGCTTCGAGCGCCTCGTTGACGGCTAGCTCTTCGGTGGTCATCGACTTCGATTTCACGACTCGTTCGGCGGATCTCTCGTCGCACACGTCGCTGATGTAGCGGTTTGCATCGGCGGCGTCGTCGGCGATGTAGACCGTTCCGCCGTTCGCCTCGACGGTCCGTTCTACCCGGTCGATGAGTTCGGGGAGGCGAGCGATGGCGTCCTCCTTGATCTCGCGGGCGTCGGCTTTCAGCGCTTCGTAGTCGTCGAGACGGGAGACGGAGTCGTACCGACCGGCGTTGAACCCCCGCGTGTTCTGCGCGACGGCGTCGCCCTCGGTCTCGAGCAACTGTCGGAGGTGCGCCGCTTTCGCCTCGCGGGACCCGCTGTTACTCATCGAGTATCACCACGTGGACCTCCTTCGGGCCGTGAGCGCCCGTGACGAGCGACCCCATGTCCGCCGTCGCGCTCGGTCCGGTCGCGATTATCGCGGTATCGTTCCCGGCTCGGAACTCGTCGCCCAGTCGGGCGATGGCTTCCGGGATCCCGGGGACGATGTCCGACATCCGGAGGACGGCGACGTGCGTATCGGGGAAGAGGCTAACCGACTCCGACCCATCGGGCCGTGCGGGGAGAACGACGCTTCCGTAGTCCGCGATACCGATGCTCGCGGCGGAGATACCGGTCTCTGCATCACGGAGATCCTCCGGAGTTGGGGTGTCGTTCACCCACTCCGGGAGCGATACGCCGTCGAACGGAAGGGAACTACCGACGGTAGGGGTCGTACACACGTCCTCGAGAACGCCATGGACGTCCGTGGCGGCGGTAGCCGTCCGCTCGACGTTCAGCCGTTCGAGCGATTTCTCGAACGTCGCAGCCGTGTCTGTTCCCATAGGAGCGGTTATGAAACCCGGATAATTGTGTCTTTGGGTCCGTTCGACACCGAGCCGACCGTCGTTCTCCCGGTCAAGAGACTGCACGCTTCGGAGACACGATTAGTTGCTACGGGAACGAATATGAATATAGCTGCTACCGACAGTACTTTATAATAAACTACAACCATATACACCCATGCTATCCAGTAACAGGCGCAAGCCTGGAACAGGCACTGATCATCCGATTCGATCGGATAGCGAACCGATCGGAGGTGTCCGCTGATGGCGACGCCGACACAGTTGCTGCTCGCGATACTACCGCTCGTCACCATCGCCGTCCTGATGGTCGGATTCTACTGGCCTGCGACGCGAGCGATGCCGATGGCGTGGGTCGTCGCCATCGTTGCAGGATACGTCGGATGGGGGATGTCCCCGACCTGGATCGCAGCCTCGAGCATCGTCGGCTTCATCACCGCATCGAACATCATCTACATCGTCTTCGGCGCCATTCTGCTTCTGTACACGCTGAAGCAGACCGGCGCGTTCGAGGCGATAAACCGCGGGTTCGCCGATATCAGCGATGACCGACGCGTCCAGGTCGTCCTGTTGGTGTTCCTGATGGGATCGTTCATCGAGGGGGCTGCCGGGTTCGGAACGCCGGCAGCCATCGTCGGCCCGCTTCTGGTCGGACTCGGCTTCCCGCCGCTGGCCGCCGTCGTGGTGGCGCTGACGGGGAACCTGATGGCCATCACCTTCGGCGCCGTCGGGACGCCGCTCATCATCGGGATGATAGACGTCTTCGAAAGCGTCGAGTACGTCAACGACGCCGTCCAGTCGCAGGGGATGACGATCGCCGCGTGGGTCGGCGACATCGCCACCTTCGCCGCGACGTACCACGTGATCGTCGGCGTCGCCCTCCCGTTCATCGGCGTGGCGATGATGACGCGCTTCTTCGGCGAAGAGCGCTCGATCCGCCCGGCGCTGGAAGTGTTACCGCTCACCCTGTTCGCGTGGGCGGCGTTCTCGGCTCCGTACTGGCTGACGGCGTACGCCCTCGGCCCGACGTTCCCCGGCCTCATCGGCTCGATGGTCGGTCTCGCGATAACCATCGGAGTCCTGAAAGCCGGCTACTTCCACCCGGACGAGGAGTGGGACTTCGGGCCTCGCGAGGCGTGGCCGGACCACTGGGTCGGCGATATCGAACCCGGCGAATCGGAAGACCAGGATATGGCAGTTGCAGCCGACGGCGGCGTCCAGCAGACGCCGCAGACGCAGGAAATGTCGCTCGCGAAAGCGTGGGCACCGTACGTGCTCCTCGCCGCCCTCCTCGTCGTCACCCGGGTCTGGGACCCATTGGTGAACTTCCTGACGACGACCCTCGTCTTGGAGTGGAGCGACATCCTCGGAACGAGCCTCGCGGGTAGCATTCAGATGCTCTATCTGCCCGGGGCGATGTTCCTCGCGGTCCATCTCGTCACGGTCCCGCTCCACGGTATGGACGGCAACGATATCAAAGCATCGTGGGCCGAGACCCTCGAAAAGGTCGCTCCCGCGGTCGTTGCCCTCCTGTTTGCCGTCGCGACGGTGCAGATAATGCTACAGTCGGGCACGGCGACGGGGTCCGACGGCATGCTCATCGTTCTCTCGGAGACGGTGGCCGACTTCACCGGCAGGGCGTACCCGTTCCTGGCTCCGTGGATCGGCGCACTCGGCGCGTTCCTCGCCGGGTCGAACACCGTCTCGGACATCCTCTTCGGCACCTTCCAGTACGGCGTCGCCGACAACATCGGTACGTCGAAGACGGTCATGCTGGGCGCACAGGCGGTCGGCGGCGCTATCGGGAACCTCATCGCCGTCCACAACGTCGTCGCCGCCCTCGCCGTCGTCGGACTCGTCGGGCAAGAAGGACGAGTCATCCGACTCGAACTCATCCCGCTGACGTACTATGCGACGTTCACTGGGCTACTGGTGTTGCTGTTCAGTTACGTCGTCTTCCCCGGGATGTTCTGAGCGCGGTGGGCCGCTGCGTGGACACGGCGGGTCCCATCACGGTCCCCGGCCGATCGGACGGGGACCGGTGGATACGACTGGTCCGTGTGACAGCACTAGGCGGCCGGCGTTCCGTCGTGCGAACCGTCGTCCTATCGGAGTGATCGAGGGTCACACGCGATGTGGCCGCTTCGTGTTCGGGAGACTCGAACACGGATCGAGGTCATACTCGTCTGCAGTGAAAGCTTACGGTGACCCACTTCGGGTGGTCATCGAACTCGAGATCGGTGCTCCTGCTCCGAGTCGTTCCTGCGATAGCCTCCATGTAAAGAATACGTGCGTATATACTTTAATGCTTTTAGATGCACTGTCTCGTTGTCCGCATCGGCTTCTACGAGAGTAAAAACTCCTGCCGGTTCCAGAACGCCCATTGTTCCTTTTGAGATCGATGCTCGCGGACCTGCTCAGCGAGAGCTATGCGGCGAATTTAGAAAGGTCTCGGGAGAACCAGCGGACGGCAACGCCCGTCAGGGCGTTCGCCGTTCGTCTTTACCAGACTGGTTGTTCGCTTCGGGAGATGACAACGATTCTCGCTGAATGAGGCGTTGAACGTTCTCGTGGAGCGGTCTATAACTGAGTACATCGGCTGGCTGACAGTGGGTGCGACCCGCCGACGGTAACACTGTCGCGGGTCGCGGTTGACGAAACCGCTGTCGGGATCGATGGCGAGTGGTCTTGGGTGTATACTGCAATGGACAGCGAATCAAAGGTGATCCTCGGTATCGTGTTGTTTAGTCGATATGTAACTGCTCCGGTGGCTGCGTTTTTGCAGAAATTCCGCGAGAAGCACGATCTCTCCGGGACCGAGTTTCTCGTCGATCAGTTCGGCTATCGGACCGCACTCTCCCGAGTCGGATCAAGCGATCGGGGTAACTGTACCGACCGAAACCTCACCGAGAAGTGGTCTCGTACCCTCAAAACGCGAATCGACCGCTTTCATAATTCATGAGTGCGTAGCCGGGTGATCGTCCGAGTGAATCTTGAACAGCTCATACATTACTACGACCATCAACGACCGCATCGAGCTCTCGATGGAAGAGTGTTAGTTGCGGAAGTGCAGAACCACACAGGGCCTGGGAAGATACAGTACAGGTGCTAACATTATAGAATACTTATTGTTCGTCATTCATATAATAGTAGAGAACGGTCCTTAGACCATCGACCGACGTACGACATCACAGTGAAAACGGTCGCCGTTCCGTCGAGGAACACGCTCAGCCCGAAAGCGGGTGATGGGGGGGGACGGAAACCCGACCAGCGGTACAGCGCCGATAGCGACGGAGAGGACAACCAGGAACGCCCCCGTCTACCACCCTTCGATGAGACCCACTACACTTTTTTCAGCTGTGAGATATCCACGAAACAACTGCGAACGGCGGTCACGGTGAGGGGTTGGCAGTCGCAGCGAGTCGTTTCGCGGGCGTCTCCGGGGGAGAAGGGGTTCGGATGGAGTCGGCGGCGCTCACTCCTCGTCCGACGAGCGCCGCCAGTCTTCGTCGTCGGCCTTCCCCGGCCAGGTGACCGACCCCATGAACGGGACGCCGATCCGCTGGGCCGCCCGGGAGATCATGTGCGCGCCGGTCGGCACCGTTAGGAAGAGAAAGAGGATGCCGACGAGCGATGTGAGTCCCGCGCCGCCGGGACCGAGGGAGACGAACCCGGCGAGGAAGATAGCCGCCGTCCCCAGCGTGGTCGGCTTGCTCGTCGCGTGCATCCGGTTGTACACGTTCGGCAGTCGGAGCAGGCCGATCGTTCCGACCGACAGGAAGAAGACCCCGACGGCGATCAGCGCGACGACGAGCGCGGTGCGTGCTGTGACCATTCTCACTCCCTCCGTACGATGATATCGCCTTCGGTGACGTACTTCGCGACCGTGACGGTCGACAGGAACCCGATGATCGCGAGCACGAGGCTGACGGTGATGAACAGGCCGCGGCCGGTCCGCAGCGCGAACAGCACGGCGATGGCGACCACGTTCGTGGCGATGGCGTCCAGCGCGACTACCCGGTCGGGGACGGTCGGCCCGAAGATCACCCGATAGCTACAGAGGACACAGAGCGCGCTCACGAGGATCAACCCGACGTCGGCCGCGAGGACGACGAGCTCCGACTCAGCGGCCATCGGTATCACCTCCGTCTCCGTCGCCGCCGTGACGGTCGTGCTCGTCGGTCGCCTCCGTCCGCCGCTCCGCTCGCTCCTCGCGTTCCAGCGGATCCGGCGGGTTCTGGTACCCCGCCGGGTAGACGGCTATCTCCGGCGCGGGGTCCGCGGGCGACCGCTCTTCGTCGAAGATAGACAGCGCGTAGTCCTCCCAGGCCCGGATCGGTTCGACGATCGCTTCGGGGTCGCGGCCGTCTATCACGTGGACGTACAGCGCGTTCGCCTCGGGGTCGTGGTCCAGCGTGATCGTCCCGGGGGTGATCGTGATGCTGTTGGCGATGGTGGTCACCCCGACGTCCGTCTCGACGCGGAGCGGCACGAGGATCACCTCCGGTTCGATCGGCATGCTCGGCCACAGCACCCGGTACGCGACGTTGAGATTGGCGACGACGACCTCCTCGAGGAACACGACCAGATAGCCCGCGACGGCCGCGACCGACCGGAGGAGCGGTCCGAGTTCGATCTCCTCGGCGTACAGTCGCCGGAACAGGAACGCGACCGGCATCCCGACCGCCAGGCCCAGCAGGAACTGTCCGAGGAGGGGGTCCAGCGCGAGGTCGACGCCGCGGACGAACACCCACAGGAGGGCGAACACCACGCCGATGACCGGCCAGCGCCGCGTCACTCCTCGACACCTCCGACGGGGTCGATCACGTCGACGTACCCCTCGCGGTCGAGCGCGGCCCCCGCGGCCGCGTGAGCAGGGTCGACCGCGGCGTCCTCGACGGGGGGTGTTCGAGCGCCCCAGAAACACCGCGTCCACGTCCGCGACGTGTAGAGGATGGTCAGCACCGCGCCGACCAGCAGCGCGACGACCACGCCGGCCGCCCCGGCCGCCCCGGTCGCGGCGGCCCGGCGGACCGCGGCGTCGAACACGAGGAACTTCCCGAAGAAGCCGGTCAGCGGCGGGATGCCGACGAGCGAGAGGCTTCCGACGAAGAAGGTCGCCCCGAGCAACGGCGAGCGGCCGGCGAGGCCCCCGAGGTCGGCGAGGCGGTTCGTCCCGGTGGCGCTTCGCACCGCGCCCGTGGCGAGGAACAGCAGCCCCTTCGCCAGCGCGTGGTGGAGCGCGTACACCAGCGCGGCGGCGATAGCGAACCGGCGGAGCGGTTCGGCGTCGGCCATCGCCGCGACGCCGACCGGGACGACGATGAAGCCGACCTGCCCGATGCTGGAGTAGGCGAACGTCTCCTCGAAGGTGTCCCTGACGACCGCGCCGAGGCCGCCGAGGACGATGCTCGCCGTACCGGTGAGAAGCAGTACGGGGCCGAGGAGAGCGAGCGCGGAGTCGCCGGTGACGCCGAGCACGTCGACCTGTACGGGGAGTCCACCGAGGACGGTGAAATACAGCCTCACGATGGCGTACACGCCGACCTTCTTGGTTACGCCGGCGAGCATCGCGACGACCGGCAGCGGCGCGGCGCGGTACGCGCCGGGCACCCAGAACTGGAACGGGACCAGCCCCGCCTTCAGCGCGAACGCGGCGAACAGCAGCGCCGACAGCCCCAGCACCGGTTCCACGTCGATGCCGTACGCGGCGGGGGCGGCCAGTCGCCGGGCCATGTCGGCCATGTTGAGAGTGCCGGTGACCGCGTAGAGGCCGCCGACGCCGAGCAGCAAGAGCGCGCCGCCGAAGACGTTCAACACGAGGTAGCGAAGCGCCGCCGCGGTGTGTTGCTCGCCGCCGTAGAACGCGACGAACACGTAACTGGCCATCAGCATCACCTCGAACCAGACGAAGAGGTTGAACAGGTCGCCGGTGAGGAAGGACCCGGCGACGCCGAGCAGCAGGCAGTGAAACAGCGGGTGGTAGAACACCGCCTGGTTGTCGGGGTCGACGTAGGCCGCCGAGAACGCTATCGACGCCGCGCCGACGGCCCCGGCGATGACGAGCATGAACGCCGAGAGTTCGTCCGCAACGAGCGTTATCCCGAACGGCGCGTCGACGCCGCCGACCTGATAGGCGGCCGGTCCCGCGCCGAGGACGACTCGCCAGGCGAGCGCGCCGACCGCCCCCGCGTACGCGAGGCCGCCGGCGACGCTCACCGCCCGCTGGAGGCGGCGAAACCGCCGCGTGGAAAGCGTCAGGACGATACTGCCGAGCGCCGCGAGCATCGGACCGATCACGATCTGTTCCGTCATCGCCATTGATGGACGTCCATTGTCTCGTTCTCCTGGTACGCGCGGTACGTCAGCGCGAGCGCGAGCGCCGTGGTGCCGAAACTGATGACGATCGCCGTCAGGACGAGCGCCTGTACGAGGGGATCGGCGGTGTCCGGGACGTAGTCGCCGTGGGTCGCGAGGACGGGAACGGTGTCGAAAGAGCCGGGTTCGATCCCGCCCATCGTGATCAGGTAGACGTTCGCCCCCTGCGTGAGCACGGCGACGCCGAGGACGACCTTCACGAGGTCGCGGCGGAGGATCAGGAAGGTGCCGATGGCGAACAGGCCGCCGACGACGGCCGCCAGCAGGACGCTCACGTCGAGTCACCTCCGGACGGCGCGGCGGGTGCAGCGAGCGCTCGCGGAGCGGCCGCGGACCGGTCGCTCGGCGCTCCCGAACGCGGGGACGCCGCGCGGCGGACGCTCCGGGTCACTCCGCACCCACCACCGAGAGGATCGTCAGTAGCCCGCCCACGACGACGAGGTAGACGCCGACGTCGAAGACGAGCGCGGTCGCCAGCTCTATCTCGTGGTAGATCGGCACGTCGTGAACGATCTCGTACGTCTGCGAGAGGAACGGCTCGCCGAACAGCAGGGCGGCGAACCCGCTCCCGATGGCGATAGCCAACCCCAGTATGAACGCGCGCTCGTAGGCCGTTACCGTCCGATGCTCGAAGACGCCCGCGCCCGGCTCGACGTCGCGCCCGAGAACGCCGACTTCCAGGTAGTCCAGCCCGTGAGCAACGTAAATAAGCGCGAACGCACCGGTCGTGAGGACGCCGCCGATGAACCCGCCGCCCGGGAGGTTGTGTCCCTGCAACAGCAGCGATATCGCCACCACGAAGACGATCGGGACGACGATCCGTGCGGTGGTCTTCATGATCGTCGAGGTCACTGCGTCTCACCCCGATTGCGCATGATAATCAGGACGAGCACCGAGATGGCCGCGACGGCGATCACGACGATCTCGCCGAGCGTGTCGAACCCGCGGAAGTCCACGAGGATGACGTTGACGACGTTCGTCCCGCCGCCCTGTGGCACCGCCTCCGTCGCGTAGTACCGCGCGACGGCCGTCGGTTCCGCCGTCGCCTCGCGACCGGCGAGCAGCACGGTCAGGAAGACGGTCACGCCGACGAACAGCGAGACGGCGGCGTCGCGCGCGAGCACCCCTCGCGGTATGTCGCCGTAGAACGCCGGCAACTGCTCGATGACGAGCAGGAAGATGAGCAACACGAGCGTCTCGACGACGAGTTGGGTCAGCGCCAGGTCCGGCGCGCTCGCGAGGATGTAGAAGATAGCGACCATGAAACCGAGGATCGAGAGGGTGAGCACCTCCGCGACGTGCGAGGGGGCGACCATCACCGAGACGGCGGCGACGCCGGCGACGGCGAGGACGAGCGCCATCGTCGGCGGCACCGTCCGTCCCACCGGCGGGAGCCCGGCGACAGTCGCGGCGTAGCCGAGTAACGCGAGCGCGGCGGCGGCCGTGACGCTCCAGGAGACGTACGTCCGCAGCGACCCGTCGTGGATCAGGGGACTGACCCGGGCGCTCGCCGCCTCCGCGCCGTTCAGCAGCCTGTCGTACCACCAGTTCGCCCCGAGCGGGTCGCGGTCGGTCGCCGCCCCGATCCCCGCACGCAGTCTGTCGCCGACGCCGTAGGCGGCCGCGCCGACGCCGATAGAGATAGCCGACATGACGACCGGCGGCGAGACGTGGTCCGGGAGGCCGACGTGCAGCTCCGCATCGCCGACGGCGGTGGCGTCGACCGCCGACTGCACGATGGCGTCGACGGCGACTCCCGGCGAGACGCTGACGACTGCCGTGACGAGCGCGAGCACCGCGGGCGGTGCGACGAGCAGCGCCGGCGCGCGGTGGACCGGGTCGGCGTCGGCCGGTCGGTCGCCGAGGAAGATCGAGAGGAAGCGGAGGGAGTAGACGACGGTGAACACGCTGGCTATCACGGCGGTCACCGGGAAAACCCAGGTCAGACCGCCGTCGTAGTGCGCCAGTTCGTACGCCGCCTCGAACAGCAGCTCCTTCGAGTAAAAGCCCGAGAACGGCGGGATACCGGCCATGGAAAGCGCCGTGACGCCGGCGATCGCGGCGGTGACTGGGAGGTCGCGCCAGAGACCGCTCAGGCTGTCGATGTGTCTGGTCCCCGCCTCGTGGGCGACGATACCGGCGACGAGAAACAGCGCCGCCTTGAACGCCGCGTGGCTCAGGAGGTGGAACGAGCCAGCTTCCGCGCCGTAGGCGTTCTCGAACCCGAACGCGGCGACCATCAGCCCGAGGTGACTCGCCGTGGAGTAGGCGAGCAGTTGCTTCACGTCGGTCGCCGCGACGGCGAGCACCGCCCCGACGGTCATCGTGAGCAGGCCGACCGTCGCGAACAGGTAGGTCCACTCCGGCGAGAGCAACAGGGGTCGAAGCCGGCCGACGAAGTAGATACCCACCTTCACCATCGTGGCCGAGTGAAGGAACGCTGAGACGGGCGTCGGCGCGACCATCGCGTTCGGGAGCCAGAAGTGTAGCGGCACCTGCGCGGACTTCGCGCCGGCGGCGACGCCGAACAGCGCCAGCGCCGGGACGAACAGGCCCCGCTCGCGGAGCGCCGCCTCCATCGCGTCGGCGCTCGCGATCATCGCCGACAGGTCGAACGTCCGCTCGCCGAGCGCGGGGTCGGCGGCGACCGCGAGCACGAGCAGGCCGGCGAGCAGGCAGAGGCCGCCGCCGACGGTGACGACCATCGCCATCCGCGCGGAGTAGCGCGACGCGTCCGAATCGGTGTGGTGGCCGATGAGGACGAACGACGCGACGCTCGTCAGTTCCCAGAACAGGAAGACGAGGACCAGGTCCGCGGCGAGGGCGACCCCGAGGATAGAGCCCATGAACGCAAGCAGCGTCGCGTAGTACCGCGCGAGGTGCTCGTCGCCGTGCATGTACGACCGGGAGTAGGCGAAGACGAGCGCGCCGATACCGCTGGCGAGCAGCGCGAACAGCAGCGCCCACCCGTCGACGTAGAACCGCGCCGCCACGTCCAGCGAGGGCACCCAGACGAACGAGACGGCACCGCGTTCGCCGACCTGCGTGAGCAGGAGCCCGAACGACGCCAGTGCGACGACCGCACCGGCGAACCCGGTCCGCTCGCCGAGCGCCCGGTGGAGAAGCGGGGTGGCGGCCGCGGCGACGAAAGGGAGCGCTACAGCGACGGTGATCACCGATAGGTCCGGAGCCATCCAACACGGCAACTGTCTACCAGACGCGCCTTAGGCGTTGCCCAATCGGTCCGCGCCGAGACCGCCTGCAAACGGTCATCTCGTCGGAATGAGACGGCGACCGCGCGACCTCCGCCGGTCGGCGGGAGTCGTCGCCTCGACCGGGGAGCCGACACGCCGGTGACGATGGATATTAGGCGACGCGGGTCGGTCCCCCGATAGATGGTCGACCCTGTACTGAAGTGGGCGGGCGGTAAGCGCCAGCTTCTCTCCGACATCACCGCCCGCTTTCCCACCGAGTACGACCGCTACCACGAGCCCTTCTTCGGCGGCGGCGCGGTGTTTTTCCACCTCGAACCGGACGGCGGGTCGATGAACGACCTCAACGAGCGCCTCGTCACCTTCTACGAGGTCGTCAGGGACGCTCCGGAGGCGCTCATAGAGGAGAACAGGACACACGAACACGACGACGACTACTACTACGACGCCCGCGACGAGTTCAACGAACTCCACCGGACCGAGGAGAAGACCAGCAAGCAGGCGATACGGGAGGCGAGCCTCCTGCTGTACCTGAACCGGACCTGTTTCAACGGCCTCTACCGCGAGAACTCGGACGGCGAGTTCAACGTCCCCGTCGGCCGGTACGCGGATCCCGACTGGATACAGGCCGAGCGGATCCGCGCGGCGAGCGACGCCCTCGCGGGCGCGGCGATACACGACGAGGACTTCGAGTACGTCGTCGACGAGGCCGAGGCGGGCGGTCTGGTCTACTTCGACCCGCCGTACCAGCCGGTGTCGACGACGGCGAAGTTCAACGACTACCACGCCGAGGGGTTCGACAGGGACGACCAGCGCCGCCTGCGGGACGTAGCGGCCGAACTCGACGAGGTCGGCGTCTCGGTCGTCCTCTCGAACTCGCCGCCGGTAGCGGAACTGTACGAGGGGTTGGAGCGCTTCTCCGTGGAGGTCGTCGACGCCACGCGCGCGATCAACAGCGACGGCGACGGCCGCGGCGAGGTCGCGGAGGTGCTGATCACGAACGTGCCGGAGGGCGAGCGCCGGCGGACCACGCTGTCCGAGTTCTAGGAGTCGCGCAGGTCACCGCGGACGTACTCGAACGTCTTCGAGGGGCCGCTTCCCTCGGTGCTGACCTCGGGGAGGTGCGCCAGCCAGCGCCCGACCGACAGCGCGCGGTCGAGAACGTCCTCTCGCGCGGTCGAGGCGTTCATCGACCCCGGAGGGAGGAACCGGCGGGAGAAACGTATCAGTAAGACGGCAGGCGTCCGATCCCCGGTGACCCGTGGCGACGCTACCGGCCGAGCGCTCCGAAAAAAGTTCGTGACGGCCCTCGATCGCCCGCCGGTCGGCTACAGCAACAGGGTGACGATCGCCAGGATGACGAAGATCACGATGAAGATCCTCGCGATCTCCATGCTGACGCCGGCAACGCCGCGAGCGCCGACCACCGCGGCGATTATCGCAAGGACGAAAAACACGATCGCCCATTGCAGGAACTGGCCGGTGAACTGCAGCGGGGCTAGGAACACGTCGCTCATCGGCCCACCCCTCCCGTAGCGCCTGTATTCGTGAGCATACACCGGGACAACCACGGTAAGCGTCTTTGTAATAGTCGACTTAGCCGAAGAAATACGCGATTAGGTTACGGAAGTGCAAGGAGAAACCCCCGCCGTTCAGGGCGGGGATGCATCCGACACGTTCATGCCACTCGCTCTCATGCAGTGGCCTACCGGAGTTCCCTCGCCGGGACAAACCAGCTTCGCTGGTACGGACGTGGTTCGAAAGACACGAAGCGTCTTTCGTCATCACGAGATGGCTTTGCCATCTCGTACGACTTCGCGTCCACGTCCCACGGGGTAACAAATCCGAGCGAACCAGTCCACGGCGTAACGCTTCGGGCGACGCGAACCGTGGTACCGTGCGGGCTGAATACCCCGCCGTGGAGAGACGAACGGTATTCGTCACGCGCGACCTTGAACTCCCCTTCGGGGAATCCTCGCCCTTTAGGGCGGGGAGAATGTCAAATTGCTGTCCATAACTACGTCGTCGGCGTCCCGGGAACGGTGTAACGTCGCCGGTCGTCGACGGTCGGACGCCGGCGCGGTCGGCCGAACGGCCGCTCGCGGAGCGACCGACCGTGGTCAGCAGCACCGAACAGCCGACCTCCTCGACGGCGTCAGGCACGAGCGATCCGCGGACGAGACGAGGGTCCCCGCGCCGACGCGCCGGTGAGCAGCATCGCGCGGTCCTCGGCCGCGTCGCCGATAGCCGTCTCGACGTCGGCGTCGCTGACTCCGATCCGCGTCCGAAAGGTCGTGAGCGTCGGCCCACTCCGCGAGGAACGCCTCGGCTTTCTCGCGCGGCTGGTCGTCGAACTCGGTAGGAACCGGTGGCTGTGAACAGTACCGCCATAATCACGGCACCATCACGCGACTAGCGTGAGACACGACAACGTATCGGCGAGCGCTACACGTCGGCGACCCAGACGCGGTACTCCTCCGACCGCTCGTACACCTCGACGAACGCGCGGTCGACGAACTGCGCGACGCGGTTGGCGTCGCCGCGCCCGACGACACGGACGTTCGTCCCCTCGGCCTCGTCCGGGCGGGTCACCTCGTCGACGGTGAACGCCGGGAACTCGCCGAGCAGGTCCTTGAGGCGGTCGAGTTCCTCGTCGGTGCAGTCCATATTGAGGGTGTCCCGACTGGTCTGTATCCACGGCGAGGGCTCGTCGGGGTCGGTCTCGGCCTCGACCGTGAGGAAGGCGCTGTCGCGCTCGCGGTGGGCGGTGATGGCGTCGACGAACAGCTTCCGGCGATCGGTCGGCGTGTCGGCGTCGAAACGGGTCATGCGCGGAGCTACGCGGGCGGGGGAGGAAAAACGCCCCGTTCGGTCCGTCTCCAGTGGGTGTGACCGGCTCGGAGCGGTATCCGCCCGCCGGTCCGCGACCCGCCGCCCGCTCTCCGGATCCTTCAAACATTTACCGCGGGCCGGCGAAGCGGGAGTATGAGCGGTCCCAACGTGCTGATACTGGGAGCACCGGGCGCCGGAAAGGGCACGCAGAGCAGCAACATCGCCGACGAGTTCGGCGTCGAACACGTCACGACGGGCGACGCCCTGCGCGCGAACAAGGACATGGACATCAGTCACATGGACGCGGAGTACGACATCCCGCGGGCGTACATGGACGCGGGTGAACTCGTCCCCGACGAGGTCGTCAACGAGATCGTCAAGACCGCGCTTGCGGAGGCCGACGGCTACGTGCTCGACGGCTACCCGCGGAACCTCTCGCAGGCGAAGTATCTCGACGGTATCACGGACCTCGACATCGTCGTGTACCTCGGCGTCGACAAGAACGAACTCGTCGGTCGGCTCACCGGCCGCCGCGTCTGCGACGAGTGCGGCGCGAACTACCACGTCGAGTTCAACCCGCCCGAGGAGGAGGGCGTCTGCGACGAGTGCGGCGGCGACCTGACACAGCGCGACGACGACACGGAGGAGACCGTCCGCGAGCGCATCACCGTCTACGAGGAGAACACGGAACCGGTCATCGAACGCTACGAGGAGGAGGGCGACCTCGTCCGGGTCGACGGCGAGCAGACCCCGGACGAGGTGTGGGCGGACGTCCGCGACGCGATCGAGTCCGAGGCCTGACAGGGCCTGCTGTGAGCCAGTTCGGTGTTTCGGCGGGTCGCATCGCCGAATACGGGGAGACGATTACAGCGGTACGTCCGAGCGACCGGTCGACCCGGGCGTCTCCGAGCCGAAGAGTAAAAGGTTGATTACAGCCCGACTCGTAGGTTCCGGCAATGGCACGGACAGCGGAGAAAGTAGAGTCCCTTATCGAGGAGGACGTCACGATGGCCGACGCCGTCGCGGCGGTCCGCCGCGAGACGAAGGCCAACGGCGGCGAGGTCGAGTGGGGCGACGTTCGCGACGACCTGACCAGCGGGCAGTGGGGCCGTCTCATCGAGACGGGGGTCCTCGTCAGCGGCGACGAGGGGTTCCGACTCGCCGACCCCGAGGCCGTCGACTCGGTGCTCGACGAGGACGAGTCGGTGACGACGACCACGACCACCGCGTCGGGCGACGCGGACGCCGACACCGATGACGGTCCTACCTGGTCGCAGTACGACAAGCTTGCCGGCGTCGCGGCGCTGGGGCTGATGGTCGGGTACTACTACACGCCCGTGCGAGACACCGTGGGCGGCGTGATCGACCTCTTGCTCTCGCCGCTCTCGGCGACGATGCCGTTCTACGCAGTGATCCTCTCGATCGCGATGATCACGGGCCTGTACTCGACGCTGCTCCAGTCCAACCTGATGGACATGGACAAGATGGCCGAGTATCAGGAGCAGATGCAGGCGATCCAGGAGAAACAGAAGCGCGCGAAAGAGCGCGGCGACGACGAGGCGTTAGAGAAGATCCGCGAGGAGCAGATGGACGCCATGGGCGACCAGCTCGGGATGTTCAAAGAGCAGTTCCGCCCGATGGTGTGGATCTTCCTGCTCACGATCCCGCTTTTCCTGTGGATGTACTGGAAGATCGGGACCGGCGACATCGGCGGGACGACCGTCGTGATGCCGATGCACGGGGAGGTCACCTGGGACGAGGGCCTCGTCGGCCCGATGCAGGCGTGGATCGTCTGGTACTTCCTCTGCTCGATGGGGTTCACCCAGCTCATCCGGAAGTCGCTGAACCTACAGACTACGCCCTCGACGTAGGCCGAGTGCAAAATCCCTTTCACTACCCCACGCGGAGATAGCGTATGTTACTAACCGTCTCCGGCCCACCGGGGAGCGGAAAGAGTACGAACGCGGCCCGGCTCGCCGAGGAGTTCGGACTCGAACACGTTTCCGGCGGCGACATCTTCCGGTCACTTGCCGAGGAACGCGGCCTCTCGCTCGCGGAGTTCAACGAGCGCGCGGAGGAGGACGACCAGATAGACCGCGACCTGGACCGCCGCCTGCGCGAGATCGCGGTCGAGCGCGACGACGTGGTGCTCGAGTCCCGCCTCGCCGGATGGCTGGCCGGCGACGAGGCCGACCTGCGGTTCTGGCTCGACGCGTCCGTCGGCGTCCGCGCCGAGCGCATCGCCGACCGCGAGGACAAGCCCGTCGAGCAGGCGCGCGAGGAGACCGAGACGCGCGAGGAGAGCGAGGCTCGGCGCTATCGCGAGTACTACGACGTCGACATCACCGACCTCTCTATCTACGACGTCTCACTGAACACGGCGCGCTGGAGCGAGGACCCGGCGTTTCGTATCCTGGCGGACGCCGTCGAGACGTACGACCCGGACGACGACGAGGGCAAGTACCCCGTTACCGACGTTCGGTACGAGTTCTGATGAGCCTCCGCGCCCCGCCGGACGAGCGGTCCGCCGCGGAGCTCCTCTCGTTCGGCGTCGTCAACCTCGACAAGCCGGCGGGTCCCTCGGCCCATCAGGTGTCGGCGTGGGTCAGGGACCTGGTCGCCGAGCGGATCGGCGGGGACGCCGTCGACAGGGCGGCCCACGCCGGCACGCTCGACCCGAAGGTAACCGGCTGTCTCCCGACGATGCTCGGCGACGCGACCCGCCTCGCGCAGGTGTTTCTCGAAGGGGCGAAGGAGTACGTCGCCGTCCTCGAACTCCACGACTCGGTGCCGAGCGACGTCGACGCCGTCGCGAGCGAGTTCGAGGGGCGACTGTACCAGAAGCCGCCGCGCAAGAGCGCGGTCGCCCGGAACCTCCGCGTGCGCGAGGTGTACGACCTCGACGTGCTGGAGACGACCGAGCGACGGGCGCTGCTTCGGATCCGCTGTGAGAGCGGGACGTACGTCCGAAAGCTCTGTCACGACCTCGGCCTCGCGCTGGGGACGGGCGCGCACATGGGACATCTCCGCCGGACGGCGACGGTCCCCTTCGACGACGCGGACCTCGTGACGCTGCACGACCTCGAAGACGCGCTAGCGTTTCTCGAGGAAGGCGACGAGGACCTGCTCCGCGAGGTCGTCGCCCCCGCCGAGCGCGCGCTCGACCACCTGCCCCGGGTCACCGTCGCGCCGAGCGCGGCGGAGCAGATAGCGAACGGCGCGCCCGTCTACGCGCCCGGCGTGGTCGACGCCGACGACAACGCCCGGGAGGACGGGCGACTCGTCGCCTGCTACGCGTCGAGCGGGACCGCGGTCTGTCTGGGGCGGACCGCGGGGCCGTTCGACGCCGACGAGGGCGTGGCCGTCGAACTGGAGCGCGTGCTGGCGTGAGGATTCGGTCCGGAGCGACCTGATCGTCGGCGCTCGCCCGCCCGTGCGGGACCGACAGTACCGTGGCGGTGCCGGTGACGACCGGGCCGTCGCCGCCGTCGTCTCGACGCGCAACCGGTCGGACTCGACCGGTCGGCGACGGTGACCTTGAATAGCGTCCCCGCGGACGTACCTGTATGCCGATCGCTAGCAATGGCGGTGTCGACCTCTACTACGAGGTCGACGGGCCGGCCGACGCCGAGACCGCGGTCCTGATAGAGGGCCTCGGCTACGGGCGGTGGATGTGGCAGTGGCAGCGGGAGGCGCTGGCCGAGCGCTACGAGACCATCGTCTGGGACAACCGCGGGACCGGCGACTCCGACGCGCCCGAGGGACCGTACACGGTCGCCGAGATGGCGGGCGACCTGGAAGCGGTGCTCGACGACCACGGCGTCGGTCGCGCCCACGTCGTCGGCGCGAGCATGGGCGGGATGATCGCACAGCGGTACGCGCTCGACTACGACCGCGCGGCGACGCTCTCGCTGCTCTGCACGACGCCCGGTGGCAAGGACGCCGTCGAGGCGTCGCCGGAGGTCCAGGCGCGGATGGTCGCCGAACCCGAGGGGTACGACGAGCGCGAGGTGATCCGTCACCGGATGGCCCCGGCGATGACCGACGCGTTCCGCGAGGCCAACGACGACCTGATCGGGGACATCGTCGACTGGCGCATCGAGGGCGACGCGAGCGAGGCCGGGCGGCAGGCCCAGTTGGCCGCCGTCGGGGCGTTCGACGTCTCGGACCGCCTCGACGAGATCCGCGTCCCCACGCTCGTGGCGCACGGCACGACCGACCGGATCCTCCCCGTCGAGAACGCGGAGTTGCTGGCCGAGGGCCTGCCGGACGCGCGGGTGGAGCTGTTCGACGGCGGGCCGCACCTGTTTTTCGTCGAGCGCTCGGACGCCGTCAACGAAACGCTGCTCGACTTTCTGGGCGATCACGCATGATACACGACCACGGCGAGCGACCGTACGACTGGGTCGGCGACTGGAGCGGTCGCCGGGCGACGCTCTCGCCCGACGCGGTCGGCCTGCGGGACCGGACCACCGGCGAGGCGTACACGTACGGCGACCTCGACGCGCGCGCGACCCGGGCCGCGCGACTGCTCGACGACCGCGGCGTCGGGAAGGGCGACCGGATCGCCGTCGTCTCGCGGAACCGGGTCGAACTCGTCGACCTCTTTTTCGCCTGCGGCAAGGTCGGCGCGGTGCTCGCGCCGCTGTCGCACCGCCTCGCGCCGCCGGAACTCGGCGAGTTGCTCGACACCGTCGAGCCGGGACTGCTCGTCGCCGGGGAGCCGTTCGTCGACGACGCGGCCGAGGCGGTCGGCGACGGAGCGGGCTGTCCGCGGGTGCTACTGCCGGCGGCCGAGGTGAGAAACGGGAAAGCCGGCGACGTCGCCGACCCCGGGACCCCCATCGGCGGGGACGGCGCGTTCGCCGACGCGCCGACCTACGACGCCGCCCTTCCGGCGGACGACGGGCCGGTCGACGGCGCGGCCCTGTCGCTCGACGACCCGGCGATGCTGCTCCACACCGGCGGGTCGACGGGAACGCCCAAGGAGACGGTGCTGACCCACGGCACGCTCCGCTGGAACTCGTTCAACACGATCACGGCGTGGGGGCTGCGACCGGAAGACGCGACGCCGATGGTCTTCCCGATGTTCCACACGGGCGGGTGGAACGTGCTGACGGTGCCGCTGTTTCACCTCGGCGGGACCGTCGTCATCGCCCGCGAGGTCGACCCGGGGCGGGTACTCGACACCGTCGAGGCCGAGGAGGCGACGGTGTTCGTCGCGGTCCCCGCGGTCCTGCGGTCAATGGCGACACACGACGACTGGGACGACACGGACCTCTCGTCGCTCCGGTTCGTCAAGAGCGGCGGCGGCCCCTGCCGCGACGCGACGATCCGGGCGTGGCGAGAGCGCGGCGTCGACCTCTCGCAGGGGTACGGCCTCACGGAGTGTGGCCCGAACAACTTCGCGATGCCGGACGACTGGGACGACGCGAAGACCGATAGCATCGGCAAGCCGGTGATGCACGCGGACGTGCGGATCGTCGACGAGACGGGCGACCCCGTCTCGGACGGCGAGATCGGCGAACTCCAGATCGCCGGGCCGCACGCGGCCGAGCGCTACTGGGGCGACGAGAGCGAGACGCGGGCGACGTTCGGCGAGGGGTGGGTCGCCACGGGGGACCTCGCGCGCGAAGACGGGGACGGCTACTACCACGTCGAGGGCCGGAAGAAGAACGTGTTCACCAGCGGCGGGGAGAACGTCTACCCGCCGGAGGTCGAGGACGCCATCGCGGACCACCCCGGCGTCGAGGAGGTGGTCGTCGTCGGCGTGTCGGACGAGCGGTGGGGGACGGTCGGCAAGGCCGTCGTTCAGGGCGACGAGTCGATCACGGCGGCCGACCTCCGCGAGTTCCTCGACGGTCGCCTCGCGGGGTTCAAGCACCCGCGTCACGTCGCGTTCGTGGACGAGATGCCCACGAGCGGCCCGTCGAAGATAGACCGGTCGGCGATCGACCGACAGTTCGGGGACTCCGACGCCTGAGGCGGGCGGGTCGCCGCGTTCAGATATCGACATGCCCCCTGTTGCCCCCCTGGTGCCTCGTGGTAACCACGGCGGACGCACACGTCGTCGGGATGACGCCGTTCGGCGTTCACGACGCGACGCTACCGGACCTGTTCGCCGACGCCGCGACTACCGGACCGACGGCCGCCTCACGACCGCGGGCTGGCGCGCGGCGCTTTCGGACGGCCGCCTGCTCGGCCAGGAGTGCGCGGACTGCGGCCACGTCACGGCCGCGCCGAAGGCCGCCTGCGCGCGCTACGGGTCGCGCGCGCTCGAAACGACCGAACTCCCCGAGGAGGGGGCGGTGTACTCCGCGACGCGCGTCGAGGTCGCGCCGGAGGGGTTCGACGCGCCGTATCACGTCGGGGTCGTCACCGTCGGCGACGGCCGCGTGATGGCCCGACTCGAGAACGACGCGGCGGTCGGCGAGACGGTGGCGTTCCGCGGGTCGGCCTCGACGCCGGAGGGGCCGGCACCCCGGTTCGGGTGAGCGGTCGGCCGGACCGCCGGGCGCGGGAGTTTTCATGGCTTCGCCGGCGGTATGCGACGCCGGTAGCTTCCGGAAGGGGGCTCCTCTCCTCGATGTTTGTATGTTAACACTGGTGACTTTGCAGGGTCGGTGCGTTCGATTGACATACGATGACATACCCGACCCGACGGTCGTTGCTCAGGAGTGCCGGTGCGCTCGGTCTCGCCGGCGTCGCCGGCTGTCTCTCCGAAGAAACCGGTGGCGGCGAGGGCGGCGCGCTCCGGATCGGCGTGATGCAACCCCTCACGGGCGACATCGAATACTACGGGAAACAGAGCCTCTGGGGCTTCCTCTCGGGGCTCGCCTACAAACACGACTCGGACCCGCTCGACGTCGACGCGGCCGGCGAGGAGACGGTCGAAGGCGACCAGTACGACTACGAACTCCTCATCGAGAACACCCAGTTCGACGCCGACCAGGCCCAGTCGGTCGCGACGGACCTCGTGGAGGAGCGCGACGTGGACGTGCTGTTCGGTACGGCGAACTCGGGGGCCGCCCGCCGAGTGATCGAGTCGGTCGTGGCGAACACGGACGTCCCCTTCCTCGCGGGTCCGGCGGCGGCGGCGGACATCACGTCGGAGAGCGACTACTGCGGCGACCGCGTGTTCCGCGCGAACGAACACACCGCGATGGACGCCCGGAGCGGCGGCCGGTACGTCGCGCAGGAGACCGACGTCGAGAGCGTTTACGTCATGGCCGCCGACTACAGCTTCGGCCGCGCGGTAGCGGCGAACTACCGGTCGGTCCTCGAAAGCGAAGGGATCGAGATAGCGGGCGAGCAGTTCGTTCCGCGCGGCTACTCGGAGTTCGACGGCCTGTACGGAAACGCCGTCGACGCGGGCGCGGACGCCGTCATCGGCGGGTTCACCGTCCAGACGCTCCCCGCGTTTCTCTCGACCGGGCTCTCCGGCGACTACGACCTCCGGATGTTCGGCGGCTTCGCGACGATGATCTCGAGCAACGCGATCGGCGGCGTCGCCCAGCGCGTCTTCGGCGAGGACTTCACCGTGGAGGACATCCGCGAGGCGAAACTCGGGCCGTTCACGACGCGCTATCACTGGAACCAGTACGACAACGAGATCAACGACGCCTTCGTCGACATGTACACCGGGGCGTACGGCACCGTCCCCGATCTGTTCACCTCGGGGACGTTCACCGCCGCGTCGTCGCTGGTCCAGGCCGTCGAGGACGCCGGTTCGACCGATGCCGACGACGTCGTCGACGCGCTCTCGGGCATGACCGTCGACGACACGCCGAAGGGCGAGGCCGGCTACACGTATCAGGACTACAACAACCAGGCCCGCTCCGAGATGACCATCGCGAACCCCGTGCCCACGACCGACGAGTGGGCGGACTCCTGGGACGCGGGCGTCATGCCGAGCGACCCGGTCGCACGGGTCGCCGGCAGCGACGCCGCGATCCCGAAAGACGCGGCCGGGATGAACTGCGACCTCTGAGGATGATACGCACGACCGGGCTCACGAAGCGGTTCGGCGGCCTGACGGCGGTCGACGACGTGGACTTCGAACTGGGCGAGAACCAGCTCTGCTCGCTCATCGGGCCGAACGGTGCCGGCAAGACGACGTTTTTCAACCTGCTCACCGGTACGCTCGCGCCGAGCGAGGGGAGCGTCGAGTACCGTCCGCGGGACGGCGACTGGGTCGACGTGACCGACGACGACCCCCACGAGACGGCGCTGCGCGGGATCCACCGGTCCTACCAGATCACGAACGTCTTCCCGACGGCGACGGCGCTGGAGAACGTCCGCGTGGCCGCGCAGGCCCACGGCGGCGACGCCTGGAAGCTCTGGCGCAACGTCGGCGCGTTCCCGGAGTACGAGCGGGAGGCCCGCGAGATACTGGAGCGAGTCGGGCTGGGGGCCGAGGCCGAGACGCCGGCCGAGACGCTCTCCCACGGGCAGAAGCGACACCTCGAAGTCGCCGTCGCGCTCGCGGGCGACCCGAACGTCCTCCTGCTTGACGAACCGACGGCGGGCGTCTCCAGCGACGCCATCGACCGGCTGGTCGAACTCATCCGCGACGTCGCGGAGGACCACGCCGTCCTGCTCGTCGAGCACAACATGGACATCGTGATGGACGTCAGCGACCGCGTCGCGGTCCTCCACCAGGGCGAACTCATCGCCGACGGGAACCCGCAGGCCGTACGCGAGGACCGGACCGTGCAGGAAGCGTACCTCGGCGGGTACGACCCCGGCGAGGAGACGAACGCGGGCGGCGACGCCGGAACGGGGGGAGAGGCCGCGTGAGCGGCGACCCCCCGGCGCTCGAACTCGACGGCGTCCACAGCTACTACGGCGAGAGCCACGTCCTCCGCGGCGTCGACCTCGCGGTCGAGACGGGGGAGAACGTCGCGCTCGTGGGGCGAAACGGCGTCGGCAAGACGACGACGCTGCGCTCCATCCTGGGACTGACCCCGCCGCGAGAGGGGACCGTCCGCCTCCACGGCGAGGACGTCACGGGCGTGGAGACCCACGAGATCGCGCGGCGCGGCGTGGGCTGGGTGCCCGAGGAGCGCCGGATGTTCAGCCACCTCTCCGTCGAGGAGAACCTCCGGGTGGCGACGCCGCCCGACGCCGACGTGAACGCGAGAGTCGAGGAGGCGCTCGACGCCTTCCCGGCGCTGCGCGACCACCGCACCCGAGACGCCGGCGACCTCAGCGGCGGCCAACAGCAGATGGTCTCCATCGCCCGCGCGCTGGTCGGCGACAACGACCTGTTGCTCGTCGACGAGCCGAGCGAGGGTCTCGCCCCGTTCATCGTCAAGGAGGTGGTCGACGCTCTCGGGACGCTTGCCGACGACGTGACGCTGCTGCTCGTCGAGCAGAACTTCCCGATGGCGATGGACCTGACCGACCGGTTCTACCTGCTCGACCACGGCGAGGTCGTCGAGAGCGGGCAGTCCGGCGCGGTCGCGCGGGACGACGAAACCATCAGGAGGTACCTCAGCGCATGACCGACCCCGTCGTCCTCTCGGCCGTCGACGTGCTGGTCGACCTCTTCCAGCCCGGGACGCTGGCGCGGATCGTCCTCGACGCGCTGTCGAAGTCGGCGCTGTACGTGGTCATCGCCAGCGGCCTCTCGCTCATCTTCGGCCTGATGGGCGTGCTGAACTTCGCGCACGGGTCGCTCACCATGCTCGGGGCGTACCTCGGCGGCGCGGTGATGGTCGCCCTCGTCTCCTCGGGCACCAGCGGACCGGTGCGGTTCCTGCTGTTTTTCCTCGCCATCGCCGCCGCGTTCGGACTCCTCACCCTGCTCGGCGGGGCGGTCGAGGTGGCGCTGATCCGACCGATCTACGACCGCGAGCCGCTGTTCCAGATACTGCTGACGTTCGGGGTCGTCCTCGTCCTCGACGAACTGGCCCGGATCGCCGTCGAACTGTACGGCCTCCAGCCACAGAGCGAGTGGCAGGCGGCGATGGGCACCGCACCCGGCTTCCTGTCGTCGTGGTACGGCGTGGCCGGCGTCTCCACGCGCGGGCTGTACCTGTTCGAAGTGGTCGTCGGCGCGCTCGTCGTCGTCGCCATCTGGGCCTTCCTCACGAGGACGCGGTACGGCCTCTACATCCGGGCCGGGAGCGAGGACCCCGAGATGACGCGCGCGCTCGGCATCGACGTGCGGAAGGCGTTCACGGTCGTCTTCGGCGTCGGGGCCGGCCTCGCCGGACTTGCCGGCGTCGTGCTGATGTGGGACCCGCGTTTCGGCGCGAGCGTCCCGCTCGGCGTGGAGACCCTGCTCGTCGCGTTCGTCGTCGTGATCATCGGCGGCCTCGGCTCCTTCCGCGGGACGGTGGCCGCGGCCGGCGTCGTCGGCCTCACCGACGCGCTGATGACCTGGCTGTTCCAGAACCACGTGGCCTTCCCGGGCCTGCCGGAGATGGCGATGTTCCTCGTGCTCGTCGCCGTCCTGGTCGTCAGGCCGCAGGGGCTGTTCGGCGTCGCGGAGGTGGGGGGCCATTAGCGACCCCACCGAACCGGCCGACCGGTCGGACGCGCCGGGCGCGCCGGACACGACGGACGCCGCGGAGGCCGCGGAGGAACGCGACCCCGCGAACCCGACCGACCCCGCGGTGACGGACGTCGGGGAGGAACCGGAGACGGAGTCGACGGGCGGCTACCTCCGGCGACTGCTCGGCGAGCAGGCCGTCCACATCGCGGTGATCCTGGCGTTCGCGCTGTACCCGGTCGTCTACGCGGTCCTCGTCCGGACGCCGCTTGGCGCGGAGTTCGACGTGTTCCTGCCGCGGGTCCACACGATGGTCGCCGTGCTGTACATCGGGCTGTTCGCGATGAGTTTCGACTTCATCAGCGGCTACACGGGCTACCTGTCGTTCGGCCACTCGCTGTTCTACGGCACCGGCGCGTACCTCGTCGTCCTGACGGCGACCGGGAAGGTGCCGATGCTGGGGTCGGACACGCCGTTCATGGCGCTGCTGCTGGTCGCGGGGATACTCGCCGTCGCCGTCGCCGTCCTCGTCGGCCTCGTCTCCTTCCGGCTCACCGGCGTCTACTTCGCCATGATCACCCTCGGGTTCGCGGAGGTGGCGCACGTCTTCATCCGGAACTGGGACCACGTCAGCAGCAACCCCCGCGACGGCGCGACGATCGCCGGCGGCGACGGGTTCGCCCTCGGCGTCCCTGGCGTCGACACGTTGCAGGTCGAGATCGGCCGCATCGTCGGGACGAACCTCGGCGCGGTGTTCGGACTCGGCCTCGGGATCGAGGTCGACGAGACGTGGGTGTCGTTCTACGCCATCGGCGCGGTCGTGGTGGTCTGTTACTTCCTGATGCAGCGGATCGTCCACTCGCCGTTCGGACGCGTGATGATCGCCATCCGCGAGAACGAGGAGCGCGCCCGCGCGGTCGGCTACGACGTCTACCGGTTCAAGCTCGCCGCCTTCGCCATCAGCGGCTTCTTCGCCGCGGTCGCCGGCGGGCTGTTCGCCGGCTACAGCCGGTCGGTCGCGCCGAGCAACACGTTCGACCTGTTCCACACGGCCGAGGCGCTGCTGGCGGCGATCATCGGCGGGTTCGGCACGCTCGCCGGGCCGTTGTACGGCTACCTGTTCACGGCCTCGGTCGAGGGCGTGCTCTCGACGGAACATCACGGGATCGCGCGGTACCTGCGCCGGGGCCTCTCCGACGCGATGCTGTCGTCCGGCGCGGGCGGCGTCACCGTCGCCGACGCCATCGGCGTCCTCGTCGACGGCCGGGCGGACCTCTATCTCGGCATCGTGTTCATCCTGTTCGTCCTCTACGTCCCCCACGGGATCCTCGGGACGCTCCGGGACCGCCTCGGCGGCACCGTGGCGAAGCGCCTCTCCGACCGCCTGCGCTCGACGTTCGGGGGGCGACACCGGTGACGGTCACGCTGACCGGCTACGGTCGGTACGTGCCGGACGG
>PXSA01000037.1:153524-196295 GCA_003023565.1 Halobacteriales archaeon QS_9_68_17
CCGAGAGGCGGACCTCGTGGACTACGGCAACGAGGACTCGTCGTTCATGTTCAACTTCGGCAGCGGCGCGTCGGCGACGGTCCTCGAAAGCGCCGGCGGCGACCGCGCCCGCGCGACCGTCCGCGAGAGCGCGGCCGTCACCGACGGGTCGTTCTCCCGCGACGTGGTGATGCCCGGCGGCGGCACGCGAAACCCGCCGAGCGAGGAGACGGTGAGCACCGGCGCGCACTCGCTCGACGTCCCCGATCCGGCGGGGATGAAAGAGCGCCTCGCGCCCGTCTCGCTCCCCAACTTCCTCGACGTGACCGACCGCGCGCTGGAGCGGTCGGGACTAGGCCGCGCCGACGTCGACTTCGTCGCGCTCACGCACATGAAGCGCTCGTTCTACGACCGCTTCTTCGACGAACTGGGTCTCGACCCCGAAACCGACGGCTACTACCTCGACGACTACGGCCACGTCCAGAGCGTCGACCAGGTGCTCGCGCTCGACGAGGGACTGTCCCGCGGCCGGGTCGACCCCGGCGACGTCGTCTGTTTCGTCGGCGCGGGCACCGGCTACACGTGGGCCGCGACCGTCCTCCGATGGCGAGGTTGAAACGAAGCGCTTATTTATACTACTGCCCTCCTCCCGAGTGCGGGACCGTGGGGTAGTGGTATCCTCTGCGCATGGGGTGCGTTGGACCCGTGTTCGAGTCACGGCGGTCCCACTACGTTCTGTCGCGAGCAATACCGCGAGCGACGTATTCGTGCCGACCGACGTGATTCGAGTAGGCAGGTCGCAGTTCGCGAACGTAGTGAGCGGAAGCGTCCTGCCGAGTTCGAGTCACGGCGGTCCCATCGTTTTGCCGACGCTGCTTCGGTAGCGTCGACTACATTATTGACATCGTCCTTCTGCTGGGATCTCGGTGTCATCCTCGCTGGAGTCCTGAAGCTCCTCGTCGCCGCTGTGGCGGCCGCGTTCCTCTGGTTCGGTCGGCGAGCACATCCCGAGAGCCTGCCTCTCGCTGCTCCGGTTAGCGGGTGTCTTCGTAGTGGTGACTAGCGCGCTTGTTCTCGCGACTAAAAAATCGGCGTTCGGATTAGTTGACCGTGTAGGTCGTCAGTATCGCCGAGGAGGAACCGTCGTCGCTCTCCCAAGTGACGCGAATCTCGTCGCCGGGGATGAAATTGCCGTCGCCACGGTTGGTGTTGATGGTGCCCGACGCGCCGAACGTGATCTCGTCGCCTGCGGAGACATCGTCACCGGAGGCCCAGTCGCTCATGTCTTCAGGGTTATTGACGACCGCGGTCCCGCCGGGGAAGCCGTCGGTCATTTCGACGCCGATGTTATCCGAAGCGATCGAATCGCCGCCAGTGTGTGACAGCGTCATGAGTTCCCCGTCGGTCGTGTCGTTCTCCTGACTCCAGTCGTAGGTAGCCTGAGGAGCGATTTCCTCCCCTGCGCCGAGGTCGAGGACGAACGCCCCGATAACGGCGGCGAGAATGACGGTAACGGCAACCATAAGGATGACTCCGATCACAGGAGAGACGGCATCCTCATCCGCAAATAACTGTACGAGATTCATGTCTATTGGATTTCGTAGTCTTGGAGAACGGAACTCGAATCTCCGCTCTCAGACGTCCAGATAACCCGGATCGTTTCACCAGAGGAGATTCGGGTCATCGACCCATCGTGGTAACCATAGACCGTGTTCGAACTACCGGCCTTTAGCTCACCAGATCCACTCCAGATCTGACCAGTAGTACCAGAGACAGTTTGATCCGAATTGTTTAGTGCCTGGTTACCTTCGACAGTCACATCAATATTGGACTCCTGAAGGGAGTCACCGCTCTCATGGGCAATCGTGACCGTTGGTCCCGATGTACTGAAGTTACCGCTGCTGGGACTGTCTGTGCCTTGGTTGAAGTCGAAACTTGTTTGCGGTGTACTTTGCGTATTCCCGCCGAGGTCAAGGACGAACGCCCCGATAACTGCGGCGAGAATGACGGTGATGGCGACCATCAGGATTACACCGATCACAGGAGATACAGCATCATCGTCCTTGAAGAGGTTTTTAATGTTCATCATGGTGCATCCTGTGAGACTAGAGTACTGGAACTATCTCCAGACGGAGCATTCCAGATGACGCGGATAGTTGTTCCGCTACCACTGCCGTAGGTCCCGTCATAACCAACACTACTGACCAAGGTGTTTCCAGCATTGACTTCTGATCCACTTGACGGGTCGAAATCACCGGAATTGGTACTAGTCGAGATCTCGTCTCCGCCGATGTTAACAGCCAGATTATCGGCTTCCAGGCTGTCCCCGCTTTCGTGAGTGATCGTAACTTCGCTACTACTGCTATAGTCGTAGTCGAAGCTGGCCTGCGGCGTATCCTGCGTGTTGCCGCCGAGATCGAGAACGAACGCCCCGATGACAGCGGCGAGAATCACAGTGATAGCGACCATAAGGATGACACCGATAACCGGTGACACAGCCTTATCATCAGTAAACAGCCGTTTCAGATCCATGCTTTAGGGGACCTCGTACTCGTTGAGGACGCTTGATGTGTCACCGCTTTCTGCCGTCCAAACAACACGGATGACGTCGCCAGAGTTGGCTTCGACAGTAACCGTGTCCCCGGAGGAGACTTCATCGCCACTACTTAGCGAGGAACTTCCGAATTCGTACCAGACTTGGTCAGAACCACTACTGTTACTGGTACCGGTCACTTCGAGACGGTCAACAACGATCGAGTCACCACTCGTATGTGTAATATCGAGTGCGCTACTGGACTCACTGTAGTCGGTTTCGAAGTTGGCCTGGGGAGTCTTTTCCTGCGAGCCGCCGAGGTCGAGGACGAACGCCCCGATAACTGCGGCGAGAATGACGGTGATGGCGACCATAAGGATGACGCCGATCACCGGCGAAACCGCGTCGTCGTCGGTGAACAGGTTTTTGATGTTCATTGTTCTTGTTTTCCCGCACCGGCCAAGGACGGATTCTGTCCGGCGACCCGGACCGTCTATCGCGGTGCACGTGGGACGACGGTCGTCCCGGCACTGCACCATCCTGGGTCGGCGCGTTAAGCCGTCCAAAACACCGGGTAAGTATAAATGTATTCGTTCTTTCAATCAGCCGGACAGGTTCAAAACCGTGTTGAAGACATTCAAGCGGCCATTGAAATCGGTTTTTAGGCCTTCTGAACCCGATATTACCGTAGATAATTATTTTTGGGCCGGGCGACTGACGGATCGCCGACAATAACCTCAGCAGGTCGGTTAGATTAAAATTACGCTGTAATCGTTAATCCATGTAGCGGTAGCGAGGATTAAACAGGGGTTACCAGTACTCGGCACCGGTTGCCTGAGATCGGAGTCGTGGAACTTCCCACTCAGCGCGCGCTCTCGACCGCGTCCACCATCGCCTCCGCGTTCTCGGTGATGGTCTCGAAGTCACCGCGTTCGACGGCGTCGTCGTCCACGAGCGAACTGCCCGCGCCGACGCACTCCGCGCCGGCCTCGATGAAGTCGCCGGCGTTGTCGGGGCCGACGCCGCCGGTCGGCATGACCGGGACCTGACCGAGAGGGCCTTTGATGCTGGAGAGGTAGCCCGGGCCGAGACTGGAGGCGGGGAACAGTTTGACCATGTCCGCGCCGGCCTCGTACGCCTCGATGGCCTCGGTCGGCGTGGCGACGCCGGGAGCGACCGGCACGCCGTAGCGGTTGCAGGCCTCAATGACGTCCTCGTGGTACGACGGCGAGACGACGAACTCGGCACCGGCGAGGATGGCCGCGCGGGCCGTCTCGCTGTCCAGCACCGTGCCGACGCCGACGACGGCGTCGTCGTCCTCCAGTTCGGCGACGACCTCCTCGACCAGACCCATCACGCCCTGCGTGTCGGCGGTCAGTTCGATGGCGGTGACGCCGCCGGCCTGCAGGGCGCGGGCGATGTCGACGACCGCGTCCGCGTCCGCGCCGCGCATGACCGCGACCACGCCGCTGTCTACCAACTGCTCGATGGTCTCCTGTTTCTCCATGGAGGCAGGTCCCGTCGCCGCGTTCTTGTAACTACCCCTCTCGACCGACGGAAGGGTCACTGAGGGGGATGGGATCGGGAACAGGGCCGAGATAGCTATGTCAGCGTAGCCTGGCGTCGACGCTACAGTGGCGGACGAACTCGACGAACTGTTCGGCGGCGGCGAGCGGACCGACGCCGTACTGGTGACGGCTCCGAGCCGGACGGACCTCCAGGGGCTCCCGAAACGGACGGTCGCGGCGCTCGCTCGGCCGGGCGACGGCCGTCTCGTTCTCACCACCGACGCCGCGTCGGGACTTCGCCGGGCGACGGCGACGGACGCGGACCGCGTCGGCGCGGTCGACCGCACCCGCACGCGCCGAACGCGTCGCCGGGGCGGCTGACGCGGCGCGTCGCCGGTCCGACGAACTCCTCCCGAGCGGGGACGGCGGTCGACGAGGGCCTCGGCCTGCTCGCGGACCGCGGCGCGCCGCGGTCGCACCTACCGTCACCCCTATCGCCGGGCGATGCCGACGCCGCCGCGCGGTTCGCTCGCTACCTCGTCGGTCTCGTCGCGGAGCGGGAGGACGAGCGTCTTCCCGGCGTTTACGACGGACCGACGAGCGCGGTCCGGAGCGCCCGAAGCACGTCGCCGACGCGCACGTCCGCGTCCGCCGGCGCGAAGGCGACAGGAACCGCGGTGCGCCGGGACCGCGGACGCGCCCCGAGAGTGGGTCGCCGACTCGGACGAACCCGGCGAGTTCGGGATCGGCGTCCGCTGACCGGGAAAAGGGGAACCGCTCGCTTCCGGACCTATTCCCGACGAACGCCCGGATCGCTCACCGCGCCGTTCGCGGCGGACCCCATCGCGAGGCCGTACTTCGCGAGCACGCCGGTGGCGTAGGAGGGCTCCGGTTCGTCGCGCTCGTCGAGGCGCTGTTCGATCGCCTCGTCCGAGAGGTCGACGGCCAGCGTCCGGTCCGGGATGTCGATGGTGACGTGGTCGCCGTCCTCCAGCGCGCCGATGGGGCCGCCCGAGAACGATTCGGGTGCGACGTGGCCGATGGAGCGGCCGCGGGTGGCCCCGGAGAAGCGGCCGTCGGTGACCAGCGCCACGTCGTCGGCGTGGTCCTGCCCGGCGACCGCGGCCGTGACGCCGAGCATCTCGCGCATGCCGGGACCGCCCCGCGGTCCCTCGTCCCGGATGACGATGACGTCGCCCTCGTCGACGTTGCCCTCCTGAACGTACTTCATCGCGTCCTCCTCGTTCCCGAACACCCGCGCCGGGCCTTCGTGGTGGAACCCGTCGTCGGCGGTGATCTTGAGGACGCTGCCCTCGGGCGCGAGGTTGCCGGTGAGGACCTTGATCGCCCCTTCCTCGTGGATGGGGTCGTCGACCGGGGAGAGGAAGTCCGCGTCCGTCTCGCCGCGGGGCGGGATCGCGCCCTCGTCTTCGAGGCGTTCGACCTCCTCGGCGATGGTGTTGCCCGTCACCGTGAGGGCGTCGCCGTGGAGCAGGTCCGCGTCGAGCAGGCGGCGCAGGACGACCGGGATGCCGCCGACCTCGTGGAGGTCGTTCATCACGCGCTCGCCGCCGGGCTGGAGGGCGGCGACCTTCGGCGTGCGCCGGGATATCTCGTCGAACTCCTCGATGTCGAGGTCGATGCCGGCCTCCGCCGCGAGCGCGAGCAGGTGGAGGACGGCGTTCGTGGACCCGCCGACCGCGACCTGTAGCGCGATGGCGTTCTCGAACGACGCCTTCGTGAGGAAATCGGAGGGCTTGCGGTCGTTCTCGACGGCGTCGAGCGCGAGTTCGCCGGCCTCCCGGGCCACCTCGTAGCGGTCCTCGGACTCGGCGGGCGGGCTGGCGCTGCCCAGCGGCGCGAAGCCGAGCGTCTCCGAGATGCTCGCCATCGTGTTCGCCGTGAACATGCCGCCGCAGGAGCCCGCGCCGGGGCAGGCGTTCCGTTCGAGGTCGTCGAGTTCGCCCTCGGACATGTCGCCCTCGGCGACCGCGCCGACGCCCTCGAAGACGTTCTGGATGGTGACCTCCCGCCCCTCGTGCTCGCCGGGCATGATCGACCCGCCGTAGAGGAAGACGGAGGGGAGGTCCGTCCGGATGGCCGCCATCATCATCCCGGGCAGGTTCTTGTCGCAGCCGGCGACCGTGACGAGGCCGTCCATGCGCTCGCCGAACGCAACGAGTTCGACGGAGTCGGCGATGACCTCCCGCGAGATGAGCGAGGCCTTCATCCCCTCGGTCCCCATCGAGATGGCGTCGGAGACGGTGATCGTGCCGAACTCGATGGGCATGCCGCCCGCATCGTCGACCCCCTCGTAGGCCGACTCGGCGACGTCGTCCAGGTGGACGTTGCACGGCGTGATGTCGGCCGCGGGGTTGGCGACGCCGACCATCGGCGAGGTCAGGTCCTCGTCGTCGTAGCCCATCGCGCGGAACATGGCGCGGTGAGGGGCGCGCTCCGTCCCCTCCGTCACTTCGCCGCTGCGCAGGTCCTCGTCTTTCTCCCTGCGCCGCTCGTGCTGACTCATACTCGGTGATCGCGTTGGTCCGTCTTAAGCGACCTGCTACCGCACGAGCTCGCTGTCGTCCGAACGCCTGCGCCCGAGTGACGACCGGCGCGTTCGCACGGCGGCGGTGGCAAGCGCGCCCGGTGTCGAAACCGGGAACCCCTTCGGGGTGGTACGTCGGGCAATGGCGACGGTCGAGACGGCGGCGCGACTCCACTTCGGCTTCCAGAACCTCTCGCTCGCACACGAGCGACTGTACGGGAGCCTCGGCGTCGCGCTGGCCGAACCGCGACTGGCGGTCGAGGCGACACCGGCGGAGGAGGTGACGGCCGACGACGAGGCGGCCCGCGAGTACGCCCGCCGGGCGACGCAGGCGCTCGGCGTCCCCGGCGCGACGGTGTCGGTCCGCGAGCGACTGCCCCGGCACGTCGGCCTCGGGAGCGGGACGCAACTGGCGCTGGCGGTGTACGCCGCCGTCACGAGCGCTCACGACGCCGACTTCGACGTCCGGACGGCCGCGCCCGCGCTGGGCCGCGGCGGCCGGAGCGGCGTGGGCATCGCCGGGTTCGAGCGCGGCGGGTTCGTGGTCGACGCGGGCCACCCGACGGCGCGGTTCACCACCGACCGCCCGGCGGACGGCGAGTGGGACGTGCCGGCGGTCGTGTCGCGTCACGAACTCCCCGACGACTGGCGGTTCGTCCTCGCGATCCCGGACGCCGATCCGGGTCGGAGCGGCGAGGAGGAGGAGTCCGGCATGCGTTCGGTGATAGAGCGGGCCGACCCCGGCATCGCCGACCGGATAGGCGGCGTCGTCTCGCGCCGCCTGCTCCCGGCCGCGGCGGAGGGACGGCGCTCCGCGTTCGGCGACGCGGTCTCGGAGGTCGGCCGCCTCAACGGGGCGTGGTACGCCGACGCGCAGGGCGGCGTGTTCCGGCCGCCCGTCGGAACGGTCGTCGAGGAACTGTCCGACTGCCCCGCCGTGGCGGGCGTCGGCCAGTCCTCGTGGGGACCGACGGTGTACGGCGTCACGGACGCGGACGGGGCCGACGCCGCGCGAGAGGCGGCCCGCGACGCGCTTGCCGCCGCCGGCGTCGACGGCGACGTGTTCGTCTCTTTCCGTTCGGGATCTCCCGACTGGACTCGATGATCGACGGGGGCGCACCGCCGGGGAGCGTCGTCCTCCTCGCGGGCGACGTCGGCGCGGGCGGGCGGGAGTTCATGTACACGAGCGCGGCGATGAACGGGCTCGTGGAGGCCGACCCGGAACTGTTCGACCTCTACTACGGCACGCTCCACGAGAACTCCGTCGTCCCCGAGGAGGTGCATTATCTCTCCTTTACCAGCGACGGACCCGCCCTCGTCGACGAGATGGCGTTCGCGATGGACGAGGACATCGTCGAGGCGGCCACGGGGTCGATCGATTTCGCCGACCTCTCCCCGGAGTACTTCCAGCTATCGCCCGTCCCGACCGACTGGTACGCCCAGCAGACGCAGGACATCACCTCGCTTGGCGAACGCCACGAGCGCCGGAACGTCCTCGACGCGATGGGCGACTACCTGAGCGAGCACGCCCCAGGGAACCTGGTGATGATCGACTCCGTCACCGACCTCGTCAGCGCGGCCAGCGAGCAGATGGACTGGTCCGACATCACGGTCCTGATGAAGGGGCTGAAGAAGGCCGCCCAGAAGTGGGGCGGTCTCATCCTGCTCCACGCGAACGTCGAAGCGCTGACACCTACCCAACTCGGGCGGCTCAACGACGCGACCGATGGCACCATCCGGTTCAAGTGGGAGAGCGGGGGGAGCGAGCGCGACCGAGCGATGGTCGTGCAGCAGTTTCGCGGCGTCCTCTCCCGGCTGGAGGAGGAGAACATCGTCCAGTTCGAGACGGAGATCGGTGACGACGGGTTCAACATCAGCAACGTGCGGAAGATCCGATGAGCGAGTATCAGATCTGGAACAACCCTTATGAGTGTCCCTAACCAAACCCCGACGAATGGCGAGTGAAGAGTCGGGGGACCTCACGGTCACGGTTCCGCCCGAGGTGCGCGAATGGCTGGACAGTCAGGCCGCGGACGGAGAGGCGGCCGATCGAGAGGCCGTTCTCCGACAGCTCGTCGAGTCCTACTACGCCGTCGACGGGATGGAGAACGGGGACCGAGCCCGGGTGACACAGCGCGTCGACCCCGACGAGGTCCCCGACGCCGTCGCGGAGCGCCTCGACGAGATCGACGACGAGTTCATGCACCTCATCGAGGACGTCCGCGAGCGGGTGATCCAGGTCAAACGCGAAGCCGACCGGAAAGCGCCCGCGGACCACGACCACCCCGACCTCGCCTCGCGCCTCGACGGCGCGACGGCGACGACCGACCGGTTGAGCGAAGAGGTGGCGGAACTGGAGGACCGCATCGACGACGTCGACCGGCAGGTGGAAGCCGGCTTCGAGAACTACGAAGACGTTCTGGAGTACCTCACGGACACCGCGGACGACCTGCAGGAGCGGACGGACCTCTTGGCGCAGGCCGTCGTGGACGTCCGCCGGGAGGTGCGTCGACTCGCCGGCGAAACCGCGACCCGCTCGGAGGCGGAGTCGCTGAAGCGGGCCGCTAACCGCTCCGGCATCAGGACCGCGGCGTGTGACCACTGCAACACCGACGTGGACCTCGCGCTCCTGACCGCGCCGGAGTGTCCCCACTGCGCGAGCACGTTCAACGACGTGGAGCCGAACCGGGGCTTCCTCGGGTCGGCGACGCTCGTGACCGGCGACCCGCCGGCGCTGGGGGGGCGAGTCGAGACCGACCTCGACTCGTCGCTCGACGACCTCGTGACCGGCGACGACGACCGCGGCGAGCCGGACGGAACGGGAAGCCTCGGCGTGGACGGGGGTGGCGAATGACCGGCGAGGACCCCGACGAACCGCTGTCGGACCTCGCCGACGCGGTCGGCGAAGGAGAGGGTGACGAGGGGGACGGATTCGAAGAGATGGCCACGAAAGTCCCCGTCGAAGACGACGAGGGCGGCGGTGACGACCCGGACACCGACGCGTCCGACCGCGACCCCGAGGCCCCGCTCGGCGACCTCGCGGCCCGCATCGAGAACCGACGCCGCGACCGCGGCGGGGACGCGGACTACGACGACCTGTTCACCGAACAGCAGGCCGACGACGTCAACCGGGAGACGCTTTGGGAGCAGGTCACCGCGGACGAGCCCACGGGGAGCGTCACGGAGGACGAGCGGGACGTCCGCGAGGTCTCCAAGCGGGCGTACTGCCAGGGCTGCGAGTACTTCGCCGACCCGCCGGACGTCAGCTGTGGCCACGAGGGGACCGAGATCCTCGAAGCGGTCGACCTGGAGCGCTTCCGCGTCGTCAACTGCCCCGTCGTCAAGGAGGACGAGCGACTGGGCAAGGCGAGTCCCGGACGCGACGACGGGGAGTGATACTGTCGGCCGTAACTTCGGGAAGGTGATCGGACCCCGAGGCTCCGATGTTCTTCGGGGGAGCCGACAGTACGAGGCCGGCGGCGGTCGGAGCGGTCGGTTTTTGCCACCCGAGCGAGTATCCGCAGGCATGCAGTTCTGCGACGACTGCGGTTCCATGATGAAGTCCCGGGACGGCGAGATGGTCTGTTCGAACTGCGGCGCGGCGGTCGAGCGCGACGAGGACCGCGCCGCCGAGTTCGTCACGACCGAGAGCCAGACCGAAGACGACGTGATCGAGACCGAGGAGGGAGCCACCTTCGAGGGGAAGCCCACCGCGGACGACGTCGTCTGTGACGACTGCGGCCACACGAAGGCCTGGTACACCATCAAGCAGACCGGGTCCGCCGACGAGCCGCCGACGCGGTTTTTCAAGTGCCAGGAGTGCGGGAACCGGTGGCGGGACTACGACTGAGCCGGCCCGAACCCGGCGACCGACCGTCTCGGGACCCCTGAACTGTCACGAATTTCGCTTCACGAGGGTAGTATTCGCCACTATTCCGTGTGTTTTAGCCCCCGGGAAGAGATGGCCGATGTATGCGATTACACAACAGGGAGGTCAGACAGGACGTCCGGGAGCTCGGGGCGCTCCTCGGCGACGTGCTGGCCGACCAGGCATCTCGATCCGCGTTCGAGACGGTAGAGGCCCTTCGCACGTCCGCGATCGACTACAGGGGCGGAGAACTCGACTCGCGCGCCCCCCTGCACGACGAGCTCGACACGCTCACGCCCGAACTGGAGAGCGTGGTCGCCCGCGCCTTCACGACCTACTTCGAGCTGATCAACCTCGCGGAGGAGCGCGAGCGCGTCCGGGCCATCCGGCAGGGGTCGCAGGACGGCGACCTCGAAGACAGCCTGGAGGCGGCGGTGGAGGAACTCGCGGACGCCGGCCCCGGGACCGTCGACCAGGTGTTAGAAGCCGTGCTCATCGAGCCGACGTTCACCGCCCACCCGACCGAGGCCCGGCGGAAGACGGTGAAGTCGAAGCTCCGACAGATCTCCAATCACCTGGAGACGCTGGACGAGCGTCTCCTCACTGACAAGGAGCGGGGGCAGGTCAAGCGCGACGTCGACGCCGAGGTGACGAGCCTCTGGCAGACCCCGCAGGTGCGCAAGCGCCGCCCGAACCCGGAGGACGAGGCGCGGAACGTCCAGTGGTACCTGGAGAACACGCTGTTCGACATCGTCGGCGAGGTGTACGACGAACTGGAGGACGCCTTCGACGAGGAGTTCGACGGGCAGGTCGACATCCCGAAGCTGTTCGAGTTCCGCTCGTGGGCCGGGAGCGACCGCGACGGGAACCCGTACGTCACGCCCGAGGTGACGGAGAACACGCTCGAACGCCAGCGCGCGGTCGTGCTCGACCGCTACCGCGAGCAGTTGAAGGAGCTCTCCGGCGTCCTCAGTCAGGACGGGAGCCGCATCCAGGTCGGCGAGCGCTTCGAGAAGTCGCTCGCGGCCGACCGCGAGCGCCTGCCCGGCATCGCCGAGGAGGGCACGAGGCGGTACCCCGGCGAGCCGTACCGCCAGAAGCTGAAGCTGATGCGCGAACGCCTCGAACGCGTCGGTGACGTCCGCCCCGGCGGCTACGAGGACGTCGCGGAACTGCAGGACGACCTCGCCGTGCTGGCCCAGAGCCTGCGCGGGAACGGGGCCGACAGCGTCGCCGAGGCCCACGTCGACCCCCTCCGCCGGCGCGTCGACACGTTCGGCTTCAACCTCGCGAGCCTCGACCTGCGCGACCATCAGGAGAACCACACCGAGGCCGTTTCCGAGGCGCTCGCCCGCGAGGGCATCGACTACGGCGACATGGACGAGGACGAGCGCGTCGACGTGCTCACCGAGTGCATCCTGCAGGACGAGCGCGTCGTCGACGTCGCCGACACGCGCGACGTCTCCGACACCGCCGCACGGGTCCTCGACCGGTTCGAGTCGCTCTCGGAGTGGCACGAGGAGTACGGCGTACAGGCCATCGACACCTACGCCATCTCGATGACCGACGAGCCGAGCCACGTGCTCGAAGTGCTGTTCCTCGCCGACCAGACCGACGTGGTCGAACTGCCGGGCCACTGCGGTCTCGACATCGTCCCGCTGTTAGAGACCGAGCGCGCGCTCTCCGGCGCGCGCCGCATCATGGGCACCCTGTTCGAGAACGAGGCGTACTCGCAGGCGCTCGACGCCCGCGGCAACACCCAGGAGATCATGCTGGGCTACTCCGACTCGAACAAGGAGAACGGCTTCCTCGCCGCGAACTGGTCGCTGTACAAGAACCAGCGCCGCCTCGCCGAGATCTGCGACGACTTCGACGTGACGATGCGGCTGTTCCACGGTCGCGGCGGGTCCATCTCCCGCGGCGGCGGCCCGATGAACGACGCGCTGCTCGCGCTTCCGAACAACACGATCACCGGGCAGGTGAAGTTCACCGAGCAGGGCGAGGCAATCGCCGAGAAGTACGCCAACCCGCGCGTCGCCGAGCGCAACATGGAGCAGATGCTCAACGCGCAGGTACGGGCGCGCTACCGGGCGATGAACCAGCCCGTGGAGGACGTCGAGGACGAGTGGGTCGAGGCGATGGACACGATGGCAGACGCCGCCCGGGAGGAGTACCGCGACCTCCTCGAAACCGACGGCTTCGTCCAGTACTTCGAGCAGGCGACGCCGATCACCGTCATCGAGGACCTGAACCTCGGCTCCCGGCCCGCCTCCCGGTCCGGCGAGCGCAACGTCGAGGACCTGCGGGCGATCCCGTGGGTGTTCTCGTGGACGCAGTCCCGCTGTATCCTGCCCGGGTGGTACGCCCTCGCCACCGGTCTTCGGGCGTATCTGGACGGCGGCGACGTCGAAACGCTCCGGACGATGTACGAGGAGTGGCCGTTCTTCCGGACGCGGGTCGACAACGCCGCGATGGCGCTCGGCCGCACGGACATGGAGATCGCCGCCGAGTACGCCGATCTGGCGACGACGGACCTCAGGGAGCGGTTCTTCCCTCGCGTCAGCGAGGAGTACGAGGACGCGGTCGACCTCGTCACCGAGATCGCCGGCCGCGACCACGTCATCGACCCCGACTGGCTCCGGGAGAGCCTCGACCGACGGAACCCCTACGTCGACCCGCTCAACCTGCTTCAAACCCACCTGCTGGGCCAGACCCACCGGACCGAGGAGGAGGAGCGGACCCTTCGGCTGACGGTGAAAGGGATCGCCGCAGGGATGAAGAACACGGGGTAAGCGGTTTTTGGCCCAGCTTTTCGAGGGAGCCGCGACCGAGAAAAGGTGGCGGATGGAGGGGATCGCCGCGGGCATGAAGAACACGCGATGAGCGGTTTCGCGGTCGGCGGCCTCGTTGCCCCGGACCCGTTCGGATGACTCGAACGGCGGTTTGATTCTCCTCAAGGCACGTATCGGATAGTGTCGTCCGTCCGACCGTGAACGACGCCTGCTCGGTGCGGTCGCCGCCGGGTTCGCCGCGTCCGCAGGATGCCTCGACCGGGTCCGACGGGGTGTCGACCCGTCCGCGGACGAAACGACGGCCGACGACGCGACCGGGGACCGACCGTCGTACGCGGCCCTGACGGTCGAGCGACGGCGATGTCGGCGGGACGGGCGAACGGCTCCGGAACCACGACGGCGCGTACGGCCACGAGGGCGCGGCCGCCGGGTGGGTCGCGTTCGAGGTGCCGAAGCCCCGCGACGCGGGGGGAGCGACGATAACGTGGCCCGGCGGCGAGTGCGCGCTGGACGACCGGGCCGTCGAGCGCCCGTCGCATCCGCCGACCGACTTCGAGCTGTGGGGGTCCGACGCCCCGGACGCGATGGAACTCGACGAGACGGTGACGGCCACCCTGACCGTGGAGAACGTCGGCGACGCCGACGGGAGGTTCGTCGCCGCCGTGAACCGGGGCCGCGCATCGCGTACACGCCCGAGGCGACGCTCTCGCTGGACGTTCCCGCCGGCGAGGCGGCGACGTGGGAGTACGTGAGCCGTCCCAACGACAGGTACGCCGACCCCTCCGACGGGGCCGGGGGCCGGACGATGACCGTCCGCCTGCAGTGGCGCGGCAGGTCGCTCTCTCGGGAGACCAAGGTCGAAACCTCGGCGAAGTCGCCGGCGTGAGGCGAGAACCCCGGTCGGCGCGGGGCGCGGCCGGAGAGGTCGCCGTCGAGACCGAGTAGCCTTTCCCCCCGCGGCCCCCACTACGCCGTGTGAGCGCGGACGACCGGACCCCCGGCGACGGCGCGGACGAGCAGTGCCGCGTCGAGGTGTACCCCGGCCGGGAGGCAGTCGTCGACTTCGATCCCGGCCTCACGTTCGAATGCGTCGACGACTGCACCTGGTGCTGCCAGCACGGGGTCCTCCTCTACGACAAGGACTTCCTCGAACTCGCGGAGCGCGAGAGCGTCAACCGGGCGACGACGCGGTTCCGCGGCGAGGACTTCGTCCGCCGCGAGGAGAAAGACCGCAACGAGCACGTCGCCGACGACGGCGCGGCCTGCTACTTCCTCCGCGAGGACGGCCTCTGTGCCCTCCACGACGAACACGACTGGAAGCCGGCGCGCTGCTCGGTGTTCCCGCTCGCCGTCACCGCCGAGGACGGCGACATCCACGTCGACGTGCGCGACTCCGCGCACGAGCACTGCGAGGGGCTGAACGTGAGCGAGCGCCGCGTCGTCGACGAACTCGACGCCTTCCTCCCGGAGTACCTCTGGGAACTGGACGACCCGGAATCCGACCGGGAACTGTGACTTTTCGGCGTGCGGGACGTAGCTCTCCCGCTATGCCGGGACGCGACGTTCCGCGAGCGCACGAGAAAGACAGCGCGTGGGCGTTAGAGAACCGGCAGGTCAGCGGCGTCGAGTTCCTCGGCACGAGAGACGACGGGACGCCGGCGTACTACGACCGCAACGAACACGTCACCTTCGAAGGTGAGGTGGACCACGACGAACAGCGCGTCCGGCCGACCAACGAGCGGTCGCTGGACGCCGAGCAGAAACTCGGCGAGGTCCTTGAAGAGGTCGGCGACGCCACCGGGTGGGAGTCCCTGTCGGAGTTCGCCCGGAAACGCCTCGAAGACGACGAGTGACGTCGCTCAGCCGAGCACCAGCCACGCGGCGAAGACGGCGAGGCCGCCCAGCGCGGTGCTGCCGACGGCGTGCAGGCGGAGGCGGTCGAGCAGGTGGTGCGCGTCGTCGCTCACCTGTGCCACCTCGTACACCTCGCCGCCGAGCTCGCATTCCGGCAGGAAGTCGAGCGCGACGTGGAGGAACACGCCGGCGGCAAAGCCGAAGACGGCCGCGTTGAGGGTCTGGTCGGCCGGTAACTGGACGAGCGCGGACGGCATGGCCGTCAGACCGACGCCCGCGGCCGGGAGCAGGAGGACGGAGACGGGCCGCCCGTCGCTCGCGAGGCGGCGCGCTGCGGCGTAGCCCGCCGGCCCCTTGTGCGAGACGATAGCGAGGCCGAGCAGCGGCCCCAGCTCCGGCATGTTGCCGTAGATGATGCCGACGATCGCGCCGGCGGACAGCGCGTGCGCCGACAGCTCCAGCGCGGTGTGGTCGAAGCCGAGGTCGGCGTGGGTGAAGCGGTGGCCGACCGTGTGCGCGCCGAAGCCAGTGAGGACGCCGGCGGCGACGCCGAACCCGCCGATCTTCGGGTCGAGGCCGAACGCCTGCGGCAGGAGGAAGACGGCCGCGCTGGTCACCATCGCGCCGCTCGCGAGGCCGTAGCCCCAGACGAGCGCCAGCGCGCGCTCGCGACCCGCGCTTCGCGCCCCGAGCGGTGCCGCGCCGGCCATCGCGGCGAACGCCACCCAGGAGATACCGATCAGCTTCCACATCTCCGGGCTCCGTCCCGCGGTGGTCGCCGCCAGCGCCGTCAGCGCGCAAAGCACCGCGACCGCGACGAGGCCGACCCCCGAACTCCCGCGGAGCGTGTTAATAACCCCTCTACTCGCGTTAATACTCATTCGGTAGAAACGCGGCTCGCGGCAACAATAAGTCCACGGTTACCGCGTCGCCGAGCGCCACGTTCGCAGGTCCAGCACAGCGCCGTCGAGTTCCCCGGGGTCGACCTCCGTCGCGGCCCAGCGGAACATCGGCGCGACCGCCGCCGGGTCGCGGCCGCCGTCGCCGGAGAGCCGGGTCGCCACGACCCCGGGGTCGACGCAGCCGACCGGAACGTCGAGGTCGGCCGCGAACCCCCGTGCGACCGCCTCCGCGCCGGCCTTCGAGACGGCGTACGACCCCGTTCCGGGCTTCGCCTCGCGCGCGACCGACCCGGTCGGAACGAGCACCCGAGCGTCGTCCGCGAGGTGGGGGACCGCCTCGCGGACCGTCGCGAACACCCCGCGGACGTTCGTCCGCAGGTGGTCGTCGAACGCGGCGTACGAGTCGCCGGGAAGCGGGGTGTCTCCGGGTTCGCCGTGGTAGACGCCGGCGTTCGCGACGACGTAGTCCACGCCGGCGCTGCCGAAGCGGGCGGCGGTCTCTAACAGGCGCTCCACGTCGAACTGGTCGCGCACGTCCGTCCGGACTCCGGTCACGGAACCGCCCGACTCCCCGAGCGCTTCGACCGTCTCGTCGACTTCGTCGGCCTCGCGCGCGCCGATCACTACGTCCGCGCCGGCGTCGGCGAACTCCCGTGCGACCGCACGCCCGATCCCGTGGGTCGCTCCCGTCACCACGGCGGTGTCGTCGTCCATACCCCCGCTAGGGACGACGCCAGCGTAAAGGTCCGGGGACGCCAGCACTTAGTATCACTCGTCCTTACGGTCGCCCATGCAACCGCTCGCGGGCGAGTCCGCCGTCGTCGTCGGTAGCGGCTTCGGGGGCCTCTCGACGGCCTGTTACCTCGCCGACGCCGGGGCCGACGTCACCGTTCTGGAGAAAAACGACCAACTCGGCGGCCGCGCAAGTCGGCTCGAAGTGGACGGGTTCACCTTCGACATGGGACCGTCGTGGTATCTCATGCCGGACGTGTTCGAGCGCTTCTTCGGGCACTTCGACCGGTCTCCCGGCGACTACTACGACCTCGAACGGCTCGACCCGCACTATCGGGTCTTCTTCAAGGGCAACGAGGGACCACGTCCCTCGCGCCGCGCGAGCGGCTTGCAGCCGCGGGCGGACGGCGACCGGGTGGACATCCCCGCGGACAAGGAGGCGTCGAAGCGCATCTTCGAGTCGTACGAGGAGGGCGCGGGCGAGGCGCTGGAGGCGTATCTGGACGAGGCGGAGTACACCTACGATGTCGGGATGGAGAACTTCGTCTACGAGGACCGGAGCCGTTTCCGGGACTTCGTCGACCCCTCGCTCGCGACGCACGCCGACGGCCTCTCGCTGGTGGGGACGATGCAGGACCACGTGGAGCGGTACTTCGACCACCCGAAGCTCCAGCAGATCATGCAGTACACGCTGGTCTTCCTCGGCGGGTCGCCGACGAACACCCCGGCGCTGTACAACCTGATGAGCCACGTCGACTTCAACCTCGGCGTCTGGTACCCCGACGGCGGCATCGGCAGCGTCGTCGACGGCATCGTCGAGATGGGCGAGGAACTCGGCGTCACCTACCGCACCGGTCAGCCCGTCACGGGAATCAAGGGCCGGCGCGGCGGCTTCCTCGTCGAGACCGAGTCCGAGAAGCACCTCGCGGACCTCGTCGTCAGTAACGCCGACTACGCCCACACCGAGCAGGAGCTCCTACCGCCGGAGAAGCGCGGCTACGACGCCGACTACTGGGAGTCGCGGACGTACGCCCCCTCGGCGTTCCTGCTGTATCTCGGCGTGGAGGGCGACGTCCCCGAACTGGCTCACCACACCCTCGTGTTCCCACCGGACTGGCAGGGCCACTTCGACCAGGTGTTCGAGGACCCCGGATGGCCCGACGACCCCGCGTACTACCTCTGCGTCCCGTCGAAGACCGACGACGGCGTCGCCCCGACGGGCCACAGCGCGCTGTTCGCGCTCGTACCGATCGCGCCGGGCCTCGACGACTCCCCCGAGACCCGCGAACAGTACCGCGACGTCGTGCTGGAGGATATAGCCGAGCACACCGGCGCGGACCTCCGGGACCGCATCGTCGTCGAGGAGCGTTTCTCCGTCTCGGAGTTCGGCGAGCGCTACAACAGCACGGAGGGGACCGCACTCGGGATGGCCCACACCCTCGGACAGACCGCCGCGTTCCGGCCGTCGCACCGCTCGAAGGAGGTCGACGGGCTCTACTTCACGGGGTCGTACACGACGCCCGGCATCGGCGTCCCGATGTGCATCATCAGCGGCGACGTGACGGCCGAGATGGTCATCGATGACGCCGAGGAATGAGGCGGCTCCGCTACCTGTTGAAGCTGTCCCGCCCGCGCTTCTGGCTCTATCTGGCCGGTCCCGTACTGGTCGGCGTGGCCTTCGGCGCGCGCTCCCCGGCGGACCTGCTCGCGGCCTCGGGCGTCGCGCTGTTCGCGTACTTCCTGCTCCCGGCGAACGTCTTCCTTTACGGGGTGAACGACGTTTACGACGCGGATATCGACGCGGAGAACCCGAAGAAGGAAAGACGAGAGGTGCGCTACGGCGGCCAGCGGTTCGTCGTCGCCGCCGTGGTCGCCTCGGGGGCGCTGATCGCCGTCCCCGCCGCCGTCGCGCCGCCGATAGCGCTCCCGTGGCTCGTCGCCTTCCTCCTGCTCAGCACGGAGTACAGCGCGCCGCCGCTCCGGTTCAAGACGACCCCGTTCCTCGACTCGCTGTCGAACGGTCTCTACGTCCTGCCGGGGGCGGCGGCCTACGCCGCCGTCGCGGGCGAACAGCCCCCCGCGCTCGCCGTGGCGGCCGGGTGGCTCTGGTCGATGGCGATGCACACGTTCTCCGCCGTTCCGGACATCGAACCGGACCGCCACGCGGGGGTCCGGACGACGGCGACCCTGCTCGGGGCGCGCGGAGCGTACGCCTACTGCGCGGTCTGCTGGACGCTCGCCGCCGCCGCGTTCGCCGCGCTGGACTGGCGCGCCGGCGCGTTGCTCGGCGCGTACCCGGTCGTCTGTGCCGCCGTCGCGCTCTCCGAGGTGGCGGTCGACCGGGCGTACTGGTACTTCCCGGCGATAAACGCCGTCGTCGGCGCGGCCCTGACGATGGGCGGCCTGTGGAGGGTCGTCAATGGATAGGGACGCCCTCCAGGGCCGGCTCGACGGACTCGTTCGGGAGAACCGCTTCACCATCGCCGTCGTCTTCCCGGCCGTCGGCGCGGCCCTGCTGCTGGCGAGCGCGGAGGGAGTCGTCCCGCCGCCGCTCGCGTTCGACCCGACGCTGATCCTGTTCGGGACGCTCGTCATGCGCCTGCCGCTTATCGCCGGCGTCGGCCCCCTCCTCGACCGCCGCGCCCTCGCCGCGGTCCTCGCGCTGGCGGCGTACTCCTACGGGATCGAGTTCGTCGGCGTCCGCACCGGGTGGCCCTACGGCCCCTTCGAGTACGGGATCGACCTCGGGCCGATGCTGTTCGGCGAGGTGCCCGTCGGCCTGCCCGTGTTCTTCCTGCCGCTGGTGATGAACAGCTACCTGCTCGTCACGCTCCTCCTCGGCCCCGTCGCGCGGCGGCGGGCGGTCCGCCTGCTCGCGACGCTCGCGACCGTACTCGCCGTGGACCTCGTGTTGGACCCGGGCGCTGTCGCGCTCGGCTTCTGGTCGTACGGCGCGGGCGGCGCGTACTACGGCGTCCCGGCGTCGAACTACGCGGGGTGGGTGCTCTCGGGGACCGTCGCGGTCGTCGCGCTCGACCTCGCGTTCGAACGGACCGCGCTCCTCGAACGCCTCCGCTCGTGTGAGTTCGCGCTCGACGACCTCGTGAGCTTCGTCGTCCTCTGGGGCGGCGTCAACGCCGTCTACGGGAACTGGCTACCGGTGCTGGTCGCGTGCGCGCTGTTCGCCGGTCTACTCAACACCGACGAGTTCGACTTCGGCGTAGGTCGCGCACCGGGCGGCTGGCCCGGCCGGTGACGGACCCGGCTCAGGGGACCGGTAACGGGTCCGGCGGCTCCGTCTCGTAGCGGTCCGCGGCGGCGTCGGGCAGCGCGCTGACGCGTCGGAAGACGGTCGCGGGGTCCCGGTTCCACTGCCAGTGCCACCGCGTCCGCGCCGCCAGCCAGGCCTTCCGTGCGGTGCCGAGGCTCGGGTGCACGGAGAGCACGTCGCAGTCCTGCTTCCGGATGAGCCGGTGATGGTCCGCGTACAGCACGGCCGCCAGCAGGACGGCGAACTGGCAGTCCTCGGGGAGGTATTGGATCCCGGCGACCCCCTGCCGGTAGAGGCGCTCGGTGCGGTCGAGTTCCTCGCGCATCGCGTCGGCGAACTCGGGCGAGAACTCCAGGCTCTCGACCTGTTCGACGGGGACGCCGTGACGGTCCAGCGTCTCCCGCGGCAGGTAGATGCGGTCGCGGTCGACCACGTCCTCGCGGACGTCCCGGAGGAAGTTCGTCATCTGGAACGCCTCCCCGAGCGCGACGGCGTGGGGGTGGGCTACCTCCGCGTCCTCGGTGTCCATGATCGACGTCATCATCGCGCCGACCGCGGCCGCCGACCCCCGCATGTACCCCCGGAGTTCCGCGAACGTCCCGTACCGGCTCTTGTCGATGTCCGTCTTCATCGCCTCGATGAAGGCGTTGATCTCGCCGTCCTGCACGCCGCGGTCCTCGCGGACGTCCTGAAACGCCGCCATCACGGGCGAGTCGGTCTCGGCGCGGCCGAGCGCCTCCTCGCGGAGTTCCTCCAGCCGCGCGGCCTGCTCCTCGGGGGGGACGCCCTCGGCGTCGTCGACGACTTCGTCCGCGATGCGGAAGAAGGCGTACAGCACGTACGTCGGATGCCGCACGCGCTCGGGGAGTACCCGCGTCGCGAAGTGGAAGGTCTTCCCGGTGCGGCGCTGTATCGCCTTGCTCTTGGCCACGCGGCGGTCCCTAGCCATGGATCGGTGGTCGAGTCGCGGCGCGTCTTGCGTGAGGACACTGTTGGCCGTGCATGCAATCCTCCTTCGCTAGGGATTCATGCAACATAATAATACCCCCGACGGCGACCGGTGCCGGCAACGCTTCGGCGCTCCGGCGGTCTCCCGCGTGCAGCGTTTCGTCGGTACCGACTCGGTCCACACGAGTGCCGCGGCGTGTGACTACCTGGAACGGCGCCTGACGGCCGACGACGGCGTCGTCGCCGTCGCGGCGTCGGACGAGCCCACGGAGGAGCGCGACCGACAGGAGGCGCTGAACGCCTTCCGCGTGCGGCCGGCGGGGGTCGCGAGCGTCGAGACGGAACTGCGCGGCGGCGACGCGGCCGCGGAGATACGCGCCGCCGCGGAGGAGCGCGGTGCCGAAGAGGTCGTGGTCGGACCGCACCGGGGCGACCCGGACGTCGACGCCGCCCCGGGCGGGACGCTCGTCGACCTGCTCGGGTCCGCGACGCGACCGGTGACCGTGCTCCCGTCCGCTTAGCGGTGCTCCGTCTCGCGGTCGGACGGCCGCTCGCGTCGCCGGGTACCGTGGCCGTGACGGCTGCCGAACTGGTGGTCGCGGTCGCTCACCCCGCGCTCGCCGCCGTGGCGCTGCTGGCCGCTCCCTTCGGTCCGCTCGTTCGCCGAGTCGCTGCCGAAGTGGCCGCCGAGGACGCCGGCGATGTCGTTGCCGCGGCCGCTCCCCCGCTGGCTCCCTTGGACGTTCTCGCCGCTGCGGCGGCTCTGTCGGCGGGTGCCGTGCTGCTGGTTCGACTGCTGGCCGCCGCGCTCGGCCGTCCCGGCGTCGGGCGAGCGGTTCTCCGCGCCCCGGTCCGACCTCGCCGTGTCGCGGCGCGCGTACTGTCCGCTCCGGTCGGTGTCGCTCGATCCGTGGAGCGCGCCCGAACCCTCCCGGCCCCCGCCGCGGTCCGAGCCGCGGTGGGGATCCGTCCCGTGTTGCTGCGACCCGTGCCGCTCGCCGTAGTCCTCCTGGTGCGTGAACGGCGAGCCCTCGCTGACGAACGCGTCGCCCTGCTGGGACTGGTGGCTACGCTGGTGCGACGAGGTGCGGTCGGTGCCGCGGTCCGGCGAACCGCGGTTCGTCGACGAACGGTCGGACCCGCCCGTCGTCCCGGTGTCGCCCGCGTGGCGGTCGCCGGCGTCGAACCGACGCGAGTGACTCGTCGTCCCGCGGTCGAGGGTGTCCTCCGTCACGTCCCCACCGCGACCGGTTTCGGGGATGTCCCCGCTCCGGCGCGTCGCGTCGTACTCGTCCGGGGTCTCGCCGCCGTGCCCCTGTCGACGCGCCGGCTGTCGGGCGTTCTCGCCGCCCATCGGCCCGATGTCGCCGAAGTCGGGGCGGTCGGTCCGGCCCTCCTCGTCCGTGCCGGAGTGCTGACGGGTCGTTCGCTGGTCGCCCCCGCCGGACCCGGGGCCGGGCGTTCCGCGCCCCCCGGTCTCCGTGTGCCGCGGCGTGTTGCGGCCCCGCCGGGCGTACTCGCCGATCTCGTTGCTCCCGGTCCGGGCGGTGCCGTCCGTGTCGCCCGTCCGCTGAGACTCGCCGCTCCGGGTGCCCGTGCCGCGGCTCTCGCCGCCGCTGCGGCCGCTCCGACCGCTCGTCCTGTCCGAGAGTTCGCGCGAACGGCGACCGTACCGCTTGCTTCGACCGCTCTGCTGACCCGAGCGGTCGCTTTGGTCGCGGTTGCCTGTCCGTCGGTGCTGGCCGTGTGCCGCTGCTGGCCTCCCTCCTGTCGGTTCATATCGCTCTCCGTCCACCCTTCGTGCGTGCCCTCGCCGGGATGGTGGCGGGCCTGCCCGCCCCGCAAGAGGTTGCCGATGTTGCCGTGTTCTTCGGTGACGGCGTCGCCCTCGAACTGTTCGTTCGGTCCGTACGTGCGTCGCTCTAAGAACTCCTGTTCTCTCATAACTCCCCCCCGTAGAACTCCATCCGCGAGCGTATTAGGCGTACGGCAACGCCTCGGGAGGGCTACTGGTCGGAAAGGTTACTCCCGCCGGGTCGCTGGCGGGACGGGAGGTCCCGCGAGGGTCACTCCTCCAGCAGATCGTCCGCGAGCATGGGGACGAACGTACCGATATCGGAGACCATGCCGATGGCCTGCGCGCTGCCGCGGTCGAGCAGTTGCGTGACCGTCGAGGGGTTGATGTCGACGCAGACGACCCGGGTCGTCGAGGGGAGGCAGTTGCCGACCGCGACGGAGTGAAGCAACGTCGCGAGCATCAGCACCATGTCGGCGTCGCGGGCCTGCTCGCGGATGGCGTCTTGCGCCTCGATGGCGTCGGTAATGGTGTCGGGGAGCGGCCCGTCGTCGCGGATGGACCCGGCGAGGACGTAGGGGGCGTCGTTCTCGACGCACTCGTACATGATCCCCTCCGTGATGACGCCGTCCTCGACGGCCTGCTCGATGCCGCCCGCGCGGATCACCTCGCTGATCGTGTAGATGTGGTGTTTGTGGCCCTTCCGGGGGTGTTCCATCGTCTCCACGTCCATCCCGAGCGAGGTGCCGTAGAGGCCGCGCTCGATGTCGTGAACGGCGAAGCCGTTGCCGGCGCTGATGGCGTCCACGTAGCCCTCGCGGACGAGGCGGGCGAGGTCGTCGGCCGCGCCGGAGTGGATGACCGCCGGGCCACAGACCGCGAGCACGTTCCCGCCCTCCCTCTTCGTCTGCTCGACGGCGTCCGCGACCTTCGCGATGAGCGACTCCGACGGGCGCTCGCTGGAGACGCCGCCCTGCATGAAGCCGAACGCGCCGTCCTCGTCGCCGCGCGGGCGCTCCGGCGGTTCCACGCGGATGCCCGCCTCGCCGGTGACGACCATGTCGCCCTCCTCGACGGCGTTGAGCACCTTGGTGTAGGCGCGCGGCCAGTCCTCGCCGCGCTCTCGCGGTTCCCCGTCGTCACCGCTCCCGCCGTTCGAGTCGCGTCCCGCCCCGCGTTCGACCACCACCGCGCAGTCCATCTCGATGTGGTCGACCGGGACCCACTCGCCGTCGACCCGGACCTTCGTCGGGTGGTTGGTCGTCGAGTAGAACCCGGTCGGCACGACCTGGTCCGCCGGGGCCGGTTCGAGGTCGGCGTCGGACGGGTCGAGCAGCGTCGCGCCGTTCTGGTGGAGTTCGTGTAAGATCCCCTGCAGCTCGTGTTCGGTCTCCGCCGAGACGGCGAGGCGCGCGTACGACTCCGCGTGCTTGTGCCGGCCGATGTCGAACTGCTCGACCTCGAAGGAACCGTCCATGTCCATGATGAGGCCGAAACAGCGACCCATCATCCCGGAGTCGATGATGTGTCCCTCGAGTTCGATCGTGTGGGTCACAGTCATGGGGGAGCAGTAGCGGGACTCCGACAAGAGGGTTGTGAAGGCGGCCCGTATGGCGAGACGCGGGCGGTGCGGCGTCCCGCGTCGGCGGATCGGGGAGAGATTTAAGTAATCGGCAAATAACATCTCGGACATGGATACCAGGACGCTTGTCGCCGCGCTGCTCGTTGCGAGCGCCGTGGGCGCTGCGACCCCGCTTGCAGGCATCGCGAGCGCGACGGCGGCCCCCGCGGGAGACGTCTCGACGACCGCCGCGACGGCCGATCTCGTGACGATCGAGGTCGCCGTCTCCGACGACGACGGGAACCCCGTGGGCGGCGCCCGCGTGAACGTCACTTACGACGGGGGTGAGAACCAGACCACCACGTTCTCCAACGGCCGGGCCTTCGTCGACGTGCCGCGGAACGCCAGTCCGAAGGTCCACGTGACTCACGACGAGTACGTCCGGAACTTCGCGGTTCGAGTCGGCGAAGTGGACGAGAGCGAGACGGTCGACGTGACCGTGTACGCCCGGGCGAACGCCCTCATCGACGTGAGCGACGACAGCGGTGCGGTCGAGGGTGCGGCGGTCACCCTGACGAAAGACGGCGACCGCCGCACCGTGGACAGCGGACGGACGGACGCCAACGGGACGTTCGAGAGCGACACCATCGAGGCCGGCGAGTACGCCGTGACGGTCGTGCGCGAGGGCTATCTCGAGCGGACCGTCGAGTTCCAGGCGGACGGGACGGCCCTCCGGTCGGTCACCGTCGAGCGCGCCCGTGCGAACGCCGACTTCCTCGTTCAGGACCCCTTCTTCGACGACCCGCGACCCATCGGCGACGCCCGGATCTCCGTGCGGAACGACGGGAAGGAAGTCGCGACGGCGCGGACCGATAGCCGGAACGGCGAGGCCGCGGCCCGCCTCGGCGTCAACACGAACTACACCGTCGTCGTCGACCACCCCGACTACGAGACCATCGAGCGCGACCTCTCCGTTGACGAACAGGACGCGGTCGCGGCCACGTACAACGTGACGCGGACGCCGAGCCTCACCGTCGTCCCGGGCCAGGAGCGCGTCGTCGTCGGCGAGGCGGTGCGCGTCGAGGTGACCGACGAGTACAACCAGACCGTCGAGGGCGCGACCGTCCTGCGCGACGGCGAGTCGGTCGGGGAAACGGACGCGGACGGCGTGCTGAACGTCCCCATCGCCGAGGCCGGCGAGTTCGAGATCACCGCCGAGACGGACGGGCTCTCCTCCGACTCGGTGACCGTCCGCGGCGTCGACGAGGCAGACGGCGACGCGACGACCGCGGCGTCGAACGACACCGAGACCGAGGAGGAAAGCGACGGGGGCGGCCTCCCCGGTTTCACCGCCGGCGCGGCCGTGGCCGCGCTCGCGGGAGCGCTCGTCGCGCTCCGTCGCCGGTCCTAATCGACGGCTCGTTCTCCCGCTTCCAGCCCGCTCGATAGCGCCGCGTGCAGTCGCGCCTCGCCGGCCACCCAGTCGCCCGCCGGATAGAGGTCGTGGTCCCGCGCCGCCGCGACCGACACGGCATCGACGCCCTCGTCCGGGAGCGCGCGCCGCCAGCGAACCGTGTCGTGCCAGTCGGGCGAGCGCAGACGGTCGTCATCGAGGAGCGCGGCGGCGCGGCGCGCCGCGTCGGCGGCGACCGCGTCGTCGCCGTCATCGAACCGGTCGGCCGACCAGTCGGGAGCCATCTGCGCGACCAGGAGGGACTCCCCATCGGGGACGTGGCCGGGCTTGCACTCCTCGCGGGCGAGCCACCCCACCGCGTGCTCGCGGTCGGTGTTCACCAGCGCGTAGTACGGGCGCTCGACCGGGTGGGAGTAGCCGAGCGCGACCGAGAGGATGCACCGGTACGGCACCGCGGCGGCGGCCGCGCGGACCCGCTCGCGGTCGGGATGGTCCCAGTCGGCGTCAGCCAGCAGGGCGGCCGTCTCCGGCGCGGGCGGCGTCAGCACGACGGCGTCGAACGCGGCCGATTCGCCGGCGCTCGACCCGCCAGCGCCGGTCCCTCCCGTCTCGACGGCCCAGCCGTCGCCGGTCCGCCGGAGCGTCTCGACCGGCGTCCCCGTCTCGACGGTCGCGCCGGCCGCCTCCCGGAGGCGCGTCGCGAGCGTCGCGATGCCGCTCTCGTACGTCCACTTGCGTTCGTCCTCGTCGCGGCCGGGCGACACCGCGCCGTCGGCGTCGAACGTCCACACCGGCCCCTCCGTCTCGACGAGTCCCGACGAGAGCGGGCCGGTGACGAGGGCCGTCACCCGGTCGTCGCCCTCCTTGAGGTAGTTCGCGCCGGTGTCGTACGTGCGTTCGGCGGTCCGGCGCGTCGCCGAGCGCCCGCCGACCCGTTCCGCGCGCTCGAACACCGTGACGGTCGCGTCCCGGTCCCGGAGCGCGTAGGCCGCGCCCAACCCCGCGACGCCGGCACCGACGATGGCGATAGACTGCATCGACTCGGTGTTAGGACCGCCGGCGGAAATGCTTGTACCAGAGGTCGGACCTCGCCTAACTCTCCTCGATGTGGACGACCAGGACCGGCCGCTCGGAGTCGTCGACCACCTTCTCGGTGACGCTGCCCATGTTCACGATCCGGTCGCGGCTCGACCGGCCGTGCGTGCCGATGGCGATCAGGTCCACGCCGCTCGTCGCCGCGTAGTCGAGCAGTTCGCGGTGCGGGATGCCCTCCCGGAGTTCCGTTACCACGTCGATCCCGTCGCCGTCGAGCCGGTCGAGTACGGTCTCTATCGCGTCCTGACCGTTCGCTTCGAGGCCGGCGAGCACCTCGTCCTGTTCGTCCTTGCCCGCCGCGAGATACACCCGCCGGTCGACAACGTGGACCACGTGGAGGGTCGCGTCATGGTTCCCGGCTATCTGACGGGCGTGCTCTAACGCCGTCACCGTCCCCTCGCTTCCGTCCGTCGGCATCAGTACGTCGTCATACATAGTCGAGTGTTCACGTTCGCCAGACTTGAAACGACGTGCCGTGTCGGACGGCGACTGCGAGCCGAGAGGGACGCGAAAAGCGGGGAATAAGGACGCCTTACCCTCCGCGATCGCTGCCCGTCCGCGTCCCACCATCGGAAACGACATATTAAAGAGCCACAGGCACTCGGATGGGAACAGTAAGGCAGTATTTCGATGGACGTTCCCCACCTACTCGGCGCGGCGCTCGCCCTCTTCGTGACGCTCAGCATCGGAACCGTTGCCCACGAGTACGCCCACGCCGCCGTCCTCTCGCTCGCGGGCATCCCCTACGAGACGGAGTGGTTACCGGACCGTGAGGGGAACGACTACCTCCGGGCCGGCGCGTTCGGCACGTGGGCGTCCGTGACGCCGCGGGACCTCCCGGAGGACACCTCGCCGTGGCTCCTCCGGGCGTCGGCGCTGATGCCCCTGACACTCGCGACGCCGTTCGCCCTCGTCGCCGTCGGGGTCCTCCCCGATCCCGCCGCAGTCGGCGACCCCTACCTCGTCACCGCGGCCGTCGCCTGGTTCGCCTGCGCACTCCCCTCCCCGCAGGACTTCTCGCTCGTCTGGTACGCCGAGCGGGCTATCGCCGAGGCCTGATTACTTCCGCAGGCCGCCGGCCGCGAGCGCGACCAGCAGCAGGCCGACGAACGCGACGCCGACCCACCGCCCGGTCGGCGCGCGGGTCGGCCCGGGCCGCCCCGACGCGGAATCGCCGTCCGTGCGCGCGAGGGCCGTCACCGAGTCCTCGTGGTAGTCGGTCCCGCACTCCTGTTGTGCGGCCGCGACGGCGGCGGGTTCGGCCCCGGCGGTGTCCTCCGAGACGCCGATCGGGTCGTGGACGGCGTCGACGAGTTCCTGGCGGCCGCCCCCGTGACGGACGCGGTGCGATGGCCCGGTCTGGTCGTATCCAGTGCCGCGGTCAGTCCGGCCGGTCCCCCCTGACTACGACCACTTCGTCCGCCTGCTGTCGGTCCACGGACGGCGTACGACCGCGGCGAAGTCGACTCGCGGGGTCCGGCGTTTAACTGCGTCGCCGTGGTAGTTCGGTCAGTACATGCTGTTCAAAAGGATCATCGGGATGGCGACGGGAGACGAGGGGATGGGCGAGCAGGCAGCGAGCGAGTCGGGGGGACTGATCCCCGGTCGGATCGGCGAACAGCTGCGGTCAGGGCGACTCGCCATCAGCACTGGAACGCTGTGGATCGTCCGCGGCATCCGGTCGAAACGCGGTCGAAAGCGCCGCCTCGCGATGGGGTCGCTCGCGGTCGCGGTCGGTCTCCTCCAGCGCCGCTCCCGACGCGGCGGGAGTGACATCGAGTTCCCCGCGGACGCGGGGAAGCAAACGGTCGCCGACACCTCGCAGGTCTCCGAGGGAGTCAGTGAGACGGGTATGACCGAGGTCCAGTTCGGCGACGAGGACACCGAGAAACCGGCGGAGGACATGCAGACCGACATGGAGGCCAGCGACGAACTGACGAACGAGGAAAACACCGCCGGCGGAGGGTCAACGACGGACGAGGAGACCGACTCGGGGACCGACGAGCACGAGACCGACATCGGCGAGGCCCCCGAGGGCGAGGGGACCGGCATCGACCTCGGCGAGGGCGACGCCGCCGAGGACGAGGGGTAACGCGACACGGGATCGGCCTGGTGGGGAGGCCATCGGTCGGCAACGCCAGTCGCTTCGAACGGACGGTCCTCCGGCTGAACATACCGCTCGACCCGGATGAGGGGACGCCAACGACCGCGAGGCGCTGACCTGCGAGATCCGGAAGCGCACGAAGCCGATAGCGAGCGCGGCGAACGGGATGGACACCCCCGAGGCGCAGGCCAACTACGAGGAGATCACCAACAATTACGACCACCTGACCGTCATGCCGACGAGCGCCCGCGCCGAGAAGGCGCTGAAAACGGCCGCCGAAGGGGGCGCAGTCGACTACCGGTCGGAAGACGACGGGAAGCTGCTGCGCGACTGCTTCGTCCTCCCCGAGGGTTCGACGGCGGAGGACTTCGCCTGTTACCTGCACCCGGACATCGGCGACGGCTTCCTGCACGCCATCGACCGCCGGAGCGAGCGCCGGATCGGCGCGGACCGGGTACTGGAGAACCGTGACGTCGTCGAGATCGTATCGACCAACCAGTGAAAACTCGGCTTACTGCGCGGGGTTGTTGCCGCGCTCGTGCAGATACACCATCTGCCACAGCGCCTGGTCCATGTCGCTGTCCTGAGCGGCTTCCTCGAGTTTCTCGTACAGGTGTTCGGACACCGTGATTTCGGGCATCACGTGTTGATCCGACCGCGAGTTATAAAAGCGTACTGTGATTCGTAATCGAGTTAATTTTCGCTGACGGGCGGTTTCCCGTCTCTGGTAGCGGCCTCGCCTGCGTAGTGGCGGGCGAAACTCAGGCTGAACGTCTCCGCGGCGGTCGCGTCGTCGGCGACTAGTTCACGCGCCCGCCTCGGGGAGGTGAAGGCGTCCCGCCCGGCGTGGGGCATCGCGTACAGCGCGTCGAAGCCGCCGTCTCCAAGCGGCTCGGCGCGGTCGAGGGCTCCCCCGCCGAGCATCGACCGGGGAAGCCCGTACCACACCGCCGCCTCGTCCGACCGGGAGACGGCCGCGGCGTCGTCGGACGCGTCGCGGTCTCCGAGCGCGAGGTCCGCGAGCGACCCTGCGCCGTCTCCGACCGCCCAGAGGTCGAACCGGTCGAGGACGGCGTAGTCCGGGTCCGTCGCCGACGGGAGAGCGGCGACGACCTCGCGGTCGCCCGGGTCGGCGAGCGCCCCGGACGGGAGCGCCGACCCGACGGCCGCCCCGGGAACGGTCAGCGTCCGCTCCTCGCCGGGCGAGAGTTTCACGTCCGGTGCGGTCCCGACGAGGTCGAACCCGGCCGGCGTCGGGGCGGGCGAGAGCGACGCCGCCTCGGGTTCCGTCACGTACGCGCCAGGGTCGAAGGGCCGGACCGTGACGTTTCGGAGCGTCGTCGCCCCCTCGGAGGCGATCCGGAGTTCGAGGTCGCCGTCGAGGAACGTCTCGCGGTCCAGGGCGTGGAAGACCGTCACGTGCGGGTCGCCGTCGTACGGGTAGTCGCCGTCGAGGTAGCCGCCGAAGTCCCCGACGTGCTCCCAGTCGCCGCCGGTCGTCCGGAGCCAGAGCCGGTGGTCGTGAAAGCCCACGTCGCCCGTCCGGAGCCAGAGGTCGAAGCGGTCCTCGGGACCGTAGCCGGGGCGGATCCCCAACACGCCCCGCCACGCGAACTGGTGTCGGTCGCGGGCGGCGGTGTACGTGCTGACGCCCTCGCGGTCGTCGAAGACCTCGGGGTCCGCGTCGTTCGGGACGAACGGGTCGAAACCGACCTCCGTCCGCCGGTATCCGTTCCGAGCGTACCAGCTGATCCCCGACGCGTCGGCGTCGACGGCGGTCCGGAGGTCGAGTCGCATCGCGGTCCTGCTTGGCGTGTGGTTCGGGTTGATCGTGTGGGCCTGCCCCATGTAGAACACGTCGTCCCCGTCCACTCCTTCGCGGGCGTTCCGGATCAGGCTCCGTATCGCGTCGTTCGCGGGTTCGGGTCCGACGTCTTTCTCGTACCAGCCGCGGTAGAAATCGACCATCGCGAAGTCCGGTTCGGCCCCCCGCTCGCGGAGGGCAGCCGTGAGGCGCTCGTACGTCTCCGGGCTCTTCGAGTCGACGAGGTACGGGAAGTGGACGAATATCCCCACGTCGATCCCGTCGGAGACCTCCTTTGTCACGCGGCGCTGAGCCGCGAACACCTCGGGGCCGTGTTCCAGCAGGTTCTCGGCGGACTCGCTGGTCCACTTGCCACCCGCTGCCCATCGGCCGGAAACCGGGGCCTCCTGCCAGAGGACGACCCGGCCGTCGCCGAAGCGGTCGTGGTACAGTTCCGCGCCGCGGCGGAGCCGTTCGAGGTGACGCTCGCGGCGGTCCGCGTCGCCGACGAACTCGGGTGCGGTGAGCTCCGTCAGGATCCCCGCGCTCAGCCACGCGTCGACCCCTCGCTCCGCGGCGGCGTCCAACTGGGGGCGCACGACGTCCGCTATCTCCGGGGGCTCCGCGCTCGTCCGCATCACCACCACGGACAGGTCGTGGCGGTCGGCGAAGGCGAACACGTTGTCGCGGAGGCGTTCCGTGGCCCGGAGCGACCCGTTCACCCAGAGGAAGTCCTCGCGGCCCGCGCCGTCCCGCGTCCGAGCGTCGGCGGCCGCGGCGGCCTCGCGGTGCGGGTCGTCGGCGTCGGCGAGGAGTCTATCGACGCCAGCCGCACCGGTCGCCGCTCCGCCGGCGACGCCGCCGATCCGGAGCCAGTCCCGGCGCGACAGGCGTCGTCGCTCCCCGTCAGGCATCGTCGCCGGCCGAGGGTTCGGGAAACGCCTCGCGGTAGAACTGCTCGACCGAGCGGGTGTACGCCGCGGGCTGGTGGAGGTTCGCCGTGTGCCCGGCGTCGTCGATGACCTCGACTCTGGCGTCCGGCGCGGCGGCCGCGTGCGCGTCCTCGCCCCTGCGCGAGAGGAGGTCGGCCTCCCCGTTCAGGATCAGCGCGGGACCGGGATACGCGCCGAACTCGGCACGGAAGTCCCGCCCGGCCAGATCGCGGCCCGCCTCGCCGAACCGCCGCGGGTAGAACCCGGAGTCGGTGATCTGGCGCTTCTCGTCGGGCGCGAGGTCGAGCGTCCCGATCAGCCGCTTCCACAGCCCCGCGTACCCCTTGCGGAGGAGGGCGCTCTCCGTCGCCAGTCGGGAGACGGCGCTCACGATTCGGGTGAGCACGCCGAGCAGGCCCGTCGGGTTCGCGCTGCTCCCGGAGACGACCAGCGTGTCGACCTTCTCCGGATACCTGCTGGCGTAACTCGTCGCGAGATAGCCGCCGAGCGAGAGGCCGACGACCACCGCGCTCCCGTCCGCTGCGGACTCGACGACCCGGTCCAGCAGGTCGACGGCCCGCTCGAACTGGAACGTCTCCCCCTCGCGCTCGCCGTGGCCCGGGAGGTCGAAGGTGATCAGTCGGTACTCGTCCGGGAGCCGGTTCACCTGCGGAAGCCACATCGAGCCCGTCAGCGTCACCCCATGGACGAACACGATCGGTCGGCCGTCCGGGTCCCCCGACACCGTCACGCCGCGCGGTCGCTCTTGAGACGAACCCATGGACCGGTTGTACGACGAACTCGCGTTTAGTACTCGGGGGCGCACCTCGACGGCCGAACGCTTAATGCGGGCGGACGACGATCGGTAACGTGATAGCGCCATGGTAACACTCACCACGAGTACGGTGATCACGGGGCTGTTCCTCGTCGCGGTGATCGCCGCGACGGTCGTCAGTTCGCGGCGCGCGGCGTCGGACGGGGGACGCCGCCCGCGGACGGAGGCGGAGACGACCGGCCGAAGCGAGCACTACGTCCCCGGCGAACGCCTCCTCGCCAGACTGCGCGGCGAGATGGCGGCGTGGGTCGCGGGCTTTCTCCTGCTCGCGGTCGGGTTCGGGGGCGGCGCGGTGCTCGCGGTCGGCGACGCGCCGTCGCTCGACGGCGTCGTCCTCGCGCTGCTGGTCGCCCTGCTGGGGGCGTACCTCCTTGCCGGCGTGTACCTGCTCGGCCGACAGCGCGGCCACTCGACGGCGCTCGCCGTCGCGGAGAGCGCCACGGCCTTCGGCGTCGCGTTGATCGCCGCGGTCGTCTTCCAACTTGTCACCGCGTGATGACGGAGCGACCCACCGACCGCGCGGCGCACCCGCGACGGGGGCGATGAGCGGGGCGACCGCGCCGCGACTGGGCCGCGCGGTCGCCCGCCGCGACGTCCGCCTGCTCGCCCTCGCGGTCGTCGCGGAGGGCATGCTCGTCGCCGTCCACTTCGCCCTGCGACCGGGCGAGGCGACGGACCTCCGCTACGTCCTGTACCCGTTCGTCTGGATCGACGTCGCCGTCTGGGCGGTGGCGAAAACGACGCCCGCTGGCGCGACGCGCCGACGCGAAGCGGTCGCCGTGGTCCTCGCGGTGGCGTACGCCGCGACGCTCGCGACCCTCGGCGGACTCGTCGGCCTGAGCGGCGGTGCGGAGGGACCGCTGGGGCTGCGGTTCGCTCTGCGCTCGCCCGGCTGGGGACCCGTCGTCGCGTACGTCTCGCCGGCGTTTTACGTCACGTTCGTCCCGTATCTCGTGGTTGGCTACCTCGCGCTGTCGTACCTGCTGTACGCGGCCGCGGTCGACGCGCCCTCCGCGACGCCGCTCGGCGCGCTCGGCCTCGTCGCCTGCGCCGGGTGTAGCGTCCCGATACTGACGACGCTCGCGGGGGCCGTCGCGGGTGCCGCCGGGGCCGCGGCGGCGTACGCGCACTCGCTCGACGTCGCCACCGCGGCGTTCGTCGCGACCGTCGCGCTGCTGTACTACCGGCCGTGGGCGCGGCGGTGAGGTCGCGGTCGACGGCGCGGACGCCCTCGCGCTCAGAGGATCGAGTACGCCGACGCCGACGTGAGCACCACCGCCACGAACAGCGCGGCGAGCATCATGTACGTTATCGACCTGGGCTCGTCGACGAGGTGCTGGTAGTAGCCCGCGACGAGGACGGCCTTCACCGCCGACAGCACCATGATCAGCCCGAAGCCCGTCCAGTAGGTCAGTCCGGCGAACTCCACCAGCACCTGCACGCTCGCCAGGACGAACAACACGACGTAGAGTATCGTGTACAGTTTGACCTTGCTCATTGGTGATCACCTACAGGATGTAGAACAGCGGGAACAGGAACAGCCAGACGATGTCCACGAAGTGCCAGTACAGCCCGAAGTACTCCACCGGCGCGCTCCCCTCCTCCCCGAGGTACGCGCCCCGCGTCGCTCTCGCGATCATGAACAAGGCGATCAGCAACCCGATGATCACGTGGGCGGCGTGCAGGCCGGTCGTGAGGAAGAACGTCGACGCCTCGACGCCGCTGCCGACGGTGACGCCCTCGTGGAACAGTTCCTCCCACTCGACGGCCTTGTTGTAGAGGAAGCCGATCCCGAACAACACCGTGATCCCGAGGCTGCCGACCAGCCCCCGCGTGCTCCCGCGCTCCGCGGCGACCAGCGCGAGGACGACGGTGAAACTGCTCGTCAGCAGCAGGTAGGTGTTTATGAGCCCCGGGATCGGGTCGTGCGGGACGACGTGCCAGGATGTCCAGCCGTAGGCCACCCGGATGAACGCGTACGACCCGATCAGCGCCCCGAACAGCACCACGTCGGACGCGAGGAAGATCCACATCCCGAGCTTCCCGTTCTCGACGCCCTCGAACGGCCAGCGCTCCGCGACTTCCATCTCGGGCACGTGGAACGACTCCAGCCCCATCGAGACGAACGATATCGCCCCGAGGCCGAGGCCGATCAGTGTCAGCGCGGGGTAGGCGACCCCGCCGCCCCTGACACCGGAGAGACCGAGGAACGCGACGAACGCCGAGAAGCCGACCGCGAGCGGCCACGGACTCGCGTGGTCGGCGTGGTCCTCGTGGTCGTCGGCCTCGGGGAGTTCGGCGTCGGCCGCGGCGTCGGGCGTCGCGGTCACGCCCCCGTCGGTGCGCTCGTCGCCGGTCAGGGCGTCGCCGGGGGCCGACTCCTCGCCGGGCGCGGTGCCGCCGTCGGCCTGTTGCGCGCCGGAGCCGATGGCGGATTCGGGGCCGCCCTCGACGAGGCCGCCGCCCGCGTCCCGGAACGTCAGGCTCCCGTCGGCGTACGACGGGAGGCCGGGGAAGTTCTCGAACGGCGGCGGCGAGGGGACGGTCCACTCCGCCGAGGAGGCGTACTCCCAGGGGTTGCCGTCGACCTCCTCCCCTCTGAACAGGCTGACGAAGAGGTTGTAGAACATGACGAGAAAGCCCGCGCCGAGGACGAACCCGCCGACAGTGGCTAGCTGGTGCCACGTGACGACCTGCATCCCGAGCACCCGATACTGGGTGTACGCGAAGACGCGCCGGGGCGTCTCCCAGGCGATGAACATGGGGAAGTACAGCAGGTTGAACCCGACCATGTACAGCCCCCAGTGGACCCGCCCGAGGAACTCGTCGTACATCTTCCCGGTGATCTTGGGGTACCAGTAGTAGAGGCCGCCGAACAGCGCCGTCGCGCCGCCGACCATCACGTAGTGGAAGTGCGCGACGACCCAGTAGGTGCCGCGGAACTCGTAGTCGAGCACGACCGCGCCGAGGAACACGCCGGTGATGCCGCCGATGATGAACAGCACGAGCGCGCCGAACGCGAACAGGAACGGCGTCGTGTACCGGATCTTCCCTTTCACCATCGTGTAGATGAGCGCGAACACCATCAGGTCGAACGGCAGGGAGATGCCGATGGTCGTCGCCATGAACAGCGTCTTGATGGGCAGGTTGATCGAGGTGAGGAACATGTGGTGCATCCAGACGAAGAAGCTCTGGAGCGCCACCAGCACCATCGCCGCGATGAACCACTTCCGGCCGACGATCCGCCGGCCGCAGAACGTCTGGAAGCACTCGGCCATGATGCCAAGCGCCGGGAAGAAGACGATGTACACCTCGGGGTGGCCGAAGAACCAGAACAGGTGCGCCCACAGCAGGGACCCGCCTTCGGTCGCCTGGAAGTACACCGTTCCGACGATCCGGTCGGCCGAGAGGATGATGAGCGCGGCCAGAAGCGCCGCGAACGCGAACAGCATCATCCACACCGTCAGCAGGATCGTCCACGTGAAAAGCGGGAGATTCAGCATCTTCAGCCCCTCCGCCCGCATTCGGTGCATCGTCGTGAGGAAGTTCACCGACGACACCGTCACGGAGGCGACGAACAGCATCAGCGCCAGCACCGCCGTCGTCCCGCCGACCGTCGGCGTGTACGCCGGCATGTTCAGCGGCGCGTACATCGTCCCCCCGCCGGCGAACGTCCCGCCGAGGAAGAACGACGCGCCGAACAGCAGGCCGGAGAAGAGATACAGCCAGTACGACAGCGCGTTCAACCGGGGGAACGACAGGTCCTCGGCACCGATCTGGAGCGGGACGACGTAGTTCGCGAAGCCGAACGCGAACGGCGAGATGAAGAAAAACACCATGATCAGGCCGTGCGCGGTCACCGCCTCGTTGTACGCGCCGGGCGCGATGACGGTCTGGGTGGCCGTGAGGAGTTCGACCCGCATGAGCAGCGCGAGGGTGCCGCCGAACACGAGGAAAAACAGCGAGGTGACGATGTAGAGGATCCCGACGTCCTTGTGGTTCGTCGTGATCAGCCATCGTTTCACCGAGCTCTGGGGTGGCAGTCCGTCGTGACCGTGGTCGGCATGTGCGTCCTCTGTCATGCTTGGATGGGGGTGACCGTCGACCCGCGGGGGAGCGCCGCCCGCTCGATAGCCGGCGGCCCGCGCGCGGCGACCGCCGCGCTCGAGGTCGGCGCTCGTGTTCGCGTACCACCGCTGGAACGACGCTCGCTCCATCACGACGCCGTCGGCGACCATGTACGAGTGACCCTCACCGCAAAGCTCGTAGCAGCGGACCTCGAACTCGCCCGGCTCCTCCGCGATGAACCACGTACGGGTCGTCTGCCCGGGTATCGCGTCGGTCTTTACCCGCTGTGAGGGGATGCCGAGCGTGTGGAACACGTCGTCCGAGGTGACGCTCAACCGAACCGCCCGGTCGACCGGTACCCGGAGCGTGGTGTTGGTGTAACCGTTCGGGTACTCGAACCGCCAGCCGAACTGGTAACCCGTCACCTCGACGTGGAGCGGTTCCTCCGCCTCCGCCTCCGGCGGTCCGTCCTCCACGTCCTGCAGCATGCCGTACGTCCAGCCGATCAGCGACACGACGATGAACGCGCTGATGCCGAACGAGACGAACAGTTTCTTGCCGCTACCCCCGCCCCCGGGGAGTTCGCCCAGTCGGGGCCGGTCGACGTCGCCCGAGACGGTCCCGTTGCCGTCTCGGTATCGGTAGACGTTGTACACCATGTAGCCGATGACGACGACGCCGACGACCGTTCCGAGGGCGAGAAACACCAGGAATATCTCCCGAAACACCTCGAAGGTCGTTCGTATGCCGCCGCCCGTATGCATCACGTGGTTACTGATAACTTCCCGCATGCCCCCTCGTAGCGAGGATACTATCCCCATTGTTCGGGACATTGTTTTATTTCCCTTCACCGCCGCGTCACTTATCTATTACGGGGCGACCGGTCTCGTGGTGACGGCCGAACGACAGCTTTCGGTCTCCGCCGGGTCGACGGCCGCGGTGGGCTCGGCGGTCCGCTCGCCGACTCGCCGGGGGCGAACAGTTACCCCCGCGGCCGTGGTACGGCGGACGATGGACCGCCGCACGGACCTCGGGGAACGCATCGCCGCGGTGGGAAAGGAGGAGACGGTCGTCGCGGAACTAATCGACCGCAAGCCGATCGCGGCGCGGACGTTCCGCCCGCCGCGGCTGGAGTGGTTCCGCCTCGACCTCTCGCCGGCCGAACTCGCCGACCTCGCCGATGCCGGGCCGCCCGAGGACCCCGCGCTCGTGCAGGACCGACCCGACGAGCTCCCGTGGGTCGCCGACGGTACCCACACCGCGGCGGCGCAGTTGCTCGCCGCGCTCCGCGGCGAGCCGTTCCCGGGACAGGAAGCGTATCCGGGCGTTCGCCCGGAGTCGGAGCCATGACCCGTGTCGTCTGCTACGGCGGCAAAGGCGGCGTGGGCAAGACCACCTGCGCCGCGGCGACGGCGCTCGCCCTCGCGGACCGCGGGGAGCGCGTCCTCGTCGTCTCGACCGACCCCGCGCACTCGCTTGGCGACTCCCTCGGCGTCGATGTCGGCGACGAGGTGCGCGAACTGCCCGATGTCCAGCCGGGGCTCCACGCCGTCGAGGTCGGCCCCGAGCGGGGGCAGGCCGCCTACCGCCGCGTCGTCGAGGCGCTGGCCGCGGAGTTCCGGTCCGCGGGCCTGCGGATGGACGAGGAGGACATGGAGGCGCTGTTCGGCGCGGGCGTGCTCCCGGGCGGCGACGAGGCGGCCGCGCTGGACCTGCTCGCGGAGTACGCCGTGGACGCCGACGGGAGCGGAAACGGCGGATCCGACGGCTCGGCGGACGCCCGCGAGTTCGACGCCGTCGTCCTCGACACCGCGCCGACGGGCCACACGCTCCGCCTGCTCGACCTGCCGGACGTGCTCGACGCTTCGCTCACCGCCGCCGGAGAGCTCCGCGGGCAGGTGAGCCGGATGGTCGACTCCGCGCGGAGCGTGGTGTTCGGTCCCGCGGCGTTTCTCGGCGGCGACCACGAGGACGACATCGATGACGTGCGGGCGCGCTTCGAGCGCGCCGGCGCGGCGCTCAGAGACCGCGACGAGACGGAGTTCAGGCCCGTTCTCATCCCCGAGACAATGGCCATCGCGGAGACGGAGCGCCTCGTCGCGACGCTCGACGACGGCGGGGTGCCGGTCGGCCGCCTCGTCGCCAACCGCGTCCTCCGGGACACCGGGTGCGACTGCTCGCGCTGTCGGTCGCGGGAGGCGTTGCACGCGGAGCGCCTCGCGGAGGTCCGCGAGCGCTTCCCCGACCGCGAGGTCGTCGAACTGCCGGAACTGGAGGGGGAAGCGGGCGGTTCGGAGACGCTCCGCCACCTCGGTGGTCGGCTGGCGTAGCGGGCCGGGCCGGGCGACGCGTCGCCTGACGGCCGCGACCCGACGCTTTTCCCTCGCCGCGGGGTACCCCGCCCATGACGCCCGCACTTCCGGACATCGACCGCTCCCGCGCGGGGTGGTGGCTGCTCACGCTCTCGCTCGCGGTGGCGTTCGCGTTCGTTCTCCACTCGCTCGTCGGGACGTTCGTCCTCGGCCTGTTCGTCTACTACGGGATGCGGCCGCTCGACCGCCGGTTCAGGGAACACCTCGACCCGGGGTTATCGGCCGGTCTGACGCTCGTCGCGGTCGCGCTCCCGGTGTTAGTTCTCGTCGGATCGGTGGTCGTCGTCGCGGTGCAGGAACTCGGACCGAGCGGCGTGGACACCCTCGCCAGCGCCATGGAGACGTACGTGGGGATCGAACCGACGCAGAACCCCGTCGCCGAACTGGAGTCGCTCGCCGCGGACGCCGACACCGGCACGGCGATGGGGGTCGCCGCCACCGGCGCGGGGGCGCTTGCCTTCCTCGCCGACGGCCTCCTGCACGTGGTCATCGCGCTCGCCATCGCCTTCTCCCTCCTCCGGGACGACGACGGCATCCGGGCGTGGTTCCGGGACAACGTCGCCGACGAGGGGGACGCGCTGTTCGCGTACGTCACCGCCGTCGACCGAGACCTGGCGACCATCTACTTCGGCAACGTCCTGCTGATCGGTCTCGTCGCCGTGATGGCGACGGTCGTCTATCACGCCTACAACCTCGCCGCTCCGTCGTCGGTCGCCATCCCCGTTCCGACCGCGCTGGCGATGCTGACGGGGTTCGCCAGCCTGGTGCCGATCGTCGTCGGAAAGGTCGTCTACGTGCCGCTGACGGTCGCCCTCGCGGCGATGGCCGTCAGGACGGACCTGTCGCTGCTCGTCTACCCGGTCGCGCTGTTCGCCGTCTGTCTGGCCGTGCTGGACCTGGTCCCCATGACGTACCTGCTTCCCCGTATCGCCGGCCGGAAGACACACGTCGGCCTCGTGCTGCTCGCGTACGTGCTCGGACCGGTGTTGTTCGGCTGGTACGGCCTGTTCTTCGGCCCGCTGGTGCTGGTGCTCGGCATTCAGCTACTGCGGATCGGGTTCACGGAACTGATCCACGGGGACCCGGTCACGCCGAAAGTGCGGGCCGGCGAGTCCATCGGCGCGGAGCCGGAGACGGAGGACTGACCGCGAGAGACCTCCGGGACCGCGTTCGGGCGTCAGTACCCCAGCCCCGCCAGCGTCCGGTCGAGTTCGTCGGCGTGGCGCTCGCCGAACGGCCACGCGTGGACCAGCGCGGGGGTCGGTGGCTCCCGGAGCAGTGACTCGAAGTCGGCCGCGGCGCTCCGCACGCGCTCGTGGAGGCCGGCGGGGAGTTCGCCGGCCGCCCGCGCGCCCTCGGCGGCGTGCGGGACGCGGTGGTCGCGGAACAACGCGGGCCACGAGTCTGTCCGGGGGTTGGGCTGGCGGACCGGTGAGCGTGTCGCGCTCGAACCCGAACGCGTCGGCCGTCGCGGCGTGGAGGTCGGCGAGGCGCTCCGCGGCGTCGCGTTCGGCCGCCGGCGAGAACGTCGACTCGCCCGAAACGCGCTCCAGCACGAGCAGGTCGTCGTCGCGTGGTACATCTCGGGTACGGGCAGGTGGGGCGCGAGCGCCCGGAGCATCGCCGCCTCGGCCGAGAGCGGCGTCTCGCCGGTGTTCGCCACGACGGGGTCGCGGTCGGCGCACGCCGCGAGGGACACAGTCCCGATCGTCCCGCCGTCGAGTTCGGTCAGGTCGACGGGTTCCGCGTCGAACGGGTCGGCGAGACGGGAGCGGACTCCCTCGGACCCGAGGACGCGGCCGGCGGTCGGACGTGCGTCGGTCACGGCGGTGGGGAGGAGCGCGGAGGGGCAAACGTCCGGCGGTTCGGCACCGACGGAACTCCCCGACTGGCTGTGCTACCGATTCGCATGGGATACGCGTGGAAGTACCACGCTCTCGTCCCGGTCGGGTTCCTCCACAGCCTGCTCGCTCGCTCCTTGCGGCCGGAGGTTCCACCTTGCATTACGCTGAACTGATCCGCTGCCGGCTATTCTGAGACGACCTCGTTCCGGAGCGTCCCGATCCCCTCGTACCAGACCTCGACGTCTTCGCCCGGTTCCACGAGGCCGGGGTTGGCCGGGCTACCGAACGCGACCACGTCGCCCGGCCGGAACGTGTACCGCTCGGAGAGGAAGGCGACCGTCTCCCGCGGCGGGAACAGCATCAGCTCCGTGTTCGCTTCCTGTCGCGATTCGCCGCCGACGCGGGTGGTCATATCGAGGGCCTCCGGGTCGACGTCGGTCTCGATCCACGGGCCGAGCGGCCCCGACTGGTCGAACGCCTTCCGCGCGGTGCGGCCCGGCTGGTCGAGCGCGTCGAGGTCGTTCACGACCGTGTAGCCACGGACCGCGTCGTCCACGTCCTCGGGCGCGAGGTCCGTACACCGCTCGTCGATGACGGCGGCCAGTTCGCCCGCGTAGGTCAGTTCGTCCGTCCACTCGGGGTACTCGACCGGCTCGCCCGGCGGGTGGACCGAGGCGGGCGGCTTGACGAACCAGTCGGGCTGGTCGGGGCGCTCGTAGTCCATCTGGTCGAGCGTCCCGGCGTAGTTGCGGCCGACGCAGTACATCGCGGACGGGTCGCAGGGCGGGAGGAGGTCCGCGTCCCCCTCGCCGCCGTGGGGGTCGACCGCGTACTCCCCGCCGTCCGCGCGAACGACGCCGTCGTCGTACTCCCCGGTCACCGCGCCGTCCTCGGTTCGAACGCGTGCGAGTCGCATGCCGCCGAGTTGGCGCGTCCGAGGGCAATGGTTTTCGGTTCCCGACGCGAGCGGCGTCGGACCGCCTCGCAGCGACGCGACCCCGCCAGTTTTGACGGGGGAGTCCTACGTCCCGACCATGAGCGAGATAGACGCCGACGAACTACTCCCGAGCGAGCGAATGCGCACCGGCGCGGCCGAGGGCGACGTGACGCAGGTACACCGCGGCCACCGGTACGCCGACGAGAGCGATACGTTCGCCGTCGACGGCGAGTCGTTCGAGGTGGTCGAGGTGACCGAACGGACGCTCGGCGACCTGACCGACGAGGACGCGCGGAAGGAGGGGTTCGACGACGTAGAGGAGTACCGCCGGATGCTGAACCACGCCCACGAGCAGTTCGAGTGGCACGACGACAGCGAAGTCGTTCTTCACCGGTTCGAGCGGCGGTAGTCACCACCCGACGCGGTTCGGACGCTCTCCGTGGCCCCGCCGAGGGCTTCGGTCGCGCGCTCGGCGGGGAGTTCGTACTCGATCACCAGCGACGCGTCCGCGGGGGCGTGCTCGCCGAGCGGCGAGAGCACGGGCGGCAGGTCGAGCCCGCACGCGCCGGGGACGTCCACGAACGACCGACCGCGCGGGGACCGCGTCGTGGTAAACGATATCACATCTCTCCGATGACTTAAATGAGTGGAGACCATACATATAGCAATGACCGAAGAATCCCAGCGAAAGAACCTCCGCATGCCCGACGACGACGAGCTGTTCGCCGTCGTCACCGAACACAACGGCGGTAACCACGTCCGCGTCCGCTGCGAGGACGGCAAGAACCGCATGGGTCGGATCCCCGGCCGCATGAAGTACCGGACCTGGATCAACGAGGACGACGTCGTGCTCGTGGAGCCGTGGGACTGGCAGGACGAGAAGGCCAACATCGAGTGGCGCTACTCGGGCCAGGACGCCGACCAGCTTCGCCGCGAAGGCCACATCGACTAATTCCGACTGTTCCTCGACGCTCCGCCGACGAGCGCCGCGTTCGGCGAGTTCGACGCCGCGGCGAACGCCGACCGACGGCTCACCGTAGCCGGTCCAGCGTCCGCTCGACGAACGACCTGCCGG
>PXSA01000037.1:196370-302414 GCA_003023565.1 Halobacteriales archaeon QS_9_68_17
GGGTCGGGCGTCTCGCGGACGCTCGCCGCCACGTCGTCGACCGACAGCCGCTCTGTGGCGCGGTCCACGTGGTCCCGGGCGGTCCGCAGGTCGGTCTCCGGGGGGTCGTCGCTCACGTAGGAGACGGCCGAGACCGACGCGTCGTTCGCGGTCGCGACGGCGTCGACCACGTCCGCCGCGAGGTCGACGTGCGGGCCGCCGTCCGTCGGCAGGAGCACGCGGTCGATCCCGTCGGCGGTCGTCCCGACGCGCTCGACGAACACGTCGCAGGGCGCGCGGCGGATCACCGGGTCCACCGTCGTCCCGAGCACGATGTCGGCCGGCCGCGGCCGGTCCTGCCACCCGATCACGAGGGCGTCGGCGTCGACCGCCTCGACCGTCGAGAGGATGGCGTCGGCCACGTCGCTACCCACTACGACGCTCCGCTTCACCGGGACCGACGAGCCGGCGGCCGCGGCCACCGCGCGGTCGACGACCGCCTCCTGTCCGTCCGCGTACTCCCGTTTGATCTCCTCCTCGGCGAACAGGAGGAACGGCGAGGTGGCGGGCTTGTGGATCACGCTCACGACCCGGATCCCGCCGTCGTTGGCCCCCGCGACGTCGACCGCGGTGCGCATCAGCTGATCGACGTTCTCGGGGTTCGCCACCGCGACGACGAGCGTGTACCCCGCGGCTCCCGTGTCGTCCCGGACGACGGCGCGAGCGTCCTCCATCGTTCGGCAGTTGGTGGCATGGAAGAATAAAGCTAGGTGGCCGCCGTCCTCCGGGGCCTCACCCGCTCTCCTCGTCGCCGTCCATGACTTCGCCGACGACATCCTCGTCCACGTGCATCTCGCCCGGTTCGGCGGGGTCCTCGTGGGCGTCCTCCTCGGTGCGCTCCTCTATCAACTCCTCGGAGCGCTCGTCGGTCAACTCGCCGGAGCGCTCGTCGGAGCGACCCCCACCCGAGAGGTACTCGGCGATCGGTTCCGCGCCGGCCGCGCCGTCTCCCTCACCGCCCTGCATGCGCTCGACTATCTCGGCCCCCGACTCGGGCTCGCCCGACGACCCGGCCTCGCCCGTCGGGAGCGCCTCGCTGGCTCTCTCCCGCAGTTCGTCGGGCGCGGTCTCGCCCGAGCCGGCGCGCCGCGAGACGACGTACGCCAGCGCTAACACTCCGAGGCCGAGCGCCGCTTTCCGCAAGCCCCTCCGCCGCGTCGAGTCCTCGCGCCCGACGGCCACGTCGAGCGTCGGTTCCGCCGCTTCGCTCTCCCCCCGTACCGACGGCAGTAAACGAGCCATAGTGCGGATTCACCACGCACGGATAAGCGTCTTCGGGGACCCCTCAACCGGGCGAGGGGACCGCCGCCCGCCGCAGTTCACTCGGTCGGGGAGTCGGGGAGCGCGACGGAGACCGTCGCGCCCTCGGCCGGTTCGGCGCCAGCCCGGAGACCGCTGCCGCGGCGCTCGACCGGCCGCTACTCCGACGAGAAACGACGCAGGCGTCGAGCGGTGACGACGGACCTTTAGGTGTCGGCGGGGGAGTGTACACGTGGATTCCAACGAGGTTCGCCGTCAGTGGGCGGAGCGCTCCGGAGAGTACTCGCCGGAGTACTACGCCTACTACGGCCCGGACGAGCGGAGCGAGTCGGTGCTGGACCTGCTCGACCGCTTCGTCGACCGGGACGCGCGGGTTCTGGAACTCGGTTGCAGTTCGGGCCGGCACCTCTCGCATCTCCGCGACCACGGCTTCGAGGATCTGGCGGGGATCGAGGTCAACGGCGACGCCTTCGACGTGATGGAAGACGCCTACCCCGACCTCGCCGCCGACGGGACGTTCTACGTCGACGCCATCGAGGATGTCGTCCGCGACTTCGACGACGGGGCGTTCGACGCGGTGTTCTCGGTGGAGACGCTCCAGCATATCCACCCCGACGCCGAGTGGGTCTTCGGGGAACTGGCCCGGGTCACCGACGACCTCGTCGTCGCGGTCGAGAACGAAGGCGGCGACGACAGTGAGTCGGGCGACCCCGAGGTGAACTACGTCAGGGAGGACGTCCCGCTGTACTACCGCGACTGGAACCGCGTCTTCACCGACCTCGGTCTCGTCGAGGTCGACGCGGAGTCCGGAGACCGTGACACCGTCCGGGCGTTTCGCCCCGCGTAGGGCTGTCCCGGGAGAGGCGTTCCGCGCCGTGCGAGCCACGCCCCGAGGGCCGCGCCGACCACCCGCCGCTGGAGCTTTTTCGCCCTGCCGCCCGAACGACCGGGCATGACCGAGGTCCGGGGGGCCTGGACCGCCGACGACATCGAGGACTTCCTCCAGCGGACGACGGTCCCGCTCCGCCTCTCCACCCACCGGCCGGGTCGCTGCGGACGGTCGCGCTGTGGTACCGCTACCGCGACGGAGCGTTCGAGTGGACGGAGTTCGCGGACGACGCCGTCCCGACCGGGGCCTTCGTCCGGGGTTTCGAGCTCCAGCCCCTGACGCGGGGCCTGATCGGGGCCGTCGCTGCTGGGGTCCTCGTTCGGTTCGGTGCCGGCGTCCCGGAGGAACACGTCGTCGGTGACGGACCCGTCGACCGGGGAGTCGCCGTCGAACAGGCGGATGCCGCCGGGACCGGGCGCGAAGAACGCGTCGTTCGACGGCACGAACATCGTCGCGAACGCGAGTTCTATCCGGGTGTGGCCTCGATGCCGAACTCGAAGGCCCCCCGAAGCGAACGGCGGCGCGCCGGGAACCTCCCCGAGCGGCTCGTTCGGGTCTGTGACGGCGTCGTCAGGCGTCAACGCCCCGGCGCGGGCGACGTTCGAGCGGTGTTCGAGTTCGGTGACGAGCGAGTCGTTCTCCGCCGTTCCGCCGGGCCTCCCCGATCCGGCGATCGCTTCGAGCCCGGAACTATGGGGGTCCCACCGACGCTCGCACACCGCCCCTGGCGGATGAGCGACCGAGAGCAGGCACGGTACGGCGTCGAACTGGGGGCCGACTACCCGCAGCCGATGCTCGATATCGAGGCCCGGTACGGCGAGTTACAGGACGCCCGATAGACGGCAGTCCGTGGCGCGTCAGAGGGTACCGTCGGTAGCACGGTCGCGCAGACCGGCGACGCGCTCCCGGATAGCGTCCATCTCGCCGGCCTCGCGCTTGTCGTCGACGTGGCCGTACATCAGTCCCATCCGATGATTGCTCCGGAGGCGGTCCTCGTTCCGGTCGAGGAACTGCCAGTACAGCGCGTTGAACGGACAGGCGTCGGCACCGGTCGTCGCGTCCGGGTCGTACGAACAGCCCGCGCAGTAGTCCGACATCCGGTCGACGTAGTTAGCCGAGGAGACGTACGGCTTCGTCGCGAAGACGCCGTGGCCGAACTGCCCCATCTCGACGACGTTCGGGGTCGTCACCCAGTGGTACGCGTCGATGTAGGCCGCGTGGAACCACTCGTTCAGCTCGCTCGGTTCGACGCCCCACAGCGTGGCGAAGTTCGCCAGGATCATCAACCGCTGGATGTGGTGTGAGTACCCTCGCGCACGGACATCGTCGACCGTCTCGCTCAAACAGTTCATCTCGGTCCGGCCGGTCCAGTACAGGTCCGGGAGGTCGCGGTCGGCAGCGAGCTGATTGGCCGTGGCCAGTTCGGGCATCGCGTGCCGGTACGCGTGACGCACGAACTCCCGCCAGCCGAGCACCTGCCGGACGAGCCCCTCCGCGGAACGGACCGGCACGGCCGCGCGCTCTTCGTAGGCACGCTCGGCCCCCTCGACGACCTCCACCGGGTGGAGGAGACCGAGATTGATCGCGCCGCTCAGTAGCGCGTGAGCCATCGCCCAGTCGTCGCCCCGCATCGCGTCCTGATACGGCCCGAACGCGGGAAGCCGCTCCGTGAGGAAATGGTCCAGATGGTCGCGAGCCTGGTCGCGCGTGACCGGCCACGGGAACGTCGTCGACTCGTCGCTCCCCCACGCGTCGAACTCCTCTCGAACCCACGCCGACACCTCCTCGATGAGGTCCCCGTGTTCGTGGGTCGGTACGGGTGGTGCGTCCCAGTCCTCCGGTGGTGCCTCCCGGTTCTGTTCGTCGTAGTTCCACTCCCCGCCGGCCGGTTCGCCGTCGGACATGAGCACGCCCGACTCCCGGCGCATCCAGCGATAGAACCGCTCGTGGTTGAACCGACCGTCGCCGTCGACCCACTCGTCGAACGCGCGACGCGTGCTGACGAACAGTTCGTTCTCGACGACCCGGAGGTCGCCGCCGTTCTCCGAGACGAGTTCGCGAAAGCGGCGTTCCGACCCGTAACTGGGCGAGCGCATCGTCACGAGCGTGGCGTCCGGGTTCGACTCGAAGAACGTCGCAAAGGCGTCGCCGAACGAGTCGGTACGGATGTACGTCACGTCGTAGCCGGCCGCACGCAGACGATCACGGAACCGCCGCATGGCGGCGAACACGAGAGTCAGCTTGTGGTGGTGGTAGGGCATCCGTCGGGCGAAGTCGTGTGCCTCGACGAGCAACACCCGACTTCCCTCGGGTGCGCGCGCGAGCGGACCACACTGCTCGGTGAGGTGCGTGCCGAGGATCCAGGGCACCTCGCCGTCGTCTATCGTGTATCGCGGTGGCGTCCCGACTAGTGGTTGCCGCATACTATCCGCAGGGACCGGAGAACCATAATCCGTTAGCGTTCGCCGACGGCCTGGCAGCGGTCGTTCCGGTCGCTCCTTGCAGTCGGAGGCTCCACCTCGAAGCTGCGGATCTCGCCCGGTTCAGGCGGGCATCTCCGCGAGGTCACGCTCCTCCGGCGCGGTGTCGCGGCCGACCGCCGCGTTCGCCGGACAGTACCGTGTGGCGGCCGTATAGAGGAGTTCCGCGCCGCCGACGAGGGCGGCCAGTCGCGCCGTCTTCCCTCGACTACTTCCGAGCGCGACCAGCACGAGCGCCACGCCGATCAGACCGCGAGCGATCCGTTCCGTCCCGCCGACGTTGTTCGCCATGCTCGCCGTTCCACGGGGACCCTCAAAACCGTTGGCGACGACCGGTACCGAGCGTCGCCACCGAGTCAGTAGTCGCCGGTACGGATCCGGCGCTCGGCCGCCGCAAGCGCCGCGTCCGCGTCGAACTCGTCGACGATCCGGCGGCGTTCGGCCTCGTCGGCGTCCGCGAGGTCGCGCGCGTGCGAGGCGACGTTCGGCACCGCCCGGAGCAGGTCGTCGACGACCGGGATCGCGGCGACCTGTGGCGAACGCGAGAGCGGGTTGAGGTCGATCACGATCTCGGTTTTCCCCATCTCGCCCAGCGCCTCGGCGCGGTCCCCGTCTTCGAGGGGGACCAGCACCACGTCGGCGGCGTAGATGCCGTCCGCGTCGACCTTCCCGCGCTCGTGGTCCAACCCCGGGAGCCGCGCGTCCGCACTCGGGCCCTTGACCTCGTCCGCGCCGTGCTCGCGCAGGTGGTCGGCGACCGCCTCGACGCGTTCATCGGTGCGGTTGAACAGGTTCACTTCGAGGTCCGCGTCGACGGCCTCCGCGAGGTCGACCATCTCCTCCGGGGCGAGCGCCGCGACGTTACCGTTGACCGACAGCACCGGGCGGTCGGCGAGCAGGAGCCGCGCCGCGGCGGCCCGTTCGGCCTCGTCCGCGCTCGGGATCGTCTCCTCGCCGAGCAGGTAGTCGAAGGCGCTCCCGCGGCCCTCCGCGTGCATCCCCTGGAGGTGCGTGATCCCCTTCTCGACGCCTTCCTCGATGCGGTGCCTGCTCACGAGGTCCTGATACCGCGGGTGGTTCTCGGGGATCTCCGACTCCTCGGTGACTTCCGCCGGGACGGCTCCTTCGGTTCCGTCACCGTCCGGGTCGTCCGCGGAGTCCCGGTTCCCGTCCGCGTGGCCCGGGGCGCTCCCGTCGCTCGCTCGCCGGTGCTCGTTGTCGCTCATGGACGAGAGTGTGCGACGGGCTACAAAAAACGTCGCGGTCGGTCGCCGAGGTTACTGTGCGACGGTGACGTGGCCCTCGGGAGCCTGGTCCTTTAGCGTCTGCATGGCCTCGCGGGCCTCGCCGCGCGTCGGATACACCTCGATGCTGCGCGCCAGCGAGTTGCCGTCGGAGTCGACGAGTCGCCAGATCCAGCCGTCGTCCTGATAGTGGAGTTCGAACGCCGGGTCGTCGATCTCCAGCACGCTCGCGCCGGCGACGAGGTCGCGGACCGATTCGACGCGGTCGCGGGCCTCGTCTCTCGTGTCGTACGGCGTCGCGCCGGTCGCGACGACGCGTTCCTCCTCGTCGAGGAGCCGCCAGCGCCAGCCGTCGCCGTCGTCGAACAGTTCGAAGCCGGCGTCGTCGAAGTTGACGGCACCGGCGTCGGGCGCGAGGTCCTGCAGCTCCTCGATCGCGTCCATGACCGAGGCTTTCGTCTCGTAGCGCAGACCGCTCCGCGCGTAGGTCTCGCGCTCGTCGTCGATGAGCACCCAGCCGTACCCCTCGTCGCCGTGGGCGAGGCGGACGGCCGCGGTCTCGATCTCGAAGATCGGCGCGGTGTCGGCGTGCCGCCGGAGCAGTTCCGCGTCGGCGGACGCGGACTCGCGGCGCTCGTACTCGCGGGTGCCGGTCGCGACTTCGTCGCGCGCCGTGTCGAAGATCCGCCACGACCACGCGCCGTCGTCGGCGAGTTCGATCCCGTAGGACTCGACCACGTCGACCGGCGCGTCGGCCGCCGCGGCCCGCACGTCGGCGACGTGGTCCGTCGCGTCGTCGCGCGTGCCCTGCGGGTCGGTCCCGTCGGCGACCGTCACGTTCTCGACGGTCACGTACCGCCAGAACCAGTCGCCATCGTCGTACACCTGGAAGACGGGGTCGGCCATCTCCCGGACGTTCGCGTCGGGCGAGAGGTCGACGAGCAGGTCCATCGCCTCGCGGGCGGCCTGCCGGGTGGGGTGCTCGGACGCGCCCTCGGCGACGAGATACCCGCCCTCGTCGACGAGCCGCCAGCGCCACTTCCCGCCGTCGGTGCTTATCAGCTCGAACGCCGCGGTCTCGATCTCGAGGATGTCGGCGTCGGGCGCGGTGTCTTTCAGGGTCTGCATCGCCTCGCCCGCGCCGGCCTTCGAGTCGTACGCCTGCCCGCTGTCGGCCAGCACGTCGCCGCCCTCGTCGATGAGCCGCCAGCGCCAGGAGTCGTCGTCGGTCTGGTACTGCTGGAACGCGGCGGTCTCGAACTCGATGAGGTCGGCCTCGGAGGCCTGCTCCCGCACCGTCTCGATGACGTTACGGGCCTCCTCCGGCGTCTCGTAGCCGCCCTCGCGGTCGGCGACGATGGTCCGATCCTCGGTGACGAACCGCCAGTGCCAGCCGCCCTCGCCGGGGTATATCTCGTAGTCCGCGCCGTCGACGCTGACCACGGTGGCCGCGTCCGCCGTCCGCGCCATCGTCTCGGCGCGGTCGCCGAGCGCGTCGGCGGTGTCGGCGGACTCGTGGTTCCGCGCGACGACCTCGTCGTCGCCGTCGAGAAGCCGCCACTCCCAGTCGTTGCCCTCGGGATACACCTCGTAGCCCGCGGTCCCGCGCTCGACGACGGTCGCGTCCGCGACGCCGTCGAGCAGGCTGTCGACGGACGACTCCGCCAGTCGGCGCTCGTCGAACGCCGCCGAACTCGTCGCGAGCGAGTCGTCGTCGGCGTCGATGAGCCGCCAGCGCCACCCGCCGTCGTCTTCGAACAGTTCCGCGCCGACGCCGTCGAGCGCGAGCACGCGGGCGTCGGGAAGCAGGGACTGCATCTCGCCGACCGACGCCTCTGCGGCGTCGCGGTCGGCGTGCGGGCCGACGTCGGTCGCGAGCGCCCGGCGGTCGGCGTCGAGCAGCCGCCAGTGCCAGTCGTCGCCCTCGCGGTAGTAGTCGACCGCCGCGCCGTCTATCTCGATGAGCGGCGCGGACGGGGCGTTGTCCTTGGTGAAGCTAACGGACCCTTCGACCTCGTCGCGGACGTCGTAGGTCGCGCCGCTCTCGGCGACGACGCCGCCGTCTTCCTGCGTCAGTACCCAGCGCCACCCGTCATTGTTCTCGTACAGTCGGAACGCCGCGGTGGTGATCTCCAGCAGCCCGGCCTGACTGACGAGTTCGCGGACCTCCTCCACGGACTCGCGGGCGGCCGTCCGGCTGCCGGCCGCGCGCGTGCTGTCCGCGACGGCGTCCTGCTGGATCGCTCGCCACGTCCAGTCCTTCTCGGGCGTGCGGAAGACGCTGAACAGCGTGCCGGCGGTCGCGTCGCCGATCATCACGGGCGGCTGGTCGGCGAGGTTGAGCAGTTCGTCCTCGACGAACATCCCCTGTTTCCCGGTGACGACCGGGACCAGCACGGCGACCCCCGCCATCACCGCGATCCCTATCGTGTAGACCGCGACGATCTCGCTGGTGTAGTTGGCTCCGCTCCGCCAGTGTTGCGGGTAGGCGTAGACGAACCCCAGTACCCCCACGCCGCTGACCGCCGCGCCGGCGAGTGTCACCTGGACTCCGCGCCAGCGCACCGGCAGTAGCAGTACGATGCCCAGCATCGCGAGCGGCATCCCGACCGCCGCGAGCGTGACCGAGAGTCGCCAGTAGAACACGTTGACCCCGTCGACCCCCGAGTTCGGCAAACCGCTCAGGAACAGTCCGATCCCCGCGAAACTGACCAGGTAGCCGACGATGAAGAGCCAGTAGCCGTACACGTCCTTCTTCGAATCCGGTTCCCCTACGTATCGCTCGTACAGCCGGAACAGTCGTCCCGGGCGAACTTCATCCTGTGCCACGATCACTCACGATCGATGTCACTCATACGGGTACTATAATTCCCCTTTATAATTGAAATTACACGTTTGTGTAAGTAACACCGTTGACAGTACAGTAGAGACGTCAGCGTAGCGTCGCGCCGGCCGCGTGCGTCCGGCAGACCGTCGGATCGTACCCGGCGTCCGAGAGGCCGGTGCCGAGCGCGAACACCGTCTCCCCGAGCATCGCCATCGACGCCTCGCCGTCGGCGTCGCTCACGTCCTGAACCGTGTCGCGCACCCGCTTCGTGAGAAGCCCGGCCTCGCGGGCGAACCGCCGGGAAGCGTAGATGAAGCTGGTGAGCGTCGGCTCCCTGACGAGTCGGGAGAGCGCCCGTTCGCCGGCCCGTTCGAGCGGGCCGGTGTTGCCGCCGATGACGTCTTCGGTCGGGAGTTCCCCGAAGGTGACGTACTCCACGCGTGCACGCCTCGGGATGCCGTCGAGCAGGTTGTCCTGCGGTCCGCCGGGTTCGAGTCGGACCGGGATGCCGCCGCGGGCCTGCGCGACGACGTCGCCCAGTCCCGTCCCCGACTGCACCTCCGCGCCGTGCGCGATGGTGACGAGTTCGTTCTCCGATAGCTGGCGGGAGAAAGCGCGGTTGGCGGCCAACGCGGTCCCGAGGGCCATCGCCCCGGAGACGCCGAAGCCGGTACCGATCGGCACCGCCGACTCCGCCGTCACCCGCGCCGTCGCGTCGAGAGCGTCGAGCACCCGCTCGACCGGCTCTATCTCGATGCTCGTGTCGTCCAGATACGCTTCCGTCCGGTCCGCCGGGCGAACGCTGACCGTCACGCCGTCCGAGAGCGTCAGCCCCGCGCCTTGTGACCCCGCCTTCGTCGGGTCCTCGTGTTCCCGCGGGGTGAAAAAGCCCGTAACGTGTCCCGGGACGAAGGCGGTCGCGGCGTCGTCGCTCATTACTCCCCCGTGGGGAGCGCGGTCGTTAACCGTTTTCCCTCTCGGCCGCGGCCCGCCTCCAGCAGCGCCACGACCGGCGTCGCGGGCGGTGGACGACGGAGGCGGCCACCGTCGGCCCGACGACGGCCCGGACCGCGTCGGCGTGGCGAAACGGCGCGAGGGCGCAGCGCCACGCCGAGGACCGACAGGCCGGCGACGACGAGGCCGAGATTAGGGGGCAACGCCGTTGCCACGTGGTCCGGGGCGCTCAGTGAGTCGGTCGAGCACGCCGGCAGAGAAACGCGGCGACGCGGCGTCGCCTCACGGCGACAGGCGCTGGCGGTCCCGCGGGAACCGTCAGTTCGCTTCGCTCGTGACGTGCTCCCGCTCGACGGTAAACGGCGAGCGCTACGGGCTCAGCCGTTGCCGGTCCCGCGGCAACGCCGTCACTTCGTTTCGCTCGTGACGTGCTCCCGCTCGACGGCAAACGGCGAGCGCTACGGGCTCAGCCGTTGTCGGTCTCGCGGGAACAGCACCGCTTCCCGGATGTTGTCGAGGCCGAGCATCGTCATGACGAGGCGCTCGCCGCCGAGCCCCCACCCGGCGTGGGGCGGCATGCCGTACTTGAACATCTTCGTGTAGTACTCGAAGGCGTCGGGGTCGAGCCCCTGCTGCTCGAAGCCCTCGATGAGGCGCTCGTGGCGGTGCTCACGCTGGCCGCCGGAGACGAGTTCCATCGACGGGTGCATCAGGTCGAAGCCGGTCGATAGCTCCTCGTCGTCGTCGTGGTCCTTGATGTAGAACGGCTTGATCTCGCTGGGCCAGTCCGTAATGAAGTAGTGCTCGCCGACCTCCTCGCCGAGCGCGTGCTCGCCCTCGGTCGGCAGGTCGTCGCCCCAGACGAGCTGCTCGTCGAGTCGGCCCGTGGCGTTGATCCGCTCGATGGCCGCCTCGTAGGTGAGCCGCGGGAACTCGCCGGACGGGGCTTCGAAGTTCTCGTAGCCGAGCGTCTCCAGCTCCTCCCGACAGTTCTCGGCGACGCCCTCGTAGGCGGCCTTGACGACGGCCTCGCAGGCGTCCATCGCCTCCCCGTGGTCGAAGAAGGCGCTCTCGAAGTCGATGGAGGTCGCCTCGTTGAGGTGCCGCGGCGTGTTGTGTTCCTCGGCGCGGAAGATCGGGCCGACCTCGAAGACGCGTTCGAGGCCGGAGCCGACCATCAGCTGCTTGAACAGCTGCGGGCTCTGGTTCATGAACGCCTCGCGGCCGAAGTAGGTGACCGGGAACAGCTCGGTCCCGCCCTCGGTACCGGTGGCGACGACCTTCGGCGTGTTGATCTCGATGGAGCCGAGCTCGCGGAACCGCTCGCGGACCGAGCGCAGCACCTCGGCGCGGACCTCGAAGACGGCCTTCGACTCCTCCGTGCGGAGGTCGAGAGTGCGGTTATCCAGTCGCGTCGAGAGGTCGGCGTCGACCTTGCCGGAGGGGTCGAGCGGGAGTTCGGGGTCGGCATCGGCGACGACCTCGACCTCGTCGGGCACGACCTCGACGCCGGTCGGCGCGCGCTCCTCCGCCTCGACGTCGCCGCTGACGCGGACGACGCTCTCGCGGGTGACGTCGACGCCCGTGTCGACCAGGTCGTCGTCCATCTCGTCTTTCTCGAACTTGACCTGGATCCTCCCGGTGGTGTCTCGAACGATCAGGAAAGCGATGCCGCCGAGGTCGCGGATCTCGTGTGCCCAGCCGGCGACGGTGACGGTGTCGCCCGGTTCGGCGTCCGCGGTGTACGTCCTGTTCTCCATACCCGCCGTTTCTGGCGGGCCAGTGTTAAAAACCGTCTTTTCGGACCGCGAGGCAGTGCGACGTGGTCGTACGCTTCGGCTGACGCGCCTGCGGGAAAAGTTACTTTTCGCGCCGCGATTACTCCAGATCGTGAGCGACGAGCCGCTCGACGACCTCGACAGGCGGATCGTACACAGCCTGCAGCAGGACGCGCGCAAGACGTCCGCGAGCGAGGTCGCGGACGAGGCGGGCGTCTCCGCGAGCACGGTGCGCAACCGGATCCGCGGTCTGGAGAAGGAGGGGGTCATCACCGGCTATCGCCCCGAAGTGAACTACGAGGAGGCCGGCTACCAGCTACGGACCCTCATCGTCTGCACCGCGCCGATCCCGGAGCGGGAAGCCCTGGCGCAGGGTGCCCTCGAAGTGCCGGGAGTAGTCGCCGTCCGCGAGGTGATGACCGGCACCCAGAACGTCCACGTCGAGGCGGTCGGTGACGACAGCGACGACCTCAGCCGGATCGGACAGGACCTCGACGAACTCGGCCTCGAAGTCGTCGACGAAGACCTGATACGCAACGAGTACGAGCACGCGTTCCACGGGTTCGACGTCGAGGTGTAGCGGTTTCCTCGCGGCCGTTCTTCGCGGTCCCGTAGCGGCCAGTCCGCCACGGAGGGGTCGGCCTGCGTATCTCGGACGATCGATCCTTTAGGACGATACAGCAAAACGAACACTATATATTCGGTATTCCGGAATAAGTCCGGCTAGTTTATGCGGATGCGGCAATCATACACTGCCACAGAGTTACCAATGAGTCACGGATCGCCCCCCGCTACTCGTTCCTCGTCGGTCAGCACTGTTCAGGCCCCGCGCCTGACGCTCGACCCCGTCATCGACAGGGACCATGGCTAAATCGGAGCGCCCGGCGGTCGCCGACGACCGGTCCGGCGACGACCAGCGAGCGTACGTGATCGGCGACGACGGCGTCGGGATCGGCGTCGTGAAGAACCTCTCCGGCGCTGCCGACCCGACCTTCGTCGGGCCGTCCCGGCGGACCGTCGACGCGGCGGAGAGTGCGGGTATCGACGCCCGCCGCGCCGACCTGACCGACCCGTGGTCGCTCCGCCGAACCGGCGTCGACGACGCGGACCTCGCCGTCGTGGCGTGCGAGCGCGACGACCGGAACGTCCTCGTCGCACGGATACTCAGAACGAAACTCGGCGTCGACGACGTCGTCGTCCGCCTCTCCGACCCGCGGAACGCGGACGCGTTCGACGCCATGGACGTCGACACCGTCTGCGTCTCGTCGATGCTCGCGGAAGAGATAGCCGACCGACTGACGACCTGACACATGCCGAAAGAACTCGAACGAGACCTCGGACTGTTCGCGGTGATCGCCATCAGTATCGGCGCGATGGTCGGGAGTGGGATCTTCATCCTCCCCGGCCTGGCACTGAAGACAGCCGGGCCGGCCGTCATCCTCGCGTACCTGCTCGCGGGCGTGCTCGTCGTCCCTGCGGCGCTGAGCAAGGCGGAGATGGCGACGGCGATGCCGGAAGCGGGGGGCACCTACATCTACATCGAGCGGGGGATGGGACCGCTGCTCGGCACTATCGCCGGCGTCGGCACTTGGTTCTCGCTCTCGTTCAAGGGCGCGCTGGCGCTGGTCGGCGGCGTCCCGTACCTGCTGTACCTGTTCGACCTGCCGGTGAAACCGGTGGCGCTCGCGCTGGCCGCGGTGCTGGTCGGCGTCAACCTCGTCGGCGCGAAACAGACCGGTCGCCTCCAGATCGGCATCGTCGTCGTCATGCTCGCCGCGATGGTGTGGTTCGTCGTCGGCGGACTCCCCTCGACGGACGCCGCGTACTACGGCGGCTTCTTCGACAAGGGGTCGGGCGGCCTGCTCGCGGCGACCGGCCTCGTGTTCGTCTCGTACGCGGGCGTCACCAAGATCGCGAGCGTCGCGGAGGAAGTCGAGAACCCCGACCGGAACATCCCGCTGGGGATCCTCGGGTCGCTCGGGTTCACGACGCTGCTGTACGTCCTCATCGTCGTCGTGATGGTGGGTGTGACGCCGCCGAACCTGCTCAGCGACTCGGGCGTGCCGATGATCCACGCTGCCGAGGCGACGCTCGCGACGCCGGGCGTCGTCGCTATCATCGTCGCGGCCGTGCTCGCTCTCATCAGCACCGCGAACGCGGGCATCCTGTCGTCGTCTCGTTACCCGTTCGCGATGGCGCGAGACCAGCTCGCCCCCGAATCGCTGACGGAGATCCACGAGGACTGGGGGACGCCGGTCCGAGCGATCACCCTCACCGGCGGCGTGATGCTCTTTCTCATCGCGTTCGTGCCGATCCTCCAGATCGCGAAGCTAGCGAGCGCCTTCCAGATCATCGTGTTCGCGCTCGTCAACGGCGCGGTCATCGCGTTCCGCGAGGGGAACGTCGGCGAGTACGACCCCAGTTTCGAGTCGCCGCTGTACCCGTGGACCCAGGTCGCGGGGATCGCCGGCGGCTTCCTCCTCATCGGCTACATGGGGACGATCCCGCTGGTCGGCGCGGTCCTCATCACGGCCGGGTCCGTGCTGTGGTACCTATACTTCGCGCGGGGGAAAGTCGACCGCGAGGGGGCCGCGACGGACGTCATGCGGCGGAAGGTCGGCCGCGAGGCCGTCGAGCGGACGAAGTCCACCTTCGAGGACATCGAGGGCTACGAGGTGCTGGTCGCCATCACCGAGGACACGGGTGAGCGCCGCGAGCAGACGTTGCTGCGCATCGCCGCCGACATCGCCCGGAAGAACGACGGGAGCGTCACCGTCGTCCAGTTCGACGAGGTGCCGGACCAGGCACCGCTCGAACACGCGTCGGAGACGCAGTCGCCCGCGGACATCGAGTTCGAGGAGCGGACGGCCGAACTCACCGAGGAGTTCGACGTTCCGGTCAACTACGGCGAGATCGTCAGCCACGACGTCGAGCGGGCCATCGTCAACTTCGCCGAGCACGAGAACGCTGACTTCCTCCTGATGGAGCGCAGCGACGACCCGCTGTACGCGCCGGTGTTCGGCACCTCTATCGAGTGGGTCACGCGCGAGGCCTCGTGCGACGTGTTGCTCATCGAGGACCGCGACATAGACCGGATCGACGCCGTCACGGTCGTCACCGACCGCGGGCCGTTCGACCCGCGGAAGATCGCCGTGGCGAACGCGCTGGCCGGCGAGGCCGGCGCGACCATCGACCTCGTGTATCCGCTCGACAGCGCGGCGACCGAGACGCGCCGCGAGACGATAGACGAGTATCTCGGGGAGCTAGAGTCGCTGTGTTCGGTGCCGGTAAACCGGTCTCTCGTTCGGACCGACGACCCCGAACGCGACTTCGTCTCCGTGACCGACCCCAGCGACGTGCTGGTGATCGGCACGGACGGCGGGCGGATCCGAGGGAACCTGTTCGGGCGGCCGGCGGACAGGATCGTCGACAGCGTCGACTGTACGGCGATTCAAGTCGAGTCGAACCGAGAGCGTTCCGGCCCGCTCCGCCGGGTCATCGAGCGCGTCGTGTTCTGATCCGGGGCGAGCGCCCGGATCAGGCGTCTTTCGCGCCCTCGACCGTCTCGCGGACCGCGTCGACGCCCTCGTCGTGGACCAGATCACCCACGACGACCACGTCCGCGTGCTCGCCCATCGTGTGCGCGGACTCGTAGTCGTGGATGCCCCCACCGTAAAACAGCGTGGCCTCCTCCAGCGCTTCGGACGCGACGCGGACGGTCTCCGGGTCGCCGAGCGTACCCGAGTACTCGACGTAAACGATCTCTTGGCCGAACATCTGCTCGGCCACTTCGGCGTAAGCCGCCACGTCCTCGGGGGACTGGTCGCAGTCGGCCTGGGTCAGTTGCGCGGCGCTCGCCTCGCCGTTGAGGATGACGTACGCCTCCGTCGTCGTGCGCTCCCAGTCGACGTCGTCGGCCTTCACCCACTCCTTGTGAGCGCCCGTCATCCAGGCAACGTCGCCCGCGTTCAACACGACGGGGACGAGAAAGCCGTCTACGGAGTCGTCGTGGACGACGACCGCGGGATCGTTCGGCTCCTGATAGAGCGGCACGTCGTACTTGGCGCAGGCGTCGATGACGCGTTCCATCTTCTCGCTGGTCACGTCAAGCGTGCCACCGATCTCCAGCGCGTCCGTGCCCGTCTCGCAGACGCCCTCGAACGTCTCGCCCTCCGCGAGCGTCTTGTCCGGGTCGATCTTCACGATGTGGTCCCAGGTATCCCACGCTCCAGTCATACGACCGCATTTAAAATAGTGCGTCAAAACCCCTTCGAAACCGCCGGTCTGCGACCCGCGGCCGACGCCGCCTGCACGCCCGCACAAGCGTCGCCGACGGAAGGCGTCGACACCGTTTTCACGCCCGTCGCCGAGGCTCAACGCATGGACCGACAAACGGTCGACAGCGGCACCGAGTGGGAGTCGGCGGTCGGGTACTCGCGAGCGGTGCGCGCCGGCGACGAGGTCCACGTCTCCGGCACCACCGCGACCGACGAAACGGGGACGCTGGTCGGCGAGGGCGACCCGTACGCGCAGGCGTCGCAGGCGCTCGCGAACGTCGAACGCGCCCTCGCCGAGGCCGGCGCGAGCGTCGGCGACGTGGTCCGGACGCGGCTGTACGTCACCGACGCCGACGAGTGGGAGGCGGTCGGCCGCGCCCACCGCGAGACGTTCGGTGAGGTCCGTCCCGCGACGAGCGTGGTACAGGTCGAACGGCTGATCGACCCCGACATGGTGGTCGAGATAGAGGCCGTCGCGAAGGTCGGGTGAACGAGGTCGTCGCGTCCCCGGGCCGCAGTCATCGGTCCTCCCTTGCGCCCGCAGCCGACCGGCCCTCTATCTCGGTGTGAGCGATGCCGCGGTCCGCGTATCGGACGACGACGTATCGGATGTCTTCCGGGACCTCGACGGCGGTCCCCGCCTGTCCCCAGTCGACGGGATCGGCACCGGTCCGACCGTGGACATCGATCGTCAGCCGGCGTCTACGGGTTCGCCGCCGTGGGTCACTTCCGGCCGGCCGTCGTCCCGGCGGTCGAACGTGCAGGAGGCTTCCGGGAGGACCCGGCCGGACGTGACCTCGACCGTCTCGCCGGCGGCAGTTCACTCGACCGCCACCGTCGCGCCGGGGTCGGCATCGAGTTCGGTCGCGTCGTCCGAGCGCCGCTCGGGGGCGCTCGACGTGCATCCTGCAGCGGCCGTGATGCCGCCGGCTACGAGGACGGCGGCGGCTGCCGATCGGGACCATCCGAGTATAAGTTATCTGATGGTATCATAAAACTGATTAACTCTGTCGTGCCGGGGGAACGACGGCTCCGGCCGGTCGCGCCGCGCGAACGGGGCGAATCGCGAGCGTCACGCCTCGGCCTGCCAGTCCTCGATCCGGTCCGCGCTGACGCCGTCGACGTTCTCCGCGACCTCGACGGGGTCGGCGTCGGTGAGGTCGTCGAGGCTCTCGATGCCGGCCTCGACCAGCTTCTCGGCGGTTTTCGACCCGAGGCCGTCGAGCGCTTCGAGGTCCGTCCCGGAGTCGCTCTCGCGGGCCTGGTACTCCTGGTAGTTGCAGATGGGACAGCCCAGCTCCCACGGCTCGTCGCCGTCGTGGACGACGAGTTCGGGCAGGTCGTGATCCCCGCAGCGGCCGTCGGTGACTTCTATCTCGCCGCGTCGCGGGAGCGGGAGCGAGTAGTCGCAGTCGGGGTAGCGGTCGCAGCCGACGAGCCGTGACCCGTTCCGGAGTTGCTTGATGACGAGTTCGCCGTCGTGTTCGTCGTGGCAGTTCGGGCAGTCGCCGATGACCGCCTTCTCGCCCGCCTCGTCGGCCTTGCACTGCGGACAGCCGTGGACGAACGTCTGGCGGCCGGCGAGCATCTTCACCTCGTGCAGGTCGTGCTCGTCGCAGGTCCCGTCGAGGATGAGCGGCTTGCCCGTGTTCGGGAGCGGGAGGGTGTACTCGCAGTCGGGGTAGCCGTCGCAGCCGACGAACGCGGACCCGCGGTTGCTGCGGCGGACGAGCAGGTCGTCGCCGCACTCGGGACAGGGGCCGAGGCGCTTGTCGGCCTTGAGCGACTTCCGGAGGTGGTCGCCGATCTCCTCGCGGGAGTCGGTCAGCGAGTCGAACACCGTCTCCAGCATCCCCCGGGACTCGTCAGTGACGTCGTCGAGCGTCGCCTCGCCCTCGGCGATGGCGGTCATGTCCCGTTCGAGCCGGCTCGTCATCTCCTCGCTCGTGACGAGGTCCGCGAACTCCTCGGCCGCCTCGACGACGGCCATCGCGAGCTGCGTGGGGCGGGGCGGGTCGTTCTCGACGTAGCCGCGGTCGTATAACTTTTCAATCGTGTTGTGTCTCGTGCTTTTCGTTCCAACCCCCATGTCCTCCATGGTCTCGATAAGCCGCGACTGCCCGTAGCGCCGCGGCGGCTGGGTCTGTTTCTCCTCCAGCCGGACGTCGCCGACGGCGAGGGCCTCGCCCTCGCTCATGTCGGGCACGTAGTTCTCGCTGGTGGAGAAGTACGGGTACACCTCGTGGTAGCCGGCCTCGACGAGGCGCTTGCCGTTCGCCTTCAGCGACAGACCGTCCGTGCTCGCGACGACCTTGAGGTGCTCCCACGTCGCGTCGTCGGCGACGGTGGCGAAGAAGCGCCGGACGACCAGTTCGTACACCTCCCATTCGTCGTCGGAGAGCTCGCCCGCGCCGGGGAACTCGCCGGTCGGGTGGATCGGCGGGTGGTCGGTCGTCTCCTCGTCGCCGCGGGTCGGCGATATCTCGTCGCGTTCCAGCAGCGACTCGGCGTCGTCGCCGAACTCGCGGTGGCCGACGAACTCGTCGAGCAGGTCGGTCGGCTTCAGATCGTCCGGATAGACCGTGTTGTCGGTCCGGGGGTAGGTGACGTACCCCGCCGTGTAGAGGTCCTCCGCGATGCTCATCGCGCGCTGTGCGGAGTAGCCGAGGCTCCCGGCCGCGCGGATGAACTGCGTGGTGTTGAACGGGGCCGGCGGGGCGTCCGTTCGCGTCCGACGGTTGACACGGTCGACCGTGACCGCGTCGGCCGCCGCGAGCGTCTCGTCCGCCTCGTCCGCGGCGTCCTCCGCCCGGACGCGTTCGGCCTCGTTGCCGTCCTCGTCGCGGTAGAAGTACTGGGCCTCGAACTCGGTGTCGTCTTTCGCTAAGTCGGCGAACAGTTCCCAGTAGTCCTCGGGGTCGAACGCCCGGATCTCCCGCTCGCGGTCGACGATGAGCTTCAGGGTGGGGGACTGCACCCGGCCGACGCTGATGAAGTCGTCGCCGAGTTGCCCCGCCGACAGCGAGAGGAAGCGGGTCAGCGCCGCCCCCCAGACCAGGTCGATGATCTGGCGGGCCTCGCCGGCCGCCGCGAGGTCGAAGTCCAGGTCCTCGGGGTTGTCGAACGCCTCCCGCACCTCGTTTTCGGTGATCGAGGAGAACCGAACCCGCTGGATGGGGGCCTCCTCGTTCACGCCGCGGACCAGTTCGTACGCCTCCTTGCCGATGAGTTCGCCCTCGCGGTCGTAGTCGGTCGCGATCGTCGCGGCGTCGGCCTCGCGGGCGAGCAGGCGGAGCGTGCTGACGATGTTCTCCTGGGTCGGCTTCTTCTCGACGCTCGCGTCGATCAGTTCGACCGGCTCGACGTCGCGCCAGTCGCTGTACTCGTCGGGGAAGTCGACGCCGACCACGTGGCCCGAGAGGCCCACGCAGCGCTTCCCGCCCCACTCGTACACGTCGACGCCGTTGCGCCGCTCGGCGTCCGCGGTGCCGCCGGAGAGGATGTCGGCGATCCGTCGCGCGGCGTTGTCCTTCTCGGTGATTATCAGTTCCACCGGGTCTCCCTCCGTCCTCGACTCATTGGGGACCGGTAAGCCGAGAGTCGGCCTAAACCTTTCGGGGCGAAACCGCCCGACAGCGCGGATGTGCGGGCGTGTACGCGGGCGTTCGAGCGCACGGACGACCCCGCGGTCCCGTCCGCCGCCGCTCGTCGTCGTCGCTCGGCGTCCGACGGTCGCCGCCCGACGGTCGTACTGCCGGCCGTGACTTCGCCAGGACGACCGAACCCCCGGGGCTCCGATATTCGTCACGGGACTACAGCCGGCGGTATCAGTCCTCGTCGTCCTCGAACAGGAACCGCAGCAGTTTGTCCTGCGCGATCCTGAGGTGGTTGTGGAACGTCGGCGACGCGATCCCGAGCGAGTCCGCGACCTCCTCGGCGGTGCGGTCCCGCGGCCACTCGAAGTACCCCGACTGGTACGCGGTTTCGAGGGCGGTCCGCTGGCGGTCCGTGAGTCGGTCCAGCAAGTGTTTCCGGTACTGCCTTTCCGTCTCGACCGCGCGGCGCTCGGTCCGCTGGGCGACGAGTTCGATCCCCGGGAACTCCGCTTCGAGCGCGTCGACGACGGCCCGGATGTCCGCCCCCGCCGAGACGTCCGCGACGATGCGCCCCTCGCCGTCCTCGACGACCATCGACTCGGTCGTCGCGCCGTACTCGGCGAGCACCGCGATGACGGTGTCGGTGGCCGCGGCGAACTCGAACAGCAGTTCGTCGCCGTCGTCGTCGATGAGTTTCACGTCCTTCGCGGTGTCGGCGTCGGCCGCCGCCTCGCGGATCGTCTCGGCGTCGACGCCGGAGACCGCGACGTACGCGAGGGGAGTGTCGTCGGAAGCGAGGGTGACCCCCTCCAGACGGAGCGACGCGCCGGTCTCCGCCGACACCGCCGTGGGGAAGTGGTCGTCGTCGACGAGTCGGAACTCCAGTTCGACCCGCTCGTCGGTGACCAGCGCCTGCTTGCGCTCGACGGCGGCGATGGCGTGACCGATCGTCCGGCCGAGTTCGGCGAGGACATCGCGGTCGCGGTCGTCGAAGCCGTCAGGCTCGGTCGAGTAGACGACCACGACACCGTACACCGTCCTCTCGTACACCAGCGGCACGGCCACGAGGGATCGAAACCCCCGTGCCAGCGCGGGGTCGCGCCACCGCTCGAACCCCTCGTCGGTCGCGACGTCCTGCACGACCGTTACCTCCTCCGTATCGAGCGCCGTCCCGGCCGGTCCCTCGCCGCAGATGCTCCCGTTGTCAGTGTCGGAAACCGCCGTCAGGTAGCCCTCGTAGTCGCCCGCGTCCACCCGCGGCTCGACCGTGTCTTCGGCGAGGTTCGCCCCTCCGACCCAGGCGAACGCGTACGGTCCGTCGCCGGCCAGTCGCTCGCAGACGGTCGCCTCGATCTCGCCGCGCGAGGACGCCTCGACCAGCCCCTGCGCCACGTCGCGGATGACCGCGGTGATGCGGTTCAGCGCGGCGAGTTCGTCCCGCTGGCGCTTTAGCTCCCGCTTTTGCCGCCGGCGTTCGGTGACGTCGCGGAGGATGGCGACGAACCGCCGGTCGCCCTCGTGTACCACCTCGTGGACCGACAGCGAGACGGGGACCTCGTGGCCGTCGGCGTGAAGCGCGGTACACGCCACGTCCTGCCACTCGCCCTCCGGCGGCTCGTTCTCGACGTATCGGCGGAACCCCTCGTCGTTCGCTTGCCGGTACGCCGGCGGGATGAGCGTCGTGACCGGTGCTCCCTCTAACTCCTCGGGGTCGCGGCCGAACACGTCCTCGGCGGCGCGGTTGGCGAAGCGGATCCGGTTCTCGGCGGTAACGACGAGGACGGCGTCGTTCGCCCGCTGGACGATCGTCTCCAGCAGCAGTTCCTCCGGGACACTGGCCCGTTCTCTCCGGGCGGCGACGACGTGGCGGATCCGACGAGCGAGCGCACCGGCCCCGTCGTCCACCCGCGCGAAGTCGGTCGGGCCGTCGTCCGGGGCCGACGGCGTTCCGTCGCCGTCGGCGAGCAGGACGCCCGCCAGCGACGGCCGCTCCTCCCGCGCGGCGGCCAGCAGGTCCGTCCCTTCCCCGGCGGGTCCCCCGGCGTCGGCGACGAGGCAGTCCACCGAACCGTCGACCCGGTCGAGGGCGGCGTCCGCCGACGAGACGGTCGTCAGCGTCGTCGAGTCGTCGAGTTCGTCTGCCGCCGCCGTGACCAGGTCGGTGTGCCGTCCGGCGTACAGCACCGCCGTCCGACGTGATCGATCGAAGAGAGATAGAGTAGATGACACTGGAGTACGACTATGGCCCCGAAAACAAAAAGATATCGACAGGAACGGGTCGGCGCTACCCGTCGCCGAGTTCGGCGCGCAGGAGTTCGTTGACCGTCCCGGGGTCCGCGCTCCCGCCGGTCGCCTGCATGACCTGTCCGACGAGGAAGTTCAGCGCGCCGCCCTCGCCCTCGTGGTAGTCCTCGACGGCGTCGGGGTTCTTTTCGATCGCCGCCGCGACCGCCTGCTGGACCTCGTCCTCGCCGGTCTTGCCGAGGCCCTCGTCCTCGGCGACCGCGTCGGGGTCGTCGCCGTCGTCGAGCATCCGGCGAAGCACCGTTTCGCGTGCGTTCTTGGCGGTGATCTCGTCCCCGGCGACGAGTTCGACGAGGCGGCGGACTTCGTCGAGACGCCCCTCGATCGTCGCTATCTCCATGTCGCGGTAGTTGAGTTCGCCGAGCAGGTTGTCCGCGACCCACGTCGCGGCGAGGTCGGGGTCGAACTCGCTGGCGAGGTCCTCGTAGAAGTCCGCGACCGCCTTCGTGGAGGTGAGTTTCGAGGCGGCCTCCTCGCTCAGGTCGTACTCCTCGCGGAAGCGCTCGCGGCGGGCGTCGGGGAGTTCGGGGATGTCGATGCGCTCCTTCCAGTCGGACACCCGGAGCGGCGGCAGGTCGGCCTCGCGGAAGTAGCGGTAGTCCTTCTCCTCCTCCTTCGAGCGCATCGAGACGGTGATGCCGCGGGACTCGTCCCAGTGGCGCGTCTCCTGCTCGACCTCGCGGCCGCGCTGGATGGCGTTTTTCTGGCGCGTCTCCTCGTAGGCGAGCGCCTTCTCCGCGCCCTTGTGGCTCGTGATGTTATTCACCTCGGTGCGGTTGGCGGCCGCCAGCGCGTCCTCGTCTATCTCGCCGTCGTCGCCCACCTCCTCGCCGTCCGCGCCATCAGGCGCAGGCTCGGAGACGCCGTCTCCGGCGGGAACGATGCTGAGGTTGGCGTCGACGCGGAGGCTCCCGTCGCGCGTGCTGTCGAAGACGCCGAGGTACTCCAGCACCTCCTCCAGTTTGGCGAGGAAGGAACGCACCTCCCCGGAGCCGCGGAAGTCCGGTCGGGTGACGATCTCCATCAGCGGCGTCCCCGCGCGGTTGTAGTCGACCAGCGTGTAGTCCGCGGTGTCGATGCTCCCGCCCTTGTGCTGGAGGCTCCCGGGGTCCTCCTCCAGATGCGCGCGGCGAATGCCGACGGTACGGCGCTCGCCCCCGACCGAGAACTCCAGTTCGCCGGCGCGACAGAGCGGCGCGTCGTACTGGGTGATCTGAAGGTTCTTCGGCAGGTCGGGGTAGTAGTAGTTCTTCCGGTGGAACGCCGTCTCCTCGGGGATCTCCGCGTCGATCGCCTTCCCCACTTTCACGGCACCCTCGACGGCCGCCTCGTTGATCACGGGCAGCGCGCCGGGGAGGCCGAGGCAGACGGGACAGGTACGCGTGTTCGGCTCGGCGTCGGCGGCGTCGGTCGAACAGCTACAGAAGACCTTCGTGTCCGTCTCCAGCTGGACGTGGACCTCCAGCCCGATGACGGTCGCGAGATCCTCCTGCCGGGCAGCCTGTGCGGTCATTACGCCCCGATTCGGCGCGGCCGGGCTAAAGGCTAACGGGACCGTCCGAGCGGGCTCCGCGGGGTCCCCGAACCGGCGGCCGTCCCGTCGTCGGAGGGGGTGATCGACTAGTTATCAGATATTTTTTGAATGTCTGACGCACGTTTATGGGCACGGGACTGTGCCAGTACACGTATGGCCGGCAACAGAGTCGAGGATCTGGAAGCGACGGTCGCGGAACTCGAATCGACCGTCGAGGGACTGACCGAGGAACTGGTCGAGGCGAAAGAGCGCATCCGGGTACTGGAGTCGGAACTCGACGCGGAGACGCCCTCCCGCGCCGCCGACGTCCGGGGAGCGCCGTCGGAGGAAGCGGACCCCGACGAAGCCCACGAAGCGGCGTCCGAAGCGGCTAAGAGTGGCGAACCCCAGGGGAAAGACGAAGACGACGACGCGGACGACTCCGGCCTCGGCGACGACATCATCGTCGCGTAGGACGCGGGTCGTCCGCCCCCTACGAGCAACCCATGCACATCAAAGAGCTCGTCCTTGAAAACTTCAAAAGCTTCGGGCGGAAAACCCGAATACCGTTTTACGAGGACTTCACGACAGTCAGCGGACCGAACGGCTCGGGAAAGAGCAACATCATCGACGCGGTGCTGTTCGCGCTCGGACTGGCCAGAGCGCGGGGCATCCGCGCCCAGAAGCTCACCGACCTCATCTACAACCCCGGCCACGCGGACGGGGGGTCGGCGGGCGGCGGGTCCCGCGAGGCAAGCGTCACGGTCGTCCTGAACAACGAGGACCGCACCGTCGAGCGCGGGCAGGTCGTCAACGCCGCCGGCAGCGAGGACGTCGGCGACGTTGACGAGATAACGATCAAGCGCCGCGTCAAGGAGACCGAGGACAACTACTACTCCTACTACTACCTCGACGGTCGCTCGGTCAACCTCTCGGACATCCAGAACCTGCTCGCCAGCGCGGGCGTCACGCCGGAGGGGTACAACGTCGTCATGCAGGGCGACGTCACCGGCATCATCAACATGACGCCCCACGAGCGCCGCGAGATCATCGACGAGATAGCCGGCGTCGCGGAGTTCGACGCGAAAAAGGAAGACGCCTTCGAGGAACTGGAGGTCGTCGAGGAGCGCATCGACGAGGCACAACTGCGCATCGACGAGAAGGAGAACCGCCTCGAACAGCTCTCCGACGAGCGCGAGGCGGCGCTGGAGTACCAGTCGCTTCGCGAGGAGAAAGCGGAGTACGAGGGCTACCTCAAGGCGGCCGAACTGGAGGACAAGCGCCGCGACCTCGACGACGCGCGCGAGTCCATCGAGGCCAGGGAGGCCGAACTCGAAGAGCTCCGCCGCGCGCTGGACGAGCGGCAGGGCAAGGTCGTCCGCCTGCAGGAGGACCTGGGGGACCTGAACGCGGAGATCGAGCGGAAAGGCGAGGACGAACAGCTACGCATCAAAAGCGAGATGGAGGAGACCAAAGGCGAGGTGTCCCGCCTCGAGGACAGGATCGAGGCCGCCGAGGCGGCCATCGAGGACGCCGGAGGAACTGGAGTCCGACGTTCGCGAGACGAAGTTGGAGAAGTCGTCGATCAAGGCCGACGTACAGGAGAAAGAGGCCGAGATAGAGTCGCTGCAGGCCGAGATAGACGCCGTCGACACCGAGTACGACGAGGTGAAGGCGGAACTGCAGGAGCGCAAGGCCGACCTGGAGGAGCGCAAGACCGAGAAGAACGACCTTCAGCGCGAGCAGGACCGCCTGCTCGACGAGGCGCGGCGGCGCTCGAACGCGATCAGCGAGACCGAGGACGACATCGACGAGGCCCGCGAGCGCCTGCCGGATCTTCGGGCCGAACTGGAGGACCTGCAGGACGAACTCGCGAAGGCGGAGAGAAACGAGGAGAACATCGCGGGCGTCGTCGAGGACCTCAAACGCGAGAAGCGCGAACTGCAGGACGACCTCGACGACGTCGAGGACCGCCTGCAGGCCAAACAGCAGGAGTACGCCGAACTGGAGGCCCGCGCCGACGAGAGCGGCGACGCCTCCTACGGCCGCGCGGTGTCGACGGTGTTGAACGCCGGTAAAGAGGGGGTCCACGGCACCGTCGGCCAGTTGGGAAGCGTCGACAAGCGGTACGCGACCGCCTGCGAGACGGCCGCGGGCGGGCGGCTGGCGAACGTCGTCGTCGACGACGACGGCGTCGGTCAGGAGTGCATCGAGTACCTCAAGTCCCGGAACGCGGGACGGGCGACGTTCCTGCCGATCACGGAGATGCACGACCGGTCGCTCCCGTCGGCCCCGAACGACCCCGGCGTGGTCGACTTCGCGTACGACCTCGTCGACTTCGCCGACGAGCACGCGGGCGTGTTCTCGTACGTGCTCGGCGACACCCTGGTCGTCGAGGACATGGACACCGCCCGCGAGTACATGGGCGACTACCGCCTCGTGACGCTGTCGGGCGAACTCGTCGAGAAAAGCGGCGCGATGACCGGCGGCTCGAAAAGCGGGTCGCGCTACTCCTTCTCGAAGACCGGGAAGGGGCAACTGGAGCGCGTCGCCGAGGAGGTCACCGACCTGCAGGACGAGCGCGACTCCGTCCGCTCGGACCTGCGCGACGTGGAGAGCCGCCTCGACGACGCCCGCGACCGCAAGACCGACGCCGCGGACCAGGTCCGCTCGATCGAGGGCGAGATCGAGTCGACCGAGGACGAGTACGACCGCGTCGAGGAGCGCATCGCCGAGATGGAGGACGACCTCGACGACCTCCGCGAGGAGCGCGACGAGGTCGACGACCGGATGCAGGGGATCGAGGAGGAGATCGCCGCGAAAGACGAGACGGTCGAGGCGGTCGAGGCCGATATCGAGGAGCTAGAGGCCGAACTCGTCGACTCGCGCGTCCCCGAGCTCACCGCGGAGATCGAGGAGCACGAGGCCGAGATCGACGAACTGGAGGCCCGGCTGAGCGACCTCGACGACGACCTCAACGAGTACCAGCTTCAGAAGGAGTACGCCGAGGACTCGATCGACGACCTCCACGAGACGATCGAGCAGGCACAGAACCGCAAGGCGGGGAAGGAGGCCGACATCGAGGAGTACGAGGCCGAGATCGACGAACTGGGGGACGAACTCGACGAGAAGCGCGAGGCCGTCGCCGAGCTCGAAGAGGAGCTCACCGAACTGAAAGCGGAGCGCGAGGGGATCAAGACGGACCTGCGCGACGCCAGGGAGGCTCGCGACGAGCAGAAGGAGAAGGCAGACACCGTCGAGAGCCAGCTAGAGGACCGCCGTGAGCGCGCAGAACAACTGGAGTGGGAGGTCGAGGAACTCGAATCCGAGGTCGGCGACTACGACCCGGAGGAGGTGCCCGACCACGACGAGGTCCAGTCGAACATCGACCGCCTCGAACGCGAGATGGCGGCGCTCGAACCCGTCAACATGCTCGCGATCGAGGAGTACGACGAGGTCGAGGAGGAACTCGACGAGTTGCAGGAGGGCAAGGCGACGCTCGTCGAGGAGCGCGACGGCATCCGCGAGCGCATCGACTCCTACGAGGCCCGGAAGAAGGCGACGTTCATGGAGTCGTTCGAGGAGATAAACGAGCAGTTCGAGGAGATCTTCGCCCGCCTCTCCTCCGGGACGGGGACGCTCCACTTAGAGGACGAGACGGACCCGTTCGAGGGCGGCCTGACGATGAAGGCCCAGCCCGCGGACAAGCCGATCCAGCGCCTCGACGCCATGTCCGGCGGCGAGAAGTCGCTGACCGCCCTCGCCTTCATCTTCGCCATCCAGCGGCACAACCCCGCGCCGTTCTACGCGCTGGACGAGGTCGACGCCTTCCTCGACGCCGCGAACGCCGAGCGCGTCGGCGAGATGGTCGACGAACTCGCGGGCGACGCGCAGTTCGTCGTCGTCTCGCACCGCTCCGCGATGCTCGACCGCTCCGAGCGGGCCATCGGCGTGACGATGCAGGACGACAACATCAGCGCGGTGACCGGGATCGACCTGAGCGGTGAGGGGGTGCCCGCGGATGACTAGCGAGGACGGAGCGGATGCGGAGTCCTCGGAGAAGCGAGCGGGGAGTGGAACGACCCGCGAGGACGAAGCGAATGCGGAGTCCTCGGAGAAGCGAGCGGGGAGCGGGGAGCGCGAGGCGTCCCCCGAGAGCGACGGCGGCATCCCGCTGGACATCGCGGGCCACGAGGACCGCGAGTCGCCCGGGACCGACGAGGCCTCGATCCCCGGCAGGAACGCCGACGACCCCGCCGCCGTCGACGACCTCGTCCCCGAGGACGAGACCGGGGAGGACGAGGTCGAACCCGTCGAACTCCTCGTCCAGCTCGCGAAGGAGGGCGAGATAGACCCGTGGGACATCGACATCGTCGCGGTGACCGACACGTTCCTCGACCGACTGGACGAGGTGGACCTGCGGACCTCCGGCCGGGCGCTGTTCTACGCGAGCGTCCTCCTGCGGATGAAGGGGGACGGGCTGCTCAGCGGGGACGAACCGGAGGACGAGGAGCCCACGCCGTGGGAGGAGCCGTTCGACGACGGGGTGCAGGCCCCGCCGCCGGACCACGACCCCGTCGAGGGGTTAGAGCGGGAGATGGAGCGCCGCCTCGACCGCAAGCAGGCCCGCGGGACGCCGGAGACGCTGGACGAACTCATCCGGGAGCTCCGCGAGGCCGAGCGGGAGTCGTGGTGGAAGGAGTCGCGGTCGTACGACACCAGCGACTCGCCGGCCGGGTTCCAGCGCGGGACCCAGACCCTCGATTACCGCTCGGGCGACGACATGCGCGTCGACGACGAGCCGACGCAGGACGAGGTGACGAGCAACACCCACGAGGAGGACATCGAGACGATCATCGAGGACGTGTTCGCGACGCTGTCGGACCACTACGACGCCGGGCGCGACGAGGTGCTGTACGCGGAGATAGCGGACGCGGGCGGGTCGAAGGTCCGGACGTACCTCGCCCTGCTGTTCCTCTCGAACCGGGGCCGGATCCGCCTCCAGCAGGACGAACTGTTCGGCGACCTCTGGGTGCAGCATCCGAACGCGGCGACGGGGTCCGACGAAGCGGTCGCCGACTGAGCGTTGCTCCGCCCGCCCTTGTTATTTGTTACCACAACACTGATAGCGGTGCGGCTCGTAGGCGGGAGCATGACTCCCACGAAAATCCGTGAACGACTCGCCGAGTCCGAGGGGACCGTCGACCCCGAGGAGTACATATCGGCGCTGGAATACGTCCGAGGAAGCCCGAGACCGCGACGGGAAGAGTAAGCGGTCGTCAGTCGCGGCCGCCGCGCGGGAAGCGCGTGGACAGTCGACGCTTTCTACCCGGTTCACGGCCGACTCCCGGACGGAGGCGAACTATGACAGATCCACCCGACAGAGACACGACGGCCCACACGACCGGAACGGACGACCGAGTGGCCACTGACGACCGGGCGGCCGCGAGGACAGGCGGACCGTCGACCTGCGCGGGTCGGAACTGCTGGCGGGACTCGCGTCCCTGGTCGGCGCGTGGGTCGCCGTCTCGCCGTTCGTGTACGGCGGCCTCGGCGGCGGCACACAACTCGACGCGGCCGGATGGAACGACGTGATCGTCGGCGCAACGATGTTCCTCGTCGCCGGCTACGACTTTTATCGGATGTCGAAGGGGCTGAACGTGAGCGGGGCGGCGGGCCTCGTCACGCTGTTAGGGGTGTGGCTCGTGGTCGCGCCCTTCGCCGTGTTCGACATGGGGACTGAGGGGCTGCTGTGGAGCACGGCCGCGAGCGGCCTGATCGCCGCGTCGACCGGCGCGTACAAGGGTCGGAGGCCCGCGAGAGAACGACGGCGGCACGGACGGCCTGATCTAGCGGCGGGTCGTTCGCTGGCGACCACGCCTTTTCGACGCGCATCGCGGCGACGTGATACTGCGTCGCGATCACGGCGAACGCGACGAGGCTGAGGGCGAACGGGCTCGGGATCAGGACGGATACGCCGTGGACGAACGCGTCGAGTACCTGCGCTACGGCGACGGGCGCAACGGAGTAGAGGAGGGCGCGACCCGGGTGGGTGCGGGCCAGGGTTAAGACGTCGGTTCGGATCATGGCAAGCGGGTCTTTCCTGCACCTGCGGGAGTATCGGTTGAGCCTTCTGGTCCGGCAGGTTCCGCCGGAGCGGTCGTTTCAGCTCTCGGACGGACCGCTGTAAGTCGTTTCCGGCGCGACCGCGAACGGTGTGCGGTTGCTACCGGTAAACGGTTACAGCAGACCGTATCAGACGTACTCGTCGACCAGCAGTTCCACCTGCGCCAGCGTCTCCTCGGGGACCGCCTCGGTCGGCGTGTTGATCGACCCCTCGAGCGCCGTCCCGCAGTCGCAGTCGCGCTCGTCGGGCATCTCGCGGACGGCGCGCTCGACGACCTCCTTGATCGCCGTCTCATTGGCGGCGGCGTTTTCGAGCACTTCCTCCAGCGTCACCTCGCTGTCCTCCTTCCAGACGTCGTAGTCGGTGACCCCGGTGACGGTGGCGTAGCACATCTCCGCCTCGCGGGCGAGTTTCGCCTCCGGGATAGCGGTCATGCCGATGACGTCCCAGTCCTGCGCGCGGTAGAACTCGCTCTCGGCCCGCGTCGAGTACTGCGGCCCCTCGATGCAGACGTAGGTGCCGCCGACGTCGCTCTCGGCGTCGGCCGCGTCGGCCGACTCGGCGAGGTGGTCGACCATGTGCGGGCAGTACGGTTCCGCGAAGGGCATGTGCGCGACCATCCCCTCGCCGAAGAACGTCGGGGTACGGTGCTTCGTGCGGTCGAAGGTCTGGTCCGGGATCACGAGCGTCCGCGGCGGGAGGTCCTCGCGGAGGCTCCCGACCGCGTTGCTTGCGAGGACCCGCTCGACGCCGAGTTGCTTCAGCGCGTGCACGTTCGCGCGGTACGGCGTCCCCGTCGGGGAGTACTGGTGGTCGCGGCCGTGTCGCGGGAGGAAAGCTACCTCGCGCCCGGCGAGTTCGCCGACCGTGACCGGCGCGCTCGGATCGCCGAACGGGGTCGTCACGTCTTCCTCGCGGACGTTCTCGAGCGGCAGCGCGTCGTAGATCCCGGAACCACCGATGAAGCCGATCATGGCTCGGTCTGCGGCCCGGGCCTATAAAAACGGGTCGTTACTCCGCCAGCGTCCAAGCACCGTCCTCGCCGGCGATCACGTCGCGGCGCTCCATCTCTTCTACCACCTCGTCGAGGCGGTTCGGCTGTGCGATCTCCATCTCGATGCGCTGGATGTCGTGGAACTCGGCGAGGTAGCGGCGCAGGTCCTCCCGGTCGAACGTCCCCTCGTCGGCCTGCTCCATGACGCCGCCGACGAGGTCGACCATGTCTTCGATGAAGTTCCACGGATAGACGACCCACGTCCACTCCTCTAAGCGCTCGCCGACGTAGTCGGGGTCGAACTCGCTGGACTGGAGCAGTTGGAGCGTCGCGGTCCGTACCTGACCGGGGTCGCGCTCGTTGACGTACTCGTAGGCGCGTTCGATCGATCCGCCGGTGTCGGCGATGTCGTCGGTGATGAGCACGTCTTTCCCCTCGACGCTGCCCTCGGGCATCGGGTAGCGGACCTGCGGTTCGTCGGCCTTCTCGGCGGTGCCGACGTAGTGCTCCATCTTCAGGCTGGTCAGGTCGTCCAGTCCGAGAAAGTCGCAGATGCACCGCCCGGCGAACCAGCCGCCGCGCGCGAGCGCGACGATCACGTCCGGCTCGAAGTCGTCGTCCCGAACCTCGATGCTCACGTCTCGACAGAGGCCGTAGATGTACTCCCAGTTGGTGATAGTGCAGTCGAAATCGTCCGGAAGATCGCTCATGGCGGTGGATCGCGGCCGTCGGTACTTAACGGTTTACAGGCCCGGCGCTCAGGGAGCGACGCGGCCATCGCGACACCGGGGAACTCCGCATATGACCGTTCTGTGATGGTAAGCAAGCGATTTTTGGCCGTCGGTGTCCGGTACCGATACATGGAACCGCGGGAGCGAGGGGCCGATGGCGACCGCGACCCGGAGCGACGCGTCGGTGACCTCGTCCGCGTCCTCTACGTCGGGACCGGCGGCGACCCCGTCTCCGCTGCCCTCGAACGCGGTCACGGCGGCCTGTCGGTGGAGACGGCGTCGGACCCCGAGTCCGCGCTCGTCCGGATAGAGTCCGACGAGGTCGACTGCGTGGTCACCGACGGCAGGTCCGGCGAGCGCGACGGCGGGACCGTTCTCGACGAGGTGCGTCGGTCCCACCCGGACCTCCCGGTGGTCGTCTACGCCGGCGACCCGTGCGAGGAGTTCGTCGGCGAGGCGCTCTCGGCCGGCGCGACCGACGTCGTCCGCAGGCCGCCCGACACGGAGGAACACGCGCTCCTCGCTCACCGAATAGACGCCGCGGTCGAGTCCGGCGGCGGCGCGGACTGCGACGACGCGGCCGCCACGGAGGAGACGCTCAGAGAGCGGGAACGGTACATCCGCGAGCTGCACGCGATCACGTCGAACGCGGAGACGTCGTTCGACGAGAAGGTCCGGCGGTTGCTGCAGATGGGCTGTGAGCGACTGGATCTCGACTTCGGCTTCCTCATCGAGACCGACGAGGACGAGTTCGAGGTCCACGAGATGTACGGCACGCACGGGGACTTCCGCCCGGGACTCACCGCGCCGCTGTCGCGGACGTACTGCAAGTACGTCATCGGCTCGGACGGCGTCTTCGCCCTCCGAGACGCCATGGAGGAGGGGTACGCCGACGACCCGGCGGGCGAGAGCGGCATCGTCTGCTATCTCGGGTCCGAGGTCACCGTCGGTGACGAGGTGTTCGGGACGTTCTGTCTCGCGACCACGTCGCCGCGGGACGAACCGTTCACCGACGCGGAGGTGACGTACGTCGAGTTGATGGCCGAGTGGGTCAGCTACGGGCTCGAACGCCGGCGCGCGGAAACGGAGCTCGCGGAGACGGTCGACCGCCTCGAACGGTCCAACGACGAACTGGAGCGGTTCGCCTACGTCGCGTCGCACGACCTGCAGGAGCCGCTCCGGATGGTGTCTTCCTACCTGCGGCTTCTCGAAGACCGGTACGCGGACGAACTCGACGGGGACGCCGAGGAGTTCATCGCGTTCGCCGTCGACGGCGCGGAGCGGATGCGGGACATGATCCAGGGCCTGCTGGAGTACTCCCGGGTGGACACCCACGGCGGCACGTTCGAACCGACCGACTGCGAGGCCGTCGTCGACGAAGCGACGGCGAACCTCCGGGTGGCGATCGAAGAGAGCGACGCCGAGTTGACCGTCGAATCGCTCCCGACAGTCGTCGCCGACGAGACCCAGCTGGTCCAGCTGTTCCAGAACCTCGTCGGCAACGCCGTCGAACACGGCGGCGACTCGCCGCCGCGGATCCGCGTCGCAGCGGAGCGGGACGACGGCGAGTGGGCGTTCTCGGTCATCGACGACGGGGTGGGGATCGACCCGGACGACGCCGGCCACGTCTTCGAGATGTTCAACGACCTCGACGGGGGAGGGGAGACGGGAACGGGGATCGGCCTCGCGATATGTGAGAAGATCGTAGAGCGCCACGACGGCCGCATCTGGGTGGAGTCCGACCCCGGCGAGGGTGCCACGTTCCGCTTCACGATACCCGACCGCGACGGGACCGTGTCCCCGACCTGACCCGGGGAACATCCGAGCGTTTACGTGAACTCCCCCGTTCGCTCCTGCATGGTCAGACAGGTCCGTACCGCCCTCGTGGACGCGTTCACCGACGAACCGCTCTCGGGCAACGCCGCGGGCGTCGTCCCGGACGCGGACGGCCTCTCGGCGGCCCAGATGCAGGCGGTCGCCCGCGAACTCGCCGTCAGCGAGACGGCGTTTCTCCTGCCGAGCGGCCCGGCCGACCGCAAGGTGCGGTACTTCACGCCGACGCAGGAGGTCGAACTGTGCGGTCACGCCACGGTCGCCGCCCACGCGTTCCTCCGGGAGGACGGCGCGATCGGGGTGGGCGAGCACACGCTCGACACTGACGTGGGCGTACTCGACATCGACGTCGAGGACGGCGGTACCGTCTGGATGACGCAGGACGACCCCACCGTCCGGCGGATCGACGTGGAGTACGAGCGGCTCTTCCTGACGGTGCCGGTCAACTTCCTCGAACACGTCGGGAACGCGGACCCGGACCTCGCCGCCGTCGAAGCGCTCTGCGACGAGGTCGACGCCACCGGTCTCTACCTGTTCACGTTCGACGCGCTGGACGGCGACGCGACGCTTCACGCGCGCATGTTCGCCCCCGGCGCGGGCGTCCCCGAGGACCCGGTCACGGGCACGGCGAGCGGGGCGGCCGGCGCGTACCTCCGCGAGGTGAGCGCGTTCGACGGCGAACTCCCCGACGAGATGGTGTTCGAGCAGGGACACTACCTCGACCGCCCCGGGCGAGTGCGGGTCCGCGTCGGCGAATCCGTGCGCGTCGGCGGCGACGGCGTCGTCGCGCTCGACGGGACGCTGTCGGTACCGGCGGACGACGAGGACGGGATCCTGGAGGCTTAGTACCAGTTGGTGGCACGGGTTCCCCGTTCGGATCCACTCCGGAAGTGAGCCGCCAGTTCCGGTACGTGCGTGTGCGAATCGACTGGTCTCCGGAAGTCAGGCATTCAGTAAAAACACATAATGTTTCGTCGAAAAAACCGGAAACGCCGGCTACCCATTAGTCGTGACAGACGATCCCCATCGATGAATCTATCTACCCACTGGCGGTACCGGTCGACAGTTCTCGGACTATGTATGGCGGTTTACTTCGGATCGCGGGTCGGGCAAGTCACCCTGAGTACGCTCGGATCAGACATCGTAGCGTCGCTGGATATCACGATGAGTCTGTTCGGACTGGCGTTTACAGGACTTTCCCTTATGTCGGCGTTCGCACAACTCCCCAGCGGCGTGCTGAGTGACCGCTACGGTGAGCGGATACTCATTCTCGGCGCTGTTGTCCTAACTTGCGTTAGTACACTTCTGCTGGCGCTCGCACCCACCTATGTCGTATTCCTGCTGTTGATGGTGATCGTGGGTATAGGCAGCGGCCTGTATTACAGCCCGTCGACCGCTCTCCTCGATAAAGTGTATAACCGAACAGGTCAGGTGATAGGAACCTACCGTATTAGTGGACAACTTGCAGGCGTAGTCGGGCCGGTCGTCGTTGGAACACTGAACCACCAGTACGGGTGGCGGGTCGCGCTGTTTGCTACTGGGCTTCTACTCGTTCCGGTTCTCGGTGGCGTATGGGCCTTCATGCGGCCCACGACGCCAAACAATCCCGATACGCCGATTCGTACGCACTCCTCTCCTTATCGGCTTCTCGATATCGTGTCGCGCCCAAGGCTCGCAGGCACGACAGTGCTTGCTGGGACGATTCAGTTCGTCGAAGTTGCGGCGTTTACGTTTATCCCGACCATCCTTCAACAACATCACGGACTCTCGACATCTGCGGCAGGCAGTTTGTACGCCGTGTATTTCGCGACTGTCTCGGTTCTCCAGCCCGTTTCGGGATGGCTCTCGGATCATCTTGGCCGCGACTCGGTCGTCGTGATACTGCTCCTGGCAGGGATCGGGGGCTTTGGTCTGTTAACGCGACAGATCCGCCTGCCAATGTTGACGCTGGCCGTCGTCCTCGCAGGCGTCTCGATGACATGGGGGGCCCCTGTCCAATCCCGCTTCATAGATGCGCTCAAAGAGACGGAGCGAGGCGTCGGTTTCGGTCTCGTTCGAACGCTGTACCTGCTCGTCGGTGCACTCGGAGGCTACGTCGTCGGCAATCTCGTCACGGAAGCGGGGTGGGTCGTCGCCTTCGGGACGCTGGCGTTATTACTGGGACTCTGTCTCGTGGGAATGACGGCGAGCCGAATCGTCCACCCGTTCACCGCTGACCGATAGGTGAGCCCTCCGTATGCAGCAGCCGGTTTCTGATAGAACCTGTATAGGTAAGATCGGTCCGCGCTGAATACAACATGCGTGCTGCGCACGGTTTTCGCGCGTCACTCCGAACCGAGGATCCGCAGCACTACCTCGACCGCCCCGGGCGAGTGCGGGTCCGTGTCGGCGAATCCGTGCGCGTCGGCGGCGACGGCGTCGTCGCGCTCGACGGGACGCTGTCGGTACCGGCGGACGACGAGGACGGGATCCTGGAGGCCTAGTACCAGTTGATGGCACGGGTTCCCCGTTCGGATCCACTCCGGAAGTGAGCCGCCAGTTCCGGTACGTCCGTGCGCGTATTGATCGGGATTGGATGCTGGAAAGATATAACCGATTCAGGGGCCTACTAACCCATATGACGATCACCCGCGACGAAGATGTACTCGGCGGCGAGCCACGAATCGACGGCACGCGTATCGGTGTTCGCCACGTGGCCGCACGGGTGGTTGACAGCGGGCGATCCCCCGCTCACGTCGCAGATCAGTTTGACGCCTCCCTTGCAGACGTGTACGAAGCCCTCTCGTACTACTACGCTCACATTGACGAGATGCGTGCCCTCGAAGAAGAAAACGAAGCGGCGTTTGAACACGTTCGAGAGACATCGCTGAAACCCAAAGAGACTGTGCAGTGACTGGTGCGCAGATTCTGCTTGACGAACACGTCGGGCGAGTCTTCGAACGACTCCTCCGAGAGCGCGGCTACGACGTTGAACAGGCAAAAGATCAGTTCGGTGAACACACGAGTGACGCCGAACTGGTAGAGTGGTGTGACGAGTCTGAGACTGTCCTCGTGACGAACAACGCAAAAGATTTCGAGCCGTTACACCACGAGTACGACCACGCAGGAATGCTCCTCTACTACGATCAGCAACTGCCGGACACTGACCCGGAAGGACTCGCTCGAACTGTTGACGAGGTGTTCACTCAGTACGGTCCCACCGGCATCGAAAACCAACTCGTTGATCTCGGAGAATGGTACGAATGGCTCCACGAGTGAACTTCGGCTGTCGTGTTAGATACGTTGTCTGTATGCAGCAGCCGGGTTCTGACAGAACCTGTACAGGTAAGATCGGTCCGCGCTGAATACAACACGCGTACTGCGCACGGTTTTCACGCGTCACTCCGAACCGAGGACCCGCAGCATTGACTACCGCTAAAGCTCCGCGCCGCAGTTCGCGCAGAAGGAGACGCCCTCCTTGTTCGGATAGCCGCAGTCCCCGCAGGTGACCGCGTCGGCGGGCGCGTCCGTCGCGTCGCCGTCGAACCGGTTCGGTCCCGTTCTCGCTCGTTCCGGCGGAAGCGGCCCCCTCCTCGTGGGGTTTCGGCGACCCGGTCCGACCGGCGCTCGCCGCCGCTTCGCTCTCGCCGTCACTCGCGCTCGGCGGGGCGGGAACGACCGGGTCCTGTCGTGCCGCCGTTGACGCCGGCGCGTGCCCGCCGGTTTCCGTCTCGGAAGCCCCCTCGTTCGTCGCGGCGCTCGGGTCGTCGCTTCCGCGCTCGGACGTGGCGGACGGGTCGGTCCCCTCTACCGCTTTCCCGACCGTCCGGAAGAAGGCGGCCCACTTTCCGACCTGCCAGATGGTGAGGCCGACGACCGACGACCCGAGCGCGACCGGCAGGTTCGCCGCGGCCATCGCTTCGTCGGTCCGCGACGGGAACTCCGACGCGAGGATCGAGAGCGTCTCTCCGAGGCCGACGCCGACGCCGGCCAGCGCGATCCCGACGCCGACGAGGAACGAGACGGCCGACAGCCCGCGATAGTACAGCGCGAGACGTAACCCTTGCTTCGCGTCCATTGCCCCCACGATGGTGGCAGGAGCGTATAATCTCTCGGGCCGTGGAGTTCACGATCGAAAGTATACTCGGAACTGAGTTACGTTATTTCCGCAACGTTCGCAAGGTTCTTTAACGCAGTCGTGGTTCCATCCGGTACAGCATGCCAGTACTGTCTCTGGAGGAGATCGGGGCGGAAGACATCGACGACGTCGGTGGGAAAGGCGCTTCGCTGGGCGAACTCACCGGCGCTGGACTGCCCGTTCCGCCGGGCTTCGTCGTCACTGCCGGCACCTATCGGACGTTCATCGAGGAGGCCGGCATCGACGAGGAACTGTTCGACGTAGTGGACGTGGACGTCGAAGACTCTTCTGCCCTCGCCGAAGCGGCCGACCGCGCGCAGGAGCTCGTTCTGGGTGCGGAGTTCCCCGACTCCCTCCGGAAGGAGGTACTCGGTTCGTACTCGGAACTCGGCGACGGCGACGCGTTCGTCGCCGTCCGCTCGTCGGCGACTGCGGAGGACCTCCCGGACGCGAGCTTCGCCGGCCAGCAGGAGACGTTCCTCAACGTCACGGCCGAGGACCTGCTCGACCGCGTCCGCGAGTGCTGGGCCTCCCTGTTCACCCAGCGGGCTATCTACTACCGGAAGAACCAGGGGTTCGACCACAGCGTCGTCGACATCGCCGTCGTCGTCCAGCGGATGGTCGACGCCGAGAAAAGCGGCGTGATGTTCACCAGCCACCCCTCGACGGGCGACCCGCGGATGATCGTCGAGTCCGCGTGGGGGCTGGGCGAGGCCGTCGTCTCCGGGTCCGTGTCGCCGGACAACTACATCATCGACCGCGAGTCCGGTGACCTCGAAGAGGTGACCGTCGCGGAGAAGAAGATCATGCACGTCCGCGACGACGACACGGGGGAGACGGTCGAACGCGACGTCCCCCCGGAGAAGCGCGAGCAGCGGGTCCTCTCGGACGACGAACTCGACCGCCTGCGCGAACTCGGCGAGGAGGTCGAATCTCACTACGACACGCCCCAGGACGTCGAGTGGGCGGTCTACGACGGCGATGAGCGAAGCTCATCGAGCAGTCGGACGGAGTCCGACGACGGCGACGTGTACATGCTCCAGTCCCGGCCGATCACGACCATCGACGAGGGCGAGATCGGCGAGGCGGAGGAGGGGCAGGCCGAGACCGACCCGACGAACGACGCCGGCGCGGCCAACGGCGCGCAGGCCACCGACGGCGGCGGCGCGGTCGAAACTGCCGGCGGCGACGCCGACGGGACCGGTGACGACGGTATCCTCGTCCGCGGACTCGGCTCCAGTCCGGGCAACGCGAGCGGCGCGGTCCGTATCGTCGGCAAACTCGACGAACTCGACAAGGTCGGCGAGGGCGACATCATCGTCACGCAGATGACGACCCCCGACATGGTGCCCGCGATGAAGCGCGCGTCCGGTATCGTCACCGACGAGGGCGGCATGACCAGCCACGCCGCCATCGTCTCGCGCGAACTGGGCGTCCCCGCGGTCGTCGGCGCGGGCAACGCCACGACGGTGCTCTCGGACGGCCAGCACGTCACCCTCGACGGCGACAAGGGGGCCGTCCGTCAGGGCACCGAGGAACCCGACGAGCAACGCGAGCCGATCGAGGAGGCCCGACCGAAGACGCCGGTCAAGCCGATGACCGCGACGGAGGTCAAGGTGAACGTCTCCATCCCGGAGGCCGCCGAGCGCGCCGCGGCGACCGGCGCGGACGGCGTCGGCCTCCTCCGGATCGAGCACATGATCCTCTCGCTCGGTCAGACGCCCGAGCGGTACATCGAGGAACACGGCGAGCGGGCCTACATCGACGAGATCGTTGACGGCGTCCAGGGCGTGGCCGAGGAGTTCTACCCGCGGCCGGTCCGCACGCGGACCCTCGACGCGCCGACCGACGAGTTCCGCGAACTGGAAGGCGGCGAGGACGAACCCGACGAGCACAACCCGATGCTCGGCTACCGCGGCATCCGCCGTAGCCTCGACGAGCCGGAGCTGTTCGAGTGCGAACTCGAAGCGTTCCGCCGGCTCTACGAGATGGGTTACGACAACGTCGAGATGATGTTCCCCCTGGTCAACGACGCCGAAGACGTCCTCCGGACGAAGAGGCTCATGGAGGACGTCGGCATCGACCCCGACAAGCGGACGTGGGGCGTCATGATCGAGACCCCGGCGTCGGCGCTCGGCGTGGAGAAGATGGCCGAGGCCGGCATCGACTTCGCCAGTTTCGGGACGAACGACCTCACGCAGTACACGCTCGCGGTGGACCGCAACAACGGCAGCGTCGCCGACCGCTTCGACGAGCTACACCCCGCGGTGCTCGAACTCATCGGCACCACTATCGAGACCTGCCGCGAGTACGACGTCGACACGAGCATCTGCGGACAGGCGGCGTCCAAGCCGAAGATGGTGCAGTTCCTCGTCAACGAGGGCGTCAACTCCATCTCCGCGAACATCGACGCCGTCCGCGACGTGCAACACGAGGTCAAACGCGTCGAGCAGAAACTGATGATCGACTCCGTGCGGTAGCGGACGACCGCTCGCTTTTCCGCCACTCCGCGGCGCGAACGGACGCTTTTTCACTCCGGCCCCACCACGAGAGGGTGATGAGAACGAAGACGATAGCGATCGGTCTCGTCGTCGCGATGGTGGCGCTCGCCGGCTGCGGCGGCGTTCTCGGCGGCGGTGACGGCGGCGGGGACGAGACGCTCGCGAACGACACGGTCGGCAACGGGACGGCGGCGAACGGGTCGGGCGGCGCGGCGTACCCGGCCGGCGTGTCGGGATCCGGGGTGGAAGACGCGGCAGCGCTGACGGCCGCCCACAACGAGAGCCTGAGCGGAGCGGCCTACGAGTTGAACGTGACGCAGCGCCAGCGCATCGAACAGAGCGGGCAGAACGTCACGTCGGCCGCCGAGCGGACCGTCCGAACGGACGGCGAGGGGACCTTCTTCGTCGACGCGACGACCGCCAGGGTCAACCAGACCGTCTGGGGCAACGAGTCGACGGCCGTCAGCCGGGTCGAGTCGGGCAACGACACCACCTACCAGCGGATCGACCCCGCACCGCTCCGCCAACAACTGTCCGGTCACACCCTCCTACGGGGGTATCTCGAAGGCGGTAACTACACCGTCGAGTCGACGAGCGACGGTCGGGTGACGCTTACGGCCGACGAGTGGGAGGGGTCCGACGCGGTCCCGCTCGACGCCGAGAACGTGAGCGCGTACGAGTCGACGGTCGTCGTGAGCGAGGACGGACGCGTCCAGGAGATGACCGTCGACATCGAGAGCACGCGCGAAGAGGCGAGCATGGCGATCGGCGTCGAGTTCCGGCTCGATGACGACGGCGACGTGACCGTCGAGCGCCCCGGATGGGTCGACGAGGCCTAACGAAGCGGTGCCGCAGCGGCCCGGGACACAACGAATAAACCGTTGTCGCGGGTATCCGTTCCCATGCGAGCCGAGCCGCAGGGCTTCGACCGGGTGCTCTCCTCGATGTGCACCGAACCGCACCCGGCCGCTCGCGAGGCCGCCGAGCGCTTCCTCGCCACGAACCCCGGCGACCCGGGCACGTACCCGACGGTCGCCGAACTGGAACGACGGGTCGTCGACGACCTTGGGATGATAACCGGGGTGGACGACCCCGCCGGCTACGTCGCCAGCGGCGGCACCGAGGCGAACCTCCAGGCGGTCCGGGTCGCGCGCAACCTGTCCGACGCGGACTCCCCGAACGTGGTCGCTCCCGAGAGCGTCCACTTCAGCTTTCGGAAGGCGGCGGGCGTCCTCGACGTCGACCTCCGACTCGCGCCGGTCGACGGCGACTACCGCGCCGACGTCGCGGCCGTCGCCGACCTCGCGGACGAGGACACCGCGGCCGTCGTCGGCGTGGCCGGAACGACCGAGTACGGACGGGTCGACCCCGTTCCCGAGCTCGGCGCGGTCGCAGACGAGGCCGACGCGCTCCTCCACGTCGACGCCGCGTGGGGCGGGTTCGTCCTCCCGTTCACCGACCACGACTGGGACTTCTCGGCCGCGCCGGTCGACACGATGACCGTCGACCCCCACAAGGTCGGGCAGGCCGCTATCCCCGCCGGCGGCTTCCTCGCGCGCGACGAGTCGCTGCTCGACGCGCTCGCGGTCGACACGCCGTATCTCGAATCGCGTGGACAGGCGACGCTGACCGGGACGAGAAGCGGCGCGGGCGTCGCGAGCGCCGCGGCGGCTATCGACGCGCTGTGGCCCGACGGCTACCGCGAGCAGTTCGAGCGGTCGGGGGCGCTCGCCGGGTGGCTGGCCGACGCGCTCGCGGACCGCGGCTACGACGTCGTCGACCCCGTCCTCCCGCTCGTTTCGGCCGACCTTCCGGACCGGGAGTTCGCGGCGCTCCGCGACGAGGGCTGGCGGATCGCCCGCACGGCGACGGGCGACCTCCGCGTCGTCTGCATGCCCCACGTCACCCGCGAGATGCTGGAGGCGTTCGTCGACGACGTGGACGCGGTTCGGCGGCGGAGAAACACCAATATTTAGTCCGTTCCGGTCGCAGAACGAAGCAGTGACCTCCCCCGCGATCGCGTCGGTACTCCCCCGCCAGGCGTTCCCCCTCGACGCCGTCGCACGGTTGTTCGGCCCCGAGTTCAGCGCCATCGAGACGGCGGTGCGGACGGCGACCGGCGCGAGCGGGCTACTGTTGATCCTCGTCTACTCCTTTCTCATCGCGTTCGTCCTGCCCCTGCCGAGCGAGGTGGTGCTCATCCCGGGCTATGCGGGCGTGGGGTTTCCCCTGCCGGACCCCGTTCAGTTCTCGCTCATCATCGCCACGAGCGGTCTGGGCAAGGCGGCCGGGAGCGTACTGGCGTTTCACCTCGGACAGGAGGCGAAACGGGCGGGGCCGGTGGTCCGACTGCTCCGCCGGTCGCGGTTCGAAGTCATCGAGTGGTCGGAGAAAAGCGCCGTGAAACTCGCCCGCAAGTACGGTTACGCCGGCCTCGCGCTCGCGCTCTGCGTTCCCGGGTTTCCCGACACCATCTCCATCTACGCCTTCGCCGTTCTCGAACGCGATTACTACCGGTTCGCGGTGGCGACGTTCCTCGGCAGCGTCGGCCGCCTGCTGGTGACGATGGGGCTCGCCAGCGGCACGATAGCCGCGTTCGGCCTGTGACCTGCTCCTCGTCCGGCGAGTAGCCCGGCGACCGCGCCTCGATCGCGCCCGCGGCGCGGTCGAACTCCTCGCCGACGGCCCGCGATGCCGACGCCGCCCACTCGAAGCGTTTATCCGGCCCCTGGCACAACTGCCGGGCGTGTTCCGGACCCGCCGACGCCGCGTCGCTCGTTCCATGCGCGGGTAGCGTCGGGTCCCCGGGCGGAGCGTCGCGACCGGGCCGGTCATGTGGCCGCCTCGCGGCGCGGAAACCCGGATTTTCGCGGGCGTATCGGCGGACGACCGAGTCGATTCCACGGCGATAGTAGAAATTGCAACTATTCACACATCGACCGGCACCTCGGGTGCCGGTCGAGAGTGTCACTGCGTTCGATCCCTACTACGCGACCGAAATCGGCGGGTTTTACACCCGCAACGGAGAGAGAGCATAGTATGAGCCACGAGGAATTTCCCACGGACGACCCCGCGGTGGTGACCTGCGGTCTGCCGTACGCGAACGGTGACCTGCACATCGGCCACCTGCGGACCTACGTCGGGGGCGACGTGTTCTCCCGCGCGCTGGAGAAACTCGGTCAGGAGACCGCGTTCGTCAGCGGGTCCGACATGCACGGCACCCCCATCGTCGTGCAGGCCGAACAGCAGGAGGTCGACCCCGAGGAGTTCGCCCTCGGCTGGCACGAGCAGTACGAGGAGACGTTCCCGAAGTTCGCCGTCGACTTCGACAACTACGGCCACACCCACGGCGAGACGAACACGGAGCTCACCCTCGAGATCGTCGAGAAACTGGACGAGGAGGGGTACGTTTACGAGAAGGAGATCAAAGTCGCCTGGGACCCCGAGGACGACCAGCCCCTGCCCGACCGCTACGTCGAGGGGACCTGTCCCTACTGCGGCGAGACGGCCCGCGGCGACGAGTGCGACGAGGGCTGCGGCCGGCACCTCGAACCCGGCGAGATCGAAGCCCCCGTCAGCACCATCACGGGCAACCCCGCCAAGTACCGCGACCGCGCGCACAAGTTCTTCCGCGTCTCGGAGCTATCGGACTACCTCACCGAGTTCCTCGACCGCCTCGAAGGCACGCCGAACGCGCAGAACCAGCCCCGCGAGTGGATCGAGTCCGGCCTGCAAGACTGGTGTATCACCCGCGACCTCGACTGGGGGATCGACTACCCCGGCGTCTCCGAATCCGCCGAGGATCCGGCGGCAAGCGGGACGGAGTCTCGCCCCGAGGAGGACCTCGTCCTCTACGTCTGGGTCGACGCCCCCATCGAGTACGTCGCCTCGACCAAGCAGTACTCCGAGCGCGTCGGCAGCGACGCGTACGACTGGGAGAAGCCGTGGAAAGGCGACGGCGAGATCGTCCACGTCATCGGCCGGGACATCATCCAGCACCACACCGTCTTCTGGCCGGCGATGCTCCGCGTCGCGGAGTACAACGAGCCCCGTGCCGTCATAGCGAGCGGGTTCATGACGCTCGACGAACAGGGGTTCTCCACCTCGCGGAACCGCGCGGTGTGGGCGCGGGAGTACTTGGACGAGGGGTTCCACGAGGACCTCCTGCGGTACTACCTCGCGACGAACGGCGGGTTCCAGCAGGACGTCGACTTCTCGTGGGAGAAGTTCCAGGAGCGCGTCAACGGCGAACTCGTCGGCACCGTCGGCAACTTCCTCTACCGGAGCATGCTGTTCGCCCACCGGAACTACGACGGGACGCCCGATGCTGAGGTGTCCGACGACGTGCGCGACCGGATCGGTGACGCGGTCGACGGGTTCGGCGCGGCGCTCAACGACTACTCGCCGCGGAAGGCCAGCGAGGCCGCCGTCGACCTCGCCCGCTTCGGCAACGAGTACATCCAGCGTAACGAGCCCTGGAAGCTCACCGACGAGGACCCCGAGAAAGCGGCGCAGGTGGTCCGCGACTGCGTCCAGGTCGCCAAGGCCGTCGCCGTCCTGATGGAGCCGTTCACCCCCGGCAAGGCTCAGCGACTCTGGGAGCAGCTCGGCGAGGACGGCGACGCCGGCGACGCCACCGTCGAGGCCGCGCTGGAAGCGCCGCCCAGCGGGTTCGAGGAGCCGGAGGAGCTGTTCGAACAGATCGAGGACGGGCGCGTCGAGGAACTGAACGAGAAGCTCGAAACCCGCGTCGAGGAGGCGACCGAAAGCGACGAAGGGGTAGACGCGGAAGGCGAGGACGAGATGGCAGACGAAGACGCCGGAGACGTCGAACCGCTCGCCGACGACCGCATCAGCTTCGACGAGTTCCAGTCGATCGATATGCGCGTCGGCCGCATCGAGAGCGCCGAGGGCATCGAGGGCGCGGACGAACTCGTTCGGCTGGAGGTCGACGTCGGGACCGAGACCCGCCGGATCGTCGCCGGACTGAAACAGCTTCACGACGTGGACGAACTGCCCGACACGAAGGTGGTCGTCCTCGTCAATCTGGAGAAGGCGGAACTGTTCGGCGTCGAGAGCAACGGCATGATGCTCGCGGCCGGCGACCAGGCCGACCTGCTCACCACGCACGAGGACGCCGACCCCGGGACGAGGATCCGGTAGCGCTGGCGACGGCACCACCGCCCGCCGCGGAGAGCCAGCCACGGGGCATCACCCGTTCCGTGCCGTGGGCCGCCACTCGCTCCGTCTCTACCGCCGGTGCCTCGCGAAACGCCCGTTCGAGGGCGGTCGCCCGTGTGGCAGGGTAGCGGTGGCAGTGATCGTGGTCCCGCTACAGGGGGAAGCACCGGATAACGGGGAGACCGTTCATCGATCACTGCGGCGCATAGAACTGGCTCGCCGCGACCGCTCAGGCGCGGTCCGAGTCAACGGAGAGGACGGGCGGGCAACGTCCGGCGACCCGGCTCGCTCGTCCGACCGCCTCAGATGTCGTCGACCAGGTCCGCGAAGTTCTCGGTGGGTTCGATCGCTATCGTCTGGGCGTCGAGGCCGTGTCGCTGCAGAGCGAGGGCGGTCTGATACGCCGCGTCCCGGTCCGGGGCTTCGAAGGTGACGAGGAAGTCGTACTCGCCCAGCATCGCGTACGACTCCATCAGTTCGGCCTCGTGTTCGGTGATCTCGCCTTCGATCTCCTGCCACAGTACGGCCAGTTCCTGCGCGTTCTGGAAGTTCTGCTCGCCGACGTCGACGAGGGCTGCGTAGTCCGGCATGGTTGGGAGTCCAACGCGAACGGGGAAAACCGTTCGGCCGGGGTAATTCGGACCGCGCGGGCGGGACGAACGCCACGCGGGCGACGGAGCGGCCGTCGCGGCCGGAACACCGCACTTTTTGAAACCGGCCGCGTAGCCCGGACTCATGAGAAACGCGAAGATCGTTTGCACGCTCGGTCCCGCCTCGGACTCCCGGAAAGCGATCCGGGACCTGGCGGAGGCCGGGATGACCGTCGCGAGACTGAACGCGAGCCACGGGTCGCACGAGGACCGCGCCGACCTCATCGACCGCGTCCGGCAGGTGGACAACGAGACGGAGAACCCCCTCGCGGTGATGATGGACCTGCAGGGTCCCGAGATCCGGACCGCGCCGCTCGACGACCCGATCCACCTCGACGAGGGGAGCGAGGTCCGCTTCGTCGAGGGCGAGACGGCGACGCCGGCGGAGGTCGGTCTCTCGCTCCCCATCGAGGGCGTCACGGAGGGCGACCGGATCCTGCTCGACGACGGCCGCATTCAGACGACCGTCCGGCGCACGGAGGGCGACGCCGTGGTCGCGCGCGTCGAGGACGGGGGCGACCTCGCCGGGCGGAAGGGCGTGAACATCCCCGGCGTGGACCTGACCCTCGACGTCGTCACGGAGAACGACCGCAAGGACCTGGAACTGGCCGCGGAGAAGGGCGCGGACTTCGTCGCCGCCTCGTTCGTCCGCGACGCCGACGACGTGTTCGAGGTCAGCGAGGTGCTGGAGGAACTCGACGCCGACGTTCCGATCATCGCGAAGATAGAGCGCGCGGGGGCCGTCGAGAACCTGGACGAGATCATCGACGCGGCCTACGGGGTCATGGTCGCGCGGGGCGACCTCGGCGTCGAGTGCCCGATGGAGGACGTCCCGATGATCCAGAAGCGGATCATCCGGAAGTGCCGCGACGCCGGCGCGCCCGTCATCACGGCGACGGAGATGCTCGACTCGATGGTCCACGAGCGCCGGCCGACCCGCGCCGAGGCGTCCGACGTGGCGAACGCGGTCATCGACGGCACCGACGGCGTGATGCTCTCGGGCGAGACCGCCATCGGCGAGCACCCGGTCCGGGTCGTCGAGGCGATGGACCGCATCGTCCGGCAGGTCGAGCGCAGCGAGGAGTACGCCGAACTCCGCGAGCAGCGCGTCCCGACCGCCGACGACGCCCGGACCGACGCGCTGGCGCGCTCCGCGCGCTACCTCGCCCGCGACATCGGTGCGAGCGCCATCGTGGCGGCCAGCGAGTCCGGGTACACCGCCCTGAAGACCGCGAAGTTCCGTCCGGGCGTCCCCGTCGTCGCGTCGACGCCGAACGACCGCGTCCGCCGACAGCTCGCGCTGTCGTGGGGTGTCAACGCGCAGTACGCCCCGTTCACCGACGAGGGGGCCGACGCCGTCATCGAGAACGCCGTGCAGGCGGCGCTCGACGCGGGCGTCGCGGAGAGCGGCGACACGGTCGTGGTTCTTTCAGGGATGATGACGGAACTGGAGGGCGCGAGCACGACGAACATGCTGAAGGTCCACGTCGCCGCGGAGACGCTGGCGACCGGTAGGAGCGTCGTCGGCGGCCGCGTGGCCGGTCCGGTCGTCCAGAGCCGAGACGGCGACCTCTCGGACGTGGCGGAGGGCGCGATACTCGCCCTGGACGGGTCGTTCGACGGCGAGTTCGAGGGCGACGCCTCGAAGCTCGCCGGCATCGTCGACGCCGCGCCGGGCATGACCGGCTACCCGGCGATGGTCGCGCGCGAACTCGGTATCCCCATGACCAGCGACGCTCGCTTCGACGCGGCCGACGGCACCGTCGTCACGCTCGACGCCGAGCGTGGCGTCGTCTACGAGGGCGACGTCGAGTCGGCGCAGGCGAACCGACCGCGCTGACCGGCATGCGGCCGCCCCGGTCCGCCCCTCGACCCGTCGCGGGGGCCGAGCACGACCCGCCGACTTTTTCCCCGCGGCACGGCAACGATCGGTCATGACCGCCGATACCGACCGTGAGCCCTCCGGTGATCCCCCGGACGACGCCGCCGACCCCGGTGAGGAGAACTGGACGTTCGAACTCGACGAGGTCGACGAGGAGGGCGTCGTCGACGACCGCGACCCGATGGAACCGGGGTCGCCCACCCTGGAGAACGCGCTGTTCGTCGTCCTCGGTGCGCTCGTCACGGTCGGGATCATCGTCCGCGTGCTGATGACGCTGGGCGCGTGACCCCGCGGCCGACGGACCGACCGCGATCGAACTGTTCGTCCGCCGACCGGTCACCTGCAAAAATGTTAATCGTCCACGGTCCGAACGACCGGGTATGGCCTCGACGTTACTCCAGGCGATCGGCGACTTCGTCGGTCTGCCCTTCCTGCTGACAGTCAGCGGTCTACTCCTCGTCATCCTGGAGGCGTTCGCTCCGGGTGCGCACTTCATCGTCCTCGGTGTCGCTCTGCTCGCGGCCGGTCTCCTCGGTTTCGCTCTCGGGAGTCTGGCTACTCCGCTCGTGCTCGCCGGCCTCGTCCTCGTCGCTGGCGCGGTGGCGCTTTTCGTCTACCGCGAGTTCGACTTCTACGGCGGCAAGGAGTCGGGCCGAACGAGCGACTCCGACTCGCTCGCGGGCGCTATCGGCCGCGTCACCGAGCGAGTTACCGAGACGAGCGGCGAGGTGAAACTCGAAGACGGCGGCTTCAACCCGTACTTCCGCGCGCACAGCGTCGACGGAGAGATCGCAGAGGGCAAAGAGGTGATCGTCGTCGATCCCGGCGGCGGCAACGTCGTCACGGTCCAGTCGCTGGACGCCGACCGCCGGGACGAGATCGACCGCGAACTGGCCCGCGAACGCACCGACCCCGGGAAGCGGTCGGACGGCGCGGCCGGAACCGACGAAGCGGTCGAAACCGACACCGAGCGCGAGAGCACGGGATAATCCCCGGGTCCCTTTTCCGTCCCTCGGAACTCTTTTTACGTAGGTGTCCCTAAAGAAGAATATGTGGCCTCCCACAATACTGCAGCTAGGGCCGAGCCTGACGGTTGTGGCGCTGCTGCTGCTGGTACTGGCGATCGTAACCGTCTACAGTATAGTCGAGATCGTCGACGCCACCGAGAAGCGGGCGCTGACGGTGTTCGGCGAGTACCGAAAACTGCTCGAACCGGGTATCAACATCGTCCCCCCGTTCGTCAATAACACGCACGTCTTCGACATGCGGACCCAGACGCTCGACGTGCCGCGACAGGAAGCGATCACGCGGGACAACTCCCCCGTCACCGCGGACGCGGTCGTCTACATCAAAGTGATGGACGCCAAGAAGGCGTTTCTCGAAGTCGAAGACTACAAGCGCGCCGTCTCGAACCTCGCCCAGACGACGCTCCGCGCCGTGCTCGGCGACATGGAACTCGACGACACGCTGAACAAGCGCCAGGAGATCAACGCGAAGATCCGCAAGGAACTCGACGAGCCGACCGACGAGTGGGGTATCCGCGTCGAGAGCGTCGAGGTCCGCGAGGTCAACCCATCGAAGGACGTCCAGCAGGCGATGGAGCAACAGACCTCCGCGGAGCGCCGCCGCCGTGCCATGATCCTCGAAGCGCAGGGTGAGCGACGGTCCGCAGTCGAGAAGGCGGAGGGTGAGAAGCAGTCCAACATCATCCGCGCCCAGGGTGAGAAACAGAGCCAGATCTTAGAGGCGCAGGGTGACGCCATCTCCACCGTCCTCCGCGCGAAGTCCGCCGAGTCGATGGGCGAGCGCGCGGTCATCGACAAGGGCATGGAGACGCTCGAATCGATCGGTCACGGCGAGTCCAACACGTTCGTGCTGCCTCAGGAGCTCTCCTCGATGGTCGGCCGCTACGGCAAGCACCTCACCGGCAGCGACATCAAGGAGAACGGCGACGCACTCGACAGCCTCGACTTCGACGCCGACACCCGCCAGATGCTCGGCCTCGACGACATCGAGGAGATCCTCGGCCAGATCGACGAGGAGGCCGAGATGGACGTCGAGGCGATGGAACAGGAGGCGCAGGCGATCAAGGAGGGTCAGGACCCCACCGACATCCGTGACCCGGACGAGGTCATCGAGGAGATGGACAAGGACTTCCAACCCGAGGAGCGCACCGAGGGCGAGTCGACCGACGACTAGGCGAAGCCGTTTTAGGTCCGACCCACGAACGGGGGATAGATGCCCGGTCCCCGAGACGTCGACGAGAGCAAGCGCGCGACGCTCCGTCGCTTCGCGGCATTCGGAGCCGCGAGTCCGCTCGCCCGCTTTCAGGACGACGGCGAGGACGGCGGGAGCGACGCGCGCGACGCCATCGCCGGCTACCTGTCTGCGACACCCGGCGCACACTTCTCGAAGATCCGTGACGACCTACAGTTAGGCACCGGCGAGACACAACACCACCTCCGACAACTGGAGTCCGCCGGCGCGCTGGAAAGTCGGAAAGACGGCGATTACCGCCGCTTTTTCGCCGCGGAACGGTTCACCGCGTTCGAACAGGTCGCGCTCGGCTACCTCCGCCGAGAGACACCGCGCGGCATGCTGATCGAACTCCTCCGTTCCCCCGACGCCACCGGCTCGGACCTGGCCGACGCGCTCGACGTCTCACGACCCACGGTGAGCAAGTACGCGGGCGAACTCGACGAGGCCGGACTGCTGTCCCGCGAGGACGGTTACGCGGTCGAGCGCCCCGAGACGGTGCTGACGCTGCTGGTCAGGTACGCCGACTCGTTCGACGACGACGCGATGGCGTTCGCCGCCGACGCGGCCGACCTGGTCCGGTTCGACCCCTGACCTTTTCGAGGACCGGCGCGCACTCCGACGTATGGACACCGTCGCCGTCACCGGCGGGAACGGGGAGGTCAGCCGAGCGGTCCTCGACCACCTCGGCGACCGCGGGTACCGCACGGTCACCCTGAACCGCGGCAAGCGCGGCGAAGCGACCGCCGACGCGCACTTCACGACGGACCTGACGGACGCCGGAGAGACATACGGTTCGCTCGCGCGGAGCGACGCCGTCGTCCACCTCGGGACGATCCCCACGCCGGACGCCGGGGTACGTGACGTTCGAGGGCGACGCGATGAGCGCTTATCACGTACTGGAGGCCGCCGCCTCGCTCGGGGTCGACACCGTCGCCCTCGCGTCGAGTCCGAGCGCTCTCGGCGCGGGGTTCGAAGACGACCCGGTCGACGTGCGCTACCTGCCGGTTGACGAGAAACACCCGCTCACGCCGACGAACCATTGCGGTATCGGAAAGCAGGTGCTGGAAATCGTCGCCGACGGGTTCGGCCGCACGGACGGTCCGCCGACGACTGTCAGTTCGATCCGGTTCCCCTGGGTGACGAGCGACGAGGCGACGTGGGAGACGTTCGCGCCGCGGACCGGTCGCTCGACGCCCTTCGGGAGGTCAGTGTCTTCCACACCGCGCGCAACACGCTGTTCGCCTATCTCCCTATCGACGACGCGGCGCGGGTCGTCCGTCGGGCGGTCGAGGCGGACTTCGACGGGCACGAGCGGTTCTTCGCGGTCGCCGACGACACGACGGCGGCGCTACCGACCGCGGACGTAGTCCAGCGACTGTACGACGACGCCGGCGCACGGTCGATGCTGTCGGGACACGAGAGCCTGGTCAGCAACGAGAAAGCGGGGGAGGTCCCGGGGTGGGCGGCGGAGCGGTCGTGGCGCGAGTTGGTGTGAGCGGCCAGGGCCTACACCGAGACCTTCCAGGTGGTGCTAGAGGAGTATCCCCACTTCTCGACGTCGACGCCCTGAGCGCTGTTCTGGATGGCGGTCATGTTGGTGCCGACTTCCTTCGCGGTCATATCTAGGGCGTCGCCGATGAGCCGCGATTTGAAGTAGGTCTTCGTTTGTCCCTTCTCGCGGAGGTACTGGACGATGCGCTGTTGCTTGTCGGTGAGGTCGGTGACAGGGGAGGCGGTGGTGCTCATACTCGTCCGGACGGTAGAGTCATCCTTAGAGGGTTTGGTACGAGCGGTTAATCGGCTGCTGTCTTGCGGTTTTTCGCCCTCCAAAGACGGTTACCCATCGGAGTCGGAGGACCGCTTGGTACGCGAGGGAAACGCGGCGTTGTCGCTCGGTCGAGGGACTGAAACCGGTGACTGTCCGTCGCCGGGCGACCGAAACGTCGGCTTACCGTAGTTCACGCGTGACCGTCGGTCGAACTTTCAGAAAGTTCTTATCCCGTCGTCCGTCACTCCGGACAATGAGTCGACGGGCGGTCGAGGTGAGCGTGGTTCTCCCGGCGTACAACGAGGAGGCGACGATCAGGAGCACGGTCGAGACCACCCTCGAATCGCTCGCCGCCTTTCTCCCGGCGGACGTGTTCGAGGTGATCATCGCGGAGGACGGCTGCGACGACCGCACTCCCGAGATCGCGGACGAACTCGCCGCGGCGGACGAGCGCGTGCGACACTTCCACAGCGACGAGCGTCTGGGGCGCGGGGGCGCGTTGGAGCGGGCGTTCGAGGCCGCCGACGGCGAGACGCTGGTGTACTTCGACACCGACCTCGCCACCGACATGCGCCACCTCGAGGAACTCGTCGAGAGCGTCCGGTCGGGCGAGTACGACGTCGCGACCGGGTCGCGGTGGATCGACGGGCGCGAGGCGGACCGCCCCGTCAAGCGGGGCGTGCCGAGTCACGGCTACAACACGCTGGTCCGCCTCTTTCTCCGGTCGGACCTGCGGGACCACCAGTGCGGTTTCAAGGCGTTCGACCGGGAGGTACTGTCCGATCTGAAGGGGGACGTGGAGGACGACCACTGGTTCTGGGACACCGAGGTACTCATCCGCGCCCAGCGGGCGGACTATCGGGTTAGGGAGTTCCCGGTCGACTGGACGCCGAAAGGCGACACGAAGGTCGACCTCGTCCGGGACGTGTTCGGCATGGGGAGCCAGGTCCTTCGGACGTGGTGGCAGGTCGGCGTCTCCCCGAAGATCGACCGTCGGGTCAGCCTCACTGCGGGGACGCTCCTGACGGTCGTCGCCGTCGCGTTGATGACGCAGTATCTGGACCCCGCGGCGGTGTTGGACCACATGGCGGGGGCCGACCGCGGTCCGGTCGCCGTCTCCGCGCTGGTGTACCTGCTGTCCTGGCCGCTGCGGGGCGCGCGCTATCGCGACATCCTCTCGGAACTGGGGTACCAGGAGCGCGTCGGCTTCCTCACCGGCGCGGTGTTTATCAGCCAGACCGGGAACCTCGTCTTCCCCGCTCGGGCGGGGGACGCAGTCCGCGCGTACGTGGTGAAGGCCCGCCGGTCGATACCGTACCCCACCGGGTTCGCGTCGCTGGCCGTGGAGCGGGTGTTCGACCTGCTCACCATCACGGCGCTCGCCGGGACCGTCCTGCTTGGCCTCGTCGCGACGGGCGAGGCGGGCGCGCTCCAGTCGGCGGTGCTGGGAACGGACCGGGACAGCGGGCAGGTGGCCGTCGCGGTCGCCGCGGCCGTCGGGGCCGCCGCCATCGCGGCCGTCGTCGCCATCGTCGCGTCGGCGCGCTCCGACCGGAACCTCGTCCGGGAGGGCGTGACGCGGCTGAGTTCGGACAGCTACGCGGAGTACGTTGCGGGCGTCGTCGAGCAGTTCGCCGGCGACGTCCAGGCGGTGGCGAGCGACGGTCGGGCGTTCGCCCGCGTGGGCGCGAGCAGCCTGCTCATCTGGGGGCTGGACGTGCTGACGGCGATCCTCGTCCTCGCGGCGTTCGACGGCGTCGCGCTGTCGCTCCCGACGCTGCTCGCGGTCGGCTTCTTCGCCGTCAGCGTCGGCAACCTCGCGAAGGTCCTGCCGCTCTCGCCGGGCGGCATCGGGCTGTACGAGGGGGCGTTCTCCGTGCTCGTCGTGGGACTGACCCCCATCGGCTGGGGGGTCGCCCTCGGCGCGGCCATCGTCGACCACGCCGTCAAGAACGCGGTCACGGTGGCCGGCGGCCTCGCCTCGATGCTGTTGCTAAACGTCTCGCTGACGACGGCCGTCGAGGAGAGCGCTGACGCCCGTGACCGCGAACCGGAGCGTTCGGTCACCGACGATTAGTAGTGGGACGTGACGAACGGTCCCAGCGCCCCGGCGACGGCGTGGGCCAGCGCGGACTCACGGTCGATGATGCCGTCCGTGAGCGCCGCCATCGGGCAGACGGAGGCTCGGTCCGGCCCCGCGTCCCATCCGGTCGCCGTCGGCAACGGCCGCCCACATGACCAGGTAGAGCCCGTCCGTTCCGTCGAACCGGGCCACGCCGCCCTCGATGCCGACGCCGAGGTCGTAGCCACCGTCCGCGAGGGCTCGTTCCGCGCGGTTCCTGGCCCCTTCGGCGGTTTCGGCGTGACCGGTCGGTTGTTCGCTCACGCCCGAGTCGACGGGCACGGACTCGACGACCGCCTCGCCGCGGTCCGCCAGGGCTCGTTCGGTCGCTGCGACTTTCACCGGGTTCGCGCTGCCGACGCTGACGTGCATACCGGACGGTACGGCTCCAGGGTCGTGAGGACGTCGTTCGAGCGATGCGACGGGAGGCTTGAATCTTTCCGTCCGGTCCCACGAGACGCCCACGAAACGGCGTTTCGCGGGGGAAGGAGCCTGAAGTACCGAAGCGTTTAAATATTGGCAATACTAAAGTCCATAGTAAGGACTCACTCCGGGATTTTTACCAGCCGACCTCCCCGGACAGCTTCCGCCCTATCGTACAAATGACCGAGAACACCCGAACACGCGTACGCACGTCAGAAGACGAACGCGAGACCGAGCGATCCGACGAGAGCCTCTCCTGTCCCGAGTGTAGTGGACGGCTCGTCAACGACGAGGAACACGGCGAGACCGTCTGCGAGGACTGCGGCCTCGTCGTCGAGGAGGGCTCCGTGGACCGCGGCCCCGAGTGGCGTGCTTTCGACGCCCAGGAGAAAAGCCAGAAGAGTCGCGTCGGCGCACCGACGACGAACACGATGCACGACAAGGGGCTGTCGACCAACATCGACTGGCGCGACAAGGACGCCTACGGCAACTCCCTCGGCTCCCGCCAGCGCGAGAAGATGCAGCGCCTGCGGAAGTGGAACGAGCGCTTCCGCACGCGGGACAGCAAGGAACGCAACCTGAAGCAGGCGCTCGGCGAGATCGACCGCATGGCGTCCGCGCTCGGCCTGCCCGAGAACGTCCGGGAGACCGCCAGCGTCATCTACCGCCGCGCGCTCGAGGAGGACCTGCTCCCCGGCCGCTCCATCGAGGGCGTCTCGACGGCCTGCGTCTACGCCGCCGCACGTCAGGCGGGCGTCCCGCGCAGCCTCGACGAGATAGCCGAAGTGAGCCGCGTCGAGAAAAACGAGGTCGCCCGCACGTACCGCTACGTCGTGCGCGAACTCGGCCTCGAAGTCAAGCCCGCCGACCCAGAGAGCTACGTCCCGCGGTTCGCCTCCGGCCTCGGTCTCTCCGACGAGGCCGAGCACCGCGCGCGAAAGCTCCTCCGGAACGCGAAGGAGAAGGGCGTCCACAGCGGCAAGTCGCCGGTCGGCCTCGCGGCCGCCGCCGTCTACGCCGCCGCCCTGCTCACCAACGAGAAGACCACGCAGGCGGCCGTCAGCGAGGTCGCGGACATCTCCGAGGTCACCATCCGCAACCGGTACCACGAGCTACTGGAAGCGGAAGAGAGCCTCGGCCTGGCGTAGTCGCGGAGTCCGTCGAGTTCGGCGTCGCCGGTCCGTTCCAGGTTCGCTCCGACGAGCGGCGCGTCCGACCTCCGACGGCGGATGGACGGTCTATCCCCCGCAGGAAGGCGGCGCGCTCGACTGTCACTCGCCGAGCCGGACGTTCCCACCCGCCGACACCTGCGACGCCGTCACACGCGGCCGGTCGTCGCGCAACCTACATCCATCCGCGGCTCCGGACGACTGCTGATGACAGACCCCTCCGACGACTGCGCGCAGTGCGGTCGCGAGCTGAGCTACGTAGCCACCAAGCACGACGGCTGTCCGGACTGTGGACACCTGCCGCTTCGGCGCCGACTGACCCGACGGCACGACGACCGGGGCTGAGCGCTCGCCCGGTGCGACCCTCTCCGGATACGCCCCTTTTTTCTCCCGTCGCGGCCATCACGGAGTATGGACTTCGACTCGTTCGTCCTGGCGGCGGCGACCGCCGACCTGGACGACGAAGCGGACGCGCGCGAACACGCCGACGCGGTCGAGTTCCGAATGGACCTCGCCGAGGACCCGCTCGCGCAACTCGACGACTACGACGGCGTCCTCCCGCTCATCGCCACCAACCGGGCGGAGTGGGAGGGCGGCGAAGCGGACGACGCCGGCCGCCTCGTCGAGGCGGTCGACGTGGAACTGAACGCGGTCCGTCACGGCGGCGGGAGCGGCGTCGTCGACCACGCGCGGGACCACGGCGCAACGGCCATCGCGTCCATCCACGACTTCGACGGGACGCCCTCGGCCGACGAGATGCGGGACATGCTCGTTGACGCGGTGTCGAACGCCGACGTGGGGAAGCTGGCGGTGACGGCGACCGACCCCGCGGACGTGCTGACGCTGCTGATGCTCACCCGCGAGTTCAGCGCGCAGGGAGAGTCCGTGGCGACGATGGCGATGGGCGAACCGGGCCGACACTCCCGCGCCGTCGCGCCGGTGTACGGTTCCCGGATCGGGTACGCTCCCGTCGACCCGGACGGGGCGACCGCGCCCGGCCAGTACGACCTGCCGACGCTCCGTCGTCTGGTCGAGGACCTGCGTTCGAAACCCGAAGTTTAACCACTGACGGCTGGGTATCACCGGCCAGAATGGTTTATCTGCGATCGGTTATCGCGGTCGGTCTCGCGTTCGTCTTCCCCGGACTGGGTCACGCGTACCTGCGACAGTGGGCCCGCTCGCTCCTGTGGGCGGCGCTTACCCTCTCGGCGTCGTTTCTCCTGATGCCGGAGCCCGTCACGGGCGGAACGATGGTCGAGAACGCGACGGCCATGGTCGAGCAGCTCTCCACCGCGGAGCAGTTCGTCCTCCTGTCGCTGACGCTGTTCAACGTGGTCGACGCGTACGTCATCTCCGTACAGCAGGCGCGGTTCGACCCCGACGCGTTCCACTGCCCCCACTGCGGCAGCGAGGTCGACGAGGACCTGGAGTTCTGCCACTGGTGCACGACGCGACTCGATGTCCCCGGCGAGGACGACCGCGCGGAGCGCGCCGAGTCCTGAGCGGGGTCCGGCGCGGCGATCACTTCTCGATGATGCTCTCCTCGACGGCCTCGCCGAAGTGCCGAGCGGTGTCCTCGTAGTACACCTTCACCCGGTCGCCGGGTTCGAGGTCGGTGACCGCGGTCCGGCCGTCCTCGGTCGCGACCTTGACCGTCTCGGCGTTCTGGATGAGCGTCTCGAAGCGGTCCCCGTTCTCGGCCTCGAACTCGACCCGGAACATCGGGCGCTGCTCGATCTTCGCCCGGCCGACGATGGCCTCCCGGGTGTCGCCGTCGGTGTCGACGATCTGGACCTCGTCGCCGCTCCGGACCTCGGAGAGGTACCTCGTGCCGCCGTCGGGCGTGCGGACGTAGGCGTGGACCGCGCCGGCGTTGACCCGGAACGGCCGGGAAGCGACGTACGGCGACTCGGCGGTTTCGGCGTGGACGAACACGAGGCCGCGGGACATCGACCCGACGAGCATCCCCTCGTCGTGGTCCAGCAGCGACCCGGTGTCGACGCAGACGCGGTCGGCGCTGCCGGCACGCTCGACGGTCAGCACCTCGGCGAACTCCAGGTCGAGCGTCTCGCGCTCGGCCTCGTCGCGCACCGCGCAGGTCTCGCGGATCCGGTCCGGGTCGTCGGTGTCCAGCAGGACCGCGTCCGATCCGATCTCCAGCGTCTCGAAGGCGGTCTTCGCCTCCTCGGCCGTCGTGACGCCGGCGACGAGTTCCGTCTCCTCGCCGATGCGGGCGATGAGGTTCTCCAGGGGGATGATCGTCCAGTCCTCGCCGACGACGACGGTGTAGTCCGCCTCCCCCGCGGCGGCCTCCGCGAACGCCTCGTAGTCCTCGTCGAAGACGCGGACGTACGCGCCGTCGGCGCGCTCGTCCTCGCGCCGCAGCGTCGAGAGGTCGGCGGAGCCGGAGAAGTCGTTCGGCAGGTCGACGGTGCCGTCGCCCTCGCCCTCCTTGCCGACGACGTAGGCGTCGGCCCGGCCGCCCTCGTCACCCTCAGCGTCGTCGATGACGTCCACGTCGCCGCCGGTGCGGAAGGCCGCCACGTTCACGTCACCGAGTTCGCGCACCCTGTCGACGTCCCCCTCGTCGACGAGCACCCAGTCCACCCCCGACTCCAGGCCGGCGGTGATGCGCTTCCGTCGCGCGTCCCAGTCGCCGACGCTGTCGTCGGCTTTGAGCCACACTGATCGTGTCATATTGCACCACTCGAATGGCGCGGGCATGAACGTGGCGGAATCGTCAGTGCTGGCCGAGCGACGTTCGCGAGTTCCGGCTACCCCCCGGCCTTTCGGAGCGTCCACACCTGCACGTTGTCGCCGTCCGCCAGCGGGGAGCCGTCGAACCCGCCGGCCGCGTCCCACTCCCCGAAGGGCGACGCCCGGACGAGCGGTTCGACCTCCCGCTTCGGCAGTAGCTTCAGCCGATGGCGCTCGGCGAACACCTGCTCGCCCGTGTCGCCGTCACCCCCATCGAGGGCGTACAGTTCGTTCTCGACGAGTATCTCCTGTTCCACCTCGTCGACGACGCGAGTCCGCGTCCGGTACCGGTGGGTCTCGCCGCGATACTCGACCCGCTCCTCCCGCCACTCGCCGTACTCCTCACAGACCACGTCGAACCCGGGGACGAACACGTCGAAGACGAACTCGCCGCCGGGCGCGAGGGCGTCGTGGACCCGCCGGAGCGCGGCGGTCTGGTCCTCGACCGTCCGCAGGTGCTGGACCGCGTTGAACGGGCAGTAGACGAGGTCGTACTCCCGGTCGACGCGGAACGCGCTCATGTCGGCCTGCCACACGGTCGGGTCGAGTCCTTCCCCGGACGCCTTCTCTCGGAGGAGCGCGAGCGCGTCGGCGGACGCGTCGAGGCCGTCGACACCAGCCCGGAGCAGTTCGAGGTACACGCGGCCGGTGCCGCAGGCGAGTTCGAGCGCCGGACCGTCCGCCGCCCGCGCGCGGTCGGCGTAGAACCCGGCGTCGTCTCGGTCCGCGTCGGCCATCTGTTCGTCGCAGAAGCGGGCCCGCTCGCCGTGGTAGCCGTGGTCGACGTCCATACGCGTGGCTCGACGACGGCGCGAAAAGGCGTTACGGCGGTGTGGCACCCGGCGGCGCGATCCGCGGGGCGCTCCGCGTCAGCAGATCTGCCACCCGCCGTCGACGTGGAGCAGTTCGCCGGTGGTGTAGCCCGCGCCCTCGCTGGCGAGGAACAGCGCGGCGTCCGCCACGTCCTCGGGGCGGCCGGCCCTGCCCTGCGGGACGGGCTTGAGGAAGTCGCCTTCCTCGGCCTCCTCGGTCCACCCTTCGAGGAACTCCGTCGCGATCTGACCGGGCGCGACCGCGTTCACGCGAACGTCGTGCCCCGCGAGTTCGAGCGCCGCACCGCGGGTGATCATCCGCACCGCGCCCTTCGTGGAGTCGTACTGCACCTGCCCGTGCTGGGCGAGGGTGGAGCTGATCGACGCGGTGTTGACGATGGCCCCGCCCTCGCCGCGGTCGATCATGTCGTTGGCGGCGGCCTGACAGCCGAAGAAGACGCCCTTCGCGTTCACGCCGTGAATGCGGTCGAACTCCTCGGGCGTGACCTCGCGGAACTCGCCCTCGACGAACAGGCCGGCGTTGTTCACCATCACGTCGACGCCGCCGAACTCGCGGGCGGCCGCGACGACCGACTCGATCGCTTCCGGGTCGCTCACGTCCGTCCGGACGAACTCCGCGCGCCCGCCGCCGTCCTCGACCGCCTCGTGGGTCGGCAGGTCGGCGTCCACGTCCTTCGGGTCCTCGCGCAAGTCGGCGTTGATCACGGTCGCGCCCGCGTCGCCGAACCCCAGCGCGATGGCGCGGCCGATACCGGAACTCCCGCCGGTGACGATCACCGTCTCGCCGTCGAAGTCGAATCTCGTCCGTCCCATACGCCCGCCTACGCCGGGGGAGGGAAAAAACGGTAGGGGGACTTACGCTTCGACCGCGAGGCCGGCCCGGCGGAGCGCCTCGTCGACGCTCGCGTCGTCGTGGACGACGGCGGCGACCCCGCTCGCGATCGCCTCGGGGTCGTCGTGCTGGAAGACCGAGCGGCCCATCGAGATGCCCGCGCCGCCGGCGTCCATCGCGCCGCGGACCATCGTCAGCGTCTCGCGGTCGGTGCCCTTGCTCCCGCCGGCGATGACCACCGGCAGGCGCGTCGACTCGCAGACGTGTCCGAAGCTCTCGGCGTCGCCGCTGTAGCCCGTCTTGACGACGTCCGCGCCGACCTCCTCGGCGAGGCGGACGGCGTGGCCCAGCGCCTCGGGGTCCGCCGAGTCGACGCCGGGGCCGCGCGCGTACGCCATCGCGAGCACCGGCATCCCGAAGCGGTCGGCCTCGTCGGTGACCTCCGATAGCTGGGTGATCTGGTCCGGTTCGTGGTCGCTGCCGACGTTGATGTGGAACGAGACCGCGTCCGCGCCCGCCCGAACCGCCTCCTCGATGGTGCCGGTCATGCGCTTGTCGTCGGCGTCGGGACCGATAGAAGTAGAGGCGTTCAGGTGAACGATGTAGCCCTTGCCGTTCTTGTTGCCGTGGACCCGCGGGGCGATCCCCTTCTGGGTGAGGACGGCGTCCGCGCCGGCCCGCGTCACCGCGTCGATGGTCGATTCGATGTCTCTCAAGCCCTTTACAGGGCCGAGTGTGATGCCGTGGTCCATCGGGACGATGACGTGGTTGCCGCCTGTCCCGATGCGTTTCAGACGCGCGTCGATCCCGCTACTCATGGTGTGTGAAACTGTGGCAAGTAGAGGTTATGTGTGTTCTGGTTCTGGCACGCGTTGCGCGTACCCGGACGCCGCTCCCTCCTTGAGTTCTCGGGCCTTCGCTTCGAGGTCAGCCGCGACCGCCTCGGCGGGGCGGCCCTCCCGGTGGCCCTCGGCGACGATGTCGACCAGCGCGGAGCCGACGATGACCCCGTCCGCGCCGCCCTCGACGATGCGCTCGGCGTGCTTGCCGGTCTTGATGCCGAAGCCGACCGCCTTCGGCACACCGTTGGACTCCGTCCGACGAGCCTCGGGACCCTGCTCCGAGACGTCCCAGTCCTCCAGTCGCCCGAGCGCGTCGTCGGTTCGGTCGCTCACGTCGTCGCGCGCGCCGGTGACGCCGAGGCGGGCCTGTACGTACACGTAGCCCGACACCCGGTCCATGATGCGCTCCAGGCGTTCGCCCTCCGTCGTGGGCGCGACGATGAACACGAGGTCGAGACCGTGGTCGTCGCAGGCCTCCCGCAGGGGGTCGGCCTCCTCCGCCGGCAGGTCCGGAACGACGAAGCCTTCGATGCCCGCCTCGGCGGCGCGCTCGACGAACGGGCGAGGTCCCTTCCGCTCGTCGTCGTCCGTGGTGAACTGGTAGATGAGGTTGTAGTACGTCATGCAGACGAGCGGCACGTCCACGTCCAGTTCCTCGACGAACTCGAAGTACTTCCCGGGGGTCATGCCGGCGTCCAGCGCGCGGGTCACCGCCCCCTGGATCGTCGGCCCCTCCGCGACGGGTTCGGAGAACGGCAGGCCGAGTTCGATGACGTCCGCGCCGCCGTGGGCGAGCGCTTCCACGTACGCTGTCGAGGACTCGTAGTCCGGGTCGCCGACGGCCAGATACGGGACGAACGCGGGGCCGTCCGCGAACGCCTCGCCGATCCGGCTCACAGGCCAGCACCCCCGTCGAACACGTCCATGTCTGGCGCGGCCGACAGGTCCCGCTTCGCGCTCTCCTCGATGACCGATTCGAGGTCCTTGTCGCCGCGGCCGGAGACGTTGATCACGGTCACGTCGCCGAGTTGCTCGGGGTTCTCGTGGGCGAAGCCGAACGCGTGGGCCGTCTCCAGCGCCGGGATGATCCCCTCCTCCTGCGAGAGGCGGTGGAACGCCTCTAGCGCGCGGTCGTCGTCGACGGTGACGGGCGTTACGCGCTCCTCGTCGACGAGGTGGGCGAGTTCCGGCCCGACGCCGGCGTAGTCCAGTCCGGAGGAGACGCTGTGTGACTCCATGATCTGGCCGTTCGAGTCCTGTAGGAGCTTCGTGCGCGCGCCGTGGAGCACGCCCTCGTCGCCGGTCGACAGGGACGCGGAGTTGGGCGCGACGCCCTCCTCCTCGTCGACCTCCAGCGAACTGCCGCCGGCCTCGACGGCGTAGAGTTCGACGTCCTCGTCGCCGACGAACCCGTGGAACGCGCCCATCGTGTTCGACCCGCCGCCCGCGCAGGCGAGGACGCTGTCGGGCGGTCGCCCCGCCCGCTCGCGGACCTGCTCGCGGGCCTCCTCGCTGATGACGGCCTGGAAGTCCCGCACCATCACCGGGAACGGGTGGGGGCCGACGACGCTCCCGATGACGTAGTGGGTGTCCTCGACGTTCGTCGCCCAGTCGCGCATCGTCTCGTTGATGGCCTCCTTCAGCGTGCCCCGACCGACGGTCACCGTGTTCACCGCGGCCCCGTTGAGCCGCATCCGGAACACGTTGGGGCGCTGGCGGTTGATGTCGCGCTCGCCCATGTAGACCTCGCAGGGCATCCCGAGGTGGGCCGCGGCCATCGCGGTCGCCGTGCCGTGTTGCCCCGCGCCCGTCTCGGCGACGATCCGGTCTTTGCCCATGTACTTCGCCAGTAGGACCTGCCCGAGCGCGTTGTTCAGCTTGTGCGCGCCGCCGTGAAGGAGGTCCTCGCGCTTGAGGTACACCTCGGCGTCGTAACGCTCCGACAGCTGTTCCGCGTGCTGCAGGGGCGTCGGCCGGCCGCCGAAGTCCCGCAGTCGGCGGCGGAACTCGTCCATGAACCCGTCCTCGTTGTCGAGGACGTACCGCTCGTAGGCGTCCTCCAGTTCCTCGATGGCCGGCATCAGCGCCTCCGGCACGTACTGTCCGCCGTACTCTCCGAACTTGCTCGTGCTCATCGTGTCAGTCGCTCCGTGTTGTCGCGGACGAGGTCCGTCTCCGCCGCCGTCGACCCGTCGGCGTCCCGGACCCCGTCCATGATCGCGGACCCGATCAGCAGGCCGTCCGCGCCCGCCGTGCGCATCCGCGTCGCGTCGTCCCGCGTCGCTATGCCGCTCTCGGCAATGAGTGTCACGTCTCGCGGGGCCGCGCCCGCGACCCGCTCGAACGTCCCGAGGTCGACCTCCAACCGCGCGAGGTCGCGGTTGTTCACGCCGACCACGTCCGCGCCCGCCTCGACCGCCCGCTCCAGTTCCTCGCGGGCGTGGACCTCGGCGAGCACCTGAAAGCCGCGGTCGCGGGCCGCCGCGGTCAGGTCGGCGAGGTCGTCGCCGACGAACCGGGCGATCAGCAGGACGACGTCCGCCGCCACCGCGTCGAGTTGCGCCTCGCGCAGGACGAAGTCCTTTCGCAGGACGGGCACGTCGACGGCGTCGCGCACCCGCCGGAGGTTCTCCGTCGACCCGCCGAAGTGCTCCGGTTCGGTCAGCACGGACAGCGCGGCCGCGCCGCCGTCGACCATCGCCCGCGCCAGTTCGACGGGGTCGGCGTCAGTCGTCCCCTCGGTGGTCGGACTCGTCGGCTTTACTTCGGCTATCACCGGCACGCGGCCGTCGGCCTCCGCGGCCGCCAGCGCGTCCGGCAGCGACCGGGCGTCGGCGTCGACCCGCTCGTGGTCCTCGTCGCCGCGCTCTCCGGCGCTGTCCAGGATGGACCGCACCGCCGGCGCGACCTCGTCGGCGTTCATCATCGTACATTAACGGACGGATTTGTACATAAGACTTGTGCACGGCGGGCGGTCTCGTCGGACGACTCGGATGGAAGCGGAAAAGCGGAACCCGCATCGGTATCGCATCGACCCTCCGAGAGGACCACGCAGGAGTCGGACGGGCTTCAGACCCGGTCTCCCTCTCCGCGCGCCGACGGGTTCGCTTCGAGCGTCGGGATCTCGCCCGTCTCGGCGAGGCTCTTGAGGCGGNNNNCCACGTCGAGCGTCTCCATCGCGGCGTCGCCGACCGGGCCGGCCGGCGGGTCGAACCGGAAACGCACTGTGACCTTCGTCCCGCGGTCGCCCGTCGCCGGTTCGAAGCGCACCGACCCCTCGTTGGGCAGCGTCGCGCCCGGAAGCGACTCCCATTGGACCAGTTCGCCGGGGCGGTCCTTCACGACCCGCGCGTCCCACGCGAGCACGCGGCCGAGCGGTCCGCGGACCTCCCAGTGCTGGCGGTTCTCGCCCGCCGGCGTCACGTCCGCGAAGTGCTCCATGACCCGCGCCAGTCGGTCCGGGTCCCGCCACATCTCGTAGAGTTCCTGCGGCGACTCGCCGATGGTGACCGAGCGCTCGACCTCCACGGCGTCCTCCGGCGCGCCGGTGCCGTCCCGACCGAACATCGAGACGTCGGCGGCCGTCGCACCCGTGTCCGGACTCGACATCCTGACGCCGCGGTACACCAGCCATCCGCCCGCGGCCGCCAGCGCCGTGCCGCCGAGCGAGCGCCGCCGGAGGCCGGCGACCACGAGCGCACCGCCGACCGCCGCGAGGCCGATCCGCTCCGCGGTGACGACGTCGACCCCGGTCGGTCGGTCGGCGCGGACGTTCGGTGTCGGCGGCGAGTCGTCGCGCACCGGGCCGTCGGGGTCGGGGTTCACGGCGACCACCTCGTCCCGGTGTGTCTTGTAGTCGGTCGTTCGCGCCCCGGTGCGTCCGCTCGTTCGACTGCCGTTCCGTCCGGCTCTCGCCGGCCGGCGATAACTGTCATAGAGTGTCCCCCGGAGTACGTCTCGACAGGAGCGGCATTGTATCTTGGCCCCGCGCGACGGTTGCCGGCGACGAGTCGGCCCGCTGCGGTCGGTCCGGACGCCGCGACCGGGCGAATCTTCAAGGCCGCGACCGTACTCCACCGGTACATGGAAGACGCCGGCATCTACGCGCGGGAGTCGCCGTACCTCGAACGGTACGCCCGGTTGGGCATCGCGAGCGGGCGGGTCGTCGACGTCTCGTTCCCGGACGCGCCCGCGGACGACGCCGCGGAGGCCCACGACCTGCTCGACCGGGTGTTCGACTACCTCGGCGGCGCGGCGGACGACTTCGCCGACGTGGGGATCGCGCTGACGGTGCCGACGGACCAGCGGACGGTGCTCGAAACCGTCCGCGACCTGCCGTACGGCGAGCAGATAACAGTCGAGGGGGTGGCGCGCATGACGCCCGGCCTCTCGGGCAGCGAGGCGGACGACCAGCGGACGGTGCGGACCGCCCTCGCCGAGAACCCCGCGCCCCTGCTCATCCCGGACCACCGCGTGCGCGACGGTCCGAGCGCCGCGCCGCCGCCGGTCGAGCGGCGTCTGCGGTCGCTGGAGGGGCTGTAGCTCACTCCAGCCGCGGTCGGACGAACATCTCGAAGAGATACAGGAGGAACGCCGCGCCCGCGAGGAGACTCACCGCGCCGTCGCCGACGGGCGCGTCCTCGACCAGCAGCAGGTACCCCTGCATGAGCCCCGTCAGGACGAACAGGCCGCCGGCGACGCGCAGGCCCATCTCGTCGGGGTTGCGAACGCGGAGCAGGACGCCGAAGGCGACCATCACCAGCGAGAAGGCGAGATCGGTGAGGGAGTTCGCGGTCGCGTCGCCCGTCGCGACCGCGTACGCCGCGACGATCAGGTAGACGATGCCGACGACGACGGTCAGGACGCGGACGTCGATGAACTCGCGGGGCGAGCGCATGGCCGGTAGCTCTCCCAGCGTCGGCAAGTAGCTTGCGCATCGTGGGGCCGTCAGCCGGCGGTCCGGCCCCAGTCCGCGTCCAGCCCTTCGTGGACGGCGAACTCCAGGGCGTTGACGAGGTAGTGCGCGACGACGACGGCGAGGAAGCTCCCCGTGACGATGAACAGCGCCGCCAGCACGAACCCGAGCGTCCCCGTGACGACGACGCCGCCCGGCCCCTGCATGCCGTGGCCGAGCGCGAACGCCGCGGTGGAGACGACCGCCATCGCCCACGGCGAGACGGCGAACCCGGTCGACACCGCGCCGACGACCGCCGCGCGGAAGAGGAACTCCTCGAAGGCGGCGATGACGGGGAGGACAGCACCGAGCAGGACGACCCACCCCGCGGTCGAGTCCGGCGCGAGCAGTTCGCGCAGTTCCTCGTTGCTCTCGACGCCGGCCCGGTCGAGCGCCGACGCGGCGACCTCGTTGGCCCCGTAGAGGGCGACGCCCGTGGCGACGCCGACGGCGAGCGCCGGCCACCCCGTGCTCAGCGGCGCGGGGTCGATACCGAAGGCGGACGCGGGAACGGCGGTGTACCACGCCGCTGCGAGTAGCAGCGACCCGAACAGCCCCTGCGAGAGCGCGACGTTCACGAGCAGCGCGCCGGTCGAGAACTCGGGGTCGCCGTCCGGTTCGAGCGTCTCGTGGGACGGCGACCCCGGCGGAAAGGGGTTGTGCGGGTTCCCCCTCTCACGCCGGGCCGCCCTCGGGCCGGCGTTCGCGTCCGGGGCTCCCGTCCGTGGCGCGCGCGCCCGCTCGCCGTCGGTCGCGGCGGCGTCGAGCGGTCCGCCGTCGCGGTCGGTCGGCGGGGTGTCAGCGTCTTCGTCCCGGAGCAGGTCGCGCTCCTCGGTCGGCGGTTCGATGGACCCGCCCTCGTTGGTCATCGCCGTTCGCGTCGCTCGGGACAGCAGCAACAGCAGAGAGAGAACGACGAAGGTGACGCCCGTGAAGACGGCCCAGTCGGCCACGCTTACTGCGGGCTGGGACTGGAACCGCCGCGGCCGACCTGGCGTTCGAGGGCCGAACCGGTGATGCTCTTGATGCGGTCGACGAGACCGTCCTTCTCGGTCTCGCCGGCCAGCGCGACTTCGAGCACTTCGCTGATGTGGGTGACCGGAACGATCTCTATCTGCTCCTCGTACTCCTCCTCGATCATCACGTCCTGTTCGTTCGCGGCGGGGATGATGACCGTGTCGAGGCCGGCCTTCGCCGCCGCCTCGATCTTGTGGGTGACGCCGCCGACCGGCAGCACGTCGCCGCGGACGGAGAGCGAGCCGGTCATCGCCAGGTCCTGACGGACGGGCACGTCCTCCAGCGCGGAGATGACGGCCGTCGCCACCGTGATGGAGGCGGAGTCGCCGTCGACGCCCTGCTGGCCCGCCTGGACGAACTGGATGTGGACGTCCTTCTCGGAGATGTCCTCGTCGGAGAACTTCTTGATGATGGCGGAGACGTTCTGGACCGCTTCCTCGGCCATCTCCTGCAGCTTCCCGGTGGCGATCACCTGGCCGGGACCCTGCGAGGGGGTGACCTCGGCCATGACGGGGAGGACGATGCCGCTGTCCTCGCCCATGACCGCGAGACCGTTGACGCGGCCGACCACGTCGCCCTCCGAGATGGTGAGCTCGTAGTCCTTGCGGCGCTGGATGTAGTCGTCCGCGAGCTGCTGCTCGATGGAGCGGCTCCGGCGTTTGGCCTGGAGCACGTGGTCGCGTGTGGTCCGCTCGGCGTCTTCAGCGCGGGCGATGTCGCCCGCGACGCGGACCAGTCCGCCGAGGTCGCGCATCTTCAGCGTCAGGTGACCCTTGCGGCCCGCGCGGCGCTTGGCTTCGAGGATGACCTCCTCGATGGCGTCGGTCGTGTAGTGGGGCAGGCGGCCGTCCTTCGTGACCTCCTGCGCGATGAAGCGCGCGTACTTGCGGCGCATCTCGGGGGTGTCCTCGATGGTGTCTTCCATGTACACCTCGTACCCGTACCCCTTGATGCGGGAGCGGAGCGCGGGGTGCATGTTCTCCATCGCGTCGAGGTTCCCCGCCGCGATCATGATGAAGTCACAGGGGACGGGCTCCGTCTGGACCATCGCGCCCGAGGAGCGCTCGGACTGGCCCGTGATGGAGAACTCGCCCTCCTGGATCGCGGTCATCAGCTTCTGCTGGCTGCGGATGTCGAGCGTGTTGATCTCGTCGACGAACAGGACGCCCTTGTTCGCCTTGTGGATCGCGCCGGGCTCGACGCGGTCGTGGCTGGGCGTCTCCATGCCGCCGGACTGGAACGGGTCGTGGCGGACGTCGCCCAGCAGCGCGCCGGCGTGGGCACCGGTCGCGTCCTCGAACGGCGCGGTCTGCTCGTCGGCGGCGTTGACGATGAGGTTCGGGATCATCGCGTCGCTGCCGCGGTTGCTGTAGCGGAAGGCGAGGTAGACGACGCCCGCCGCGAGGATGCCGAGCAGAATGCTGGCGCGGGAAAGCAGGGTGTAGCCGAGGACGATCGCGATGATGATCCACATCAGGAACGAGCGCATCCGGTTTTTCTTCCGGGCCTCGTCCTTGTGGGCCTCGACGATCTGTTCGCCCTTGCCGGCGGGAACTGTCCGCACCTTCGGCTCGTTCCCGTCGTCGGGGTTGTGGTAGACGAGCACGTCCTGCAGGTCCTCCTTGGGGAGGAGTTCGCTCATCGCCTTCGCGAGCATCGACTTCCCGGTACCGGGCGAGCCGATCATCATCACGTGACGCCGCTGCTTCGCCGCCTTCTTGATGATGTCTCGGGCGTCGTCCTGGCCGATGACCTGATCGACCAGTTGGTTGGGAACGTCGATGTCTTCGGTCGAGTCGATCCGGAGGCCGCCGAGGAGGTCGTCCTCGTCGACGTCGTCCGCTATCTCGGCGTCGACTTCGCTGCCGAGGTCGTCGAGGGTCCGCTCGTCGGTGTCCTCGTCCGTTTCGACGCCGGCCGTCGTCGCGGACGAGTCGTCGACGGTCTCCGGGTTCTCGTCCGGGTCGGGGTCGACCGCTCCCCGCGAGTGGGGAGCGTCCGTGCCCTCTCCGGGCTGGCGATCCCCCTGTTCGGATGGAACGTCGTCTGGGTCCGTATCGTTGCTCATAGAATGCTTTACTGGATAATGCGAAGGGAGGAGTACTGATATACTTTCTCCCCTCCACGATGTACGATCCGTCGCCGCGGAGCCGACGACTCACGCGTTCTACCGGCCGAACAGCCTCTATAGGATGACTCGCCATGCTTATAAATCAGCGGATGACAGTAACGAACGATGATTCGGGGCTTCTACATCGGTCGGTTCCAGCCCTTCCACAACGGCCATCACAACATGGTCAAGGAGATAGCGGAGGACGTGGACGAACTCGTCCTCGGCATCGGGAGCGCGGGCAACTCCCACAGCAAGCACGACCCGTTCACTGCCGGCGAACGAATCATGATGGTGACGAAGTCGCTGGTCGACATCGACCTGGTGACCTACGCCGTTCCCATCGAGGACCTGGAGCGCAACGCCGTCTGGGTTAGTCACGTCCAGGGCATGAGTCCGGACTTCGACGTGGCGTACTCGAACAACCCGCTCGTCATCCAGTTGTTCAAGGAGGCGGGCATCGAGGTCCGGCAGTCGCCCATGTTCAACCGCGGAGTGCTTGAGGGGACGGAGGTCCGCGAGCGAATGATCGGGGGTGCGAACTGGGAACCGCTCGTCCCGGACCCGGTGGTCGAGGTCGTCGACGAGATAGACGGCATCGAGCGGGTCCAGCGCGTCAGCGAGACGGACAGCAACGGCGACTGACCCGAACCGTTATGTCTTATCCCACTCTAAGTGGGATTATGGTAAAGGTGGATTCGAAAGGGCGAATCGTGCTCCCACAAGACGTGCGTGAACGACTCGGTGTAACCTCCGGTACCGAAGTCGAAGTCCGTGAGGAAGACGGTAAAGCGATCATCGAGCCCGAAGACGATCCCGAACGAATTATCGAGCGGATGAACGAGCTCGTCGGGGAGATTTCCGACGGAGAACCCACGCCGTACGAGGAACTCGATCCACAGGCACGGGATCACGTGGATACCATCCGCCAGCAAGCGAACCAGGCTGAGTCCGAGGACAATAGTGAGTGACGGCCCCTATCTGTTTGATGTCGGGGTAACTGCACTCGCCCACACGGATGCTCCTGTCCGAGATAGAGCACTCTCGTACGTCCGGCAGGCAGTCGCAGGAGAGATCGACGCGATCGTCCCACATGCATCCGTTGTCGGGGCCCACAACGCACTGATATCGTACTATGGCATCTCGAACGAGCGTGCTTCCCAACTAATGCAGAACTTCATGGAGGCGAAGCGGATTCACTGGTACGATGGAATGGCTGAAACGGTGGTTCGTGATGGGCTTTCCCGGGCAAGCGAAACAAATATCGGTGGATGGGACGGGTATTATGCTCAAGTAGCGATTAACGAAGGGGTGAACACTGTATTAACTATCGACGACGACCTCGAACGATTCGATGCGTTCGTGGCCGAGGTCATTCTCTCCCCCGACGAATTTAGCGAACTGAACGGATTTCTTGGATACTGATTCCGCCCTCCGTCTGAGTCAGTCCGCCGACTCGGGGGTGGCCTCGTCGCGGCGCAGGCGCTCCCAGGCGCTGCGGAAGTCGCTCTCCTCCTCGGTGATCCGCTCCCAGGCGACGAGGCCGCGCTCCTCGGGCGTGCCCTCGATGGTGTTGTCGAGGACGAGCGCCACGAGGCCGCCAACGGCCATCCCGGTGCCGCCGATGACGTAGAGCGTGTCGGCGACGAGTCGCGTCCCCAGCACCGGGCCGAGGACCGCGACGCGTTCCATGCCGCTCCTGAACGCCGCGGCGCTGTCGAAGTTCCCCATGTACGCCGGAACCGCGAGGCCGGCGAACAGGGCGAAGCCGATGACGAACGTGTTCCGACCGGAGGAGAGGTCGACGAACGCCAGGTTCGAGAGGCCGACCGCGACGATCTGACCGAACATCGCGACGAAGAGGCCGCCGACGATGGGGTCCGGGATGGTGGTGACTAGCTGGCCGAAGTAGCCGACGTAGCCGAAGACGATCATCGTCACCGCGCCGACCTGCACGACGTAGCGCGAGGCGACGCCCGTCAGGCCGATAGCACCGATGTTCTCCGAGTACGAGGTCGACCCGCCCGTCCCCATGATGCCGGAGAACACGTTCATCAGCCCCTCCATGCCGATCCCGTGGTTGATCCGCTTCTCGCTCGGCGCGCCGTGGCCGGCGATGCGAGCGACGGCGTGGTAGTCGCCGAAGCTCTCGACGATAGAGGCCAGCACGCCGGCGAACATGCCGATGGCGAGCGATAGCTGGACCGTGGGCGTCCCCCACTGGAGCGGGTAGATAGCGAGGAGCGCGGGTGCTTCCGCGACCTGCCCGAGCGGGACGTAGCCGGAGCTTTCGGGCGTGTAGACGCCGGCGACGGAGAGGACCGCGGCGACCGCCCACGCCGTCACCATGCCGAGCAGGACGGGAAAGAGGCGGAACGCGCGGTGGGAGGCGTCCAGATACTGCGAGAAGCCGACGATGAGCACCACGGTGAACCCGAGGAGCCACCAGTTCGTCGCGCCGGCGACCTGTGGCACGTCGAACAGCGAGAGGCCGATCAGCGCGATGGTCGGCGCGATGACGACCGGCGAGAGGTATCGCCGTATCTTCTCGACGACGCCGAGGTAGCCGATGGCCACCTCGGCGAGCGCGGCGGTGATGATCGCGCCCTGCAGCGCGAGGAGTTTCGTCTGCCACGCCGCCTCGCCGGTCGCGCTCACGACGCCGACGATGGCGAGCGCCGGCGCGAGCATGGAGAAGGGAGCGCCCTGAACGATCGGGTAGCGGTTGCCGAGCGTCGTCTGTGCGAGCGTGGCGACCCCCGAGACGACGAAGAACGTACCGACGAACCGCGCCGCCGCGTCTCGGGGCATGTCGAGCGCGCCGACGAGCAAGAGCGGTACGGCGATGTTCGCTCCGACCATCGTCAGATAGTGCTGGAGGCCGAGCAGCACCGACTCCCCCGTCGGTGGTCTGTCGTCGATACCGTACTCGATGTCGTCCGGCGGACCCGCGGCCGCCTGGGACTCTTCGTGTGCCATTCGGGTCTGGATCCCACTCCCCATGCGGGGATGAAAGGCGTATTGGTTCGGGGAGGAGAGCGCGGAACAACGGAACGCGATCGGACGACCCCACCGGACGACGGACGAACGCCTCAGTCGTCCGCCGCGGCGGGTTCGCCGTGGGCTATCTCAGTGCCGAGCACGTCGAGAAACGCCGAGAGCCACTCGGGGTGGTCGGGCCAGGCCTGTCCGGTGACGAGGTTGCCGTCGCGCGTGACGCTTCCGGCCCACTCCGCACCGGCCGTCTCGACCTCGGACCGGAGCGCCGGATAGGCCGTACACGTGCGCCCCTCCAGCACGTCCGCCGCGGCGAGTATCTGCAGGCCGTGACAGAGGGCTGCGACGGGCTTGTCGGCCTCGAAGAAGTGCCGTGTCGCGTCGAGCACCTCGTCGTAGCCACGGAGGTACTCCGGCGCGCGTCCGCCCGGGACGACGAGGGCGTCGTACTCCTCCGGGTCGACCTCGTCGAGCGCCGCGGTCAGTTCGAAGTCGTGGCCCCGCGACTCGACGTAGGTCTGGTCGCCGCGGAAGTCGTGGACCGCCGTCTTGACCGTCTCGCCGGCCTCCTTCTCCGGACAGACGGCGTCGACCTCGTGGCCGACCATCCGGAGCGCCTGATACGGCACCATCACCTCGTAGTCCTCCACGAAGTCGCCCGCCAGTAGCAGTATCCGGGACATAGTACGTTAACGTACGACATACTCCCTCTTAACGCTCCCGAACGGGCGGAATCATAACTCGTTTTTCGGCCGGTTACGCCGCCGCCCGTGCTTTTTAAGACATATGTGATACCGGTTGTCATGCTCGCCGCGCGACTCCACGAGTACACGGACGACATGAGCGAGGCGCTGACAGTCAGGAGGTCGACCGGCCCGAGGCGACGCGGTCCGACCACCTCGTGATCGAGGTCGAAGGTGCGGGCTGGTGCCAGACGGACAACCACATCGTCGAGGGGATGTGGGAGGCGTACGCCCCCGTCGACCTGCCGCAGACGCTCGGCCACGAGAACGCCGGCACCGTCGTCGAAGCCGGCGAGGAAGTGACGACCGTCGAGGAGGGTGACCAGGTGATCTGTCACCCCCTGATGACCTGCGGCCAGTGCCGCCGCTGTCGCCTCGGCGACGACATGCACTGTGAGAACGCGCAGTTCCCCGGCCTCACCACGGACGGCGGCTTCGCGGAGTACCTCCTCACGAACGAGCGGGCCGCGATCGAACTCGACACGCTCGACCCGGTCGACATCGCGCCCCACGCCGACGCCGGCATCACGGCCTACCACGCCGCGAAGAAGGCCGTCGACGAACTGGTGCCCGGGAGCTACGCGGTGGTCATCGGCATCGGTGGCCTCGGCCACATCGGCCTGCAGGCGGTCGACTCGATGAGCGCCGCCCGGACCATCGCGGTCGACGTGAAAGACGCCGCGCTCGACCTAGCCGAGGAGTGCGGGGCCGATTACACGGTAAGCTGGATTCGATGATCCCCGTTTGCATTCGAAATGTACTGTTTCGACGTAGAATATCTACCGGTCATTAGAAATACGCCGATCCAGGTATCTTATGACAATGTCGCCATTCCCGAAATAGTATTCTAGTAGAAACTGACGCAACAAGGTACGCATCAGATCTATCCTGTGAGGTTGTAATCCTTTCGAATGAATCTGCCACCAAGTATCACGCCAACGCCGAAAATGACGGTAACTGTTACGGCGTGAAATCGGTCCGACGCCCCGTGGGAGGGCGTCCATATCGGATTCCTAGCCCTTCTGTACTGGCGTTACTGGGTCGGCCCGCACGGGTTTGGCGAGGGGAACCGAATCGGGTTATTGTCGACGATTTCGTGTGCTGCAGCCCCGACGCTGTAGCCGCTCCCCCCGCCTGCGCCACCTTTGTGTGGAGCAACGATTGCGGCCCACTCACACCCTCCGGAGTCTTCCCAGATGTCGTAGTGGGGACCACCCGAATCGCCACCGTAGGTACAGTTATCGATTTCGACGTAGATTCCGGACCCTTCACAGTCCGAGCTGTACGGCAGATCGATTCCGGTTCGCTTGACCGGACCCTGCGTCGTACAGGTTTTCGCACCCCTGTGGTATGCCTCCTCACCATTCGAGCGCATATCGTTAAGCGCTTCCTCGGAGACGTGTCCGGAGACGCGAATGTTATGGCCTGCGATGTAGCCCGAGATGTTCTGGAAGTCCCCGTCCGGATCGTTTTCGATGATTGCCCAGTCTTCCTTTGAATCGTGATCGACGACCTCGCCAATGTAGCCGCCTTCGTGGTGCACCTTGTTCGATGGCGTTACGGCTCCGCAGTCGGTGACCGCGTGTGCGGCACACATCAGGTGGTGGCGGTCGTCGTACTCGACTCGGCAAGTAGCACTGTGGCTGCCATCGAGACGTGCTCCCCCTCGAGGCTTGTTGTACTGGGTAGTATCACACCAGTTATCATTACAGGATGTCGATGGGGAGTGGAGTTCGAGCGGCCCTCGCTGTCGAACACCCACGGGGACCGCATAGTCCGTTTCCGGTGCGGTGAAGGACTCGGCACTGTGCTCGTAGCCGATATCAATTTCGACTCTGCTCGTCGGGCGTCCGTTGACCCGCATTTCGGAATTAGTCAGGCTGACACCAGTGACGGCAGGGTGGCTCTCGTACTTCGCTGCGAGATCCTTCATTGCCGCAACCGCCTGTTGTTCCGCTTCCCACCACTGCTTGGGGACTGTCTTCCATTTGACTACCTCGTCACCGTACTTGATGTACGGGATTTCTGTCGAGTTATCTGATGCGGAAACGACAGACCCCAGATACGTGAGGGTTGGAGTACCAGCAACAGTGGTCAGGACGGCTCGTCTGGACACGCGGTTCGACTCACTTCGGGTTGATGGGTTATCATGACCCATATTACGGATAGATAACTGCAGTTATAAACAAATTACTAATTTGGTTTTATATATAATAAAATATAATTGTGCAGTGCACACATCTCTTAAACCCTATTAATCAAAACTGTCATTTCATATAGAAGGATTACCAGCAGTTACTAGTCCAGAAAGTTTAACAATTCTTTCATATAGAGATACTGACAATGCGTTCATTCTTCCTCGGTATCGAATAGCAATATATACCGGCGAGATGTAGCTTAGTAATGTAAGTAGGATGTTTTACTTTACCGAAGCTACTTATACATACATCAATTATTTTGATTTCATGAAGCGACGTACAGTACTCGCTGGAATTAGCGCTGTAACCCTCATGGCCGGTTGCCTCGGTGAATCCGGTGAATCTACGGAGCCAGAAACTGCCGACGATGGATCCAGTGACGCCGACGAGAGCGAAGATTCCGACGAAGAAAACGGTAACGAAAATACGTCGGGCACTGAACTAACCGAAAGCGAACTGGACGAGAAGCTGGCTAATATGGACGAGATCGACCATCAGGAGGTACACTTTGCACGAACCCACGACACACCGACATGGGCAGAATCAGAAGAACGGCCCTACGGCCATCTCGAACTGTACGGTTCGACTGACGACGCTCTCCAGAACCTTCCGTTTGAATCCGTAGCAACTAATCGAGAAGACAAACTCAAAGAGTTCATCGACGAGACGGACTTCCGCCAGTACAGGTTACTCTACGTGGTTGCTGTCGGGTTGGGTACGAGCAATCTCACGACCAAAGTGGAACAACTTGGTATCTACGACGAACAGATCGTTGGCACTGCAACGATCCAAAACGGTGAAGAAGGAGATTCGATGGACATGTACGCGTCAACGCTCGTACGCGCAACTCCAGATGAGGGCGCTTCCCTGCCCAAACGTGCAGTGATGTCGATTACGTCGTACCATGACAGAGCAGGCATCGTAGAAGCGACCAGCGACTAAGAGTAAACCCCACCGAGGAGGACGTCGGCGAGGCAGTCAAGGACATCACCGACGGCGACCTCGCCCTGCAGTCACTCGACTTCGTGGGAAGCGACGAAACGACCGAACTCGCGCCCGAAATACTTGCTGGTCGCGGCGACCACCACGTCGTCGGTTACGGCGGTCACGTCCACGAGCCGTCGCAGACGCTCGTCGACGGCGAGGTGTCGTACCGCGGGACGCTCGTCGGCACCTACACCGAACTGCAGGAACTCGTCGCGCTGGTCGAGCAGGGCGAGATGGAACTGCACACCAGCGAGTACGACTTAGACCAGATCAACACCGTCGCCGAGAAGCTCGAACACGGCGAGATCGAGGGCCGCGCCGTGATCAAGCCGTAGTTTCGATCTCATCTCAGTGTTCGAGACGTGCTAAGTGATATGTTTCGGTGCACGAAACGACGGTCGAGCGGAACTGACCTCGCACGCACTCGCGGCTGGCGTTGCTGGATCGAGGCGAGCCACTTTCTCCGCTGACCGTGGCTCAGCTATCCGTGCGATCCACTCGTTTCCGCCGGAACGACGAGGGTGAGAACCGTTCGGTTACGACTCGCGCGGATCGTACGTCAGCGCCTCCTCGAACGCGGGCACGTCCTTCCCCGCGGCGTGGGCGTTGGTCTTCGCCGCGGCGGGCGACTCGCGCAGGTCGGCGTCGTCGTAGCCCGCTTCCTCGAAGGGGCGCTCCAGCGACGCCCGGTTGCCGAGGTTGAACTTCTGGTGGTAGTCCTCCGCGAGGTGGAACGCGCCGAGGGGTTCGATCCGCGTCTCGACCGCGTCCGCGGGCCAGTCGCTCGCGGCGACGAACTCGGTTATCGCCTCGCGTTCGGCCGCGGACTCGTAGAAGACGACGTTCTGGTACTGGCGCTTCGTCGACCGGGTGCGCGGCGCGTGGTTCCGGAAGGCGACGGCGAGCAGGTCCGAGAACGACAGCTCCGCGGGGTCGTAGTCGACCTGCACGGCCTCGCTGTGGTCGCCGAGGGCGTGGTAGGTCGGGTCCGTCTTCGCCCCGCCGGCGTAGCCGACGCGCGTCCGGACGACGCCGTCTAACGCACCGAACTCGGCGCTCGGCCCCCAGAAGCACCCGAGCGCGAAGGTGGCCGACTCGGTGTCGGCGGGGGCAGGAGCGGACCGGTCGTAGTCGGTGACGAGTTCGGGCGAGAGCGTCACTGCTCGGCGACCGCCTTGTCGCCGAACTTCTCGCGCACCTTCTTCACCTTCGGTTCGGCGTAGTAGCCGCAGTAACGGTCGTCGGGGTTGTTCTCGTAGTAGTCTTGGTGCTTCTCCTCGGCGCGGTAGAACTCCTCCAGCGGTTCGACCTCGGTGACGATGTCGTCGTCGTACGCGCCCTCCTCCTCCAGTTCGACGAGGAAGCGTTTCACCTGCTCGCGCTGCTCGTCGTCGTGGTAGAGGACGATAGAGCGGTACTGCGTCCCCGCGTCCGGCCCCTGCTTGTTCAGTTGCGTCGGGTCGTGGACGGTGAAAAACACCTCTAGCAGGCCGGGGTAGCTGAGCGCGTCCGTGTCGTACTCGACCTGCACGACCTCCGCGTGGCCGGTGTCGCCGCTACAGACCTCGCGGTAGGTCGGGTCCTCGACGTGGCCGCCGGCGTAGCCTGACGTGACGGACTCGACGCCGTCGAGTTGCTTGAACGCCGCCTCGGTACACCAGAAGCAACCGCCGCCGAACGTCGCTGTCGCCGTGGACATACGGGACAGTTAGGGGTTCCAGTGGTATTGGTCTGCCGGTGAATGGCGGTGTGGGTGCCAGAGCGCGGCGTCGGTCCGACGGCCCTCTCCCGCGCCGGAACCGTTTTCTGCCGCCCGCGGGTCCGTACACGAGTGACACGTCGGCTCGGGACCGCTTCGCTCGCCGCCGCTGTCGCCTGCACGCTCGGCGTCGCCCCCGTCCGTCCGGTCCCGCGGAGTGGCGACCGTCGGACCGCTCGCCGCGGACGCCCCCGGCGACGGGATGCGGCGAAACGTCGCGCGCTATCGCGAGGTGCTCTCCGAGACGCCGGTCGAACTCGAAGCGAAAGACCGGCCGACCGTCACCGTCGTCCGGCAGGAGTCCTGAGTGGCACTGCGACTGCAGTGTCTCGTCCACCCGAAGCGCGGCCAGCGCGCGAAAAACGAACTGTGTGGGTCTTCGACCGGTTCGACGACCACCCGGACCGCGTCGCGTTCCCGGTGAGTCGGAACCGCTGACCGGGCGCGGGCCGGTCCGCGTCGCTTCCGTTCCGCGAACCAAACGGTTACGGTGTCGACAGTGGGACGGTCGGGTATGGAGATCGCCCCCGACGAGACGGTTCGATTCGTCCGCGCCGTCGCGCCCGACCCCGACGGGGTGCAGGAGGAAATGGCCGACTACGCCGACGAGACCGGCTTTCCGACGGTCGGTCACGAGGTCGGCGCGACGCTCCGGATGGCCGCCCGGATGGTCGACGCGGAGCGCGTCTTCGAGTTCGGGTCGGGGTACGGCTACTCGGCCTACTGGTTCGCCGAGGCCCTGCCCGAGGACGGCGAGATAGTGCTCACCGAACACGACGAGGACGAACTGGCCATGGCCCGCGAGTACATGGATCGCGGCGGGTTCGACGGTCTCGCTCGGTACGAGGCCGGTGACGCGCTCGACGCCATCGAGCGCTACGAAGGCCCGTTCGACGTGGTGCTGATCGACCACCAGAAGCACCGCTACCGCGAGGGGTTCGACGCCGTCCGCGAGAAGGTCTCACCGGGCGGCGTCGTGGTCGCCGACAACGCGATGAAAGCCGGCGTCATTCGGACGGAGAAACTGCTCGCGATCCTCGAAGGCGAGGACCCGGACGACGTGAACGAACACACCCGCGGGATCGCCGATTACCTCCTGACGGTGCGGGACGACCCTGACTTCGAGACGGTCGTCCTCCCGCTGGGTGAGGGGATCGCGGTGAGCTATCGGACGGCGTAGCTACCGCGCCGCGGGGAGTTCGGCCGTCCGCGTCGCCGCCGAGGTGTCGAACCGGTCCAGCGCAGCGCGCAAGTGCCCCGCTCGGTCGGCGAGCGCGAGGCCGAACTTCGCCGCGTAGCTTCGCCGGAGTCCCCCGGGGAGGTCCCCTGTATGCCGCGTCTCATCAGTCGACTCGGCGCACCACACCGTACAATCGATTCATATGGTTGCCACGTTCGGATCGGCGGCGGTATCGGCCGATCCGTGTGGGAGCATTTCGCACAACAGGATCGGTCGCGGCGACCGCTCGGTGGGAGGTTCGGCCCGGGTCGGACGCGCGGAAACTCGCTTGATGTCCTGCAGTCGGTCGAGGAGTTCGTCGCTGTCGGCCCCTTCCGTGGAGACCCCGCCCTCGTGCTGGTGTTCGTGGACGTTGATGCCCTCGCCGTCCACGTTCTGTTCTTGCCGTTCGGACTCGTCGTAGCTACCGAAGCCCATGGCCGTACGAGCGGAGGACATCGAGTAAAGTATCCAAAACTTATACGTTCGGAACGCGTTCGCATCGCACGACCGCGTCGACACCGCGGGGCGGACAATTCACAGCGACGGGTAAATTTTTCGCGCGCCGTCGCCCGTTCCATGGGCTATATGTCCGGTCGCTCCCTGTGTTACCCATGGAACTACTCGACGAGAGTATCGTTCCCGAGCACGCACGGGACGTGAAACGGGACGCCCGCGAGTTCGCCGAGGAACACATCGCGCCGAACGCGGAGGAGTACTTCAGTTCGGGGGAGTACCCGTGGGAGATCCTCAGGGAGGGGCAGGAAGCGGGCCTCGTCGCGCAGGACATCGGCGAGGAGTACGGCGGCCGCGACCTCTCGCTGGTCGAGGTGCTCGGCATCGCGGAGGAGTTCTTCCGGGCCGACGCCGGCATCGCGCTGACGCTCCAGCTCGCCAGCTTCGGCGCGTCGATAGTCGAGGAGTACGGGAGCGAAAAGCAGAAAGAGGAGTACCTCCGGCCGGTCGCGGAGTGCGAGCAGATCACCGGCCTCGCCGTCTCCGAGCCGGAGACCGGCAGCGACCTCGCGGGGATGCAAACCCGCGCGGAGAGAGACACCGCCGAGCGGAGCCCGGCGAGCCCCGAGACGGAAGCGTCACAGGACGGCGACGAGTACGTGCTGAACGGCGAGAAGTACTGGGTCGGCAACGCCGTCGAGGGCGACTGGCTCACCGTCTACGCACGCACCGGCGACGACGAGAACAACCGCTACGGGAACCACTCCCTGTTCATCGTCCCCACGGACGCCGACGGCTACGACGCCGAGCACATCCCCGAGAAGATGGGGATGCGCGCGTCGAAGCAGGGCCACATCGTCTTCGACGACTGCCGGATCCCCCGGGAGAACCTCATCGGCCACGAGGACGCCGGCTTCTACATGCTCGCGGAGTTCTTCAACCACGGCCGCATCGTCGTCTCGGGCCACGGTCTCGGACTCGGCGCGGCGGCGATCGAGGAGGCGTGGGAGTTCACCCACGGCCGCCAGGCGTTCGGCCGCGACGTCAGCGAGTTCCAGGTCGTCCAGCACGGTCTCGCGGACATGCGCATGGAGTTCGAGTCCGCCCGGTCGCTCTCCTACCGCGCCGCCGAGAAGGTCGAAAACGGCGAGAGCGCCGGCCTCTGGGCCGCGATGGCGAAGACGAAGACGACCGAGACCGCCGTCGACTGCGCCGAGCGGGGGATGCAGTTCCACGGCGGCCGGTCGGTCCTCACCGACCGCCGGATCGCCCGTGTCTATCGCGACGTGCGCATCCCCGTCATCTACGAGGGCGCGAACGAGATCCAGCGCAACCTCATCTACGACCAGTCCTGATACTGTCGACTGCACTCCTGTGAAGGATATCGGCACCACGATGTACCGACTCTCTTTCCGAAGTTACAGCCGACAGTACGAGCGCCCGGTCAGGGCTCCGCCGCGCTGTCGAAGCGGAGGACGACGGTCGTCCCGTCGCCGCTCCCGATGTCGAACTCGCCGTCGTACCGGTTCGCGATCCACCCCACGAGCCACAGGCCGAGTCCCCCGTTTTCATGCAGTTGCGATATCTCGCGCTCGCCGAGCAGCACCTCGCGCTCGCCGGCGGGGATGCCAGTCCCGTCGTCGGCCACTCGTCGCTCCGTCACGTCCCCGCGCCGCTCGACATCGATGTAATGACGACGGAAAGAACGAAGAGTTCGGTTCGCAAACGCATCGGAAGTACTTCGGGGGTGAGTTGTTTCCGCGTTCGAAACCGACACACTCGGCGGCTACTCCCGCGGAAAGCCTCGTACGAGGCCGACACCTGACGCGGGGGCTACAGCAAACATTATAACCGCGTACTGGTTACGGATAGGAACGCAGCCGACGCCTTCCGGACCGCGGCGAGACGGCGTCGGACCGAACCCCGCGGAGCACCCTTCAGGAATGAGTGGACCGAAACGAGTCCTCTGTGTCTGTGACGACGCGGAGCGTCGGGAACGACTCGCGGCACCTCTGCAGTGGTCGGCCCCCGATATCACCGTGGATACCGCGCCCGGCTTCGCCGCCGCGATCGAGTACGTCGAGAGCGACAACGTCGACTGCGTCGTGAGCGACTACGGGACGGTCTCCGGGGCCCCCGCGATACTGCAGACCATCCGCGAGCGCCACCCCGACCTCCCGATGCTGATCGTCACTGAGTACCACACCCCGGAGGGGAGCGGGACTGCCGTCGCGGAGGTCGTCGACTTCGTCGACGAACTGGGACAACCGGCCTCCGACGAGGCGTTCGCCGGTTGGGTCGCGGACTCGATGGTCCGCACCCACACGGACGCCTCGCCGCCGGGCGGGACTCGCCCCGAGGACGTCGTGAGAGACGTCAAACAGGGACTGGTCGACGCGAAGACGCCGATGGACATCGAGCAGGCTGTCTGCGAGGAACTCACACTCTCCGGCCGGTACGAGTTCGCGTGGATCGGCGAGTACGACACGGGAGAGCGACAGGTCGTCCCGTGGGTGACGGGAGCGGCGGTCGACGATTGGGGGATCGCGGAGACGTTCGCGGTCGACGCCGACACTCCGGAGACGCTGGTCGAGCGCGTCCTGCGGTCCCGACAGACGACGGTGGTTCAGGAGATCGCCGACCATCCGCTATCGGTACCGTGGGAGGACACCGCCGTCGATAACGACTGCACGGCGACCGTGCTCGCGCCGCTCGCGGCGGACGACGAGCTGTACGGCGTTCTCGGCGTGTACGCGGACGACCCCGAGGGCGTCTCCGGGATGGAGCGGTCGGCGATAGAGGAGATCGCGGACACGGTGTCGAACGTGCTCCACTCGATGGCGCTCCGGGGGCGCACCGACCAGCAGGAGCGGGTCCTCCGGCGCTACGAGCGCCTCGTCGAGACCGTCGGCGACGGGATGTACGCGCTCGACTCGGACGGTCACTTCATGACCGTCAACCACGGCCTGATGGCGATGACGGGGTACACCCGGGAGGGGCTGCTCGGCGAGCACATCTCGATCGTCATGGACGACGAGGACGTCCGGAAGGGACGCGAGAGGATCCGCGAACTGCTCGGCGACGACGCCGAGACGACCGCGATGGAGATGGACGTCCACACGAAGGACGGCCGGACCGTCCCCTGCGAGAACCGGATCGCCTTGCTCACCGACGACGAGGAGTTCCGGGGCACCGTCGGCGTCGTGCGGGACATCACCGAGCGGAAGAAACGCGAGCAGGAACTCCAGCGCCAGAACGAGCGTCTGGAGGCGTTCGCGGAGATCGTCAGCCACGACCTACGCAACCCGCTGACGGTCGCGCAGGGGTATCTCGACCTCGCGATGGACCAAGGCAGCACGAACCAACTGGACGACGTCGACGACGCCCTGGACCGGATGGAGGACATCATCGGCGACGTGCTGGCGCTGGCCCGCCAGGGGCAGACGGTCACCGAGACCGAACCGATCGACCTGACGGCGACGGTCGAGGAGGCGTGGTCGAACGTCAGCACCGAATCCGCGACCCTCTCGGTCGACGACCTCGGCACCGTGGCCGCGGACCGGTCCCGGCTGCTGCGGCTGCTGGAGAACCTGTTCCGCAACGCGATCGAACACGGCGGTGAGGACGTCGACGTCAGGGTCGGTTCTCTCGACGAAGCCGGGCCGCGCGAGGTCAGTGACCCCGACGCGCCGGACGTGAGCGACGCTGTGGAGCCCCTGCGGACGGCGCGCTTTTTCGTCGCTGACGACGGCAGAGGGATGCCGGAACACGTGCGCGAACACGCCTTCGAGTCCGACTTCACCACGTCAGAGGAGGGTCTCGGGCTGGGGCTGTGGGTCGTGCGCGAGGTGGCGAGCGCGCACGGCTGGACGGTAACGGCGACGGAGAGCGAGAGCGGCGGGGCGCGCTTCGAGTTCGCGGACGTGAAGCGTCCGCGGGAGTAACGGCGGGGAGCGGAGTCGGTTACTCCCCGGGGAGGTCCTGAAAGGCACCGACGAAGTCGTCGTGGTCGGAGAGGCCGGCCATCGCGTCGTCGACGCGGTCTTCGAGTTCCTCGACCCGGTCGCGTAGGTCCTGATACTCCTTGCGCTCGTCCAGGTCGCGCTCGGACTTCTCCGACTCCAGAAGCGCTTTCTTCGATGTCAGCGCGTAGTACTCCTGCACTTCCGCGGCGTAGGTCGAGCGGGTCTCCATCTTCTCCGCGATGTCGAGCAGGTCCTCCTTCGAGACGGGCTTGACGAGGTAGTCGTCGAACCCCATCTCGATGATGTCGAAGTCAGGGTCGACCGCGGTGACCATGATGACGCGGCAGTCGTACCCCTCCTCGCGGATCCGCTCGAGGACCTCGTCCCCGGAGAGACCGGGCATTTGTCGGTCGAGGAGAACGAGTTCGACCGATTCGGCCATGAGACCGAGCGCGGCCTCACCGTCGTACGCCGTCTCGACGTTCCACTCGGTCTCGAGCCAGGCGGCGAACAGATCGGCAAGGCGCGATTCGTCGTCCACGACGAGTACTTCGAGGGAGTCATCGGACATGGTTGGGTCGAGACCCGAGTCGTGTTCTCGGTGAGTAGACGAAAGGCATCAATGGGTGATAAATGCCGCGGCCCGAGTGGCGTCCGTTCGGTGCCGAAGCGCGTCCCGCGGTTTCGATCTATCGGAGCGGTCGGGCGACCGTCGCTCGAAGCGAGATGCGACGCTCGGTCCGGGGCGGCCCGCGAGGTCAGGCCAAGCGTTCGACGTATCGGCGTTCGAGGTGGCCGGCGATCCGGTCGACGGTCGCCGGCTCGTACGTCCAGAACCCGTAGAACGCGCGGACGTCGCGCTCCTCGGCGAGCAGCGCGCACTTCTGTTCGTCCTGCCCGCCGCCGTCGAAGACGACGAACCAGGAGCGCTCTATCTCGTCCGCGCTCTCCGTGTGAACGTCGATGCCGGTGAGCGACGGCGGGTCCTCGTCCGGGGTGGCGTAGACGTGGACGTCGATGGGTCGCTCCGCGAGGTTCCCGTACACCTCGGACTGCCCGTCGAACACCGAGACGTACTGGAACCCGGCGTGAAGCCGGCCCTCGCCGACGCGCCAGGCCCGGTCCTCGATCTCCCGCGACGCCGTCACCATCCGGTCGATGTCGTAGGCGGTGAAGGTGGCCTCGTTCAGATGGTTCGACACGTCGGTGCAGGCCGACGTATCGACGCCCAGTCCGTCTTCCCCCGACGGCGTCGACTGCATCGCCTCGGCGAGCGCGTCGGCGGACGTAGACGTCAGGACGTCGTCGCCCCGGGTCAGCACCGCGAAGTCGGACGGGCGGCCGCTGTCGGTCTCCTCCGTCCGGACGACGACGTTCTGGCGCTCGAAGTACGAGCGCAGGTCGTCGACGAAAGCGTCCCCGTCCTGCGGGTTGAACACGGTCAGGGTCTTCCGCCGGTCTTCCACGTCCCGAATCACGTCCCGGAGCGACATTCGGTCGCCCCTACGCGCCGAACGGTAATAACCTGTGGGCGGCGTCACGCCTCGTCCGCGAGGTCCTCCAGCGCCCACCGGACGACCCGCGCCTCGACGAGTTCCTGTTCCGACGCCGCCGCGGGGTCCGACAGCGCGGCCTCTCCCCGCTCGCGGAACTCGCGCTCGATCGGTCGCTGGTCCGGTTCCGCCCGCGTCTCGTTCAAAAGCGCCTCGAAGTCCTCGCGGAGGTCGAACGAGGCCCGGGCGACGTTGCAGCGCGAGAGCGGGCTCATCCCCGTCTCCAGCACGAGTTCCCGGACCGTCTCCCAGTCGTCTTCACAGAAGTAGATAGACACTTCGCCGACGATGTCGCGCCACGCGATGGGGTCGCTGTGTTTCAGCAACTGCACGGCCCGGGGCGGCAGGTCGATACGGGCGTGAACGGACGGGTCGTCGCAGAGGCAACACGGTCGCTCCGTCTTCCCGGTGTACATGCGCCGGGCTAAGGACCGCGGCACCAAAACCGCCGGGATAGAGGGGGGTCTGGCCCGCCGGCGTCACGCGCGGGCCGCGGTCACGGCGTAGATGCCGGCCGCCATCGCCGCGCCGCCGGCGACGAACCAGGGGCCGAGCGACTCGCCGAGCAGCGTCGCGCCGAGCGCCGCGTCGACCAACGGCTGGGCGAAGAAAACACCGCCACGCTCCCCGCGTCGGGGAACTCCAGGCCTTTGTACCGGGGATACCAGGCCCCGGCGGTCGAGAGGAGGCCGAGGTAGAGCACGGCCCCGACGACCCCGGCGGTGAGCGGGACGGCGGCGAGCGACGTGTCGGCGAGGGCGGCCTCGACAGGGACGAGGACGCCGACCAACGGCACGGAAAACAGCGTCGAGTACGTCGCCGTCTCCAGCGCGAAGCAGGTCCGGACGAGGCGCTTCCCGCCGACCGTGGACCGCCCACCCGAGGCTGGCGAGCAGGAGCAGCGAGACGCCGGCGAGGCTCCCGTCAGCGCCGCGGGTCAGGTCGGACTGGCCGGACACCAGCACGGCCCCCGCGGCCGCCAGCGCCGTTCCGCCCGCTTTGCGGCCGGTGAGCCGCGCGCCCCGGAACGCGACGCGAGCGCGAGCGTGAACACCGGCGTCACCACGGTCGACAGCGACCCCTGACTGGCGTTCGTCAGGTCCGTCCCGACGAACTGGGTGACGAGCGTCACGGCGACCCGGACGCCGAGGTGGAGGAAGTCGAGCCAGTCCCGTCGCGAACACGCCCGCGCCGGCTTGCTGACGCGGGCGACGGCGAGACGCCACTGCCGCGAGCGACACGCGAAGGAACGCCAGCGTCGCCGGCGGGACGTGCGAGAACCCCCGCTTGCTCACGACGTACATACCGCCTCACGGCCCCGCGGCGGCGGCTGGCACGGCACCCCGGAAGCGTTCGTCCGTCACGGACGCCACTGCACGGGGGTCAAGAACACGGCGAGAGCAATGGACCCGGTCCGTCGTCCCACCGTTCGCGGAGTGCTCACGTGCGCCGCGTTTTTGTAGGTCGCCAGACAAACGTCTGTGTCCGCTCGGATCTCGACCCCGTCGCGGAACAGACCAATGACACTGAAAACGTTCGTCGACGACCTCGACGCCGACCCGCTATCGCTCGTCGTCGCAAACCGCACTGCGCCGCGCCCGCTCGCCGAGATGGTCGAGGACGCGTTCGAGGACCAGCCGGTCGACGTCGACGAGCGCGACCTCCCGGACCGCGACGAGGACGTCGTCGCGCTCGTCCGGGACGGGGCGGTGGTCGCGACCTCGTCGCTGGATGCCCTCGCCGACGCGCTCCTCCTCGTGAACTCCGATCTCTTCCGAACGGGGGCTCGCGACCTCGCCGAGGTCGACGTGCCGGACGTGCTCGCCGGCCTGGACGAGGTCCCGTTCACGCTCCGGGGCTACCCCCAGTCGGACACCGAGAAGCTGCTGCTGATACTCGTCTCGCGGTACGTCGAACGGACCGCCTGGGAAGCCGGCGAGGGGACGCTCCGGGCGTCGTTCCAGCGCCTTTCCCGGATCGACGACGAACGGGGGACGAGGCGGGTGTACGAAACGCTCGCCGACACCGCCGTCGACACCCACGTCTACGGGGTTCCGGACTGGACGCCGCCTCGGGACCTCGGCGTGACGATGCACGGCGGCTACGGCGAGGACTTCCGTCGCGCGTGGTTCGTCGTGTACGTTCCGCAGAGCGACGCCTCCGGTTCGGCGGGCGAACACGCCGCATTGGTTGCCGTGGAGACCGATCCGGGCGTCTGGGAGGGGTACTGGACGTACTCGGCGGCGAGGGTCACGGAACTGAACGAGTACATCGCGTACGAACTCTGACCGCGGGCGGACGGGGAACGCCGTTCGAGCCGTCCCCCGCTCCCTCGTTCTCCTGCTGATGACAGGTCGGAAACACGGAAGACGGCGGTCGTCCGCGGGAGCCAGTCAGTCGGCTTCCAACGCCGGTGCGTCGGAGCGTTGCTCCGACGACGGTCGCCTCACTTGCCCTCGAACTTCGGCTCCTCGTCGCCCATGAACGCCGTGATGCCCTCCATCAGGTCGTCCGTCTGCATGAGCTGTCCGAACGCCTGCGCCTCGACTTCGAGGCCGGCGTCCGCGTCGCCGCGGCCGGCGAGCATCGCGCGTTTCGTGTAGCGCTGGGCGATCGGCGGGCCGGCGGCGAGGTCGGCGGCCAGTTCGTAGGCGCGGTCATCCAGCTCGTCGTTGGCGACGGCCTCGTTGACGAAGCCGTACCGCTCCATCGTCTCGGGGTCGAACCGCTCGGCCGTGAAGATGATCTCCTTGGCGCGGCCCTCGCCGACAATGTGCTTCAGGCGCTGGGTGCCGCCCCAGCCGGGCAGGAGACCGAGGTCGTGCTCGGGCTGGCCGAGCTCGGAGCGCTCGCTGGCGACTCGCATGTCGGCGCAGGTCGCCAGCTCCATCCCGCCGCCGAGGCAGAAGCCGTCGATGCCGGCGACGACCGGCTTGTCGGACTCCTCCAGTTTGCCGAACGTGCGCTGGCCCTTGCGGGAGAGTTCGACCGCTTCGAGCGGGTCGCCCCCGCCCGCGGCCATGCTCTGGACGTCCGCGCCGGCGGAGAACGCCTTCTCGCCCGCGCCGGTGAGGAGGATCGAACGGACCTCGTCGTCCGCGTCCAGTTCCTCGATCGCGGCCGAGAGGTCGTCCAGCAGTTCCTCGCTGATCGTGTTCATGCGGTGGGGGCGGTCGAGCGTGATACAGCCCACCATGTCGTCGGTGACCTCGACGCCGATCGTCTCGAACGCGTACGCGTCGCCCTCGCCGTCCTCGCCACCGCCGTGGAAGCCGCCCTGCTCGGCGGCCTCGCGGAGGTAGTCAGCGGGGTCGTAGCGGGCCGCACCGGTCTCTTCGTGGGCGCTTTCGAGCGTCCCCAGCAGGGCGTCCAGTCCCGCGCTGTCGGCCTGCTTGGCGGAACCCTCGGGAAAGCCCGCGCCGAGCATCACGGCCTCGTCGATGGCGTCGGGACCGGCCACGTTACCGCCCACGAGGTGCGCGACCTCGTTGGCCATCACGGCGAGCAGGCGGTCCCGGACCTCGTCGCTGCCGGCGTCGGTGGGGATATCGGCCCCGTCGCCGTCCTCGTAGTCGTAGAACCCTTTCCCGGTCTTCTTGCCGAGTTCGTCGTTCTCGACTTTCTCCCCCAGCAGGGGACACGGTTCGTAGGCGTCGCCGAGCACTTCGTGCATGTACTCCAGCACGTGGTAGCTCACGTCGTTGCCGACCTGGTCGCCGAGTTCGAAGCTCCCCATCGGGAGGCCCATGTCGTACTTCGTGGTGCTGTCGACCTCCTCGATGGTGGCCTCGCCCTCGTGGACGAGCCAGCAGGCCTCGTTCATCAGCGGGACGAGAACGCGGTTGACGATGAAGCCCGGGCTGTCCTTTCGCACGCGAACCGGCGTCTTGCCGAAGTCCTCGGCGAGTTCCTCGGTCACGTCGAGCGTCTCGTCGGCGGTGTGCTCGCCGGAGATGACCTCGACCAGCTGCATGCGGACGGGCGGGTTGAAGAAGTGCATGCCGCAGAACCGCTCCTCGCGGTCGGTCACCTCGGAGAGGTCCGTGATCGAGAGGCTGGAGGTGTTCGTCGCGAAGACGGCGTCCTCGGGCGCGTGCGCCTCGACCTCGCCGTACACGTCCTGTTTGATCTCCGTCTTCTCCGGCACGGCCTCGATGACGAAGTCCACGTCGCCGACGGCCTCCTCCACGTCGACGAGCGGGGTGATCCGGCCGAGCGTGGCCTCGGCCTCGCCGTCGCCGATCCGCTCTTTCTCCGCTAACTTGTTCAGGCTCCACTCGATCCGCTCGTAGCCGTCCCGGACGAACTCCTCTTTGATGTCCCGGAGGTTGACCTCGTAGCCCGCCAGCGCCGCTACTTCGGCGATCCCGTGGCCCATGTTCCCGGCACCAAGAACTGTGATGCTGTTGATATCCTCTATCTCCATAGGCGTTATCTCGTCTGCAACTGGTTTCAACGTTTCCCTCGGGGAAGTAATAAACTCAGTTTGAGTTCAGCTCAGGTTACAAAGGTCTTTGTTACTGTGTACGGAACCGCGTGACATGGACTTCGGACTGTCCGACGAACAGCAGGCGATCCGCGACGAGGTGCGTCGCTTCGCGGAGAACGAGATCGAACCGGTCGCGAAGGAGTACGACCGCGAGGAGAAGTTCCCACACGAGATCATCGAGAAGGCGGCCGAGATGGGGCTGACCGGTGCCAACATCCCCATCGAGTACGGTGGCGCGGGCTACTCGCCGGTCGAAGTGGCGATCATCGTCGAGGAACTGTTCGCGGTCGACCCCGGCATCGGCCTCTCGGTCACGAGCGCCTCTTTCGGCGGCGACGCCATCATGGAGTTCGGGACGGAAGAGCAGAAAGAGCGCTTCCTCGAACCCGTCGCGAGGGGCGAGGCCATCATGGGCGCGGCCATCAGCGAACCCGACGTGGGGTCCGACGTCTCCTCGGTCTCGACGCGGGCCAGGAAAGACACCGTCGAGCAAAGCTCGACGAGCGCCGAGACGCCGACGGCGTCTCAGAACGGCGACGAGTGGGTGATCAACGGGAACAAGATGTGGATCACGAACGGGAGCGTCGGCGACTACTACGTCGTCCTCTGCCGGACCGACCCCGACGCCGCCGACCGCTACTCCGGCTTCTCGCAGGTCGTCGTCGAGTCCGACCGGGACGGCTTCGAGGCGGACAAGATCACCGGGAAACTCGGCATCCGCGCCAGCGACACCGCCGAGCTCGTCTTCGACGACGTGCGCGTGCCCGAGGAGAACCTCGTCGGCACGCGCGGCGCGGGCTTCCTCCAGCTGATGCAGTTCTTCGACGAGACCCGCACCATGGTCGCCGCACAGGGCGTCGGCATCGCCAAGGGCGCGTGCGAGCGCGCGCTGGCGTACGCCCAGGAGCGCGAGCAGTTCGGCCAGTCGATCTCCGAGTTCCAGGCCATCCAGCACAAGCTCGCGGACATGCACACGAAGACCGAGGCGGCCCGCAACCTCACGTACAAGTCCGCCTGGAGCATCAACAACGAGGACGAACAGCTCACCTCGCTCGCCTCCATGGCGAAGGAGTACGCCTCCCGCGTCGCCGTCGACGTCGCCGACGAGGCCGTGCAGGTCCACGGTGGGGCCGGTTACGTGAACGACTTCGACGTGGAGCGGTTCTACCGCGACGCCAAGATCACCCAGATCTACGAGGGCACTACGGAGATCCAGAAGAACATCATCGCCCGCGAACTGCTCGGGAAGGGCTACTAAACGACGTTTTTCCTGCTCGGGCACGCCTTCGGCGCACCGCTCGCGGCGAAAACGTCGATCAAGAAGGCCGCCTTCGCGGGGCGTCGTCCCGCTCCGGCGGTGAAACGGCGGCTTCGCCGCCGTACTCTCGTCGCCGGGTCAGCTTTCCGCCGACCGTACCGACGGCCGGATCGCTGTCGCGACGAGGGCGTCGTAGAACGGGCCTCGTTTCTCCGGTCGAACCGCCCCATCGTCGGTAAGTACAGCGCACATATGCAGTAGCGAGAGTCGGGGCCGTCTGATCCAGTCGAGACAGAAAAGGTATCTGTCGAAGCAAGAGGGCGATAAAATAGGTTTTATCCTTTCTACAAGTTTTTTGTTGTCCCAGCACAGTCTGTGAAGCGTGAAACGCCGTCCGTTACTCCGACTTAGCAGTCTCGCTCTAACCGTTCCACTCGGTGGCTGTGCTTCGACAGGAGAAACAGAGGAGGAATCAGAGTTCAAGTTGACAATGACAGACAAAATACCAGTCGAAAAACGAACAAGCGAGTTTGCTCGCTCGTACCCCGGTCAAGAGCCCTTTGCCGAGGTTGTTTTCGGTGAGAAGCCGAAAACTTCGGACAATTTGTATGGAGTGGAGATATACAACGATCATGAGGATCCAGTTGAGATTTCACTAACTGTCAACAGAGAGTCGAATGAACGAACGCTGGTATTTGAAGGGGAAGGAACGATCTCAAATAACGAATACGTGGTAATTGCCATTTCGAACCCCGCGACGTACATCAACAAACTCGAGGCGAGTGGCAAAGACACGGATCTTCAGAAAACGTTTGACGTACCACAGAGCGCGTGGGAGGCAGGACAGAAAGATGACAAAGGTACTAGTTCAGAACATAACGTCCATATCCAAAAGAACGAGATCGAAGTTAGATTTGTCGGGGAAGAAAGGTGAACGTGACAGGCTCTGAGGAAGTTGAGAGACGTGTTCGTTATGAAGCGACGTGAACTGCTATCTTTGACCCTCTTATCCATCCTCCCTGGCTGTTTAGAGGGAGATAGCCGACCAGACGCACGTCTAAATTGGATTCGGGTCACGAACTGGCACGGTGTTGAGGAGTCCCACGAGATCTCGGTATCAGTCGTCGAAGGCGAGACGGTGGTATTCGAAAAAACGTACACAGTCGATAGCGAACCGGAGTATGATGGGGAACACGAACAGTCACCCGTGGATGAACCGGGCAAATACGTCGTTCATGCGACGACTGACAGCGGACTGGAAGCCGAGGTCGATACAGCACAACATGTCAAAGAAGAAGACGAGTGTATCGGCGTTCACTTCGCAGTCGTAAGTGAGACTGAACTTGATGTATGGACACGTTCAAAATGCCTCTCAGAAAGCACATAGACCGCCGATTGGTTCACCGCGTCCGAGACGAGCGATTCGCACACCTGTCCCACGGCCAGTTCAGTAACTAACGATTCGAAATGACGGCCATCTGGACAGTTCTACGGCGCTCCGACCGTGACTGCAACGTCCCGACGACGCTACTCGTGACGGAGCGCCGCCGCGACGGCCTCCAGTTCGGCCTTGCGGAACGCCCCGCCGGCGTCGTCCACGTCGACCGCACGGCGTATCGCCGCCCGCATCCGTGACTTCGCCGGAGTGGGCTCGGTGGCCACGTCGCAGTCCAGCGCCTCGCAGACCGCGGCTAGCGCCTCCTTGGTGAAGGCGGTCGATTCGACGCGCTCGTACCGTCCTACGGCCTCCCGGATCTCGTTGCGAAGGTCGTCGACCGTCGGTGACATGGGCCTCACGTCGGACCGGGGGATCCTAAGCCTTCGGTCCCGCGGCGGAACACATATGCTCGCCGACTCGTAACGCCGGGACGTGAACGAGGCACACGAGTTCCTCCGCGAGGACGACGTGCTGGGACCGCTGGTCGAGGAGTTCGGGCCGCTGGGGCTGGACCCCGCCGACGACCTCTACCGGCGGATAGTCGTCTCGATCCTGCGCCAGCAGGTGTCGATGGCGTCGGCCGCGGCGACCCGCGAGCGGCTGTTCGCGGCGGTCGAGCCGACCCCCGAGGAGATGCTGGAGGCGGACGAGGCGGTGCTCCGCGACGCCGGGCTCTCCCGGCAGAAGGCGAGCTACGTCCGGAACGTCGCGGAGGCGTTCATCGAGCGGGGCTACGACCGCGAGTACTTCGCCGAGTTGGACGACGGAGCCGTCGTCGAGGAGCTGACGAGCATCAAGGGCGTCGGCGAGTGGACGGCGAACATGCAGTTGATGTTCTCGCTGGGCCGCGAGGACGTGTTTCCGGTCGGCGACCTGGGCGTCCGGAAAGGGATGGCGACGCTGTACGCCGGCGAGATGAGCCGAGCGGGGATGGTCGAAGCGGCCGAGCGCTGGCGGCCGTACCGGTCGTACGCGTCGCTGTACCTGTGGCGAGCGAACGAGGACGTCGTGGACGCCGTCGCGGAAGTGGTCCCGAAGGACTGACAGGAACGCGCTACTCCTCGGCGTCGACGCGTCGCTGCACGTCGACCTGGTAGTCCTTGAGGATGTCCCGGCCGAGCAGCATGTCGTAGGACATGTGGCTGCGGTCCTCGATGCTGGCCGTCACGGTGTGGCGGGTGCCGCCGATGCCGACGACGATGTCGACCACCGGGCGGGTCCGACTGCTCTTCGAACTGCCCGACCGGACTTTAGTGAGGCTCTTGATCGGCCCGGCACCGATCTCCGCGGCGATACGCGTGTCGATGCTCGTCCGCGTCGCTCCTGTGTCCGACTTCGCGACGACGTTCGCGGAGCCGCTGGTCCCGCTGACCACGACCTCCTCGGTGTAGCCGATGACGAGCGACTCCCCCGAGTGCGAGCGGAGGGGGTTCGGCTTGCACGCGGGGACTGAGTCGTCGAGGACGTGAGAGAGCTCCTCGACTCGCTCGGGGTCGACAGTGCCGCCGACCTCCTCGATGGCGAGGCGGGCGATGTACGGCGCGGGGCTCCGCCCCGTCGCCTCGAACATCCCCTTGAAGCCGGCGGTCGGGTTCACTTCGAGGACGTACCATCCGCCCTCGCCCTCGACGAGGTCGACGCCGGCGTAGTCGAGACCGATGACGTCCGTGCTCTGCAGCGCGATGTCGACGACTTCGGGCGGGAGGTCCTCGCTCGCGTTCTCCACGTCGCCGCCGAGGGCCACGTTGGTCCGCCAGTCGTTCTCGGGCGCGTAGCGGTTCATCGCGCCGACGACTTCCTCGCCGACGACGTAGATCCGCAGGTCGCGGTGGCGCTCGCCGCTGCGCTCGATGAGGCTCTGGAGGAACGCTTGCCGATCGCCGACGCGGGGGTTCACCTCCTCGTCGGGACCGACCTTCCACGTGCCGCCGCCGTGCGTGCCGATAGCGGTTTTGTACACCGCCTCGTCGCCGAACTTGAACCGGTCGCGGTTGAGCCGGTCGTTGCTGAGCGCGAGCAGGGCGTCGGGGACTCGAATGCCGGCGTTCGAGAGCGCCGTCGCCGCGGCGAACTTGTGCATCGCCGTCAGCACCGACTGCGGTTCGTTGAGCATCGGGCGGAGGTGCTCGAAGGTCGTCGCGAGACCCATCTCCTCCGACGGCTGTTCCGTGTTCGACAGCAGCAGGCGGTTCGCGACGACGTCGACCTCGGGCTCGGTGCGTACCTCGCCGCCCTCGCTCTCGACGGCGGTGTTCTCCTCGCGGAGCCACTCCGGATCGTGACCGAGGTCCCCGACCGCGTTGAGGATCGCCTTGGTCTCCTTGCTGTTGTGAAGACTGAGAACGCCGACCGAAACGGTCCCCCCGTTGCTGGACATAGGTGTCGTTGGATAGCCATCTCAAAAACTGTTAGCGGTGTTCGACCGGTGCTCCGCCGCTCCGAGCCGTCGCAGTCGTCGCGTCGTAGCGGCACCACCGGCGATCCTCTCGAAAGCGTGACGTAGCAGACTTATACGTGACCGCGGCGACTCACGGGTATGAGCGATTCGGAGGCCGAGGCGTTCACCTACAACGGCGGGAGCGTCGCCCCGGGTGAGTCGGCCAACATCCGGTACAGCGTCAGCGAGACGTATCTCGGCGACTCCGTCCGGGTCCCGGTGACGATCGTCAACGGGGAGCGCCCCGGTCCGACGGCGTTTCTCAGCGCGGCGATCCACGGCGACGAACTCAACGGCATCGAGGTCGTCCGCGAGGTCGCGAACGAGTGGGACCACAGCGGACTGCGAGGCACCGTCGTCTGCATGCCCGTGGTCAACGTTCCCGGGTTCCTCGCACAGCAGCGCTACCTCCCCATCTACGACCGCGACCTCAACCGCTCGTTCCCCGGGTCGGAAAACAGCACGAGCTCGAAGCGGATCGCCCACCGGATCTTCGAGAACTTCGTCGTCCCCTGTGACTTCGGTCTCGACTTCCACACTTCGACGCGCGGGCGCACGAACATGCTTCACGTCCGCGGGGACACGGAGAACGAGGAGGTGCGCCGCCTCGCCAACGCGTTCGGATCGAACGTCGTCATCTCCAGCGACGGGCCGAGCGGCACGCTCCGACGGGAGGCGACGGAACACGGCGTCCCCACGATCACCATCGAGATGGGGAAGGCCCACGAGTTCCAGCGCCACTTCATCGACCGCGGTCTGGAGGGCGTCACGAGCGTCTTCGCGGAGTTCGGCCTGCACGACACGGCCGCCGTCAGGTGGCCCGGCTGGCGAACCGTCGTCAACGGCTCCGCCGAGAAAACGTGGCTCCGCGCGGACACCGGCGGGATGGTCGAGATGCGCTTCTCTCGGGGGTCGCTCGTCCAGGAAGGGGAGACGATCTGTACGATCACCAACCCCTTCGAGACGGAGACCAACGAGGTGACGGCCCCGTTCACCGGCCTGCTCGTGGGCATCCTCCAGAACCCGCTCGTCTACCCCGGGAACCCGATCTGTCACCTCGTCGAACTCGACCCGGAGACCCAGAGCGCTCTGGAGCGCGAGCGCGAGGGGCGAGTCTGACTCGCCGGGCGAACGCGTTCGCCCGGGAGACTCCTCCCGCGACAGCGAGAGGTAGTAACTTCTATACCGCCGCGGTCCAAGCCTCAGGTAGAGCATGAGTCAGTCTTACAATCGAGGTCGCGTCGAGGACTTCGGACGGTGGCGGGAGTTCTCGGCCGGCATGTGGGCCTGGATCTTCCACAAGTTCACCGGCTGGGTGCTCATCGGCTACCTGTTCACGCACATCGCCGTGCTGAGCAGTTCGATCCAGGGCCCCGAAGCGTACAACACGACGCTGCAGGGCCTCGAGAGCCTGTTCGTCGTCCGCATCCTTGAGATCGGACTACTGGCTGTCGCGGTGTTTCACATCCTGAACGGGATCCGCCTGCTGATGGTCGACCTCGGCGTCGGCCTCGAAGCCCAGGACAAGAGCTTCTACGCCTCGATGGTGCTTACCGGCATCATCGTCGTGGCGAGCGTCCCGACGTTCCTCTCGGAGGTGGGCGTCTGATGGCGGAGCGATACTCCTCGTTCGAGCCGGCCAGCACGCGGTGGGTCCTCCAGCGCGTGACAGCGGCGTTTCTCGTGGTGGTGCTCGCGTTCCACTTCTTCCTGCTGCATTTCGTCCACCACGCCTACGAGATCGAGTTCGCCGGCACGCAGGCGCGGATGGAGAACATCGGCTACTTCGCGACGATGGTCGCCTTCCTCGTGACGGGGACGTTCCACGGGGTCAACGGCGTGTACAACGCCCTGATCAACCAGGGCCTCGGCGGCACGCAGAAGCGGGTCGTGAAGTGGGTGCTGGTCGTCGCCAGCGTCGGACTGGTCGCACAGGGCGTTAGAGTCGCAGTCACGATGGCGGGGTTCTAACATGAGCACGCAAGTTCCGGAGACCGAGACGGAGACCGAAGCGGAGACGAAGAGCAAGCCCAATCAGGAGCGCCGGATGGCGGAGAAGGCCGAGCGTCGCGAGGCCGCGGACCGCGAGCGCCTCGCGCGCGAGGAACTGGAGGCCGCCGACGAGACCGTCCACCTGAAGGTGTTCCGCTACGACCCCGAGGTCGAGGGGAAACAGGAGCCGCGGTTCGACGACTTCCACGTCCCCTTCGAGAAGGGGATGACGGTGCTCGACGCGCTGATATACGCGCGCGACCACTACGACTCCTCGCTCACCTTCCGGCACTCCTGCCGGCAGGCGATCTGCGGGAGCGACGCGATGTTCGTCAACGGGTCCCAGCGGCTCTGCTGCAAGACCCAACTGGGCGAACTGGAGACCCCCGTTCGCGTCGAACCGCTCCCCCACCAGGAGGTCGTGAAGGACCTGGTCGTCGACATGCAGCACTTCTACGACCAGATGGAGGCGGTCGAACCGTACTTCCAGACCGACGGGACGCCGAACGGCGAACTCGAAGAGCAGCGCCAGGACCGCAAGAACCGCGAGAAGATCAAGATGTCGACGCGCTGCATCTGGTGCGGCGCGTGCATGTCCTCCTGTAACATCGCCGCCGGGGACAACGAGTACCTCGGCCCCGCGGCGATCAACAAGGCCTACCGCTTCTACATGGACGAGCGGGAGGGCAAGGACATGCAGGAACACCGGATGCGCGTCCTCGAACAGGAACACGGCGTCTGGCGCTGCCAGACCCAGTTCTCCTGTACCGAAGTCTGCCCAAAGGACATCCCGCTGACCGAACACATCCAAGAACTCAAGCGCGAAGCGGTCAAGAGCAACTTGAAGTTCTGGTAAACGACCCGAAACAAACCACCGACACTACCACCAAACCATGCACGAACACGACGTTATCGTGGTCGGCGGCGGCGGTGCGGGCCTCCGAGCCGCGATCGCAGCGAGCGAGGAAGGAGCGGACACGGCCATCGTCACCAAACTCCACCCGGTGCGGAGCCACACGGGGGCCGCGGAGGGCGGTATCAACGCCGCCCTGCGCGAGGGCGACTCCTGGGAGGACCACGCGTACGACACGATGAAGGGGTCGGACTACCTCGGGGACGCGCCGGCCATCGAGACGCTGGCGAAGGACGCGCCCGAAGAGGTCATCAACCTCGAACACTGGGGGATGCCGTTCTCCCGCGAGGACGACGGCCGCGTCTCCCAGCGCCCGTTCGGCGGCCTCTCGTTCCCCCGAACGACGTACGCCGGCGCGGAGACCGGTCACCACCTGCTGCACACGATGTACGAGCAGGCGGTCAAACACGGCATTCAGGTGTACGACGAGTGGCAGGTCACCGAACTCGCCGTCACCGACCACGAGGACCCCGAGGACCGCAAGTGCCACGGCGTCGTCGCGTACGACGTCAAGCACGGCAACGTCGAGGGGTTCAAGGCCAACCGCGGCGTCATCCTCGCGACCGGCGGTCCCGGGCAGGTGTACGACCACACCACCAACGCCGTCTCGAACACCGGCGACGGCTACGCGATGGCCTACCGCGCCGGCGTCCCGCTGGAGGACATGGAGTTCGTCCAGTTCCACCCGACGACGCTCCCCTCGACCGGCGTCCTCATCAGCGAGGGCGTCCGCGGCGAGGGCGGGATGCTCTACAACGCCGACGGCGAGCGGTTCATGTTCGAGCACGGCTACGCGAACAACGAGGGCGAACTCGCGTCCCGCGACGTGGTCTCCCGCGCCGAGCTCACCGAGGTCAACGAGGGCCGGGGCGTCGACGACGAGTACGTCTACCTCGACATGCGTCACCTCGGCGAGGAACGTATCCTCGACCGACTGGAGAACATCCTCCACCTCGCGGAGGACTTCGAGGGCGTCGACGGCCTCGTCGAGCCGATGCCGGTCAAGCCCGGCCAGCACTACGAGATGGGCGGCATCGAGACCGACGAGAACGGTGAAACCTGCATCGAGGGCCTGTACGCGGCCGGCGAGTCCGCCTGCGTCTCGGTCCACGGGTCGAACCGCCTCGGCGGCAACGCCCTGCCCGAACTCATCGTCTTCGGCAAGCGCGCCGGCCACCACGCCGCCGGCAAGGACATGAAGGAGGCCGAGATCACGACGGGCTACACGGACGAGTGCGAACCCGGCGAGGTCGACACGCCCGTCGCACCCGGTTCCGTCCGGGATACGAGCGACGGCGTCGCGGCCGACGGCGGTCCGGAGTCGGCCGATGACTCCGGAACACGTCGGACGAGGTCCGACGGCGGCGCGCTCGCCGACCCGCAGGCGGTCGTCGAGCGGACCGTCGAGCACGAGCGCGAGCGCGTGCAGTCGTTCCTCGAGGAGGACGAGGGCGTCCAGCACGCGGCGATCCGCGAGGACCTCCAGGCGTCGATGACGGAGAACGTCAACGTCTTCCGCAACGAGGACGGCCTGAGGACGGCGCTGGAGGACATCCGGGAGGCACGCGAGCGCTATCAGGACGTGTGCGTCGACGACCCGTCCCGGACGTTCAACACCGACCTCCTGCACACTCTCGAGACGCGCAACCTCATCGACCTCGCCGAGGCCATCACCCTCGGGGCGCTCGCTCGCGAGGAGTTCCGCGGCGCTCACTGGCGTCAGGAGTTCCAGGAGCGGCGTGACGACGAGTGGCTGAAGCACACGCTGTTGCGCTGGAACGACGGGTCCCCCGAGCTGTTCTACAAGCCCGTCATCCTCGAAGGCGAGAGCAAGACCTACGAGCCGAAAGTGCGCAGTTACTGACTGCTCAGGCGACATTTCTTAGTCGCTCGACGCCGTAGTGTCATACGAGGAAGGGTGGCTCAGTGGTAGAGTGCCCCGCGTGGACGGATCCTGCCCGTCGACGCGGCTTCCAAGGCTTCGCGTGGTTCAAATCCCGCCCCTTCCACTCCGGACCAGGTTCTGCGAGGCGTGTTTCGCCGAGCGACTGCCGCATCGCACGAGGGGCGACGCGACCGCGTTCGAGGCCGCGGCTACGTGGCAAAGCGCTAAAGCAGGGCGACGGCGACCGCGCTCAGACCTTCGTCAGGGTTCCGCTGGGGCACTGCGAGCACTCCTCGCTCGCGGGTTCGATGAGGACGGTGTTACAGGAGGGACACTCGTAGAGGTCGGCGCTCGACCCCGAAGCGGCCGTGTTCGAGGCACCCGCGTCCCCGGAGTTCCGATCCGGCCGGTTCGACGCGTTGCCGGACGAACGCTGGAGTCCAAGGGTAACTCGCAGGCTGCTGACGATGTCTTTCATGTAAGGTCAGTCGCCCTTGTGACGGATGAGTGCCAAGCCTAAACAGTTCGGTGTGCGCTGAGAGCGCAGGGCAGGAGAGGGGCTCGCAACCGGACGTTCACGATCAGTCATCGGGATCGACGGTGGTCGAACGAACGGAGTCGACGGGAAACCCGGACGGCCGCGTCCGCCGCCGAACGGCGTGTTCGCTGGACAGGAAGGACCGGAACCACCGACCGATTTCGACAGCCGTCGTAGAGTGGCTTTAGTATCGTCGAACACCCGGAACGGGGGTACGATGGTAACACGGACCCGGAGCGGGGGGCGACGCTCCCCCGAGAACTGAACCGCCGCGAGCGAAACTCGTGTACCCCTGCCTCTCAATGCGTGGCGGTGCGACGATCGGATCGCTGGCGGACGGCCTGCGTTTGAAGAAGATAACGGAACCGCGACACGTACTACGTCGTCTCTCGCAGGCCGAACTGCGGACGCCGTCGCGGCCGGTTGCGTGGTCACCGCGGCTGTTTCGTTCCCCTCTCTCCCGAACCGTGGCGGACGGCGCGTCCACAGCGCGGCCGGAACCGTTTCCCGGGCCGTTTAATCGGTCGGCGACGCGGTCGGTCCGTCCCGGACCGGATCGCGGTCGTACAACACCGCGAACACGCCCGATGAGACGACGATGAACGCGGCCGCGGTCCAGAACGCGACGAACACCGAGGTGGCGTCCCAGAGTGCCCCCACGGCGACGGGTCCCGACACCTGTCCGATCTTCCAGGCGATCGAGCGCAGGGACATGCTCCCCGCGACGGCGTCGAACTGCTCGCCTTCCTCGACGAACAGCGCCATACTGGCCGGCAGGCGGAGGCTGTCAGCCACGCCGATCAGGCCGTAGGCGGCGAACAGCGAGAAGAAGGCCGGGACGAGCGTCACCGTGTCGCCGAGCGCGGAGACCGTTACCGTCGGGAAGACGGTCGCGCCGTACTCCGCGAGCGGGATCAGCGCCGTCCCGACGGCGTACAGGAGCGCGCCGGCGAGCACGAAGTGGTGCTTGCTTCCGACCCGGTCCGTGTACTCGCCGACGGTGCCTTGCAACAGGGACTTCGTGAGCTTCCCCCCCGCGAGGATGCCGCCGATCAGGAGCGCGCTGATCCCGAACTCGGTACGGGCGTATATCGGGAGGAAGATGATCACGGCCATCTTCCCCACGCTGAACGCGAGGCGGAACGTGACGAGCGCGCGGACGGCCGTCCGGCCGAGGAGCTTTCGAAGCGTCTGGACGCCCGTCGCCTCGTCGGCGTCTTTCTTCCCGCCGGGGTTGTCCCGGAGGAACAGGACGACCGACAGCGTCGCGAACGCCGTGACGCCGATCAGCACCGCGTACGTCGTCTGGAACCCGTAGAGGTAAAGCAGGAGGCCCCCGAAGGCGTCGCCCGCGAGGCTGGAGACGGCCCCGACCTGATTGTACGCGCCGAGCCAGAGCCCGCGGGACTCGTTCGGGCTGATCTCGCCGACGACCGCAGTGCCGGTGATCCACAGCAGGCTCGCACCGACCCCCTGAACCACTCGCATGGCGACGACGTGTTCGACCGCCGTGACGAACGAGAAGCCGACGAAGACCCCGATGTTGAGCAGTAACCCGGCGAGGAGATACCGCTTCGCGTTGCCGACGTCGATCAGTCGGCCGAGCGGGAGGACGATGACGAGTTGCGCCGCCGCGAAGGCGGTGCCGAACAGCCCCTCGACCGCGCCGCTCGTGTTGAAGAGGTCGGCGTACAGCGCGAGCGCGATGAGGATGGTCGAGTACGCCTGACTGCGGGCGAACGCGGTGCTCGCCAGCGCGACGAACTCGCGGTTCCGAAGGAGCCGTCGAACGCCGTTCGGGGACCCCGACACCGTTACGAATCGAAACAGCAACCGGACGCTTGTAAATCCTTAGAAGCGGCCTCCTTACAGTTCGATCCGCTCGACCAGTTGGTCGGTGTTCTCCTCGTTGATGTTGACCGCGACGATCCGGATGTCGTCTTCGAGACCCGACCCGTGAAGCTTCGCCTTGAGGAGGTTGTCGACCTGGTAGACGCCGGCGGCGTTGGTCATCTCGATCTCGACGAGGACGGCGCGGTCCTCGCCGGGCAGGAGAGCGACGCTCTCGATGGCCTGACTGGAGATGGTGTTGATGCCGCGCCCGCCCATCTCGTACGGCATCCGCGACCGGCCCCGTTCCATATCGAGGGCGTCGGCGACGCGGATGACGCCGGCTTCGGTCGTCAGGGGGTCTTCGGAGGTGTGGTGACAGAGGATGGCGTGGAGCACTTCCCCCTTCACCCGCACGGCGTCCGCGGTGTCGTAGAACTGGGGGAGGATCCGGTCGAGGACGTCGGCCGCGAGCGGGATAGAGTAGTAAGCGTGGCTGTCCCTGTGGACGACGTGGCCGATGTCGTGCAGCGTCCCGGCGAGTCCGACGATGACGGCTTCGTCGGCCTCGTCGAGGCCTTGGTCGCGCGCGCCGTTGAACTCGACGCCGGCTTCTTTCAACAGGTCGTACAGGCACAGCGCCCGGTTGCGGACGATGCCGATGTGTTTCGCGCCGTGGTCGTTGTACCCTTTCCGCGTGACCGGGTTGACGTTCTGGGCTTCGAGGTACGCCTGCACTGCCTCGTCGTTTCGCAGGTACTCCAGAACCGCGTTCAAGCGGTCGTCCGGGAACGCGTGGTCGGCGTCCGGTTCGTAGGTCCGAGCGTTGCCGTCGCTAGATATCTCTGCCATACGTTCCCGTTGGCCGGCGGTCGTGAAAAGAGGTCGGGACGTGAACCGGAACGACGAGAGCGGTTACGCGGCGTCCTCCGCGGCCGCGGCGACCTCGTCGTAATCGGGTTCGACGCCGGGGTCGTCGCTGACCCATCGGGAGGCGACCTCGCCGTCGCTGTCGACGACGAACACGGCGCGCTTGGCGACGCCGTGGACGCCGAGGTCCGCGAAGTCCATGCTGACGTCGTACGCGTCGATGACCTCCTTGTCGATATCGCTGAGGAGTCCGAAGTTCAAGTCGTTCTGGTCGCGGAACTCGTTCAGCGTGAACGGCGAGTCGACGCTGATCCCGTACACCGATGCGCCGATGTCCTCGAACGTGGAGAGTTCGTCGCGGAAGGTACACATCTCGGACGTGCAGACGCTGGTGAACGCACCCGGGAAGAACGCAAGGACGAGGGGCGCGTCGTCGAGTTCCTCGGAGAGGGTGAACGACTCGATGTCGCCGTTCGCCAGCGGTGCGGTAAAGTCGGGAGCGTCGTCTCCAGTGTCGACCATTACGCTCGATACTTTCGAAGCCACGCGGAAGTCAATTACGTTTGTATCTGACCTATCAGGCCGCTACGTGCGTTTGAGCAAAAAGGTTATAATCGACAGACGGTTAGCCTGAGGTAGAGATGGTACTCGAAACTGCACCGGCTTTCGTTGGGGGCCTCCCCGGCGGAACCGAACTCGTCGTTATCCTCCTGATCGCCGTGCTCCTGTTCGGGGCGAACAAGATCCCGAAACTGGCGCGGTCCACCGGTGAGGCGATGGGCGAGTTCCAGAAGGGCCGCGAGGAAGTCGAACAAGAACTCGAAGAGATGCGCCAGAGCGGCACCGACAGCACCGCTGCTGACACCACCGCGGACGACGATTTCGTCGACACCGAGCCCGTCACCAGCGAGGAGACGGACACCGAAAGCGATACCCAGCAGTAACGCGCCGATCTCCTTTTGCGGACGTGTGGCCTAGTGGACCAAGGCGGGAGGTTCCTAACCTCCAGAGCGTGGGTTCGAATCCCATCACGTCCGTTTTCCGCCGAACGAAGGTGAGGCATGAAAACGGTGTGGGTTCGAATCGCGCGAACGCGAACGGCGGTTCGCACCGGGATCGAATCACATCACCTGCGTCACGTGGTGCGAGCGGACGTGAGCGACCGCGAGGGATGCCTCGTCTCCCCCCTTTCGACGACGGGTTAGGGGAGCGTTCTACCGGCAAAATCACAGCAATTATTAGTTAACGATACGGAGTAATGAAGCGCGGGACAGGAACGTATTATCGGATAGATCTCGCCGAAGGATCTGTGAAGTAATATGTGCTATCCTCGATTAACGCAGGTTAAAACGCCGATTCACCGCCCAGAGCAGCAGAAATCCGAACCGCGCACGGTAGCGGTTCTAAAATATCAGTGATGATAACCGATAAAAGGTTTTTTGCCTAGCCGGCGACAGGAGATACCTAATGGCTATCGACGACGCCGACAAGTCGGACACTAAACAGTTCGAAGGGGAGGTGGACGAGTCGGCATCCGACCCCGCCGGCGACCCGGACCCTTCTCCGGAGCCCGAAGCGGAGTCGCAGGCGGACGACGCGCCGGACGCCGACCAAGGTTCGGCTGTCGCGGTGGGGGGGTACACGTGGCGAGATTTCATGGAGGAGTACGGGTACGCCGACGACATCGGCAGGGTGTACCCAACCAACGCGGCGAGCGATTCGGGGGGGTCGCTTGGCCTCGGAAGCTCCGAGGACGAGCAGGTCGGTCCGCCGAGCGGTGACGACTGGAACGGCGTCGGGTTCGACCCCGAGGAGTACCTCGGCTTCCACCCGGACGAACTCGAAACGATCGTCACGGAGGACGCGGCCCCGCCCGCGAAGCGGCTCTGGGCCGACTTCAAAGAGGAGGTCGAGTCGACGCCCGTCGTCAAAGACGAGTACACTTGGGAACACTACAAGTGGGACTTCTACTACGAGAACGACGGCGGTCTGCCGACCGACGCGGACGGCGAGACGAAGCCCTTCGATAAGGCGGACGCGGTCGGTTTCGATCCCGAGGAGACAGAGGGGGTTCTGAGTCAGGGACAGGACTTCGCGGACGAGCTCCACGACGTCGTCGAGGAGCGGACCGTCAACATCCGCCACGAGGACGAGGACGACTTCTTCAGCACGCAGGACGGCCACACGACGGTCGTCAACCGGTACGACATGGAGAAGGCGGTCCCGCTGGAGAAGAAGACCCACTTCCGCGAGGAGGGCCGGTACTGGGTCAACAAGCCCTACTCCTTCATCGTCCTGTTTCATTCCGAGAAGGAAAACGAGAAGAAGTACTACGCGATCGAGCCGTACCTCACGGAGATCGAGGAGGACCTACAGGAGTTCCTCTCGGGGAAGCTCAGAACCGCGATCAAGTACGCCGACGAAGACGTCGCGGCCGTCGACGGCGACGACGACGACCGGAAGGCGGTCATCGAGCGCGAGACGAAACGGCTGCTGAAGCGATACGACCTCTTCGAGGACACCGGCGGCCTCGGCGGCGGCGACGCCGAATCGGTCGTCGACCGGATCAAGGAACTGTTCGGACAGGAAGAGGCCACCGAGAAACGGGGGTCCGACGGCGGTCTCGACGGGTTATCGGTGCGCCCCGAGCCGGCGATCCTCGAAGACGACCCGGATCGGCTCTCCGAGTATCAGGTCGAGAAACTGCTCTATCTCCTCAAACGGAACTTCATCGGCTACGAGCGGATCGACCCGATCAAACACGACATCAACGTGGAGGACATCTCCTGTAACGGTTATCACTCGCCAGTCTTCGTCTACCACTCCGACCACGAGCAGATCATCACGAACATCTACCACGGCGAGGAGGAACTCGACGACTTCGTCGTCAAACTCGCCCAGCGCTCGGGGAAGGGTATCAGCAAGCGGCGGCCGCAGGTCGACGCGACGCTTCCGGACGGGTCGCGCTCGCAGTTGACGCTCGGACGCGAGGTGTCCGACCACGGGACGAACTACACCATCCGGCAGTTCAAGGACGTCCCGTTCACGCCGATCGACCTCATCAACTGGAACACGTTCTCGCTGGACGAGATGGCGTTCCTTTGGCTCTGCATCGAGAACCACAAGTCGCTCATCTTCGCCGGCGGGACGGCGTCCGGGAAGACGACGAGCCTGAACGCCATCTCGCTTTTCATCCCCTCGAACTCGAAGATCGTCTCCATCGAGGACACCCGCGAGGTCGAACTGCCCCAGCGCAACTGGATCGCGAGCGTCACGCGGCCGTCGTTCTCCGACGACAGCGAGGGCGACGTCGACGAGTTCGACCTGCTGGAGGCCGCGCTGCGCCAGCGGCCGGACTACATCGTCATGGGCGAGATCCGCGGTGAGGAGGGTCGGACGCTGTTTCAGGTGATGTCCACCGGGCATACGACGTACACCACGTTCCACGCCGACTCAGTCGGCGAGGTGCTGAAGCGGTTCACCACCGACCCGATCAACGTCTCGAAGACGATGTTCACCGCGCTGGATCTGGTCTCCATCCAGACCCAGACGCGGGTGAAGGGGAACAAGGTCCGCCGGAACAAGTCGCTGACCGAGATCAACCACTACGACGCCGAGAACGACGAGATCAACGTACAGGACGTCTACCAGTGGCAGGCTGAGACCGACGAGTTCCTCATGATGGGGGACTCGAACACCTTAGACGAGATCCAGTTCGACCGCGGGTGGAACCGCGACCGACTGGAGGAGGAACTGTTCGAGCGTCGCGTCATCCTCGCGTACCTCATCAAGAACGGGCTGAACGAGTACACGAAGGTCGCGGCGACGGTGCAGGCGTACATCAACGACCCCGAGACGATCCTCACGCTCATCGCGAACGAGCAACTGGAGGAGAGCCTCGAGGACCTCCGCGAGATGGAGTCGGTCCTGATCGACGTCGACCCGGAGAAGGAGGCACTGGTCCCGCGCCCGGACGCTGGCGAGGAGATCTACAACGAGGCGACCGACATCCTCGAACGCGCCGAGGGACGCGTCTTCGAGGAGTACCGCGGGCAGGTCCCCGACGGCCTCGGCAGCGCCCTCGGCGGTATCTCCGGCGAGGAGGAACGGACGATCACGCCCGACGCCGCGGACGCCGACGACTTCGACTTCGGCGGCGGGCTCGCGGAGGACGACATCGAGGAGGGGGACTTCGACCTCGGGGACGACACCGAGGACTTCACCTTCGGCAGTACCGCCGAGGGCGACGAGGAG
>PXSA01000038.1:0-8106 GCA_003023565.1 Halobacteriales archaeon QS_9_68_17
CCGACCCCTCGACCGTCCACGAGTCGCGGTCGGGCAGCCAGTCGGTCACCGAAATCCGGACGAACACTGGGTTTTCGTCGGGCCAGACATCCCGTACCGCCGCTGTCACCTCATGGATCAGTCGGGTCCGGTCCTCGAACGACCCTCCGTAGTCGTCGTTGCGGCGGTTCGTCACCGGCGAGAGGAACTCGTGGAGGAGGTAGCCGTGGGCCGCGTGGACCTCGGCGACCTCGAACCCGGCGTCTAACGCACGCTCGGCGGCGGCCTCGAACGACGCGATCACCTCCTCGACGTCGCTCTGGTTCATTCGGCGCGTGGCGGCCTCGCCCTCCTCGTAGGGGTACGGCGTCGCCGACGGCGCGATGGTCTCCCAGCCGCCCTCGTCCGGGGCGACCGGACGGCTCCCCTCCCGTGGCGGCGTCTTGCTGGCCTTCCGGCCCGCGTGAGCTAGCTGGATCGCGGGGACGCTCCCCCGATCCCTGATGAACTCGGCGGTCGGCGCGAGCGCGTCGGCGTGCTCGTCGCTCCAGATGCCGAGGTCGTTCGGCGTGATGCGGCCGCGCGGTTCGACGGCGGTCGCCTCGGCCATGACGAGGCCGGCCCCGCCGACGGCGCGACTGCTCAGGTGGACGTCGTGCCACCGGGTGGCGAGACCGTCCTCGTCCTCGCAGGAGTACTGGCACATCGGCGATACCATGACTCGGTTCGGGATCGCCGTCCCCCGTAGCGACAGCGGCGTAAAGAGGTCGTCGGTCATCGTCGCCACTAGCGGATCGGGCCGTTAAACGGGCACGGAGAGGGACGGGATTGCCGCCGAACACCGGCCACTTACTTTCGGTCGCTCCGAACGCCGCCCATGGCACCCGACGGAGTCTTCGACGCGGCCTCGCCGGTCGTCGGGATGGTCCACCTCCCGCCGCTACCGGGGTCGCCCGGGTTCGACGGCGACCGCGACCGGATCGATGAGCGCGCGCTGGCCGACGCCCGGGCGCTGGCCGAGGGCGGCACGGACGCCGTCCTCGTGGAGAACTTCGGCGACGCCCCGTTCTACCCCGACGACGTCCCGAAGCACGTCGTGGCGTCGATGACCGCGGTGGTCCGGCGCGTCCGCGACGCCGTCTCGCTGCCGGTCGGCGTCAACGTCCTCCGGAACGACGCCGCGGCGGCGGTGTCCGTGGCCGCGGCGACGGGCGCGGACTTCGTCCGGGTGAACGTCCACTCGGGCGCGGCGGTGACCGACCAGGGAGTGATCGAGGGGACCGCTCACGAGACGGTGCGACTGCGCGAGCGCCTCGACGCCGACGTTTCGATCCTCGCCGACGTGGACGTGAAACACGCCGCGGCGCTCGGTGACCGGCCGTTCGCCGAGCGCGTCCGAGACGCCGTGGAACGCGGGCGGGCCGACGGCGTCGTCGTCTCCGGCGCGGGCACTGGCGAACCGACCCCGGAGGAACGCCTGCGGGAGGCGCGGAAGGCACTGGCCTCGCTCGACCGCGACGCCCCGTTGTTCGTCGGGAGCGGTGTCACGGCGGAGACCGCGGCCGCGACGCTCTCCGCGGCGGACGGCGCTATCGTCGGCACCGCGATGAAGGAAGGCGGCGAGACGACGGCTCCCGTGGACCCCGACCGCGTGCGGCGGGTGGTCGAGGCGGGGAGCGACGGAACGAACGGCGGTGCGTCGACGGGAGACGCCCCGGACGGAGCGGGTCCGAACGAGGGGGACTGAGGGCCGCCCGCCTGCGAACGTCGAGTTCGAAGCTCCCGGTCGGGAGAACGGCGAATACCTACGCGAGAGGACCAGTAGGGTTAGAACTATGGTCTGTTCGGTAGTTGTTCGCAATGGACATGAAGAAGCTGATCAACGACCCGGAAGACGTCGTCGACGAGATGGTAGACGGGATGGTCGCGGCGTACCCCGACCGCGTTCGCCGCCTGGACGACACGAAGGTGCTCGTCCGCGACGACGCGCCGGTCGAGGGGAAGGTAGGCGTCGTCAGCGGCGGGGGGAGCGGTCACGAACCGACCCACGCGGGGTACCTCGGACCGGGGATGCTCGACGGCGCGGCCGCGGGCGAGGTGTTCACGTCGCCGACGGCCGACGAACTGAACGAGATGATCGCCGCCGCCGCCGGCGGTGAAGGGGTGCTCTGCGTCGTGAAGAACTACGAGGGCGACGTGATGAACTTCGACACCGCCGCCGAGATGGCGGGGATGGAGACCGACGCGGACGTGGCGCAGGTGCTGGTCGACGACGACGTGGCCGTGGAGGACTCGACGTACACGTCCGGCCGGCGCGGGGTCTGTGGCACCATCCTCGTCCACAAGGTCGCGGGCGCGATGGCCGACCGCGGCGGCGACCTGGAGGAGGTCCAGCGCGTCGCCGAGAAGGCGGTCGAGCGCGTCGGCACGATGGGGATGGCGCTGACCTCCTGTATCACGCCCGACAAGGGCGAGCCGACGTTCGACCTGGGCGACGACGAGGTCGAACTGGGCATCGGCATCCACGGGGAACCCGGCGTCGAGCGCACCGAGCGGATGCCCGCCGACGACGTGGCGGACGAACTGACCGAGGCCGTCCTCTCCGACATCGACCCGGAGGGCGAGGTGGTCACTATCGTCAACGGAATGGGCGGTACGCCCCGGATGGAGCTGTTCGTCGTGAACCGCCGCGTCCAGCGGATACTCGACGACCGCGGGCTCGAGACGTGGGACGCGTGGGTCGGGGACTACATGACGTCGCTGGACATGGAGGGCTGCTCGGTGACGGTGATGGACGTCGACGACGAACTGAAGGACCTGCTGTCGCACGAGGCCGACACGCCGGCGCTCAAGCGCTGACGCGGCGCGGCCGCCGGCGACCCGCGTCACCGGTCACGCGTCGCCAAGTGCCGGGCGCTCGATCCGCCCCTCGACCTCGGGCGCGATACCGTGCTCGCGGGCGTAGTCGACGACCGCCTCGTGGGCCACGCCGCACCGGCGGACCACGTCGCCCTCGCCGTACGCCGCGCTCACGTGGTCCGTCTCGACCAGGTAGTCCGCCACGGCCAGCGTGTACTCCCGGTCGGGGTCGACCGGTTCGCCGCCGACGGTCGCCGCCCGGAGGACGCCGTCGCCGTCGTCCCAGACGACCCGCGCGCCACTGACGTGGCTGCAGTACCGCGGCGGAAAGTCGTCGAGGTGGTAGCCGAGCGGGAGTTCGGCCAGCGCGTCGAGCAGGCGGTCGCCCGACAACGAGACGACGGCGAGGTCGTCCTCGTACGGCGTCAGGTTGATCACCTGCGCGGCGGTGACGTCGCCGTCGAGCGCCCCGTCGGCCCTGAGCGCCCCCGCGGGGGAGATGGCCACGTCCGCGCCCGCGCCCCATCTGAGCGCGTCGGCGACGAAGTTGCCGGCGCGGCTCTCGGCGGCCATCACCGACTCCTCCGTGAGTTCGACCGGGTCGGCGACGGTCGCTACTGTCTCGTCGAGTCCGTGCCGAGCGAGCGTGTCGCGGAGGGCCGCCGCGAGGTCGTCGTCGCGGTGACCGTCGTCCACCTCGCGGACGGTCGCCGCCGTCGACGGCTCGAACTCGACCTCCGCGACGTACGTCCCGCCGCGGCCCGGCCGCACCGTGAGGGTGTCGTCGACGGTCTCGACGTGGACGTCGTGGACGTGGCCGCCAAGCACCACGTCCACGTCGGTCTCGCGGGCGATGCGGGCGTCGCCGTTCCCGCAGTGGGAGGCGACGACGACGCGGTCGACGCCGCGTTCGCGGAGAGCGGCCGCCTCCTCGCGGACCGCCGGGACGGGGTCCGAGAAGGTCACACCCTCGGCAGCGGGGTTGATCCCGACGGTCTCCGGGTGAGCGACGCCGACGACGCCGACGCGGTAGTCGTCGGTCTCGACGACTGCGCCGGGTTCGACGCCGACGTCGGCCGCGAAGCGCTCGCCGTCCCGCGTCGCGTTGGCGCAGAGCCACGCCTGCGGGGCGTCGCCGGCGTTGCGGCGAGCGACCTCGGGGCCGAAGTCGAAGTCGTGGTTGCCGAACGTGTCGACGTCGGGCGAGACGGTCCGGAAGAACTCCAGCGCGGCCCGGCCCTCGGTCGCCAGCGAGAGCGCTCCCGGGGCTGTGTTGTCGCCGGTGCCGATCACGACGGTGTCGCCGTCGCGGCGGGCGGCGAGAGTACCGGCGAGGCGGGCGCAGCGCTCGGGGTCGTCCAGCGCGGTCTCTAGGTCCGAGTAGTGGAGGAGACGAAGGGACATGTACGCCGGCGACGGACGGGCGGCTAATCAGGGTGTCGGCTTCCGACCGCGCTCCGCGCGGAAAGGTCGACCGGTGGGTGGGCTGCGCCACCGCAAAGAGTTTTCACTCCACCTGTTGTCGATACGCGGTGACATGGCTGAGACGGAGACGGAACGCGAGGCGCTGCTCGCCGCGGTCGAGAACGTCGCCGACCGGATAGCGACCGAGAAGTCGCACCTCACGGATCTCGACTCCGCCATCGGCGACGCGGACCACGGCGCGAACCTGAACCGCGGGTTGCAGGCGGCACGAGAGGAGGTCGAGGCGCTCGACGACCCCGACGCACAGCGGATAGCGAAGACCGTCGGGACCGCGCTCGTCTCCGAGGTGGGCGGCGCGTCGGGGCCGCTGTACGGCGGGTCCGTCATGACCGCCAGCGCGGAACTGGCCGACGGGGTCACCGCCGAGACGAGCGTCGCGTTCGCGGAGGCGTGTTTGGAGAAGCTACAGGACCGCGGCGACGCCAAAGTCGGGGACAAGACGATGGTCGACGCGGTGACGCCGGCGGTCCACACCTACAAGAAGTCGGTCGAGGAGGACGACCTGCCGCCGCTCGAAGCGCTGGCGAAGGCCGTCGACGCCGCGCGCCGCGGCGTCGAGTTCACGGTACCGCTCCGGGCGTCGAAGGGCCGCGCGTCGTACCTCGGGTGGCGCTCCGTCGGGCATCAGGACCCCGGCGCGACGAGCACGCTGTTCGTCCTGGAGGAACTGCTCGACACCGCGGCGGAGCATCTGGACGGGTCGACGGACGTCGACGCGACGTCGCCGACCATCCCCGACGAGGAGGCGGAGTAGATGGTGGGCCTGCTCGTCGTCTCCCACAGCGCCGACGCCGCCCGCGGTATCCGCGATATCGCCGCGGAGATGGGCGGGGCCGACGCCGATATCGTTCCCGTCGGCGGCGACCCCGACGGCGGCATCGGCACCAGCGTCCCGGCCATCCAGGCGGCGCTGGAGGGAATGGCGTCGGACGAGGTCGTGGTCCTCGTCGACCTCGGGAGCGCGGTGATGAACGCCGAGATGGCTATCGAGACGACCGAGAAGGAAGTCGTCGTCGCGGACGCGCCGGTCCTGGAGGGAACGCTCAACGCCGCCGTCGAGGCGGCGAGTTCGGCGGCGACGCTCGACTCCGTCAGGGAGTCGGCGGAGGACGCGCGCGACGTGTCGAAGGTGTAAACTACCCCACCCTACTCGCTCCCTGCCGCCTTGCGGCGGTCGGTCACTCCTTGAGGGCGGGGCTTTACCGCAACGGTACTGTGCCCCGCGACCCCATGTGGTTCGAGAGAGCGAAGCTCTCTCGTCATACCGAGGGAACGGAGTTCCCTCGTGGCTCGCGGGACCGAAGGTCCCGCTCACTCACGAAAGGCGCGAAGCGCCTTTCGAACGACATGGATGCGGCCCGGCTTCCTCTTGCCGTCCACGGCGCGGTCGGCGGGTCGGAGCGGTGCTGCGACCCGCGCTTACCGGACCTATGCCGTGGATCGTCCCGCCGGTTTAATTCCCGGTGTTCTCGCGCTCTCCCCCAAGACGGGGACGGGAGTTGAACCCGTTCGCGGTCGTCGTTCCCGAGTGTCGGGCGCGAGGCCGGATGGCCTCGCACCACGGATGCCGGTGTACTTGCGGCATCTACCGACCCCGACTTGTGCGAGGACGGCAGTAACTCACTGTCACGAGACGGACGAAAGGAAGTCTTTCGAACGCGCTTTCTCTCCACCCTGCCGCTCGCTTCGCTCGCGCTTGAGGACGGAGGCTCCGCGCTACCGCTTGCTGAACCCCGTTCGCGGCGTCGGCGTCCGCCGCGTGACGGGGCGGCCGCTCCAGCGGCGCGGTCGCCGCCGGAGAGCATCCTATTAGGCGGTCGCCCGCCAACCGTCGACCATGATAACGCTCGCGTCGGACTTCGGGTCGCCGTACCCCGCGGCGATGAAGGGGGTGATCCTCGGTCGGACCGAGGCGCAACTGGTCGACGTGACCCACGACTTCCCCCGGCAGGACGTGCGGGCGGCGGCGTTCTGGTTGCGAGAGGTGCTCCCGTGGTTCCCGCCGGCGGTCCACCTCGCCGTGGTCGACCCCGGCGTCGGCACGGACCGCGCCGCCGTCGTCGTCCGCGCCGGCGACCACGCGCTCGTCGGTCCCGACAACGGCGTGTTGGTCCCCGCGGCGCGCGAACTCGCCGGCGAGGGCGGCGATCCGGAGGTCGTCGGGATCGCCGACGAGGACGCCCGGAGCAGCACGTTCCACGGTCGCGACGTGTTCGCACCGGCCGCGGCGGACGTCCACCGCGTCGGGATCGACGACGCGGCGTCGCTCGACCGGCTTTCGTCGGTCGACGAGTTCGTCGGTCTCTCGTTCCCCGAACCGGACGTGACGGACGACGCCGTCGTCGGCGAGGTGCTGGCCGTCGACGACTTCGGCAACGCGATCACGAACGTCCCCGGTCACGCGGTCGAGGGCCTCGACGCGGTCCGCGTCGACGGCCAGTCGGTGCCGGTCGGCGAGACGTTCGCGGCCGTGCCGGAGGGCCAGTGGCTCGTCACCGTCGGGAGCCACGGCAACGTCGAACTCGACGTGAACCGGGGCCGCGGCGACGAGGCGTTCGGGGTCGCTGCCGGCGACGACGTGCGGTTGTCGTTCGACTGACGCCCGGGGATCGCCGAACGGGTTCGGTTGTTTAGGCGGGCCTAACAATCGCCGGATTTATTCGTTTAGGCGAGCCTAAACGAGATATGCACGAACGGAGACGCGACCTGTTGCGAACGATGAGCGCGGTCGGTATCGGCGTCGGACTGGCCGGTTGCTCCGCCGGCGACGACGGATCGGACGGCGACTCCCCGGCCGACACCAGCGCGAACGGCGGCGAGTCGGACGGGTCCGACGGCGACCCCGACGCCGCGGTCGCGGCCGAGTGGAACGCCTACCGGGCGCGCCTCTACGACCCCGTGGCGCTCGGGGAAGCGGGGGACGCCGCGGCCGGCGCGCGGGTCGCGACCGAGACGTTCGAGGACTTCGAGAACGCCGGCGGCGAACACGGCGCACACGAGACGCTCGAAGCGACCGACGAGGGCGCGTACGAGTCGTTCGAGGGGGCACTCGGCGCGCTCCGGACCGAGGGCCTCGAAGCGGGAGACGTGGACCGCGCTCGGGAGGAGGCCGCCGCCGGAAGCGAGGCGTTAGCGTCGGCGCAGGCGGCGCTCGTCGGTGACGACGCGGCGTCCGCGCTCGACCTCCAGCACTTCGGCGCGCGGGCGGCGGACGTCGCCGGCCTCGCCGCCGCCGGTCTGACCGACGCCGCCGCGGCCGTTGCGCGGACCGTCGCCGACGACGCGACGGAGGCCGGTGTCGGCGAGGACGCGGGCGACGTCGTCGACGCGCTCTCCGCGGCGGCGGACGCCGCGAGCGGCGGCGACGCGGAGGCTTCGGTCGAAGCGGCGAACGACGCGTTCTCGGCCGCCGCGGCCGTGTCCTACGACCGGGCCGACGGGGACGCGGTCCGTGCCGGCCACCTCGCCGCGTTCGGCGCTCGCGGCCGGGACGCCGCGGCGCTCGCCGCGCTCGGCGGCCCCGGCGCGGCGTTCGGTCACGCGGCGGCGCTGACGGCGTACCGCGTGCGTGCGGCCGACGCCCGCTGGCTGGCGGCGCGAGGGGCAACGGACGCGGCGGCGACGGCGGCCGAGGCCGTCTTCGCGCGCTTCGAGGAGGCGGACGCTCACGACGCGCTGGAGGAGGCCGACCACGAGGCCTACGAGGCGCTCGAGGGCGGTCTAGAGGACCTCCGCTCGGCGGTCGCGGACGGCGACGACGACGCGGCGGACGAGGCGCTCGCG
>PXSA01000038.1:8184-22565 GCA_003023565.1 Halobacteriales archaeon QS_9_68_17
CCGCCGCCGCCGTCGCTCGGGGGCTGTTCGAGCGGTTCGAGGCCGACGAGGCCGGGTTCCACGGGACGATGGAGGAGACCGACGAGTCCCTGTACGACCGGTTCGAGCACGACCACCTCGACCCGCTCGTCGACGCGCTGGAGAACGGGGACGACGACGCCGTCGCCACCCACTACGACGGCGTGCAGACCGCCCTGCTCGGGTTCGAGGCGACGCTCGGCGGCGTCGGCCTCGTCGCCGGCGCGGAGACGGCCTTCTTCGCGGGCCGCGCCTTCGACGCCGCAGTGCTGACCGCGCTGGGCGAGCATGACCGGGCGGCGACCGTCGCGCAGGACGCCTTCGCGGTGTTCGAGAGCGGGGCCGGCGGTTACCACGAGGCGCTGGAGGAGGCCGACCGCGAGGCCTACGAGACCTTCGAGGGCGAACTGACCGCCGTGGGTGATGCGGCGGCGGGCGGCGACGCGTCCGCGGCGGCCGAGCGCTTCCACGCGGCGGCGCTGTCCGCGCTCGACGCCGTCCTCGCCGGCGGTGGTGGCGGCGCGACCGGCGCGGCCGCACGGACGATGCAGGACGCCTTCGCCGCGTTCGAGGAGGCCCGCGTCCACGAGGCGATAGAGGAGGCCGACACCGAGGCCTACGAGGCGTTCGAGGACGCGCTGGGGAACTACGTCTCCGCGCTGGAGGGCGGCAGCAGCGTGTCCGGCGCGGCCGAGGCCTTCGCCGACGCGACGCTCCGCGCGCAGTTCGCGGTCGTCGGGGCCACAGAGGCCGCGCCCGTCGACGAAACCGGCGGCGAGGACGGGGGCGACGACGGCGACCGGTCGCTCTCCGGCGGCCCGAACGTCGTCGCGGGGACGCCGGACGACGCCGACCACGTCGTGTCGATGGAAGCGGTCGCGTTCGAACCGGCCGAGCTAACGGTCTCGGCCGGCGACACCGTCGCCTTCGAACACGCGGCGGGCGAACCGCACAGCGTCACCGCGTACGGGTCGGGGGTCCCCGACGACGCCGGGTACTGGGCTTCCGGTGACTTCGAGGGCGAGGACGCCGCGCGCGAGGGCTGGGAGAACGGCGAGGGCGCGGTGCAGTCGGGGCAGTCCTACGTCCGGACGTTCGAGACGCCCGGCGACCACGCCTACTTCTGTATCCCGCACGAGGGCGCGGGGATGGAGGGGACGGTCGTCGTCGAGGAGTAGGGGGAGATCCGCGGCGAAAGCGGCGCGGCTACGTCGTCTCCGCCGAGATGACGTCGTCGATGCGGGCGATCATCGTCGCCGCCTCGGTGGCGGACTCGACGGCCTCCTTCTTGACCGCGGCGGGGTCGACGATACCGTGTTCGACGGGGTCGCCGACCTCGCCGGACTGGCCCTCGGCGATGAGGCCGGCGCGCCCCTCCGAGTCGTGGACCGCGCGGAGGTCGACCAGCGCGTCGATCGGGTCCATGCCGGTGTTCTCGGCGAGGGTGCGCGGGAGCACGTCGACGGCGTCGGCGAACGCGTCGATGGCGAGTTGCTTGCGCCCGCCGGTGCCGGTCGCCGCGTCGCGGACGGCGTCGGCGATGGCGATCTCCGTCGCGCCCGCGCCGGGGACGACCCCGCCCGTCTCGATAGCGGCCGTCACCACGTCGATGGAGTCGTTGACCGCGCGCTCCAGTTCGTCGGCGACGTGGTCCGTGCCGCCGCGGACGAACAGTGTGACGGCCTCCGCGGCCTCGCCGCCCTCGACGAACGCGAGGTCGTCGTCGCCGAACGTCTCGGTCCGGACGCGGTCGACCCGGCCGAACGTCGTCTCCTCGATGTCGTCGAGCGTCCCGACGCGGCCGGCCCCGGTCGCCCGCGTGATCCCCGTGGCGTCGCTGTCGCTCAGGCTCTCGAACGCGAGGATCCCGCGCTTGGCGAGATAGGCGGCGACCCGGTCGTCGATGTCGCCCGACGAGAAGACGACGTCGACGCCCGCGTCGTCGATCGTCTCGGCGTACCCGCGGAGTTCGCGCTCCTCGGACTCCATGGCCGCGTCGAGCTGGTCGACGGAGTCGACGGCGTACTCGGCGTCGACGTCGCCGGTGCGCACTTCCAGATCGACGTCGAGGACCGCGATGGTGGCGTCCTCCACGGTCGAGGGCATCCCGTCGGCGGCCGGGTCCTCGTCGATGACGATCCCCTCGATCAGTTCCGTCGCCGTCGAGGACGCGCCGACGCGGGTGTGGACGGTGACCGCGTCGCGGTCCACGCGCCCGTCGCGGTCGGCGTGGCGCACGGCGTCTACGACCGTCTCGGCGAGCGCCCCGGCGGCGACGCCGCCGGTCCCCTTGCCGGTCATGCTGGACTCGGCCACCTGTACCAGCAGGTCGTCGTCGACGTCGGCGTCGAGCGTCTGCTCCTCCACGGCTTCGGCCGCGACGGCGGCGGCCTCGTGGTACCCCTCCACGATGGTCGTCGGGTGGACGTCGTCCTCCAGCAGGTCCTCGGCCTTCGCCAGCAACTGGCCGGCCAGTACGGCCGCCGTCGTCGTGCCGTCGCCGACCTCGTCCTCCTGGCTCTCCGCGACTTCGACGATCATCTCGGCCGCGGGATGCTCGATGTCCATCTCCTGTAGGATGGTCGCGCCGTCGTTCGTGATGACGACGTCGCCGGCGTCGGCGACGAGCATCTTGTCCATGCCCCGCGGGCCGAGCGTCGTCCGGACGGCCTCGCTGACAGCCTTCCCGGCCGAGATGTTCGACTGTTGGGCGTCTTCGCCCTGCGTCCGCTCGCTGTCTTCCGAGAGCACTAACATCGGCTGTCCGCCCATGCGTCGCTGTGGATCTGCGTCTGCCATGGTTGAATCCTCGACCGGGAATCGTTTGTGGTTCTATATAAATTTTGCTTGTTTTCGAGCCGGGACCCGTCCGCGGTAGCGCCGGATCGACCAGCCCGGATCCGGCGGACCACAACCGGTACCCAGAAATACCAGGGGGGCACAACTCCGGGCAGATGCTGGAACTGGAACACCGGTTCCGGGTCGTCGACGTCCACGCCCGACTGAACCCGGACGACGCGTCGGCGGTCCGGGGGCGGGCCGTTTCGCCGGAGAAGCTGGAGCGGGAGATGCACCAGGCCGGCGTCGTCCGGTCGGTGGTGTTCCCCGACTCGTCGCCGGGCGGCGGCTACCTGCAGGCGAACAACGCCGTCGCTCGCCTCTCGGTCGAACGCCCGTTCGTCGCGTTCGCCCGCATCGACGGCCCCCGCGACGCCGGCGACTCGACCGGCGCGCGTCTGCGCAACCTGACCGCCTCTCGCGAGGAGTGGCACACCTCTCCCGAGGACGTCGAGCAGTACGCCTACGACGACCGCTTCCACGGGTTCAAGCTCGACCCCGCCGCTGACGGCCTGCCCGACGAGGCCGTCCTCGACGAACTGGAGTCGGTCGACCTCCCGGTGATGGTCCACGGCGGCGAGTCCTGTCCGCCGGGGACCGTCGCCGAGACGCTCCTCGGTCGCTCGTTCCCCGTGGTGCTCTCCCGTTTCGGCGGCCACCCGCTGAACCGCGACCTGATGGGCGAGGCCATCGACCTGCTCGACCGCTACGACGGTTACTACCTCGACACGAGTTTCGTCCGCTACCGCGAGCAACTGGAGCGCGCGCTGCTGGAACACCCCGACCGCGTGCTGTTCGGCAGCGGCGCGCCCTCCGCGCACCCCAACGTCGGGGTCATGGAGGTCCTCACGCTCGACGTCTCCGAGGACAGGATGCGCCGGGCGTTCTCGAAGAACGCCTCCCGCGTCGTCGACGCGGTCGCTCCGGAGAGCGACGGGTAGTCAAGCGATCTCCCGCTCGTACACGTTCACGGCCGTCGTCTCCCCGCCGACCTCTATCTCCCGCTCGTCGGTCCGCTCGAAATGCTTCTCGTAGAACGCCCGCCCGACCTCGTTCTCCGCGAGGACGGACTCCTCGACGCGGTCGACGCCGCGCGCCGACAGGTCCTCGACCGCGCGGTCGAGCAGGCGCTCCCCGATGCCGCTTCCCCACCGGTCCGGGGCCACGTAGATGCTGATCTCGCCCTCGACCGCCGCGTCGGAACCGCCACTCGCCGCGTAGCCGACCACGTCGCCCTCGTCCGCGGCGACGAACAGGCGCTCCGCGTCCGACCGCCGGATCTCCGACAGCACCTCCGGCGCGTAATGCGTCTCCAGCATCGTCTCGACCGCGTCCTCCGGCAGGACGCCGTCGTACGTCTCCCGCCACGCGCGCTCAGCGACCCGGCGGATCCCGTCGAGGTCGTCGGCCTCCATGCGTCGCACGGTCACGTCGTTTGGCATAAGGTATCATAGATCGTGCTGCCTCAAAGAGAGCGGGGCAACGGAACGCGACACGGATCCGCGGCCGGGAGTGCGTCCCGGCCGCAGGCCGGGCGCACGACCCGGGGGAAGGCAGGCCTGCGGCCAAGCGATGCACCCGTGAGCGAGCGAACGGAGCGAACGGTCCGAGGAACCCGTCGAGGGAGCGGAGCGCGGCGCTACGCGCCGCGGAGAGCGAGCGGCGAAGCCGCGGGCAGGCGACCGAGGCGGTGACGACGTGATCTCGGTCGAGGGTTTGCCGAGCCTCGTGAACGTGCTGGCTTTCTGCCAGCCGTTCACGTCGCGCAGTGCAAAAGCCCGTCTATCGCATCCCGTAGCGCTCGACCACCCGGTCGTGGCGGTCTCGCAGCCCGTTCGGGTTGCGACTGTCGGAGCCGTCCCGCCGGCGGGCGGCGAGGCCGTCCTTGCAGCCGCCGATGGCGTTGCTGACGACGGCGCGACCGTTGCCCAACCACGCGCTCGGCTCGACGTCCCCGCGGAACACGTCCCGGACGGTACTGACGGCGTCGCTGACGGCGAGACCGATCATGCGCCGCGGGACGGTCGGGTGGACGCCGTAGTTCTTGGCGAGCTGGTAAGCGACGGAGCGGTGCCGCCAGCCCCAGTCGCGCACGGCGCGGCCGCCGTCAGCGCCGTACTCGCCGCGAACGCTCATCTCGGGGACCCAGGTGACGGCGTGGTCCGTGGCGGCGAGGCGGTGGGAGGCGTCGCGCGCGCCCCCCGTTTCGAGGTACTCGTCGAAGCCGCCGATGGTCTCGACGGCGTCGCGGTCGAAGACGACGTTGTCCCCGTTGAAAAACGTGACCGAGCGGCCGGCGAACGACCGGTTCTCCTCGGACTCGGTGGTCATGCCGGCCCGGAGCGTGCGGTGGGTCGGACCGGTCACCGCGTCCGCGCCGTCGGCAAGCGCCGCCGTCACGGCCTCGCTCCACGAGGGTTCGACGGCGAGGCGGTAGCAGACCAGCCCGACCGCGTCGCCCGTTGCCTCGGCGAGGCCGGCGTTTCGGGCGACGTTGACGTTCCTGTCCGAGAGTTCGAGCAAGACGTCGACGTCGGCGCGCTCGCGGACCATGCCGGTCGTTCCGTCCGAGGAGGGACCGTTCACGACGATGACCTCCGCGTCCGGGACGTGTTCGGCGAGCGCGTCGAGACAGCGAGCGAGTTGCTCTCGGCCGTTGAGCGTCGGGACGACTACCGAGAGCTCCATACCACCCTGTAGAGGAGGAAGCGATTAAAAGACCACTGAATACGACCGAGAAATATCAATCCACGTGTGAGTTCCAGTACGATACGGAGGAGAGGCCGTCACCGACCGGCGACCGCTTGACTGTCGTGTCGATCCTGCGGAACGTGCTGGCGAGGCTGTTGGGGATCTTTCGGTAGAAGCCGTACGGGAGCACGAAGTCGTGCTCGTCGCCGACGAGGTGCAGGCCCGCCCGCGACAGCAGGGCCTCGACCTCCGTCCGGGAGTAGAGCCGCGACCCCATCGGCAGCAGCCAGTTGTAGATGCTCCGCGAACTGAACCGGTTGAACGTGTCGAAGAAGACCTGGTCTTTCGAGACGCGGCGCATCTCGCTCAGAAACGCCGCCGGAGTGTCGGCGAGGTGGAAAAAGCGCATCGCGAACACCGTATCGAAGTGGTCGTCCGGGAACGGAAGCCGACCGGCGTCGCCGCGCATGAACTCCAGTTTGTCCTCGACGCCCGCAGACCGGGCCTTCTCTCGACCCTGCTGGAGCATCGGACCGGAGATATCCAGGCCGACGACGTCCGCGCCGCGCTCGGCGAGCATGACGGTGAACCTACCGGTACCGCAGGCGATCTCGAGGATCTGCTTGCCGTCGACGGGTCCGACCGTGTCGAGGACGGCTTCCTTCTCGCGGCGGTCGATGAGTCGGCCCCCGCGCGAGAACCGCTTCTCCTCGTACTCCTCGGCGACATCGGACTCCTGATACCACTCCTGTCCCTTCACGCTGTCGTGATTTCCTCGCCCATGGAATAAAACGGTACTGGAGTCGTCTCACCGGGGGTGAGAGTGCGAGCCGAGACGGTTACTTCGTGCACCGGTACTTATCATGTATGCCGACCTGCAAGCGCTGCGGCGCGACCAATGACGCCGAGTCGCTCGTCCGCCATGAGCGCGACGACCCGTTGCGAGTGCACTGTCCCGACTGCGAGCGGCGTCGCTTCTGGCCGTGCTCGACGGTGCGGCCGGCCCGGTGGGCAGTAACGACCGGGGCGACGGCGGGCCGCGACGAGAAGTTACCGATCGTTGCGTTCCCGAAGCTATTCCGGTAACCATCTGGTAGCGAAGCCGTCGGGAACGGGTGACCGATAGCCGGAAAGCGGCGTCACGGAACGACACCTTGTATGGTAATGATACACCTAATATTGTCTCCATTGTTTGAACCCCCATATAGCCAAGTTTTACTTACAATCTTTGCCGACCACATTGTATGAGTACTAGCACGACGAACGACCGCTCGAACGAGGCCGACGACCCCCTCACCGATTCGGAGTTTCGCGACCGCCTCCGCGAGCTCCCCCCCAGCGCCAAACTCGTCGCCAAGGTTCTGGAGACCGACTCGCCGCTCTCGCAGGGGCAACTCGCCGACGAGTCGCTGCTCCCCGACCGCACGGTCCGCTACGCTCTGAACCGCCTCGAAGAGGACGACCTCGTCAACTCGCGGCACTCCTTTCAGGACGCCCGCAAGCAGGTCTATTTCCTGAACAACTGACGCCGCGGCCCGAGAGGCGATCGCTCGTTCTTTTGTCCCGCCAGTCGAACGCGAGGTATGGACCGTATCGACCGCGTCGCCGTCCCGTTCGACCGCGCGCCCGGCGGCGCGACGAACGCGTACGTCGTCGGAGCGGAGGACGCGTTGCTCGTCGACCCGGCCGGCGTCACCGACGAGTTGAGCCGCGCCGCCAGCGAGCGGTCCGTCCGCCACGTCGCCGTCACGCACGCGCATCCGGACCACGTCGGCGGCGTCGCGGAGTACGCCGACGCGCTGGACGCGACCGTCTGGTGTCGCGCGGGCCGCACCGGTCGCTTCGAGCGGGCTACCGGCGTGGCTCCCGACGAGACGTTTCGCGGGGGGGCGGAACTGCCGGTCGCGGACGGCGTCACCGCGCTCGATGCGCCCGGGCACGCCCCCGACCACGTCGCGTTCCGCGTCGGCGACGGTCTGCTGGTCGGCGACCTCGCCGTCGCCGAGGGAAGCGTCGCGGTCACCGCTCCGGAGGGCGATATGCGCGCCTACTTCACCGCGCTCCGTCGCCTGTACGCCGCCGGCGCGGCGCGGCTTTTGCCCGGCCACGGCCGGACCATCGACCGGCCGCGAGAAACGATAGCGCGACTCCTCTCCCACCGCCGCGACCGCGAGCGGCGAGTGGTCGCCGCCGTCCGCGGCGGGGCATGCACCGTCGACGAGGTTCTCGACGCCGCGTACGACAAGGACCTCACGGGCGTCCGCGGCCTCGCCGCCGGGACGGTCGAGGCCCACCTCGCCAAACTGGCGGTCGAGGGGCGGGTCCGGCGAGAGGGCGACCGCGTACTACCCGTCGAGGAGCGGCACTGACGGCACCGCGACCGACGAGCGACCGCTGGAGAAGATACTTATTAGTGTGTGGCGTTACCGGTGTTCATGGACTTCACGACCTACCCGAACGACCCCGACGCCGTCGTCAGCCGGCGGATGCCCGAGGGGATCAACTCGCCGCAGACGAAACTGGTGTACTACTACCTCCGGGTGACGAACTGCGAAACCGTCGACGACCTCTCTGCCGAACTCGATATGAAGCGGATGACCCTGTACGACGTTCTGGAAACGCTGAACGAGAAGGGACTGGTCGACAGTCAGGGCGACCGGTATCGCGCGAACTGATCCCGGTCGCCGGGCGGTGACCGCGCTACTTTAGTCACCGCGGCGGCACCGTCCCGTATGGAGAGCCTCGAAACCGAACTGGAGCGCGCCCGCGCGCTGGACGTGGCCGAACTGGCCGACGCAATCGAGGACATCGGCTTCGAGTGCACCCGCTGTGGCGCGTGCTGTAAGGCCGAGGACCACGACCCCCACACCGCAACCGTGTTCCCGGACGAGGTGCGGGAGCTACGGGACCCGGACGGCGAACGGGACTGGCGCGACGTCGCCCGCCCGATGCCGTACGGCCTCGACGAGACGGACGACGGCGTCGAGGGCGAGACGTTCGAGTGGGCGCTCCGGACCGACGGCTGTGGCGACTGCGCCTTCTACGCCGAGGACGACGACGGCGTCGGCGCGTGTACCGTCCACGGAGACCGCCCGCTCATCTGCCGGACCTACCCCTTCAGCGTCGCGCTTGCTGGCACGAGTCAGCCGATGGGCGAGGCCGTCGACGAGGCCGGCGTCGTCCGCGCCCACGAGTGCGAAGGGCTGGGCCGCGACGTCTCCCGCGACGAGGCCGAGGGCCTCGCGGCGGCGCTGAAAGAACGCGCCGTCCGCGAACTGGCGGAGGCCATCGGCGTCCGTGACGAGTACGCGCCGGCCGACCCCGCCCCCGGAGAAGTGGTCGTCCACGACTCCGAAGGTGCCAAATCCGTCGACGGTAGCCCGCGCGACCCTACCTGACCTGAACGATCGGCGGTAATTCTTTAATGGATGACTTCTAGTTTCCGTTTGGAGGTCTAACCTTGGAAATCTCTGATGAACTCCTGTGTCTGTTCAGCGCCGACGTATCCGTCGACGGCGACAGGTACGTCGTAGAAGTCCCCCGCCGAGAGATCGAGACCGGTTCGGTCGAACCCGGCGACACGTATCGCGTCGCGCTCATCTCTCGCGAGGAACCGGACGACAGCGAGGAATCGTCGTCGTCGACCGGCGCTCCCCCCGAACCGCAACCGCCGGTGGAGATCAACGAGACCCGCTACGTCGAGATCGAGGACATCGGCAAGCAGGGCGACGGCATCGCGCGCGTCGAGCGCGGGTACGTCATCATCGTCCCCGGTGCCGAAGTCGGCGAGCGCGTCAAGATCGAAGTGACGGAAGTCAAGTCGAACTTCGCCGTCGGCGAGATCATCGAGGAAACGTTCTGAAACGACCTTTTTTGCGGCCGAATGCGCCGTTAGCGCACCGGTCCCACGAAGGAGTCGACCGGGAAACGTCGGGCGCGTAGCGCCCGGCGAACCGCGCTCCGCCGTTCGCGCGGACTGTGATCGCACCGCCGGATACCGCTCGATCCCTCTTCCCCGTCCGCTCGGTCGCGGCGTGCTCGTCGCGGCCTCGCCCCGGCCTGCCGTTGTCGTGGCTTACCTGAATTGAGGCGCTAAGGCCCCTTCCCCAACGAGCGACCGAAGGGAGCGAGTAGGGAGGGGATACAGCGCCGCACGAGTAGCAAAACACGTTCGCCGCTCGGCCCATAGGCCCGCGCAATCGCAACTCCTATTTGTGTAGTTTGTGTATAGTGTGGTATGGCAACACGCAAGAACATCTCTATCCGAGACGACCAAGCCGAGTGGGTTCAGGAGAACCACCTGAACCTCTCCTCGTTCGTCCAAGAGAAACTGGACGAACTCATCGAGGAACGCTCCGAATGAACTATAACTACAGGTATCGGCTCCGACCGTCCGACGCTCTCGAAGAACGGTTAGCGTGGACTGTCGATACCTGTAGGCAGGTCTACAACCACTTCCTCCATCGTCTCAATCGCACCGACGACACCTCGGCATACAGCGAACAGAAGCTCCTGCCGAGCCTCAAGAGATGGTGGAGCGACCTGAAAAACGTTCACTCGAAGGTTCTTCAGAAAGTCGTCCAACGGCTGTACGACAACCTCTCGACGCTTCGCGGACGCAAAGCGAACGGCTACCACGTCGGCACCCTCAAGTGGAAAGCACCAAGCGAGTACCGCAGTTTCACCTACAGTCAATCCGGTCATCAGACTGCGTCTGATGGGCAATCAGAAATTGAAGATTTCTGATGACGGCTTCAAGCTCGAGAACACGAGCGGTCGGACAAAACTGTGGCTCTCGAAACTCGGAAACATACCCATCACCTTCCACCGCGACCTTCCCGACGATGCCGAAATAAAGACTGTCACCGTCAAACGCGAACCCACTGGGAAGTGGTACGCTATCCTCGGTGTCGAAACCCCGGACGACCCGCCGGAGAAACCCGAGAAGCCCGAGTGGTGCGTCGGTATCGACGTGGGGATTCTCAAATACGCCCACGACACGGACGGCACCGCCATCGAATCGCTCGACCTGTCCGACGAGCGCGAACGGTTGGAACGCGCACAGCGCGACCTTTCACGGAAGAACACGGTTCCGCGAATTGTGAGAACCAGCGCCGAGTCGTGGCCGAGCGTCACGCCGACCTGAAGAACAAGCGGCGTGACTTCCTCCATAAGTCGTCGGACTACTACGCCCGAAAGTACGATTTCGTAGCGGTTGAGGACTTGGACGCGAAGGGGTTGGTCGAACTACCGGGCAACTCGCGGAACCGAGCAGGTGCGGCGTGGGGGACGTTCCTTCGGATGCTTGAGTACAAGTGTGAACGCGAGGGGACGCACTTCGTGGCGGTCAACCCGGGAGGAACGACCAGAGAGTGTGCGGCATGTGGCGTTTCGACCGATAAGCCGCTGTGGGTCCGTGACCACTCATGCCCGTCGTGTGGATTCGAGACGGATAGAGACGCGAACGCGGTCGTCAGACTACGTCTGACGGGCAGCAAAATCGTGTAGCGATTTTGCGACGGCGTGGAACATTCTTTCTCGCGGTATCAAAAAGCGGTTAGGAGCGGGACACTCCGAATCAACGTCCTCAGAATCGCTGAGCGATTCTGATGGGCGAACGAGAGCTTCGCTCTCGTTAACGCCTGTGGGGACTGCGCTCCCTGTGGATACGCCTGTATCTGCAAAGCGCGTCATGGAAACAGGAAGCCCCACCCTCAAGCGCGAGCCGTCAGGCGAGCGGTAGGGTGGGGTAGTTCACTCGTACTCGATGGTCGCGGGCGGCTTGTGTGTCACGTCGTAGAGCACGCGCGCGACGTTCTCGTTCTCGCCGGTGACCCGCGACTGGATGCGCTGGAGCGTCTCCCAGTCGATGTCCTGTGCGCGAGCGGTCATGCCGTCACGCGACTCGACCGAGCGAACCGCGACGACCCACCCGTGAACGCGGTTGTCGCCCTTGACGCCGGTAGCCTTGCCGATCACCGCGGCGAGGGCCTGCCAGGGGTCGTACTCCTCGAGTTCCTCCTCGACGACGTGGTTGGCCTCCCGCGCGACGGCGAGTTTCTCCTCGGTCACCTCGCCGATGATCCGGACCGCGAGTCCGGGGCCGGGGAAGGGCATCCGCTCGGAGACGACCTCCTCCAGGTCCAGCGCCCGCGCGACTTCGCGGACCTCGTCCTTGTAGAGGTCGCGCATCGGTTCGACGACCCCCTCGAAGTCCATCACGTCGGGCAACCCGCCGACGTTGTGGTGGGACTTGATCGTCCCCTCGGACTCGATCCGGTCGGGGTAGATGGTCCCCTGGACGAGGGAGTCGGCGTCCACCTCGCGGGCGACGGTCTCGAACTCGCGGATGAACTGCTCGCCGATGGCGTGACGCTTCGCCTCGGGGTCCGTGATCCCGGCGAGTTCGTCGAGAAAGCGCTCCCGGGCGTCGACGATTCGCAGGGAGTCCATGTAGGCGAAGGTCTCGCGGATCCCTTCGGTCTCGCCCTTGCGCATCAGCCCGGTGTCGACGTAGACGGGAGCGAGCTGGTCACCCACGGCCTCGTAGGCCAGGGCGGCGGCCGTCGAGGAGTCCACCCCGCCTGAGAGCGCGATCACGGCGTTCGCGTCGCCGACCGCGTCGCCGATCTCGGTGACCTTCTCCTCGATGAACGCCTCCGTCTCGACCATCAGAGCTCCCCCTCCCCGGCGTCGCGGTCGGCGCCGCCGGACTGCAGGTCCAGCGCCGCGTCCAGCAGCCCGACGAAACGAACGGCGGACTGGCCCGCGTCGGTCGCGAGCGGAACTCGGGGTGGAACTGCGTCCCCAGGAAGTAGGGGTGCTCGGGGAGTTCGAGGATCTCCATCCGGCGACCGGACTCGCCCGAAAAGCGCAGGCCTGCCGCCTCCAGGCCGTCGATGTACTCGGGGTTGACCTCGTAGCGGTGGCGGTGGCGCTCGGTCGCGCTCGCATCGCCGTAGACCTCGTGGGCCACGGTCCCGGATTCGATCTCGGTGACGTGGGCGCCCAGACGCATCGTCCCGCCCATGTCGTCGACGCCCTCCTGTTCGGGGAGGATGTCGATGACCGGGTGGGGGGTCTCCTCGTCGATCTCGGCGGAGTGGGCGCCGTCCAGACCGAGGACGTTGCGGGCGTACTCGACGACGGCCATCTGGAAGCCCAGACACAGGCCCAGGTACGGGATGTCGTTCTCGCGGGCGTTGCGGATCGCCTCGATCTTGCCTTCCGTCCCGCGGGAGCCGAAGCCGCCGGGGACGACGACGGCGTCGACGTCGTTCAGGTCGCCCTCGTGGCCGTCGGCGAAGTTCTCGGAGTGGACCCACTCGGTGTCGACGTTGACGTTGTGTGCGAGGCCGGCGTGTTTCAGCGCCTCGTAGACGGAGATGTAGGCGTCCTCCAGGCCGTACTTGCCGACCAGCGCCACGTCGACGTGGCCGGTCTGTTCCTGCGTGACGAGCTCGCGCCAGCCGCTCTCGCGCTCGGACTCGGGCAGCGCCCGGTCGGCCAGGTCCAGTTCGGACGTGACGTACTCGTCCAGACCCTCGTCCTCGACGACCAGCGGCACCTGGTAGATGTCCTCGACGTCCGGGTTCGAGAAGACGGCGTCGGTGGGGACGTCACAGAACAGGGCGATCTTCTCCTTGGTCTTCGGGTCCAGGGGGTCGTCACAGCGCCCGACCAGAACGTCGGGCTGGAGGCCGATCGACCGCAGTTCCTTCACGCTGTGCTGGGTCGGTTTGGTCTTTTGCTCGCCGTTTGTCGAGTAGGGGATCAGCGTCACGTGGACGAAGAGGATGTCCTCGTCGGCCTGTTCGTGGGCGAACTGGCGCAGCGCCTCGAGGTAGGGCATGCCCTCGATGTCCCCGACGGTCCCCCCGACCTCGACGATGCAGACGTCGCTCCCCCGGGCGACCTCGCGGATGCGGCGCTTGATGTCGTCGGTGATGTGCGGGATGACCTGGACCGTCTTGCCGAGGTAGTCGCCCGCCCGCTCCTTCTCGATGACCGAGCGGTAGACCTTCCCCGTGGTGACGTTGTGGTCCGAGGTCATGTCGATGTCGAGGAAGCGCTCGTAGTTGCCCAGGTCGAGGTCGACCTCGCCTCCGTCCTTGAGGACGTACACCTCGCCGTGCTGGAAGGGGTTCATCGTCCCGGCGTCGACGTTGAGATACGGGTCGACCTTGACCGCGGTGACGTCGAAGCCGGCGTTGGCGAGCAGTCGGCCGGTGCTCGCGGCCGTGATGCCCTTGCCCAGGCCGGACATGACACCCCCGGTGACGAAAACGAACTTGTTCCCCAGGGTTTCGTCGTATCCCGTCTCCGGATCGGTCGGCATACCGACCGTGTGCCGCCGGCCCCCAAAACCGTTTCGGGAACCGCCAGTTTCGCCACGCTTCGTTGCGCACTTGCCCTCGAAATTACACGCTCGTTCGGGTCGAACACGGGATTCTCCGCCGAACCGCCACGCCGTCCGACGACGTCCGACCACGTCCGGGTCCGGACCGACCACGGGGACGTCGAGGCCAGCGGCTTCGCCTCTATCGCCTCGGGGGGACCTCCCGGGGACGCGACTCTCGTGCGACAGCAGTCACTCCCCGGGGACGTCGAGGTGTTCGGCGAGGAACGACGCGACGGCCCCGGCGACGTCCGCCTGGTGGCCCGCGAAGCGGTGGTCGGCGGGGAACGCCTCGACGACGTGACCCGCTCCCCGCGCGCGCTCGGCGACGTGCTCCCACGCCACCGTTTCGTCGCGTTCGCCGACGACGACGAGGGTCGGTCTCGTCCGGTCCTCGGTGGCGGCGGCCGCGTCGCTGCCGTCGGGGAGTTCCGCT
>PXSA01000039.1:0-93719 GCA_003023565.1 Halobacteriales archaeon QS_9_68_17
GTCGCGACGGGACTGGTACAGCACGACCCGATCGCGTCCGTGGAGTACTACGACGTCCGGCTCTCCGACCCCCGGGCTAACGGTTCGGTCTCCACCTGACGACTGCGCGCTGCTCGCGAGCGCCTGCCGGCGCACGTCCGACAGGGGCGCTGGCGCGCTTCGCCACGGGGTGTCGGTCGTCGATAGTCCTCCGAAGGTCGGTGATGGAGTCGCCGTCGGCGGTCGGTAGCCGTCCGACCGGGTCGGTCCGCACCACCCACGTTCGTGCGAACGTCGGTGTGTCCCTCAGCACGGTCGGTCCCGCGCTGCGTCGCACGTTCGTTGTGAACCGTACAACACAGCCTCTCCGTCGCGCCCGGACCCCCGTGTCGTCGCTCTGTCGGGGCCTTACCGGGTGTTCGACCCCCTGAACAAAGCACTTAACAACGCCTTCCCCCAAGATGGGGTTCCATGACGGCAGATCCAGAGGACATCATCAGTGCCGGCGATCGGTTACTGCAGCAGCATCCGGACTCCTTCTCCAGCAGATTCAGCAGGAACAAGAAGCTGGTCACGAAGATGACGAACGTCGGATCCATCAGGCTCCGAAACCGCATCGCCGGGTATATTACGAGGAAGAAAGCCGGCTGCTAGTCGGCCCCCGCTGTCTCCGCTCTCCGCCTTTCACTACTCGACCGGCGAAGTCGCCGGTGCGCTTCCGAGTGATCGCGTTCCGTGTACGACCGGCCGACATTTTACATACTAAGGGTGTGTTCGCATCTCCCCGCCACGACGGCGGTCACCGTTTCGATGCGTGTCACGTAGCGCCCGCGCCGTCACACACTGGCCACGCACGTGATTATCGGACCTTACCATGTGTTTCGAGGGCGCTCGGGTGGCCGGGGACTGTGAGGGTCCGCTTCGGCGCGGTCGCCGACCGCGATAGCCGACAGAAGCAAGGTTTTTCACGGTGCGTTCGGTCCTCGAAAACGTATGTTGTTAGCCGGTACGGTGGTCGCCGATTCCAGCACCATCATCCACGACGGAGCCGTCGTGGTGGAGGATTCGCGGATAGCGGCCGTGGGCGAGCGCGACGACCTGATCGAACTGTACCCGGACCGCGAACGACAGCAGTACGACGTGCTTCTCCCCGGCCTCGTGGGCGGCCACATCCACTCGGTACAGAGTCTCGGCCGAGGCATCGCCGACGACACGGAACTGCTCGACTGGCTCTTCGACTACGTTCTCCCGATGGAAGCCTCGCTCTCCGCCGAGGAGATGTCTATCGCCGCTGAACTCGGCTACCTCGAGATGATCGAGAGCGGGACGACGACCTGCGTGGACCACCTCTCGGTCGACCACGCGGACGAGGCGTTCGAGGCGGCCGGCGAGACCGGTATTCGGGGCGTCCTGGGCAAGGTGATGATGGACCGGCGCTCGCCGACCGGACTGCTGGAGGACACCGACGACGCGCTCGCGGAGTCCGAACGGCTCATCGAGAAGTACCACGGCGCGTTCAACGACCGGGTCCGGTACGCGGTGACGCCCCGTTTCGCGGTGTCCTGTACCGAGGAGTGCCTCCGCGGCGCTCGCGAACTGGCGGACGAGTACGACGGCGTCCGGATCCACACGCACGCGAGCGAGAACCGGAGCGAGATAGAGACGGTGAAAGAGGACACGGGCATGCGGAACATCCACTGGCTGGACGAGGTGGGACTGACCGGCGAGGACGTGGTCCTCGCGCACTGCGTCTGGACCGACGAGAGCGAGCGGGAGGTGCTCGCGGAGACGGGGACCCACGTCACCCACTGCCCGTCGTCGAACATGAAGCTCGCGAGCGGCATCGCCCCGGTCTGGGACTACCTGGGCCGCGGGATCAACGTCGCGCTCGGCAACGACGGGCCGCCCTGTAACAACACGCTCGACCCGTTCACCGAGATGCGGCAGGCGAGTCTCCTGCAGAAGGTCGACCGACTCGACCCGACGGCGACCCCGGCGAAGCAGGTCTTCGAGATGGCGACGGTAAACGGCGCGAAAGCCGCCGGCTTCGACCGCCTCGGCGCGATCCGCGAGGGCTGGCGTGCCGACATCGTCGGCGTTCGCACCGACGTCACGCGGGCGACGCCGCTCCACGACGTTCTCTCGCATCTGGTGTTCGCCGCCCACGGCGACGACGTGCAGTTCACCATGGTCGACGGCGAGGTCCTCGTGGAGGACGGCGAGGTGACGACCGTCGACGCCGACGCGGTCCGTCAGCGAGCCAGCGATGTCGGCCTCTCGCTCGACGAACACCGGGACGCGGCGAGGGAAGTGAAACCGTAGCGCCGCCCGTTTCTGCGTCTCCTCGTCCGTGCGTTCCTGCCGTTTCTCTCCGACCGCTCCGGACCCGCTCCGCTCTCGGCGTCCGACGCCGGGACAGGATTATAGGGACCCGTACGCTTCGTTGGCACATGGAGCTGGACGTGAGTGGCACGGTGTGTCCGCGGACGGTGCTGGTCGTGCGTCGCTGTCTGGCGGAACTCGACCCCGGGGAGGAACTCCGCGTCGTGGGGGACTACCCTCCCGCCGAGCGGAGCGTCCGGCGGTCGTGTCACAAACACGGGTTCGACGTTTCGACGGAACCGCCGTCCGAACCGGGGACCGAGTTCGTCCTCCGCATCCGCGCGACGGGCGCGACGGGCGCGACGGGCGCGTCGAGGGCGGAGAGCTCGGTTCGTGAGACCTCCTGACAGGGTGCGGTAGCGGCCCGGCCCCACCGGCCCGTCTCGACGGGGCGGTAGCGCCCGCTCGCTCGCCGCGATCGCCTCTATCTCGACCCCTTTCGGCAGGTTCGCCGCTTCGACGGCGCTACGGGCGGGCGGTTCGCCGTCGATGAACCCGGCGTACGTCTCGTTCATCCCGTCGAAGTCCCCGATATCGTCGAGAAACACTCACCTTCAGTCCGTCTCGCGGCTGTACGCTTCGAGTAGCGCCGACGGCACTCCCAACTGCTCGCTGTCGAACCGGACGACGGTGACGAACAGCACGAGGATCGTGGCGAGGTAGGGGTACGTCGCCATGATCGTCGGGTGCATGACGAAGTCCAGCGCCGGGTTGATCGTCCCGGCGAACGGCGTTTCCGCGCCGACCTGCACGGAGATGGCCTGCGAGCGGAGTTTCAGCGCGTCGAGCAGGCCGAACAGGTACGCGCCGATGAGGGCGCGCTCGGGCCGCCACTGCGCGAAGATGACGAGGGCGACGGCGATCCACCCCCGCCCGGCGGTCATCCCGGGTACCCACAGTTGCGAGAAGGCGAGCGAGAGGTGCGCGCCCGCGATGCCGGCGAAGAAGCCGCCGATCAGCACGCAGAGATACCGCATCCTGAACACGTCGACCCCCATCGTATCCGCCGTTTCGGGGTCCTCGCCCACGGAGATGATCTCCAGACCGAGGTTCGTGCGGAACAGGAAGAACCAGACGACCGGGATGAGCGCAAGCGCGATGAAGTCCGGGGCCGTGCTCCGGAACAGCGCCTCGCCCACGACGGGTATCCCGACGAGGTACTCGCCGACGAGCGGCAGCGTCGTCCGCGGGAACCCGCTGATCGACTCGCTCACCCACTCTTGCCCGAAGAACGTGGTGAGTCCCGTTCCGAGCAGCGTGAGCATGATCCCGCTTATTACCTGGTCGGAACTGAGCGATATCGTCAGGAAGGCGTGGATCAGCGCCATCGCGACGCCGAGCAGGCCGGCGACGAAGAACCCGAGCCAGTAGCTCCCGGAGACGACGGTGACGACGAACCCGCCGAGCGCGCCGACGAGCATCATCCCCTCGACGCCGAGGTTCAACACGCCGCCGCGCTCGCTGATGATCTCGCCGAGGCTCGCGAAGACGAGGACAGTCGACGCCCGCACCGTCGCGTCGAGCAGTCCCGCGACGAAGCCCGCCATCTCAGACCTCCCCCACGGTGCCGGCGGGCCGGTCGTTCGGTTCGCGCTCTATCGTCACGTCGACCCGGTAGCTCTTGATGAACTCCGCCGTGATGAGAAACAGGATGATGAGCGCCTGAATGACGTCGATCAGCGCCGCGGGGACGCCGTAAACGACCTCCATGCTCGACCCGCCGACGAAAAGCAGCGCGAAGAAAAGCGCGGCGAGGAGGACTTGAAACGCCCCGTTCCGTCCTAGTAAGGCGATCGGGATGGCGGTGAACCCGTATCCGGGGGAGAACTCGGGCCTGAGTCGCCCCTGTACGCCCGCTATCTCGTTGACCCCGGCGAACCCCGCCATCGCGCCGCCGAGGAGGAACACGAGCAGATACACTTTGACCGTGCTCATCCCTGCCTGCGTGGCGGCGGCCGGGTTCGACCCGACGAACGTCACTTCGAACCCGACCCGCGTCCGGGTGACGATGACGTAGGTGGCCGCGACGGCCAGCAGGCCGACGACGAACCCCGCGTGGACGCCGGTCCCGAAGAGATCCGGCAGCAGTGCCGCGGTGGGGAGCAGGGCGCTCACGGGGAAGTTCCCCTGCCCGCCCTGCATCGGCCCGCGAACCATGTAGTTGGCCAGTTCGATCGCGACGAACGTCAGCAGCAGCGTCGTGATGATCTCGTTGACGTTCCAGCGGGCTCTGAGCCACCCGGGGACGCCGGCCCAGACCCCGCCCGCGACGCCGGCGGCGGCGAGCGCGAGCGGTATCAGGACGTACGACGGCGCGCCGACGTTCAGGCCGACCCAGGTGCCGGCGATAGCGCCGGCGTACAACTGCCCCTCCGCGCCGATGTTCCACAGGCCGGCACGGAGCGGGACGTACACCGCCAGCCCGGTCAGGACGAGCGGAACGGACTTGACGAGGGTCTGTCGGAGCCCCAGTTCATCGCTGGCCGTCTCCAGAAACATCGTGCTGTAGGCGGCGATAGGGTTCACGTCGAGGGCGACGAGCGCGACGGCGCTGACCGCGAGCGCCATCAGAATGGTGAACACCGGCGTCCCGTACGACAGCCACCGGGGCACGTCCTCTCTCGCGGTCAGGTCTATCTCGACGTTCACGAGTCCCCCCTCCCGTCGGCCACGGCCTGGTCGGCGCTGTCAGCGGTCGGCTCGCCGTCGGTCCCTTCGCCGCCGGTCATCTCCAGTCCGACGCGCTTGCGGTCCGCCTCGGTCGGCGTGGTCTCGTACGCTATCTCCCCCTCGTAGATGACGAGGATGCGGTCGCTGAGGTCGAATATCTCGTCGAGGTCCTCCGAGATGAGCACCACGCCGGTGCCCGCCTCGCGCTGGTCGAGGATCGTCTCCCGGAGGAACTCGATAGCGCCGACGTCGACCCCCCGGGTCGGCTGGTTCGCCACCAGCAGCCGCGGGTCCCGGTAGAGTTCCCGCGCGAGGATGAGTTTCTGGAGGTTCCCGCCGGAGAGGTCGCCGGCCAGCATCTCCGTGGTGTCTCGCACGCCGCGCACGTCGAACTCCTCGACCAGGGTTTCGGCGTACGTCTCCAGTTCGTCGTAGTCGAGGAAGTAGCCGCCCCCGAACCGGTCGTCGCGGAAGTCCTTCATCGTCGCGTTGTACATGACCGAGAGGTCCTCCGCACAGCCGTATTCGAGGCGGTCCTCGGGGACGAACGAGACGCCCTCGTCGATGAACCGGCGCGGCGACGCCCCGGTGAGGTCCGCGTCCGCGATGGCGACCCGACCGTCGGTGAGTTCTCGCAACCCCACCAGTGCTTCGGCGAGTTCCGACTGCCCGTTGCCGCTGACGCCCGCGATGCCGACGATCTCCCCCGACCTGACCGTCAGGTCGACGCCGGAGAGCGCCTCGATCCCGCGTTCGTCCTCGGCGCGGAGGTTCTCCGCCCGGAGGACGGGGTCGCCTATCTCGGCGGGGTCCTTGTCGATCTGGAACAGCACCTCCCGCCCCACCATCATCCGGGCGAGGTCGGCCCGACTCACCGAGGACGTGTCGACGGTCCCGACGTTCTCGCCCTCCCTGAGGACGGTGACCCGGTCGGTGATCGCCTTCACCTCCTTCAGTTTGTGCGTGATGAAGACGATCGAGAGGCCCCGTTCGGCCAGGCGTTCGAGAGTGTCGAAGAGCCGCTCCGCCTCGTTCGGCGTCAGCACCGCCGTCGGCTCGTCGAGGATGAGGAGATCCACGTCGCGGTAGAGCGCCTTCAGGATCTCCACGCGCTGCTGCTGACCGACGTTCAACTGCCAGATGCTCGCCCCGACGTCGATGTCGAACCCGTACTCCTCCGCGAGGTCCGCGATGCGCTGTTCCGGGACGTCGAGACCGAGCGAGAACCGCCGCGCGAGCCCGCTGACGACCCGGTTCTCGCGAAAGCTCTCGGGAAGCCAGCTATCCTCGCTTTCCGCGCGGAACAGCGCCGACGGCTCCCGTTCGCCGAGGACGACGTTCTCGGCCACGGTCAACCGGGGGATGAGCATGAAGTGCTGGTGGACCATGCCGATACCGCGCTCGATGGCGTCCTGCGGTGAGTCGAGGTCGAGGCGACGACCGTCGAGCCGGATCTCCCCGCCGTCGGGAGCGTACAAACCGTACAGGATCTTCATCAGCGTGCTCTTCCCCGCCCCGTTCTCCCCGAGCAACCCGTGGATCTCGCCGCGCCCGACGGCGAGGTCCACCTCGTCGTTCGCGACCACCCCGGGGAACTCCTTCAGTACGTCCTCCATCCGGAGGAACGGTCCGTCGGTCATGGCTGAGAATCACAGTCACGTGTGTACCTGCCACGAGTATAACCTTTACCGATAGTATCCGGCACCTGATTGGCGAGACGCGCACGCGGTTCCCGCTTCGAGGGTGTCCTGCCGTCCCGACCCCGACGCGTCCCGCCCGCGAGATTACCAGAGGTAATGGGTATGCTTATGACGGAAAGTGTTATACGTTACCGAGGGACTATGTTAGTCCGATAACAGCAACGACCGTCGCGTCCGACCGCGGGGCGGACGCGCTCGACGATAAACGAGACGAACGGACAACCGCGACAACACACGACACACAACAATGGCAAACCGGACGATATCACGACGAAACGCGCTCAGGGCTATCGGCGTCGCCGGAACGGTCGGCGTCGCCGGCTGTTCGAGCGGCGGTTCCGGCGGCGGGGAGGGGTCGGACTCCGTGCGGGCGGCGTGGGTGTACACCTCGGAGGTCGGCGACCTCGGCTGGTCGTGGGCGCACGACCAGGGGCGACAGACGGTCAACGAGGAGTTCGACTGGCTGGAGACGGCGTATTCGGAGGCCGTCGAGCCTTCGGACGGGCGACGGACTATCGAGCAGTACACGCAGGAGGGGTACGACATCATCTTCGGGACCACGTTCGAGTACATGGATCCGATGTTGCAGGTAGCACAGCAGAACCCGGACACGCTGTACGAGCACTGCTCCGGCTACAAGACGGGGGAGAACATGGGGCGGTTCTTCGGTCGGATCTATCAGGCGCGGTACCTCGCCGGCGTCGCGGCGGGCCACGTGACGGAGGCCAACTCGCTGGGCTACGTCGCCGCCTTCCCCATCCCCGAAGTCGTCCGCGGTATCAACGCCTTCACGCTCGGCGCGAGGTCGGTCAACGATCAGGTGACGACGAAGGTGCGGTGGACGAACACGTGGTTCGACCCGCCGACGGAGAAGGAGGCCGCGCAGTCGCTCATCGACGAGGGCGTCGACGTCATGGCGCAGCACCAGGACTCCCCCGCCGCGGTCGAGGCGGCCGGCGACGCGGGCGTCTGGTCCACCGGTTACGACGCGCCCATGGGGGAGTTCGGCGGTGACCGGTATCTCACTTCGCCCATCTGGCATTGGGAGGTGTTCTACGAACCGACGCTACAGTCGGTCCGCGACGGGTCGTGGGAGTCGGACTTCTACTGGGAGGGGATCGATTCGGGCGTTGCCGGTCTCGACGACTGGGGGCCGTCCGTCCCCGAGGAGGCGAAAAACGCCGTCTCCGAGGAGCGCTCCGCCATCGTCGACGGCGACAGCACCGCGTGGGACGGCAGCCAGTACGCCGACGCGGACGATGCCACGCTCTTCCAGGACATGAACAGTTACGTGGACGGCGTCGAGGGTGAGGTCCCCGACTGACGCGGTCCGCGTGAACGGTTCGGGAGCGTCGCTCCGTCGCAAGAACACCAACCGAATAGTAATCGGTAAGAGATCTATCCCGGCTCGGTGTCCGTGCTAAGCAATAGCACATGACAGAGAGGGGTGGATCCATCGACCCGGCGTACGAACTCGAAGACAGACCGCCGGCAGTGAGGGCGGTCTTCCTCGGCGTGCAACACGTCGCGGCCATGATCGTTCCGGCCACCGCGGTGGCGCTCATCGTCGGCGGCAGTGTCGGGCGTGGCTCCAGAGACACGTCGTTTCTGGTCCGGACGGTGCTCGTGTTCCCGGGCCTCGCCACGCTGGTGCAGGTGTTCCCGATCGGTCCGGTCGGAGCACGGCTACCGGTCGTGACGGGGACGAGTTTCGCGTTCGTCGGCGCGGCGACGACCCTCGTCACGTCACCTCATAGCAAGCTATTTCATCGTCCGCTTACACTCTCTACTATGCCGTTCGACAGCTCCGGGATCGACGACCCCGACGCTCGACGGTCCGGCGTGGAGGCGGATGGGAGGCCCTATCGCCGCGGGAGGCGGGGACCGTGACCGAACGCGTCGACACCCTCGTCCGCGGAACGATCGTGAACGTCGACACCGGGAACCTCGATGACGGCGCAGTGGCGATAGACGACGGTCGGGTCGTCGCGCTGGCGGAGCGTCCCGCCGACCGCGAACTGGACGCGAACTACGTCGCGCCCGGTCTGATCGACGCGCACATGCACGTCGAGTCGAGCATGGTGACGCTGCCGCAGTACGGCGCGGCTGTCGTCCCGCGGGGCGTGACGGCGGTCGTCCACGACCCACACGAGATAGCGAACGTCGTGGGCGCGTCCGGCGTCCGGGCCGTCGTCCGGGACGCCGAGTACACGCCGCTGAAGGCCCGGTTCACCGTCCCGTCCAGCGTCCCGGCGTCGGACCTGCAGGACTGCGGCGCGGCGCTCTCCGCCGAGACCGTCACGGAACTGCTCGACGAACCGAACGTCGTCGCCCTCGGCGAGGTGATGGACGTTCCGGGGCTGATCGCGGGCGACGAGGAGGTCCGCGCCAAGGTCAGCGCCGCGCGCGAGCGGGGCCTGACGGTCGACGGCCACATGCCCCGCGTCACCGGTTCCGGACTGCAGGAGGCCGCGCGGTATCTCGACAACGACCACGAGAGCATCTCGCTCGCCGAGGCGCGCGAGAAGGCAGACGTCGGTCTCCGCGTCTACCTCCGCGAGGGCTCGTCCAGCAAGAACCTCGCCGACCTCCTCCCGCTCGCCGACGCGGTCGACACGCGTCGCCTCTCGCTGTGCACCGACGACCGTGAGGTCACGGACATCGTGGACGAGGGCGGCGTCGACTTCGCCGTCCGGAAGGCGGTCCGCGAGGGCGCGGACCCGGTCGAAGCCGTCCGGATGGCGACGATAAACACGGCGGAGGCCTACGACCTCCCGTTCGGCCGGCTCGACCCCGGCGCGCCCGCGGACCTCGTGTTGCTCGACGACCTGGAGACGTGGGACGTCGACCGCGTGCTGGTCGACGGCGAGGCGGACCCGACGGACGGGACCGACTCCCCGCCGTCGTCGAACGTCGCGACGGAGACCGTCGACTTCGACCCCGTCTCGGCGTCGGACCTCGCTATCGCGGTGCCGGACGCCCACGGCAGTTCGCGGCGGATCCGCGTCATCGACGCCGTCGGGGGGATTCAGACCGATGGGATGGTCGCGGAGGTCCCCGTGCAGGAGGGGACGCTGGTCGCCGACCCGGACGACGACCTGCTCGCGCTCGCGGTCATCGAACGACACGGCGGCGACGGCGGGATCGGTCGCGGGTTCGTCCACGGCCTCGGACTCGACCGCGGTGCGATCGGCTCGACCGTCGCGCACGACGCCCACAACTGCGTCGTCGCCGGCGCGGACCACGCGTCGATGGCGACGGTCGCGAACGAACTGCGGGACCTGAACGGCGGCGTCGCCGCGTACGACCCGGTCGAGGACGAACTGACCGCTATCGCGCTCCCGGTCGCCGGCCTCATGTCCGACCGACCGATAGAGACCGTCTACGAGCGGTACGAGGCGGTGGCGGACCTGGCCGCGGAGATCGGCGTCTGCGACAGCGGCCTGATGGAACTCTCCTTCCTCGCGCTGGAGGTGATCCCCAAATACCGGTTGACGAACCGCGGTCTGGTGGACGTCGAGGCCGGGGAGCACGTGGACGTGACGCTGTAGCGGGGAACGCTTCCCGGTCGGTGTAATTGATTCTGGTTTCTCGAAGCGGATCATGAAATCGGTGTAGGTTACTTATTTACGTCTCCCGCCGTAATCCGTGTCTATGTCGATCGTCGCCCTCTCCGGAAACCCACATCAACACCGTCTGCGGGCCGTCGTCAAGACGCTCTGCTACCGGCTGCTCATGGTCGCGATCACTGTCACCGTGGCGTGGGCCGTCCTCGGAAACGTCGCCGACGCTCTGAACATCGGCATCGCCGCGAACGTGGTGAAAACCGGGACGTACTACGCCTACGAGCGGCTCTGGGACCGGATATCCTGGGGAGTTGCGGCGTCGTAGCGAAGCGATGACCGTCGAACTCTCGGTTCTGACTGCCCCGCTCCGGCGTCGGGTCGACGCGTTCGCGACCGTCGGGTCTCAGGCGACGAGTTCGCGGGACAGGATCACCTCGTCGGCGGCGTGGCGGTCGCCGCGGGACGCCGCCTCCGCGGCGTACTCCGGCAGTTCGCTCCCGACGCCCGCGCCGCGAAGCGCCTCGACGACGCTGCCCGTGAGCGCAACCGTGTGTCGAAGCCGCGACCGGGTGAACGTTTCGAGATGTGCCCACCCGCAGACCGCGTTCGAGACGACGGCGTCGTGGACGACGCGTCGGCGCTCGGCGTCCCGACGCCGCAGCGTCTCGCCCCCGGACGACCCCTCGGCGAACGCCTCGGCCGCCGGATGCCGTCCCTCCCTCGCGACCGACCGCACGGCGTCGGTCACCTCGCGGCGGTCGCCCTGGGCGGCGGGCCACCCCGCCGTCGGAGCAGGGCCGGATGGTGACGAACGGCTCGCCGGTCGTCCGGAGATCGTTCCCCTCGGAGCCGATGTCCGAACCGGGCCGTGGTCGGTCACGTCCCCGTACACGTCCCGCCGTTCGTCGTTCGCGGTCCGGTGGGTCGGTCCCGCGTCTGCCTGTGCGGCTTCCGCATTCGAGTTCTCGCTCGTGGTCTCTCCAGATATCATTGCGTATCGCCTCGTACGGGTGCGGCGTGGCTTCCCGCCGGACCGCTTTCGACACGCCTCCCACTGCGATGTGGCCCGCTCCGGTGCCGGCGCTCTTTCCCCCCGCTCGGTCCGTCTCGGTGCGGGGCGCGCCGGTGCTCCGACGGACGACCGTGTGAACTTTTGGCAACCGTGTCGGGTCGGTGTCGCCGCCGGCAGCGGTTCGGTTCGATGTCGGCCGCGACGGGTCCGCGTCGACGCGCGCGTCACTCCGCGTACCTGTCCAGGTCCGCCTCGTAATCGATGTCGCTGACGACGCCGGGGTCGTCGGTCTCGACGAGGGCGGCGTCCTCGTGTTCCTCTATGAGGCGACGACCGCCCCGGTCCCCGGTGACGGCCGACAGCGCGTCGTAGTGTTCCGCGCCGAACAGGACGGGGTTCCCGCGCTTGCTCTCGTACGCCGCGGCCGCGATCGTCCCGTCGCCGGCCTCGTACGCCGTCCGCAGCGTGTCGACGGTCCCCGGGCGGACGAACGGCATGTCCCCGAGCGCGAAGACGACGGCGTCCCAGCCGTCGCGTCGAGCGACCTCGACGCCGGTTCCGACCGAGGTGCTCTGTCCCTCGTCGTAGCTCTCGTTTCGCGGGGCCGATACGTCGAGGCCGTCGAGCGCCGCCTCGACCCGCTCGGCCTCGTGTCCGACCACGACGGCGACCTCGTCGACGGCGGACCGACACAGCGTCTCGGCGGCGCGTCTCACGACCGGAACGCCGTCGACCTCGGCGAGAAGCTTGTTCCCGCCCTCGAAGCGGGTGCTCCGTCCCGCCGCGAGCAGGACGCCGCCGACGGCCGCGGTTTCTTCGCTACGGTCCCGTCCGTCGGCGTCCGCCGGTGGATTCCCTCCGTTCGACATACCGCGTCGTTCGGGGCGGGTCGTAGTGGTTCTTTCCCCGCCGACTCGCTCGACGACGTGCCAGTCGTCCCGGTGCTCCGCCAGCACCCCCTTCGAGTGGTCGTCGAGGCGATGCTCTCGGTCGGGAACACCGATCCCGTGGTCCGGCTCGAACAGCGTCGTGGTGAAGTACCGGTGGCCCGTGTCGGGGATGACGGTCACGATCCCGTCTACGTCGCCACACGCCTCGGCGGCGGTGACCGTCTCGCGGCGTCAGGAGCGGCGGTTCGGCTCCCCTCCGACGGCGAAACAGACGTCCGCCTCGAAGGAGGCGACGAGTCCCCGCGCGAACCGGTCCGTGCGGGCGAGCGCGTGGTCGAGGACCGCCCGCGCCGTCTCCTGTCGCTCGGGGGTGTCGGCCTTGTTCACGATCGGGGTGACGACCGCCGAGGATGGAACGCCCTTCAGCCCGCCGTCGCGGCTCGCGAGGACCCTCCCGACCGTCTCGGGGGTGATCGCGTCGCCGACGGCGGTGCCGGTGGTCGACGCGACGCGCTCGGGGCGATGCACGGCGGCCCCGGTGAGGGGTTCCCCGACCGCGGCGACCGACGCGACCGGGACGACGCGGGTCGCGCCGTCCGGAACCACCGGCTCCCCGGAGCCGGGGGCTTTGAACTCCCGCATGCGAGCGCCGTCGGCTTTCACGACGAGCCAGTCGAACGCCCCCCGGTCGAACGCGGACTGAAGCGGTGCCGGGTCGAAACCGCGGACTTTCCGCGCCACTCGCTCCGGGTCTCGGACCCGCTCTCTCGCGAACGCGACCGGCGTCTCGCGCCCGGCGAGCCCGCGCGGCCGCGCTTCGAGGTCCGCGACGACCAGCGGCAGGTCCGGGGGCGGGGGCATCCGCGTCGTCGTCGTGTACCCGACGTCGCGCCCCCGCTCGTCGCCCTCGAACGCGAGCCTGCGCATCGCCGTCTTCTTCCCCCCTGCGCCGACGAACGCGACGAGTTCCCGGTCGCCGAGGCCCAGCGCGTCGGACAGTCGCATGCCGTGAGTGTACGCGCGGGGCGGACATAGGTTTGCGGCCCGGCGGTGGTCCGCGCTCCGTGTCACCGCAGCCGGTACTGTTTTGCGAGTCACTCGCGTACCTACCTGACATGACGCGTGTGGACGTCAGAGGCGAAGTCTGTCCTCGACCGGCGCTGATCGTCCGTCAGCGGCTGTCGGAACTCGAAGCCGGCGACGAACTGCTCGTCCGGGGCGACTACCCCCCGGCGGAGCGCAACCTCTCCCGGATGTGTCGCAAGCGCGGGTTCGCCGTCGAGAAGACGGACGGGGGGACCGCCGGGGACGACTTCGAACTGCTCGTCGAGGTTACCGAGGGCGCGGAGATCCCGGAGGCGTGATCGATGCCCGACCGCGCAGCGGACGACGGCGTCCGACTCACCGAACACGCCGACCTACACGGCTGTTCGTGCAAGGTCGGACAGGGCGACCTCGACGCCCTCTTGCGGGAGGCTGGCCTGACCGAGGACCGGGACGAACTCCTGTTCGGCGTCGGCGAGGACGCCGCGGCGCGACGGCTCACCGACGACCTCGCGCTGGTGTCGACGGTCGATTTCTTCACGCCCATCGTCGACGACCCGTACGACTTCGGTCGCGTCGCCGCGTGTAACGCCGCCAGCGACGCCTTCGCGACGGGGGCGACGGAGAACCTCGACTGCCTCGTCGTCCTCGGCCTGCCAGGGGAACTGACGGACTCGGCGGCCCCGATCCTCGCGGGGGTCGCCGACGCGCTCGACGAGATGGGCGGCGTGGTCGCGGGCGGTCACACGATAACCAGTCCGTGGCCGTTCGCCGGGGGAGCCGTCTCCGCGACCGCAGCGCCCGAAGACCTGTTGACCGCGCGCGGAGCCGCGCCGGGCCACCGGCTGTACCTCACGAAACCGCTCGGGACGCAGTCGGCGATGGGCGCGCTCCGCGTCAGGGACGACGAGTTCCAGGGCGTCGTCGCGGAGGCGGCGGACCGACCGGTCGACCGGGTGGGGGAGGAGGCGCTGGCCTGGATGACGACCCCGAACCGCGCCGCCGCGGTCGCCTGCCGGGGGACCGCGACCGCCGCGACCGACGTCACCGGGTTCGGCCTCGCGGGACAGGCGCGGGTGCTCGCCGACCGCTCGGGCGTCGGGATCGAGGTGACGCGACTGCCGGTCATCGAGGGGACCGAATCGCTGTCCGCGCTGTTCGGGTACGGACTGGAAGACGGCGAGGGTTCGGAGACGAGCGGCGGCCTGCTGCTGTCGGTCCCCGGCCCCCGCGCCGCCGGTCTCGAATCGCGCTTCGACGACGCCGGCGTCTTCTACCGCGAGATCGGCCGCGTCACCGATGGCGAAGGCGTCACGCTCCGCGACCCGGAGCTAGAGCCGGTCAGTCGCTGAGCTTCAGGACGGCTTCGAGCGCGCCGCCACCGAGACAGAGCGCCTTGTCCGATATCTTCGCCGGGTCGACCGCCTCGCCGCGGGGGTCGACGTCGCCCAGTTTCGCCCCTTCGTCGACCTCGACGCCGTCGTGGACGAGGCCGCGGACCAGTCCGTCTATCTCCGTCGTCACGCCGCGCGTGCCGACGTGACCGACTGTCTCGCCCGCCGAGACGAGGTCGCCGACCTCGGCGGTCGGCTCCCAGCGGCCCCCGCCGGGGGCACGGAGGACACGTTCGTGCGTGTACCCTCGACGCTCGCCGGGTTCGCCGTCGTATGGGCTCGCCGTCCCCTCGTAGAACACCCGGCCCAGTTCGTGGCCGCGGTCCGTCTCCACCACCGCGTCGACGTCCTCGCCGGCCTCGAACCCCGGGCCGAGGCCGACGACCACGTCGGCGTCGTCGCGCCGGGTACCGGTGTCGGTGCGGCCCTTCGCCATGACGGCGTCGACCAGCACGGCGGCGTCCAGTTCCGCCGCGACCGACGCCTCGGGGTCGTCGAGGACCGGCACCGCGCCGTCTTCGAGTGTCCCGACCGCCTCGTCCACATCGGCCGTTCGCCGGGCCTCGACGCCCTCGATCGTCAGTTCGCCCTCGTACATCGCCGACGCGAACGCGACCTCCCGCCGGACCACCGTCGGGGTCTCGACCTCCGTCACCACGACCGGGTAGCCGGCCTGGTGCAGTCGGTAAACGACCCCGCTCCCGAGGTCGCCGCCGCCCCGGACTACGGCGAGGTCGTCGAGGTCCAGTCTGGTGGCGCGCCGACCGGACGCGCCGTAGCGGTCCGCGTTCGCCTCCGAGAGGACCGCGAGTGCCACGTCCTCCGGGCCGCTCCCGCCGAGGTCCAGTCCGACCGGCGCTCTGACCCGGGCGAGTTCCCGCCGACCGTACCCCTCCTCGGCGAGCGAGTCGACGACGTGTTCCGCCTTCGTCTCGCTTGCGACGAGACCGACGTAGCCGGCGTCCCCGTCCAGCGCCGCGGCGACGGCGCGCCGGTCGAACGTCCCGCTTCGCGTCGCGACGGCCACCGATGTCTCGTCCGTCATCGGCAGTTCGGCGAGCGCGTCGCCGTAGTCGCCGTGGATCACCTCCGTGGCGTCCGGGAAGTCGTCCGGGTCGGCGTACTCCTCGCGGTCGTCGACCACCGTCACGTCGTACCCGAGCCGCTCGGCCAGCGGTGCGAGTTCGACGCCGATGTGGCCCGCGCCGGCGACGTAGAGGCGCGCCCGTCCCCGGAGTCGCTCGACGAACACGTCCATCGTCCCGCCACAGACCATGCCGGTGTTGCCGCCGGGTTCGAGTTCGTACGTCCGGACGCCGGTGTCGGCCTCGTCCGCCAGCACCGCCCGCGCGTCCTCGACGGCGAGGTGTTCGACGGTCCCGCCGCCGATGGTGCCGAACTCGCCGTCTTCGGTGACGACCATCCGGTCACCCACGTCTCTCGGGGCGCTCCCGTCCTTGTCCACGATGGTCAGCATCGCGGCCGGTTCGCCGCGCTCGACCAGTTCGTTGACCGCCTCGAAGACGCTCATACGAAGCTCTTCACCTCCTCGTCCACGACCATCTCCACCAGCGCGTCGTACGATACCCGCTCGACGGCCGGCGGCAGGTCGACTCCTCGTACGTCGGCGTCTCTCGCGACGGCGTAGAGTTCCGCGTCGACATCGGGCGACAGCAACACGCCGTCCTGTATCAGGACGACCCGCGCGTCGGGGTCGCCCGCGGCCGTTCGGAGTCCGATACCGGCCATCGGCTTGTCTATCAGGTAGATCATTGTCAGAAGTCCAGCGTGTGGTCCGCGTCCCGGATCATCTCCGTGACCTCGTCGCCGGCGGCGACGGTCACGTCGTCGGCTATCTCCTCCGGCGCGATGTCCCGCTTCGCCATCGCCGCGGCGTCGACGACCATCTCCCCGCCCTGCTCCCGCAGGTCGGCGACGTGGCCCGGCACGTTGAGCGCCTCCCGGTCGACGGCCGCCCGCGCTGCGTACGCGCCGTCCTCGGTGAACGCGACGGTCACGTCGTGCCGGTCGAACCCGGCGGCGACGCCCCGCGCCGCCCGCAGTCCCTCCGGGACGTGAACGCGCCCGTACGGCGCTCGCGTCAGCAGCACCACTACGTCTCGCTTCATAGGGAGATCACCCGGTCCGCCTCGCCGACGACGTCCGCCAGGTCCGGCAGGAGGCCGACCTCGACGCCGTCGGGGTAGTCGTCCGGCGCGTCGATACCGCGCGCGTCGACACAGAGGCCGCAGCAGATGACTTCAGCCCCGTCGGCGACCAACTCCTGGAACTTCTCCGTCGGCATCTCGTCGTACAGGCCGGTGTCCGAGCAGTCCGGGAACGTCTGGTCCTCGACGGGGACGAGCGCGCCGTCGAGGTAGTGGAAGTAGGACACCTCGTGACCCCCATCCAGCGCGGCCCGCCCGAGTTCGTACGCCGTCCGCCAGCGCTCGCTGTCGAACGGCCCACCCGTCAGTAGCACCCCGATGTGCGCCATGTCACACCATAGCGGTGACCCGATAATAATAGTTCGGCCACCTGCCGGTCGGGGCGATCGCTTCGGGGGTCGCCGGTCTACCGGTCGCGCTCGTCCAGCGCCGCTCGGACGTCGTCCGCCGTGATCGGCAGTTCGGTCACGCGAACGCCGACCGCGTCGCGGATCGCGTTGCTGAGCGCCGGCGGCACGCCGTTCGTCGGGAGTTCGGCGATCGACTTCGCGCCGAAGGGACCGGTCGGCTCGTGGGTCTCGACGATGATCGTCTCCATCGGTGGGTGGTCGGTCGTCCGCGGCATCCCGTACTGCCGGAAGCCGAGGACTTCGGGGTTGCCCTCGTCGTCGAACTCCAGGCCGCCGCTGGTCGCGTATTCGAGGCTCATGTGCTCGCCGCCCTCGATCTGTCCCTCGACGAGCGCGGGGTTGATCGCGACGCCGCAGTCGGCGGCGAAGACCATCTCGTTTATCTCGTACTCGCCGGTCTCCTCGTCGACGGTCACGTCCACGAACTGCGCGCCGTACGGGGGCGGGCTCTCGTCGGTCGAGTGGCTCCCGTCCCCGAGGACCTGCTCGCGCTCGTCGTGGCCGTAGGTCGCCTCGTAGCCCACGTCTTCGAGCGTCACGCTCTCGCCGGTCGCCTCGCTGTACACCTCGCCGCCGCCCGTCGCCAGCCTGTCGGCGGGTTCGTCCAGCATCTTCGCGCCCCAGTGTAGCAGTCGCTCCCGGGCCTCCTCGGCGGCCTCCTTGACCGCCTCGCCGCTGATGTAGGTCGTCGAGGAGGCGTACGCCCCGTAGTCGAACGGGGTGAGGTCGGTGTCCGAGGCGATGACGACGATATCGTCGGGGTGACAGCCGAGCACCTCCGCGGCGATCTGACCGAACATCGTGTCCGCGCCGGTGCCGGTGTCGACGCCGCCGACCTGCAGGTGGAACGAGCCGTCCTCGTTCATCCTGATCCGGACGGCTCCGAGTTCCCGCCCGGCGACGCCGCTGCCCTGCGCGAGCAGCGCCATGCCGACCCCCCTGTACAGGCGGTCTTCGTCCGGTTGTTCGGTCTCGTCGTAGCCGATGGCCTCCTTCCCGCGCTCGATGCACTCCCGGAGGCCGCACGAGCGGATCTCCCGGGTGAACCTGTCGCCGTCCTTCAGGATAGCGACGCTCCGGTCCACGTCGCCCTCGCGGACGGCGTTTCGCTCGCGGAACTCGACCGGGTCGAGGTCCAACCGTCGCGCCACCTCGTCCATGTGGCTCTCGACCGCGAAGTGTCCCTGCGGCGCGCCGTAGCCCCGCATCGCCGCGCCCATGGGGAGGTTCGTATGGACCACGTCCCCCTCGAAGCGCACGTTCGGCACGCGCGGGTACAGCGGGAGCGGCTTCGTCCCGACGTTGTTCGCGACGGTCATTCCGTGGGTCCCGTACGCGCCGGCGTTCGACAGGGTGTACAGGTCCATCGCCTCTATCCGGCCGTCGTCGCTAACCGCCGTCTTCATCCGCATCCGCATCGGGTGGCGGAACCGCAGGGCGTAGAACTCCTCGCGGCGGCTCATCTCCAGTTTGACGGGCCTCTCGGCCGCGAGGTGGAGCGCGAAGGCGATCGGCTCGATCGCCATCTCCTGTTTCGCGCCGAACCCCGCTCCGATGCGCGGTTTCGTCACGCGGACGTCGCGGACCGGGACGTCGAACAGGTGCGCGATCTGCCGGCGCGTGTGAAAGGGGACCTGCGTGGCGGTAATAAAGGAGTGCCGGTCGTCCTCGTCCGTGTAGGCGATGGTGGTGTGGGGTTCGGGGACGCAGTGGGACTGGTACGGCGTCTCCCACTCCGTCTCGACCACCCGGTCGTCGTCCGCCCGCTCGAACGCCCGCTCGACGTCGCCGATCTCCCCCTCGAAGCGCGATTCGAGGTTCCGCTCGTAGTCCGCGCCGCTCTGTTTGTTCTCCACCTCGTCCGGGTCGAAGATCCGCGGCGCGTCGGGGTCGGTCGCGCGCTCGGGGTCGAGAACCGGCTCTAACTCCTCGTACTCGACCGTCACTTTCCGGGCGGCGCGGTCGGCGGTCTCCGCGTCCCGCGCCGCGACCGCGGCGACCGGGTCGCCGACGAACCGGACGTGCTCCCGGAGGACGCGCATGTCCCACGGGCTGGGTTCGGGGTAGGACTGGCCCGAACTGGAGTACGCCTTGTCGGGAACCACGTCGTCCCACGGCGTGACCACGGCGTACACGCCGTCCATCGCCTCGGCCTCGCTCGCGTCGACGGCCTCGACGTAGCCGTGCGCGATGTCGCTCCGGATCACCTTCCCCGCGGCGAGGTCGGGGAAGCGGTCCCGGTAGTCGGCCGTGTAGCGCGCCTCCCCGGTGACGATCTTCCGCGCGTCGTCCTTTTCGACGTCCTCGGTCAGGTGCTCGCGCTCCTCGCCCGGCGTCCGGTCGCTCTCTCCTTCCTCGCTCTCCCCCGGAAACGCGTCCGTCTCCACGGCTTCCTCCGCCCGATGTCCGTCGGGTCGCTCGTTCTCGCTCGCCGATCCCTCCGGATCGCTCATTCCGTATCACCGCCTCCCTGCGACCAGGGCGGGGCCTCGCAGTCGACCGCACCGGCCCCGCCGTCGGCCGCCATCGGCGCGTCGCCGTTCATGCGGTCCGCCGCGTCCAGCACCGCCTCGACTATCTTCTTGTACCCCGTGCACCGACAGAGGTTGTCCGACAGCGCTTCCCGGACCTCCGTCTCGGTCGGGTCCGGGTTCTCCTCCAGCAGCGCCTTCGAGCGCATGATCATCCCGGGAATGCAGAAGCCACACTGAAGCGCCGAGTTGTCGACGAACGCGGCCTGGATCGGGTGGAGGTCGTTCTGGTCGCCGAGTCCCTCGATAGTCTCCACCGACGCCCCGTCGACTTTCGCGACCGGCGTGACGCAGGACATCCGGGGGTCGCCGTCTATCCGTACCGTACAGAAGCCACACGCGCCCGTGTCGCAGCCGCGTTTCGGACCCGTGTAGCCGTTCCGCCGTAACACGTCCAACAGCACGTCCGACTTCGCCGCGTCGAACGTCCGCTGCCGGCCGTTGAGTTCGAGTTCGATCTGCATGATGCTCACCTCGGTGACCGCTAACTCTCTTTAGCGTCTATCTCGGCCGTCGCCTTAACAGTTATCGAGGTTCTGTGCTGTAAGCATACGGAACGAAATACGTGGTCGCGACGGGGAGGTGCCGAATCCGGCGCGGCGGTCGGGTCAGTGTACCGATATCGCGCCCCTGTCGAGTCCTCGGTCGCGGTCCGCCTCGGAGACGAAAAGCGTCGGATATCGTCGCCCCGCGGCGGGCGATCCCGTCGCTCGCAGACGGACAGAGGCGACGGACGGTCGGACGACACACGCGGAGAGGGAGTCCGTGACGACCGAAGCGGGGTCCCGCGGCGACTCACTCCTCGTCCAGCGCCGCCTCGATCTTCTCCGCGGTGATCGGCATCTCGGTGACGCGGACGCCGACTGCCTCGCGGACGGCGTTGGACAGCGCCGGCGGGACCGTGTTGGTCGGCACCTCCGCGACGGACTTCGCGCCGAACGGGCCGGTCGGTTCGTGCGTCTCGACGAGGATGCTCTCGATGGGCGGCGTCTCGGTCGCGGAGGGGAGGCCGTACTCGTCGAAGTCGGACACCTCTGCCCGGCCCTGCTCGTCGACGGTGATCCCCTCGCTGACGGCCATCTCGTAGCTCATGTGGTTCGCGCCCTCGACCTGCCCCTCGGCCATGCCGGGGTTGATCGCGACGCCGCAGTCGACGGCGACGACCAGTTCGTGTACCTCGAACTCGCCGGTCCGCTCGTCGACCGTCACGTCCGCGAACTGCGCCGCGAACGGCGGCGGACTCTCCTCCGTGGAGTGAGTGCCCTTGCCGAGGATGTGTTCGCGGTCGTCGTGACCGTACACCGACTCGTACCCCACGTCCTCCAGCGTCACGCTCTCGCCCGTCTCCTCGCTGTACACCTCGCCGCCCGCGGCCTCCAAGTCCTCGGCCGGTTCGTCGAGCATCCGCGACGCCCAGTCGAGGATCCGCTCCTTGGCGTCCTCGGCGGCCTTTTTCACCGCCATCCCGCTGATGTAGGTCGTCGAGGAGGCGTACGCGCCGTAGTCGAACGGCGTGTTGTCCGTGTCGGAGGACTTGACCACGATGTCTCGTTCGTCGCAACCGAGCACTTCGGTGGCGATCTGGATGAACGCCGTGTCCGCGCCGGTGCCGATGTCGACGCCGCCGACCTGTAGGTGGAACGAGCCGTCCTCGTTCATCATGATCTGGGCCGCGCCGAGTTCGTCGCCGGCGACGCCGGTCCCCTGCGCCGATAGCGCCATGCCGATCCCGCGGTGCAGGTGGTCTTTCTCCGGTTGCTCGACCTCGTCCCACCCGACCGCCTCCTTGCCCCGCTCGATGCACTCGTCGAGGCCACAGGAGCGGATCCGCCGCTCCGCGCCTTCGCCGCCCATCATGCCGGCGATCTCGTCCAGGTCGCCGACCTCCATGTAGTGGTCGCGGCGGAACTCGATGGGGTCGAAGCCGAGGTCGCGGGCGACCTCGTCGAGGTGACCTTCGAGCGCGAGCGTCCCCTGTGGCGCGCCGTAGCCCCGCATCGCGCCGGTCTGGGGCGTGTTCGTGTGGACGATGTCGGCCTCGAACCGGGCGTTCGGCACCTTGGAGTACAGCGGCATCGGCTTGCTGCCGACGTTCCCGGCGACCGTCATGCCGTGGCTCCCGTACGCGCCGGTGTTCGACAGCGCGTAGAGGTCGATCGCCTCGATCCCGCCGTCGTCGGTGACGGCGGTGCGCGCCCGGACCGTCATCGGGTGGCGCGAGCGCATCGCGCCGAACTCCTCGTCGCGGGAGGCCTCGTAGATGACGGGCCGGTCGGCGGCGAGCGACAGCGCCAGCGGGATCGGTTCGACGACCATCGCCTGCTTGCCGCCGAACCCGCCGCCGACGCGGGGCTTTTTCACCCTGATGTCGCGGATCGGGACGTCGAACAGGTGCGCGAGCTGGCGGCGCGTGTGGTTGGGGACCTGCGTGCTCGTGATGAGCACCTGCCGGTCGTCCTCGTCGGTGTAGGCGGCGGCGTCGACGTTCCCTATCTCGCCCTCGATGTTCGACATCCGGTTGCGCTCGTAGTCGTGGCCGACGATCTCGTTTTCCACCTCGTCGTCCTCGAACAGGCGCGGCGCGTCCTCGTCGAACGCCTCTTCGGGGTCGACGACGTGGTCGTACGCCTCGTACTCCACCTCGATGGCGTCGGCCGCGGCCGCCGCCGTTTGGCGATCCTCCGCCGCGACCGCGGCGACGGGGTCGCCGACGTAGCGGACGTGCTCGTTCAGCACGGTCATGTCCCACGGACTCGGTTCGGGGTAGGACTGGCCCGCGCTCGTGTACTTCGCGTCCGGAACGTCGTCGGACCACGGCGTGAGGACGGCGTGGACGCCGTCCATCGACGCCGCCTCGTCCGTCTCGACCGCCGTCACGCGGCCGTGGGGAACCTCGCTGCGAACGACCTCGGCGTGGGCGAGACCCGGGAACCGCTCCTCGTAGTCCGCGGTGTACTTGGCCTGCCCGGTGACGAGCTTTCTGTCGTCGTCTTTCTCCGCCGGCCGGGAGACGCTCTTTCGCTCGTCGGGAGCCTTGTCGTTGTTCGCCGGTTCGTCCCACTCCAGCGGGTGCTTCTCTATCTCCTCGGGGTCCTCCGTGGCCGGTTGCGACGCGGTGCCGCCGTCGGGTTGGGGATCGGTCGGTTCGTCACTCATCGGCATCACCGCCGCCGTCGCCGGCATCGGCGCGGGTCGGCGGTTCGACCGCCGGTCCGCCGTCGGCCGCGACCGACCGGCCGCCGCGCAGTCGGTCGGCCGCGTCGAGGATCGCCTCGACGGGTTTCTGGTAGCCGGTACACCGACACGGGTTGTCGTCGATGGCCTCGCGGACCGCCGCCTCGGAGGGGTCCGGGTCGTCGGCGAGCAGCGCCTTCGCCTCGATGACCATCCCGGGGATGCAGAAGCCGCACTGCACCGCGAAGCGGTCGACGAACGCCTCCTGGATGGGGTGGAGGTTGTCCTGCGTTCCGAGGGCCTCGATCGTCTCGATCTCCGCGCCGTCCGCGTTCCGGGCGTCCATCCCGCAGGCCATGCGCACGTCATCGTCGACGAACACCTTCGACGCGCCGCATACGCCGCCGTCACAGCCGCATTTCACGCCGGTGTATCCGTTTCGCCTCAGTACCGCCGCCAAGTCGTCGTCCGCTCCGACCTCCGCGGTCGTCGGCTCGTCGTTGATAGTCAGTTGGATCTCCACGGGAACTCCTCCGTTGGTGCAGGTGCGCCTGTCAGGCACACGTCGTGGTGTAGGATGGGCGATCGCGATACATATATCTGTGGGTCGTGTTCACGAACACGTCACACACTCGGGGCAAACGCCGCCCGAACCGCGCGGCGCGGCGACGCGAAGCGGACCGTCGGGCGACTGGCCGAGGACGTCGGCGGCCTCCGCGCGCTCGACGGCGGCCCGCTCGCGAACAGCGACGTGGTCGAGAGCGTGACGCCGCTACCTCACGATGAACGGCGACGGGACGCACGACCTCGGCGTCCGGTTCCAGTGGCCGCCGAGCGCGGGGCCGTCGCTCCACACGCTTCTCCGGTCGCAGTCAGAACAGCCCGTAGCGGGCCGTTACTCCGCGGCCTTCCGGCGGACCGCTTCGAGCAGGACCTCGGTCCCCGTCACGACGTCCTCCCACTCCGTGAACTCGCTCTCGCGGTGGCTGACCCCGTCGACGCTCGGGACGAAGATCATGCTCGTCGGGGCTATCTTGTTCAGGTAGTTGGCGTCGTGGCCGGCCCCGCTGACGAGGCGGGTGTACTCACAGCCGACGGCCTCGATGGCGTCGACCACCGTATCGATGCAGTCCTGGTCGAACGGGTCGGCGTCGACGCGCATGATCTCCTCGAACTCGTAGTCCAGACCCTCCCGTTCGGCCGCGTGAGCTATCTCGCGCTGTATCCGCTCGACGGCGGCGTCGACCGTCCCGTCGTCGTACGAGCGGAAGTCGATCGTGAACTCGACCGTCTCGGGGATCACGTTGATCGCGTTCGGCCACACGTCGACGCTCCCGACAGTGCCGACGAGGTCGGTGCCCTCCGTCGCCGTGATCCGCCGGACGCTCTCGGTCACGTCCGCGGTCGCGACGAACGCGTCGCGGCGCGTGTTCATCGGCGTCGGCCCCGCGTGGTTCGCCTGCCCCTCGAACGTGACGTTCATCCACGAGAAGCCGAACACGCCCTCGACCGCCGCGACGGGGAGGTCCTCCCGTTCGAGGAACGGCCCCTGTTCGACGTGCATCTCGAAGTAGCAGTGGATGTCGCGCGGTTCGCAGGGCTCGTCGCCCCTGTAGCCGATGCGTTCGAGTTCCTCGCCGAAGGTGTTGCCGTCCTTGTCCTCGCGCTCGTACGCGTAGTCGAGGTCGAACCGGCCGCAGAAGACGCCGCTGCCGAGCATGTCCGGCTGGAACCGAACCCCCTCCTCGTTGCTCCACGCGACGACTTCGAGGGGGCGTTCGGTCGTCACGTCCGCGTCGTCGAGCGCTTCGACGACTTCGAGGCCGCCGAGAACACCGACCACGCCGTCGTATCTCCCCCCGTTGTACTGGCTGTCGATGTGCGACCCGAACAGCACGGGGGCGGCGTCCCCGCGCTCACCCGTCCGCCGCCCGAAGACGTTCCCCATCTCGTCGATGCGGACCTCGAGGCCGGCCTCGCGGAACCACTCGACGACGGTGTCGCGCGCTTCCCTGTTCTCGTCGGAGAGGCTCGGGCGGTTCACGCCGCCCGCCTCGGTCGCCCCGATATCGCTGAACTCGTCGAACCGGCGGCGGAACCGCTGTTCGTCGATAGCCACGTCGACCATGCGACCACCCACCAGCGGAGCTACCTTCAACGTTCCGGGCGGTGACCGCCCGAGCGGCGGCATACGACCCTGCCACACGATCCGCCCGACCGAAAGAACGAAACCGCCGATCCACGAGAGTCGAGATATGCCCTCGACTGGCACGGCGTCTCTGGAGTTCCGGGACGCCCGCGTTCTCGACGGGACCGGCGGGGCGGCGTTCGCTGCGCACGTACTGATCGACGACGGCCGGATCCGACGCGTCGGCGACGAACCGGCGGGAGCTGACCGCGTGATCGACCTCGACGGTTCGTATCTCGCTCCGGGGTTCGTCGACATGCACGCCCACTCAGACCTGCGCCTCTTCGACAGACCGGACGCCGCGGAGAAACTGACGCAGGGTATCACGACCGAGGTGCTGGGACAGGACGGCGTCAGCGTCGCGCCGGTTCCCGAGGAGTTGACGTCGGAGTGGGCGAAGCGGATAGAGTCGCTCGACGGCTCTCTCGACCGCCGCTGGCCGTGGACCACGGTCGGCGAGTACCTCGACGAACTCGACGCGGCCGACCCGGCCGTCAACGCCGCCCACTACGCGCCCCACGGCAACCTCCGGTCGCACGTCGCGGGCTTCGAGGACCGGGAGCTAACGCCGACCGAACTCGCCGAACTGCGGGAACGGCTGGACCGCGCGATAGACGGGGGCGCGTTCGGCATGTCCAAGGGGATGATCTACCCGCCGAGTTCGTACGGGCGCGACCCGGAACTTGAGGCGCTCGCCGAGGTGCTCGCCGAGCGGGACTCCTTCGTGGTCTCTCACGTGTGGAACGAGACCGACCGCGTCGTCGAGTCCGTCGAGCGCTACCTCGACCTCTGTCACCGCGGCGGCTGTCACGCCCACGTCTCCCACCTGAAGGTCGGCGGGCGACGGAACTGGGGGCAGTCCGAGGACGTGATCGCCCTGTTCGACGACGCCGAGGCCCGGGGGCAGCGAGTCAGCTTCGACCAGTACCCGTACACCGCGGGGTCGACGATGCTGGCGGCCCTGTTGCCGCCGTGGGCGCGGCAGGGCGACTCGGTCGACGTGCTGGAACGCCTCCGCAGCGAGGAGACCCGCGAGCGCGTCGCCGAGGACATCGCCAGCGACGGCGACTGGGAGAACCTCGCGCGGGCGGCCGGGACGTGGGACAATATCCTCGTCACCAGGACCGCGAGCGGCGACTATCAGGGCGAGACGATCGCGGGGATAGCCGACCGGCGAGACGCGGAGCCCGTGGACGCGATGTGCGAACTGCTTGTCGCGGAGGACCTCGACGTGACGATGGCCGACTTCGTGATGGACGAGGGGGACATCCGGCGCTACCTCGCGGACGCGCGCGGGACGTTCTGCACGGACGGCATCTTCGGCGGCAAGCCTCACCCCCGCGCCATCGGAGCGTTCGGGCGCATCCTCGAACGGTACGTCCGCGAGCGCGACGTGCTGTCGCCCGAACTGATGGTGCGCAAGGCCGCCGGCCACCCCGCCGATATCCTCGGTCTGCGTGACCGGGGGTACGTGCGGGAGGGCTACGTCGCGGACCTCGTCGCCTTCGACCTCGACGCCGTGACGGAGAACGCCACCTACGAGGACCCGCTTCGGCTGACGGACGGCTTCGAGTACGTGCTGGTCGGCGGCCGCGTCGCGGTCGAAGACGGGGAGGCGACGGGCGCGCGCAACGGGGCGGTGCTTCGCTCCGCGGCGGAGTGGGACGGCGATACGCGCCCGTCGCTCGACCGGTCGGCGGACGGGTAGCGGTTCGCGCTCGCTCGCCGCCCGCGATGACACGTTGACACAGGTGCAACGGAGCGTTCGCAAAACGTCCGCACAACGGCCGTAGGAGGCCTCTTTCGACCGTCCGTGTGTCTCTCACCCATACTTATTTATCGGGTGTCGCGTTAGTTCCCAACGGATCTCCAATGAGCGATAGCAAACAGGTGTTCGACAGAGGCGACCGTGTTGGCATCTACCTTCAGGACAAACACTCGCTGCAGGAGAACCTGGAACTCGTCCAGTACGCGGAGGAACGGGGCATCGACGAGATATGGCAGGCAGAGTCCCGGCTCGCCCGCGACGGCGTCACGCCCCTCGGCGCGTACGCGGCCGTCACGGACCGGATCAAGCTCGGTACGGGCGTCATCAACAACTGGACGCGAAACACGGCGCTGATCGCTCAGACGGTGAGCACGCTGGAGGAACTCGCCGGCCCGGACCGCATCTACTGCGGCATCGGCGCGTGGTGGGACCCGCTGGCCGAGAAAGTCGGTATCGACCGGAGCGGCGCGCTCCGCGCGATGCGGGAGTGCGTCGAGGTGACACAGGACCTGCTGGACATGGAGAACGTCACTTACGACGGCGAGTTCGTCCGGATGCGCGACGTGGAACTCGACGTCGTCCACGGCGACTCCGGGCCGCGGACGGTCCCCGTCTACGTCGGCGGCACGGGGTTCAAGATGCTCGAACTGACCGGACACTTCGCAGACGGGGCCTTGCTGAACTACCTCGTCAGCCCCGAGTACAACGAGAAGGCGCTCGACGCGCTCGCGACGGGCGCGGAACGGGGCGGCCGCTCGCTGGAGGAGATCGACCGCCCCCAACTGGTCGTCTGCTCGATGGACCACGACGAGGAGACGGCGCTCGACAACGCCCGCGAACTCATCACGCAGTACCTCGGCCAGCAGCCCCACATCATGAAGGCCAGCGGCGTCAGTCAGGACCTCATCGACGAGGTGGGCGAGGCCATCGGCGGGTGGCCGGCGGACAAGGAGGACATCGAGGAGGGGATGGACCTCATCCCGGACGAAGTGGTCCACAAGCTGACGGCGAGCGGCACGCCCGAGCAGTGCCGGGAGAAGGTCCGCGAGTACGCCGAGACCGGGTGTCAGTGCCCGGTCCTCTACCCCCTCGGCGACGACCGGGAACTGACGATCGACGAGTTCGCCGACGGCTACCTGTAACGCGTCGGGCCGCCGCGTCGGTTTTCGACCTCTCGCGGACCGCCATCGGACGCGACCGGCAGGTATCGGCGGCGCGAGGCCGCCGGGGGTCGCCGCGTTTCGAACCGGGGCGAGAGAGAACGAGAGCGCGTTCCGTCGCGTTCCGGTCAGTCGTCGGCCGCCGCGGCCTCGGCCCCGCCGAACAGCGCCTCGACCTCGGAGATCTCGGGGTCGATGTGGTTGACGTCGCCGGTCGCCTTCTTCGCGCTCTCGGTGTCTTTCAGGCCGAAGCCGGTGGAGACGACGACGACCGTCTCGTCCTCCTCGACGATCCCGCGTTCGAGCGCCTTCTCGACGCCGGCGACGGGGGCCGCGCCCGCGGGCTCGGAGTAGATGCCCTCCGTACCGCCCAGCAGCTTCTCGGCTTCGAGGATCTCCTCGTCGGAGACTAACACGGTGTCGCCGCCGCTCTGCTGGGGTGCGCGGCAGGCCTTGATCGTGTTCCGCGGGCGGCCGACGGCGATGCTGTCCGCGATAGTGTCCGCGAGGTCGTCGATGTCCTCGTGGCCCTGAAACGCGTCGTGGATCGCGGACGCGCCCTCCGCCTGCACGCCGAGCATCTTCGGGTGGTCGTCGACGTAACCGAGGTCGTAGAACTCCTTGAACCCCTTCCACGCGCCGGCGATGGTGCAGCCGTCGCCCATCGAGAAGACGACCCAGTCGGGCACCTCCCCCCGGACCTTCGACTGCTCGGCCAGTTCGTGGCCGACGGTCCGCTTCCCCTCCACCTGGAAGGGGTTGATCGCCGCGTTGCGGTTGTACCAGCCGTACTCGTCGGTGACCTCGACGCTCAGGTCGTACGCCTCGTCGTACGACCCGTCGACCGCCAGCACGTCGGCCCCGTACACGAGCGGCTGGGCGAGTTTCCCGCCGGGCGCGTCGCCGGGGACGAAGATGCGGCAGTCGAGGCCGCCCCGGGCCGCGTACCCGGACAGCGAGGCGGCCGCGTTCCCCGTGGACGCGCAGGTGATGATGTCGCGGCCGGCGTGTCTCGCCTTTGTCACCGCGATGGAACTGGCGCGGTCCTTGAAACACGAGGGCCTCGCTCAGGTTCGGCGCGTCGAAGAGGTCCGTTCCGCCCTCGTTGAGGGTGACGACGTCGGCGTCGTCGTCTACCGGCAGGAACGGTTTGTACTTCCACTGGCTCCGGATGTCCCCGTCGAGTTCGGCGTCGAACTCGTCGTCGATGACGTCGTAGTCGTACTCGACTTCGAGGATCCCCTTGACGCCCTCGTGCTCGGGACAGGTGTAGATGATCCGGTCCGGGTCGTACTCCTTCTCGCAGATAGTGCACTCTAACGTGGTGACGTGCTCCATGGCCATACGAGACCCCAGGCGAGGCCGCTACAAAAAACCATGCGCCGACACGTCCGGGCGGACGGCGTCGCTGCGACGGCGTCTCGCGGCAGTGTACGGTGTGTCCACACACCGCATGGAGACACACCGCATGGAGACACACCGCATGGAGACACACCATGTACACCAACGTGGCAAACGTGGGGCAGTCAGGTGGAGGGCAGGTTCATCGTGGCGCGTTCAGTCTCGGAGGCACGTCAGAGTCGTTTCGAACCTCGGTCGCGGGACCCGCCGGTCGGACGGAGTACGTCCACGTCCTGAAGACCGACCAGTCCTTCGAGAACGCGCTGGCGAAGGCGCGCGACGGCGACCGGGCCGCGCTGGACGGGACGCCCGTCTCGACCACCGACCGGTCGTCGCCGGACGAGTGCACGCTCCTCTCGGGCTACGACCCGAACGGGGCGTTCCTCTCGCACGGCTACCAGGAGACCCGCGGGGTACACAGCCTCGGGTCGGCCGCGCTCAGCCTCCGTTCCCTCGCGAGCGGCAGCGCCGACGCGCAAGAATACGACACCTCCCCCTGAGACGTGACAGCCGGCGTCGTCATCGCCCGCGAGGCCGGTGCCGCGCTCACCGACGCGGACGGCGAGCGCTACGGCCCGCTCGCGCCCCACGACGCGCGGGCCGAACCGGTCGGGTCGAACGGTCCACGACGCCCTGTTCCGTCACCTCGACGACGAGCAGGACCTGCGGTCGGCGGAGCGCACCAGCGCCGACTGACCCGGGGACCACCGCGTTTCCCGCGCTCGATACCGACAACCGCCGTCCCGCAGCGCCGTCTCCCTTCTGACGCCGCGACGGTCACTGCGGGCGAGCGAGGAACTCTCCCCGCCCCGGCTCGGAACGAACGTCGTGGTCCCGGGCGATGACCTCGCCGCCGGCGATAACGGTGTCGACGCGAGCGCTCCACTCCTGCCCCTCGTACGGCGTCCACCCGCCCGCGAACCGGAGGTCGTCCGCCGAGACCTCGAACCGCTCCTCGCGCACGAGCGCGATGTCGGCGTCGGTCCCCACCCGCAACGATCCCTTTCGCGGGTAGATGCCGGCCTCGCGCGCCGGCCGGGCGCAGACGAGTTCGCGCAGTCGCGGCCAGGAGATCCGGTCCTCGTGAACCCCCTCGCTGACGAGGAACTCCAGCGTCGTCTCGATGCCCGGGAGCCCGGCGTACGGCTCCCAGATGTCGTCCCAACCGCGCTCCCGGTCCTCGCGGTACGTGGGGAAGTGCTCGCTGGCGATCAGGTCGATCGTGCCGTCCCGAACGGCGGTCCAGAGCCGGGCGACCTCCGCGGGGGACTTCAGGCTCGGGTTCACCTTCAGGAACGGCCCCTTCTCCGCCACGTCCTCCTTCGAGAACGCGAGGTAGTGCGGGCAGGTCTCCAGCGTCACCGGGACGTTCGCCCGCGACTCGAACCGCTCGCCCTCCCGCGCGCCGCTGCCGCTGGAGACGTGAACGACGTGGAGCGGGCAGTCCGCGTACTCCGCGAACCACCCCATCCGGCTAATGGCGTCGAGTTCCGCCTCCAGCGGGCGGGAGTCCATGTACACGTCCGGGTCGGTCCCCGCTATCGACGCCCGGGCGTGGTCGAGGATCCCCTGCGTCTCGCAGTGGACGCGGACCTTGCCGCCGGCGTCTCCCACCTGTTCCATCAGGGAGACGATCGTCCCGTCGTCCGCGAGATACGGTTCGGCGGTGAACGTTTTGAAGTCGGGCGTCCCCGCCGCCAGTATCCCCTCCACGTCGACGTCCGGGTCGTCCACGTTGCCCGCGACCAGCCCGAAGTCGACGTGTGCGAGGCCCTCGCAGTCCGCCCGCTTCGCTCGGAACGACTCGGGGGAGGTGATCGGTGTCTGCGTCGGGAGTTCGACGACGGTGGTCACCCCGCCCGCGGCGGCGCTCGCCGTCTCCGACGCGAAGTCGATGCCCTCGGGGAACAGTTCCGGGTCGTGCATGTGGTTGTGTACGTCGACCATGCCGGGGAGCGCGACCATCCCGTCGGCGTCTATCAGGTCGTCGGCGTCGCCGCGGTCGCTTGCCACGTCGGGGCCGACCGCCGCTATCCGGCCGTCGTCGATCGCGATCGACCCGGGCCGCACGCCGGCCGCGTCGACGATCCGGGCGTTCTCTATAAGTCGATCCGTCATGGTAGGGTTCGGGACGCGGACGACCAAAACAGTTGGCGATCGCTGGGAAGGGGCCTTCTACCCGCCGGGACGTGTGGCTCCCGGTGGCCGAACGTGGCCCCGATGTGCGGCCGTTTGCCGGCGCTTCGCGGTCGTGGAGCGGAGATAGTTTTTTGACGCGTGCCATTTTCTGCCACGGTGTGATACTGAACGCAGGCACGCTCGTCACCATGAACGACGAGCGCGCGGTCCGAGAGGAGGTCCACGTCGTCGTCGAGGGCGGTGAGATCGTCGAGATCGCCGACGGGTACGAGTCCGGCGAGGACGCGGTCGACGCGCGCGACGAGGTGGTGATCCCGGGGCTGGTGAACTGTCACACCCACATGTACGCGCTCCCGATCCGCGGCGCACCGCTTACGGCGTCGCCGCGGAGTTTCTACGAGGCGCTGGTCGACATCTGGTGGGAGGTCGACGAGGCGTTCACGACGCGCGACGCCCGTCTCTCCGCGCTCGGTTCCAGCGCCGAGATGCTGGAAAGCGGCGTCACGACGTTCTGTGACAACTACTCCGGCCCGAACACGCTCCCCGGTGCGCTGGACGCGGTCGCCGACGGCGTTTCGCGGACGCCGATCCGCGGGATGATCACGTTCGAGACGACGGCGCGGAACTCCGAGTCCGAGGCCGTGGAGGGGGTCGACGAGAACCGGCGTTTCATCCAAGAGGGGGAGGGGGAGTACGACCGCGTCAGCGGTCACTACTGCCTCCACACCCTGTTTACGAACACGGGGAGCGTCGTCGACGAGTGCGTCACCCGCGCGGTCGACGACGACCGCCTGCTCCAGATCCACCTGGAGGAGGGACTGGTCGACGTCCACGACTCCATCAGGGAGTACGGGGAGCGTCCCGTCCCGGCGCTGGAGTCGATGGGCTTTTTCGACGCGGACGTCGTCGCCGCACACTGCGTCCACTCCACCGAGCGGGAACTCGAAGTCCTCGCGGACCACGACGTGTCGGTCGCGCACAACCCCTACTCGAACATCAACAACGCGGTCGGCATCGCCGACGTCGAGACGATGGAGGACCTCGACATGACGGTCGGCATCGGGGACGACGGCTGGGACCCCGACATGTTCGAGACGATGCGGTCCGCCGTCGGCATCCACAAACTGAAGCAAAACGACCCGAGCGGGTTCGACATGGCGAAGGCTCTGGAGTGGGCCACCGTCGGCAGCGCGTCGGTGCTGGGCATGGACGACCGGGTCGGCAGCGTCGAGGTCGGCAAGCGCGGCGACTTCGTCACGCTCGATCTGGGTCCGAACCCGGTGCTTCCCGGGAGCGCGCCGTACTACATCGTCAGCGCCGCGAGCAGGGCCGACGTGACCCGGACTATCGTCGACGGCGAGGTCGCGTACAGCCCCGATGACGGTGTACGCGGAGTGGACGGGTCGGACATGGAGGCCGTGGGCGAGGCGAGTGCGGAACTCTGGGACCGCCTCTGAGGTCGGCCCCGGTCAGCGTCGGTTTCGCGGTCCCGGTGCGCTCCCGGCGTGGTCGCCGCGATATTTTACACACTAAGGGCGTACATTATCGGTCGGCCCTCGATCCGCGGTTCCGGCCGGGGGACCTAACGGGCCGACTTCGTTAACCGGCGGGACCGCCCCCGGCCGGCGACGGTCCGACGGCGCGGGTCCGGGGCGTACACGCTTCGTCAAGATTTATGACCGTCGCGGGGCGAACGTGGCGTGATGGCAACTGATCCCGGATGCAAAGTGGACACGGCAGTGGAGCGGTACGGGTTGGCGTCGGCGGATCCGGTGTACGAGACGATCGACGAGGGCCTGCTCAGGCGCTGGAAGGGCGACGACGACCGCTCCTCCACGGGCTATCGGTCGCTCACGGAGTGGTTCAACAAACGGCTGCTGAAGCAGGTGTACGACGAGCACGGCCGGGAGTCGCTCGGCGCGCGCGTCGACAGCGATTACGAGGCGTTACGGAGCGGCGACGACCTGCTGAGCGAGGAGACGGTCGAGAGCCTCCGGTCCGACGGCGTCGACGCCGAGCGGGTCCGCGACGACATGGTGTCGTGGGGGACGATGCGAACGCATCTACAGGAGTGCCTCGACGGGGAGAAAGCGCCCCAGGCCGCCCGGACGGAGTGGGAACGGGAGAGCATCGAGAAGGCCCGTGAGGTGACCAGAGAGAAGGCCGCATCGGCGCTGTCCTCGCTCGCGACGAAAGGAGAGATCGATGGGGTCGATTCGGCCTCGGTCGAGGTGCGGATCCAGATCAGTTGCGGGCACTGTCCGACGCGCGTTCCGTTCGACGTGGCGGCCGAACGGGGCTACGTCTGCGAACAGCACGGCCGAACGCACGCCACGACCGACTGACGACTATGACATGGAACATCGACATCGAGAACGTCGCGGGGATACTGAGCGGGAGCGCGACGATCGAACCGGGCCTGAACGCCGTCCGGGGATCGAACTGGCAGGGCAAATCCAGCTTCATCGAGGCCGTCAAGACGGCGCTCGGGACGTCGACCGAACTCACCGAGGGCGAGGAGCGCGGCGGGGTCACGCTCCGGACGCCGGACCGGGAGGTCGCGGTGGATCTGGTCCGGGAGAACGGCACCGTGCGGCGGTCGGGGACGCCGTATCTCGACGAGGAGTACGACACCGTCCGGGCGGAGTTGTTCGCCTGCCTCGACGAGCGAAACGCGGTCCGCGGGGCGGTCAGACGCGGGGAGAACCTCGAAGACGTGCTGATGCGCCCGCTCGACTTCCAGAACATCGACGAGCGGGTCGCGGACCTGAAGCGCGAGCGCGAGCGGGTCTCCTCGGAGCTCTCGGGGGCCAGAGAGGCGAAGAAGCGCCTCCCCGCGGTGCAGGAACAGGTGACGCAACTCGAAAAGGAGATCGACGAACTGCGGGAGAAACGCGAGGAGGTCGCGTCCGGTGACGCCGACAGCGACCCCGACGGCAGGGACGAGACGGCGCGACAGCAACTCAACGGGGCCCGGACGGAACGGAGTCGGGCCGAGAGCCGGGTCGACCGACTGGAGGGGACCATCGAACGGACGAAGGATCGCCTCGAAGAGCGACGCTCGGAGCTGGAGTCGCTCGAGATCCCGGAGGACGACGTGGAGGGTGAACTCGCGGTGGCCCGGGAGGAACTCCAGCGGATCAAACAGGACGCCGAAGTGCTGCAGTCCGTCTACTCCGCGAACGAGATGGTGCTAACGGAGAACCGACTCGACCTTCTGACGGACGTCGAGCGGGAGTTGACCGGCGACACGGTCACCTGCTGGACCTGCGGGAGCGACGCGCAGCGAGCGGACCTCGAGGAGCGTCTGGACGCCCTCGGCGACGAGATCACCGGACTCCGGGCCGAGACCGAGCAGTACCGCGACCGGGTCGAGGAACTAGAGGCGCGACGGGAAGAGATCAAGCAGGCGGAGCGGCGGCGACGGGACCTGAAAGCGGAGATCGCGGAACTGGAGGAGACGCTCGCGGACCGGCGACAGAGCCTGTCGGACGCCGAGGACCGTTTCGAGGCGGCGGACGAACGCGTCGAAGAACTCTCGAACGCCGTCGACGAGGCGGTCGAGGAGATATCGGACGTCGAGAGCGAGATCAAGTATCGGGAGGCCGAACTGAAGGACACGCGGGACGAACTCGCGGCACTGGAGAACCGGGCCGAACGGGTCGAGACGCTCGACGCGGAGAACGAGCGGGTCCGGACGGAGATCGAGGCGCTTCGCAGCCGCAAAGACGAGATCAAGCGCCGAACGCGGGAGGCGTTCGACGATGCAATGGCCGACGTCCTGTCGCGGTTCGATACGGGGTTCGAGACGGCCCGGCTCACCTCCGAGTTCGGTCTGGTGGTGGCCCGCGACGGCCGCGAGGCCAGCCTGGACGCCCTCAGCGAGGGGGAACTCGAACTCATCGGGTTCGTCGCGGCGCTGGCCGGCTACGAGTCGTTCGACGTGGGCGACGCCGTTCCGCTCCTCCTCGTCGACGGCGTCGGGGGGCTGGCGGACGACAACCTCCACACGCTGATCGACTACCTCCAGGACCGGACGGAGTATTTCGTCTTCACGGCGTACCCCGAATACACGGCGTTCGAGGGGAGGGGGATCGACCCCGATGGCTGGGAGGTCGCGACGGACAGACAGGTCACCGCGGACTGAGTGCCGGTCGGTCCGGCGGCGTCTGTCGGATCGTTCCCGCGTACCCGTCTTCCCGGGATTCGACCCGCATCGAGGCGTCCGCGGTCGACGACCTGTCGGCCGTCTCTCACGAGGACGGCGTGTCGGTGCGGTCCCGAGCCAGCCGGTCGATGGGAGCGCACCGGTCGTCTCCCCGAACACGCGAGGGGAAAGAACGTTGCCGATACACTAAGCCAATAGTAGGGTACTGTGGACGGTCAGGACGTGGTGATTAGAGTCGTCCGACGCGGAGGTCAAAACGTCGACACCGGCGAGCGGATGGTCGGCGATAACGACGAGGTCACCGCCGACCTCTCCATGACGGGCATGGAACTCAGAGACGAGGTTTCGATCGAGTCGGAGGCCTTCGACATCGAAAACGGTCGCGTCGACGTCGACCTGTCGGTGAGCGTTCCGGTCGGGGACCGGAGCCACGCCCGTCGTCTCCTCGCGGAACTGAACCTGGTCGACCTCGTGACAAGGCGTCTCGGCGGGGACCGGATCACCGTCTCTCCGTCGGAGACACAGCGCCGGATCGACATCGACGGCTCCGCCCGTTAGTCCGACAGCGCCCAGCCGACGCTCCGGCCGGATAGCTACGCCTATGGCTTCCGGCGACGGACGACGCCGACGCTTCGCTCTTCGGGACCCGTCTCGTCGCGTGACCGCCCGGCCCTCCGCCGCGTCACCGCGAGACGCGCTCTCTTCGCGCCCGGCGACCGTCCGGCCGGTCGGCGGTTACGGCCGGTCCGCGTGATGGTTCGCCGACATGAGGGGAAACGTTATTGCCATGTGTAACTATACCACGGTCAATGGCAACGATCAGAGTACGGGACTGGACGAAAAAACGGATCGACGGGATACTCGAAGCGGAGTCGCACTCCTCTCACGACTCCGTGATCAAATCGCTGCTGAAAGACCGCGAACTGGCGCAGTTCGCCGGACAGGGCGTCGACGGTCGAGACGCCGCCGAGGAGTCGCCGCGACCGCCGGCGGACAGGCCCTTCGACGACCTCACGGTCCTCGACGAGATGCGGCACGCCGACAACGGCATCCTCTTTCTGTGGTGCCCGAACTGCGGTAACGAGTTGGCCCATCTCACCCTGGAGAACCCGGTCGACCTCTCGATCCTCGAGATGGAGTGTCAGCGGTGTCTCACTCACCTCGACCAGCACGCGCTCATCGCCATCGAGATCGGCTATCCGATCGAGGAGAAACTCGTCGACGACCACCTCCAGGACGACCTGAAAGCGTGTGTCATCGACTACTGGGACCGCACCCTCGAACAGCGCACCGAGGCCGCCGCGGACGAGGAGCCAGACGTCGAGCAACTCGTCTGGCAGTTCGACCAGTACGTTCGCAACTTCCAGTGGGAGTGGCCGACCGACGTTCCCGCGGTCGGCTTCGAAGGGGGGTCGACGTACCGGAACGAGGCCACCGGCGAACTGATCGAAGCGATGGAACCGGTGACCGAGCACCGAAACGCGCTCGACTCGTTCGAGGTCAGACGCTACCCAGAGGGCGCGGACCCCGACGACGCCGAGACCGAGACCATGGATAGCACCGCGGTCGCGGACCTGATCATCAACCGGAGCCTCTCTCTGGTCGAGGCGACGTCGCCGGACACCGCGAGTCCGCCGGACCGAGCGTAGCCCGTCTCGCGCCGGTCGCTTTCCGCCGGGCGGCCGTCATCGGTTCCGTTTCGCTGAGCCGTCGAGACTCAGGCGTCCGGGACGCACCGGTGGTCCGATCGGCTCATCGGAGCCCGAGGACGTTCAGCAGGTCGACCCCGACGCCCAGCCACTCGATCGCCTTGTATCCGAGATAGATGCCCACGATCCCCAGTATGCCGGGCAGCTCCGGGGGTGCGGGGATCGGGACCCCCAGGAGCGCGAACAGCGCTCCCGCTAGCACGCCCGTGAACAGCGCGAGGACCGCTATCGTTCCGTCCATCCGTACCTTCATACCCGCTGCTTCGCGATAAAGTAATTGCGGTGCGACGGGTTGACGCGCGAGTCCTTCGGCCGCGAACGGCTGTGGCGTCCCGGAGCGTTCGACCGTTGCTTCTAGAGACTTCACGAACGATCTCTTGCCGAAATCCCGGTTGCGTATCCGCGCCACCGCGACGCCGAACGGCGAGGGGTTCGACTTCGAGCTCTAATCGCCGAGTCGCAAGCGGACGGTATCGAGGCGTTAACGCCGATCGAAACCGATCCCGACGTCGGTACTGCCGACGGAACGAGAGCTTTGCCGAAACCTTACAGCTGCTCTGGAGCTACCATACGAGTTCGTCCTAACCGGACGGAGGACTCCTGGGTGTGGAGGCCGCTCGACGCGGTGGGGCGGTCGACGGCCGCGACGACCCGCGAGCGGACGGCGGACGACCGGGGCGTCGATGCCGGACCCGTATCACTGCCGGAACCCCCACTCTCCCCCTTACGGCCGTAACGGTTTCTCGTCAACCTTTCATCGATCCGGCCAGTGGGGAGTCGTGCGCGTCTCCGAACATTGGAACTTCGGTGAACCGAACACGACAGACGGGCGGATGCGCGTGCGCGGATGCCGACGCCGGGTAGGGGGACCATTGCACGTCGTGTCGTCGCGTTCTTTCCCACCGCGCTATTTACAAGATCACGCGTGTAAATATTTTGACTCCGGACGGCATGGACCCGATCGCGGACCTCGTCCTCTCGTGCGGCGATAGGGCGGATTCCTATCGGTATCGAGAGGGATACTGTGACGTTCAAACGGGGAAGGTAACTAGGTAGGTTGACCGATGTTACCGTCCGACCCCTGCCGGCGGACGTGGTCGGTCCGGGAAGCTAGAAGCCGGACGTTCCCTCGAGCCGGTGTTTCTCCGCCACCGATTCGTTTAGTTCGACCCCCAGCCCGGGGGTTTCGGGGACCTCGATGACACCGTCCCGGATCAGCGGCTCCTCACGCTCCGTCAGGTCGTCCCACCAGTCGACTTCGAGGGCGTGGTACTCCAGCAGGTCGAAGTTGGGGATCGTCGCGCCGAGGTGGACGCAGGCCATCGTCCCGATCGGACTGCAGACGTTGTGCGGGGAGATGGGCATATAGTTCTCCTCGGCCCGGTCGGCGATGCGCGTCGTCTCCGCGAGGCCGCCGACGGTCGTCGGATCGGGGGTGACGATGTCCACGCCGTGGTCGTAGATCAGGTCGGTGAGTTCGTGGACGCGGAACCGGTTCTCGCCCGTCGCGACCGGCGTGTCCGTCGCCTTGGTGACCTCGATCTGGGCGGACGTGTTCTCCGGAGGGATGAGGTCCTCGAGCCACATCAGTTTGTACTCCTCGAGCTCGTGAGCCAGACGCTTCGCGCTCTCGACGGAGTAGTCCCAGTGACAGTCGAACGCGAGGTCGACGTCGTAGCCGATCTCGTCGCGGACGGCCTCGACGATCTCGCGTTTCCGCTCGATAGCGCCGTTCGATAGGCGGCCGTTGAACGGGTCGTTCTCGTTGTCGTCGGGCAGGTCGAGGTCGAACTTGATCGCGTCGAAGCCCATGTCGGTCACCCGGGCCGCCTCCGCGGCGTAGGCCTCCGGCGAGTACGCCTCGGCGTCCGCGTAGGCGGTCGCCCCGTCCTCGACCGCGTACGCTTCGCCGGCGTGGCAGTCGCAGTACATGCGGACCTCGTCGCGGTACTTCGACCCGAGGAGCTGGTACACCGGCAGGTCGAGGATCTTCCCGGCGGCGTCCCAGAGTGCGACCTCGATCCCGGAGGCGGCGGTCACGACCTTGCCGGTGGTGCCGCCGTGGCCGGACATCTCCTGGACGATGAGTCGGAACAGGCGCTCCGGGTCCAGCGGGTTCTCGCCGACGAGGAACCGCGTCGTGTACTCGACGAGTTCGGGGACGCCGCCGCCCCGATACGACTCGCCGATGCCGGTGACGCCGGCGTCGGTCTCGACCGTTATCAGGTTCCACTCGAAGTTTCCCTCGACGACGCAGGTCTTGATGTCGGTTATCTCCACGTCGCGGTCGGACTCGCGGTTCTCGACCCGGTCGGAATAGTCTCTCATGTCTCGGTCTCCGTCCGTTCGTATCGCCGCAGCGCGTCTTCGTCGAGCGGTACGCCGTGGCCGGGCCGGTCGGGGAGCCCGATCGTCCCGTCGCTGTCGGGTTCGAGCGGCTCCGCGACCACGTCGTCGAACACCTTCACGTCCATGTCGCGGTAGAAATACTCGATCCAGAGGCCGTTCTCTATCGCGCCGAGCAGCGACGCGTGTAGGTTCCAGTTGTAGTGCGGCGCGATCGGAACGTCGTACGCCGCCGCGTGGTTGGCGATCCTGAGCCACTCGGTAACGCCGCCGCAGACGGTCGCGTCCGGCTGGAGGATGCTCGCCGCCCCTCGGTCGTACAGCGACGCGAAGCCGTGCCGCGTCCCCTCCAGTTCGCCCGTCGCGACGGGGTACGAGAGCGCGTCGTTCACGGTCGCCATCGTCTCCACCCTGTCGATCATCACCGGCTCCTCGATGAAGTACGGGTCGTGGGGCTCGAACGCCCGGCACGCGCGGACGGCTTCGGGCGCGCTCGACCACACGCCGTTGGCGTCGAGCAGCAGCGTCCGCCCGGGGCCGATCTCGCCGCGGACCGCGGCGACGCGCTCCGCCTCCTCGTCGACGGAGCGCCGCCCGACCTTCATCTTGACGACGTCGTGGCCCTCGTCCAGATACCGCCGCATCTCCTCGCGCAGTCCCTCGTGACCCTTGTCGTCGCGGTAGTAGCCGCCGCTGGCGTACGAAGGGACGGACTCCGCGTACCCCCCGAGTAGCTTGTGCAGGGGCTGGTCGGCCGCCTTCCCCTTCACGTCCCAGAGGGCGATGTCGACGGTCGATATCGCGCGGAGCAGCAGGCCGGCCCGACCGATCTGGACGGTCCCCTCGTACATCTCGTGCCACAGTCGCTCCGTGTCACGCGGGTCCTCGCCGACCAGCATCGGTTCGAGCAGCGACTCCACCGCGTCGGCGACGAGTTCCGCCCCCTCGTAGCCCAGCGTGTAGCCGACGCCTTCGTGACCGCTCTCGGTGCGGACGTGCGTGACGGCGTGGTCTCGGTACGTCAGCGTCCGGTTGGAGAACGACACCGGCTCCTCGAGCGGGATCCTGATCGGATACGATTCCACGTCCGTGATCTCCATACCGTAGGGGGCATGGATGTTCGTAAATAAAAGCTTGCACGGGCAAGTGTTGCCTCGGGGCATCGTTTACAACGGTCGCTCCACAAGGTCCCGAAAACGATGGAGTTCCCTGCGCGCTCCGACGTAGACCACCTCGTCGACCCGCAGCCCCTCCCCCCGTTCGCGCGGGTCCGGTACGAACCGCCGTCGGAGACCGTTCCCGACCCCGCTGTGGCGGCCCGTTCGGAGCTCGATCGACTCCCCCTCGACGACCTCGACGCGGGCGCGACGGTGGCCGTCGGCGTCGGCAGCCGCGGTATCCACGCGATGGACGAGATAACGGCCGCCGTCGCGTCGGCGCTCGACGAGCGCGGCTTCGACCCGGTCGTGGTGCCCGCGATGGGGAGCCACGGGGGCGCGACGCCCGAGGGACAGCGGGAGGTCCTGGAGTCGCTCGGCGTCGCCGAGGAGCGGGTGGGCGCGCCGATAGACGCCCGGCTGGAGGCGGAGCGGCTGGGCGAGGTGACGGTCGGCGGAACGACCACGCCCGTCTACTTCTCGACGGCCGCCCTCGAAGCCGACGGCGTGCTGGTGGTGAACCGGGTCAAGCCGCACACGAACTTCACCGGTCCGGTCGAGAGCGGCCTCTGCAAGATGACCGTCGTCGGTCTCGGCAAGCAGCGGGGGGCGAACGCCTTCCACTCGACGGCGATCGAAGAGGGGTACGTCCCCACGCTGGAGGCTGCGCTCGATACTGTCGTGGACGCCGCGCCGCTCCTCGGCGGGATCGCGCTCGTCGAGAACTTCCGCGACGAGACCGCTCACGTCGAGGCGGTACGCCCCCGAGCGTTCACCGACCGCGAGCCGGAACTGCTGGAGCGCGCCTACGAGGAGATGGCGACGCTCCCGGTCGACGAGATCGATCTGCTCGTCGTCGACGAACTCGGCAAGGAGATATCGGGCGCGGGGATGGACACGAACGTCATCGGACGGTACCGCGTCCTGAACGCCGAAGACCCGGAACATCCGGACGTCAAGCTCATCTACGCGAGGGGGCTCACCGAGAAGACGAAGGGCAACGGCAGCGGCATCGGGCTCGCGGACGTCACCCGGCGGGCGGCGATAGACCAGCTCGACCTCCGGAAGACGTACGCGAACGTCCTGACCAGCGGTTCCCTCGCGAAGGCGAAGCTCCCGGTCGTGGCCCCGGACGACGAACTCGCGATCCGGGTCTCGCTGTCCGCCCTCGGCGGCTACGATCCCGGGACGGTGCGGATCGTCTGGATCCGCAACACGGAGGACCTCGCCGAGCTGCGCGTCTCCGCCCCGCTCGTCGACCGACTCCCGGAGGACGCGACCGTCCTCGGCACCGAAACGCTCGCGTTCGAGGACGGCACGCGGTCGTTCGACAGCGGCTGACGCCGTCCGCTGACCGCCGACCGCGGCGCTGTCGATTGCCCCAACGGAAACGTTTTCACTCCTGTATTAAGTGAGCACGGATGTACCATGGATCTCAACGTAGAGGGCAACGCAGCGCTCGTAACTGCGTCGTCGAGCGGTCTCGGGAAGGCGTCCGCGAAGGCGCTCGCCCGGGAGGGCGTCGACGTGGTGATCAACGGCCGGGACGAGGAGCGACTCGACGAGGCGAGATCGGAGGTCGAGGCGGTGGCGACGGGCGAGGTCGTCGCCCGACCGGGAGACCTCACTGACGAGGACGACGTCGCGACGCTCGTAGAGACCACGGTCGACGAGTTCGGCCGTCTCGACCACCTCGTGACGAGCGCGGGCGGGCCGCCCTCGGGACCGTTCCTCGACATCGAGGACGAGGACTGGTACGAGGCGTACGACCTGCTCGTGATGAGCGTCGTCCGACTCGCGCGGGAGGCCGCGCCGCATCTCCGCGAGGACGGCGGCGGGACCATCGTGACGATCACGTCCCGCAGCGTCAAGGAGGCCATCGACAGCCTCGTGCTCTCTAATTCGGTTCGGATGGGCGTCATCGGGCTGGAGAAGACGCTCTCGAAGGAGTTCGCTCCGGAGGTCCGGGCGAACGCGGTCCTGCCCGGCCCCCACGAGACGGCGCGCATTCGGGACCTCGTCGACCAGGCCGTCGAGCGGGGCGACTACGACTCCTACGAGGCGGGGATCGACGACTGGGCGGCGAACCCGCTCGAACGGATCGGCGACCCGATGGAACTCGGCAACACCATCGCCTTCCTCTCGTCGCCGCTCTCGGGCTACGTTAACGGGACTGCGATACCGGTCGACGGCGGTTCGACGGGAGCGAACCTGTGAGACCCGTCGACTTCGACGAGGTGACGGCGGACGAACCCCATGAGGGGTGGCGTCTCTCTGGCGGGCAGCGACCGGTTCAGCTTCGAGTGGTTCGAGAAACCGCCGGGTCACGGTTCCCCGATAGACGACCACGAGAACGAGCAGGTGTGTCCCTGTCTCGCCGGCGAACTCGCCGTCGCGACCGAGGACGAGGTGACGCTCACCGAGTACGACCCGGTGCTGCCCGAGTCCCCCGTGCCCCACCGCGTCCAGAGCACCGGCGACGAGACGGCGGTCGGCCTCGACGTGTTCGCGCCGGGCCGGTCGTTCGACTTCTGGACCGAGAGCAGTGAGGTACCTCGCACGCACCGCCGAGGGAGGCCCGCGGCTGGGGGACGACGAGGGGTTCGTCCCGCTCTCTTCGGCGGATCCGGCGCTCGATAGCGTTCGGGAGGCGCTCCCACAAGCCGCCGCGGGGACGCTCGCCGACGTTGACGCCGCGCCGGCCGACAGGGTCGACCGCAACGACCTCCCGCTCGGGCTGCCGCTGGAGCGGTTCGGGAAGCTCCGCCCCTTAGCGTGGGGGGGATGTCACGATGAGCGAGTAGCGGCGACCGAACGGGGATAACGACCCGCTGTCGACTCTGATTCATGGCGCAAACGTCGCCAAAAATATCGTTCGTGTACGGATTATGGGAAAAGAACAGGTAGATTGTTAAGCATTCCCATTAATACAATGGACGCTTATGGCAGATGACGGCACGCAGCGGCGAGATTTCCTGTACGGCGCGGCGACGGCGAGCGCTCTCGGCCTTGCTGGCTGTATCGACCCCAGCGGTGGCGGCGGCGACGACGGCGACACGTCGCTCCGCGTGGGCACGTCCGCCGGCGGGACGCGCGACGTCGGACTCGCCGTCGAGCGCGCCGTCAGCGAGCACAGCGACGAGATCGATTACTCGACGGTCGAGAGCCCGGGGTACATCGGGACCATCTACCGGATGGCGCAAGACCAGTTCAATGCGGGGATCACGGACAACAACTCGCTGACGAAGGCGCTGGACGACCGGGGCAGCTTCGCCGACGAGTCGGTCGACCGGGTCCCTCACTACGGGTTCTTCGCGTTCCCCTACAGCATCTACATCGTCGCCCGTAGCGAGACGGACATCGAGACGTTCGACGACCTCGCCGGTAAGAACGTGTATCCGGCGGAACCGGGCTACTCGACGCGCGCGACGACGCTCGACGTCTGGTCGCAAGACCCGACGGCGGACGTCTACGACGAGATGAACATCATGGACATGGGCGTCAGCGACGCCCCGGGCGCGATGGAAGAAGGCCGGATCGACGCCGCGATCGCCTACGGGACGCCGGGCGTCAGGTACACGGGCTGGGTGACGGAGTACGACGCCCGCGTCGACGTCTCGTACGTCGAGCCGACCGAGGCGCTGATCGAATCCGTCGAATCGTACGGCGGTGCCGGCACCCGGCGGACCCCGTACGACGAGTGGAGCTTGGAACAGGACATCGGCACCGACGAGGTGCTCACCTGGGACCTGGAGGTCAACTACACCTTCAACCCCGATGCCAGCGAGGACGCGGTGTACGAACTGTGCCGGGTCGTCGACGAACACACCGACACGGTCAACGAGGCCGAGGAGCAGTTCAACGACTTCGAGTCCACCGAAGACATGCACGCGTCCGCGATCGAGCGGATCCCGGTCCATCCGGGTGCCGCGCAGTACTACCAGGACAACGACGCCTGGGACGACAGCCTCGAGGTCGGAGACTGAGCACCGTTCGCCGACCAGCCTGCGACCGAACCCTTCGCAAGTGGGGACAAACGATACAAACACAGACACATGAGCCAACGAACTGAGCAGCGGAGTAGCTTGGTGACCAAGGCCCTCAAAGGGCTGGATACAACCGTCACCGCGTCGGCGATCGTCTTCTGGGGGATCGTACTCGGGTGGGCGTACACACAGGCAATGTCGCGGGTCAAGTACGGCGTGATCTTCGTCGGAGCCGTTCTCACGGTCTACGCCATCGACCAGTCGCGACAGGCGCTCGATGAGGGCGATAAACTCGACGCGGCCGTCCTGTTGCCGGCGTCGATCGTGCTCATCACGGCGTCCGTGTACTTCGCGTCGAACTTCAGGCAGGTGTACGTCATCCAGCAGGGCTACGCCACCGAGCACGAGTACATGCTCGCGCGTCTCATCATCGTCTCGATACTGTATCTCACCTGGCGCGAGTTCGGGAACCTGTTTCTCGGACTCGTCGGCGGCGTGATGATATACGGCGTGTTCGGCAACTACATCACCGGTATCCTCGGGCACGGGGGGATGACCGAACTGACGCTCCTACAGTCGCTGGTCACGGACCTGTACGGGTTCTACGGGAGTCTCACGCAGCTCACCGCCGCCTGGATCGCGCCGTTTCTCCTGTACGCGGGCCTGCTGTTCGCCTACGGGGCTTTCGACCTGATCCTGCGCGTCGCCATCGAGTCGGCGAAGTACATCAGGTCCGGCGTGGCGCAGACGGCGGTGCTCGCGTCGACCGTCATCGGGTCGATCAACGGGTCCTACACGGCGAACGCGGCCATGACGGGGTCGTTCACGATCCCTACGATGAAAGACAGCGGGATGGCGAGTCACCGCGCGGCCGCCATCGAGGCGGTCGCCTCGACCTCGGGACAAGTGCTGCCGCCCGTCATGGGCGCGTCGGCGTTCGTCATGGCGTCGTATCTGGGCGTCGCGTATCTCGACATCGTCGTCGCGGGCATCTTCCCGGCGGCGATCCTCGTTGCCTCGATCGGCATCGCCGTCCACTACGTCGCGATCAGCGACACGAGCAGTCAAGAGATGGAGTTCTCCGAGTTCTTCGACGAGGCACTGACGCGCTCGGAGAAGGTCGCCGAAGGGATCCGGTTCGGCGTCCCCTTCCTCGTGCTCGTCTACCTGCTCGGCGTCGTGCAGTTCACGGTGATGACGGCAGCGCTGTGGACGATCGTTGCGATGATCGCGATGGGCGTCGCCGTCCCGGTCCTCCGATCGATCTACGACTGCGCGGTCGGCGGCGTCTCCTGGTACGAACCGAGGAGCGACGACGGTCTCAGGCAGTTCCTCCCGGCTCCGCTTCGGACCGGGTTCCGGTTCCGCCCGGTGAGCCAGTTCTCGACGGAGTTCTGGAACACCGTCTACGGCTTCCGCCGCGGCGCGATCATCCTCGCGCCCATCGCGATCATCCTGGTGGCGGTCAACGGCGTCATCGACATCTTCAGCGTGACCGGCGTCCCGAACAAGATCGCCTTGCTGCTCATCGACCTCTCGGGCGGCGTGCTGTTGTTTGCCGTCCTCCTCGGGATGCTCGTCGCCATACTGATGGGCATCGGGATGCCGACGGTCGCCGCGTACGTCATCGTCGCCATCCTGATCGCGCCGACGTTCATCTCCGACTTCGGTATCCCCGAAATAACGGCCCACTACACGGTGTTCTACGCCGCGATCCTGGCGGGCATCACGCCGCCGGTCGCCACGGCGGCCGTGGTGACGGCCGGTATCGCCGGGGCGAACTTCTGGCGCGTCTGCGGGGCCGCGATCAAGATCGCCGCGCCGCTTTTCGTCCTGCCTATCGCCTTCGTCTACAACCCCGGACTCGTCTCTATGACGATCGACACGACGACCGTGGTCGCCGGCACGCTCGTTATGTTCGGCGCTATCACCATCATATACGGCTTGAACTACCCGTTCCGGATGGATGCCGGGCGTCGTTTATCGCTCCGGTCTCTCCTGACGGTCCTCGGGGTACTCATCATGACGCATCCGAACAGGCTGTTCAAAGCCGCCGGGATCGCGACGTTCGCCATCGTCTTCGTCGGCGAGAAGGTCGTGGTGCGCGGGCTGAAGCTCCCGTTCCTCGAAGGGGTGGGACAATGAGTTCACCGGACGAGCCGCCGGAAGAGATGGTCGACACCGAAGACGTCAGCGGACTCGACGAGTTGGTCCCGCCACGGCTCATGCCGATATGGAGCCGCGTCCGGCTGATTCAGGACTTCCGCGGCGCGCACGGCAGGACGTACGTCAAGGTCATGGAAGCGATCATCGCGGTCGTGCTCACCGTCGGCTACGTCTACTGGCTCTCGCTCTACCTCGCCGCGTGACCGCCGGCCGAGGCGACCCGGTCCCGCTTTCGCTCCGGGTCACTCCTGCCACTTCGCCGCTCGCTCGACGTCGTGCGGAACGTGGTTGTCCTGCTCTCTGACGCTTTCGAGGTAGTCGTGGAGGTCCGACCGGAAGGAGGGGTGGGCGCACTCTTCGATGACCGACGCTGCACGTTCGACCGGGCTCAGTCCCCGCACGTCGGCGACGCCCTGCTCGGTGACGAACACGTCGACGTCGTGTTCCGTGTGGTCGACGTGGAACGTCATGGGAACGACGCGCGAGACCGCGCCGTCGTCGTGCGTTGACGGGAGCGCGCAGACGGTGACGAGCGAATTGCGGTTGAAGTCTCCCGACCCGCCGACGCCGTTTATCATGCGCTTCCCGCCGACGTGCGTCGAGTTGACGTTTCCGTAGATGTCGAACTCGATGGCGCTGTTGACGCCGACGACGCCGAACTGGTCGATGAGCCCGGGGTGGTTCGAGACGTCCGCGGGCCGCATCACGACGTCCTCGGCGTAGCGCTCGACGTCGTCGAACAGCCGTTCCTGTCCGGCGTCCGTGAGCGCGAGCGCGGTCGCGCTGGCGCTCTCCAGGCGGCCGGCGTCGAGCATGTCGAGCAGGCCGTCTTGGATGAGCTCGCCGAAGTACACGACGTCGCGGCCGCCGAAGTCGAGCCCCCCGAGTTCCCCCATCAGCGCGTTCCCGAGCGAGCCGACGCCGAACTGGAGGTGGACCGCGTCCTCGAACGCCGGCGACCGCTCCATCTCGCCGACGAGGAAACCACCGAGGTTGGCGGCGATCGCGAGGTCGTCGTCCGTCGGGTCGCGGAAGCTGTACGTCGAGTCCGAGCGGTCGGTCTCGACGACTGCGTCGAGCTTCTCCGGGGCGAAACGCACGGACGACCGTCCGATCCGTTCGCCGGGGTCCGACAGCGGGACCGGTTCGCGGTTCGGCGGCGCGCCGGGCCGATAGACGTCGTGCAGCGCCTGGAGTTCGAGCGGTTGCTCTCGGTTGAGCTCGACGACTAGGTCGTCGGCGGCGTCGACGAACGCCGGCACCTGCCCGATCGACGTCGAGGGAACGAACCAGTCCTCCCCGACGGCGACGGCCTCGACGACGGCGACGTCCGGGTCGACCAGCCCCCCGTACTGGACGTCGTCGGCTATCGATGACGCGTTTCGGTCGAAGAACGCTATCTCGCGCCTGTTCGTGGACGCTCGCGCCGCGGCCGAGAACTGATACGTGGAGCGACGGGCGACTGCGCCCGACTCGACGAGCGCGACGTCGATCTCGTCGCCGACGTTGCCGCTGTGTACCAGCGTCAGCCCCAGGTTCCGGTCGCTGTCGGCCAGCGCGAGCGGCACGTGCTTCGGATAGCCGACACTGCCGAACCCGCCCGTCAGCACGGTCGCGTCCTCGTGGATCCGGCCGGCGGCGGTCTCGGCGTCGGTAACCGGCAGTTCGCCGTGCAGTCGGTGTTCGACCGGTCCGCGGTCCGGCGGACGTTTCCGGCTCACGGTCGCTCGGTGCTGTTCCGCACGCTGGTGCGGGGGAGCGTTCGTAAGCGGGGCTGTACGACGGTCGGCGGTAGGACTCGGGTTTCCACCGTGGTCGATCGGTTCATGGTTGCTGTGGCGCGTCACGGTCGGACGCTCGTCTCCCTGCAAGACCGCGTCCGAGCCGTCAGTGTCGGAAGCCTCGACGGCTACTTACGGGGGCGGCACGGAAAAACCGCCATCCTCCCGGCACCGCCTCTTCTCTCGTCCGGTTCGCCCGACCGGACGGACCGCGTGACCGCGGAATCAACTTATATACGCTCACGCATACCACACCGAGTATGGCGACGTACGACGAGATCGGCTACGCCGTCGAAGACGGCATCGCCACGATCACTCTCGATCGACCGGACGTGTACAACGCCTTCACGCGCACTACGGTGCTGGAACTCAACGACGCTATCCGCACCGCAGGAGCGGACGACGACGTGTACGTCGTGATACTGACGGGGTCGGGCGACGGGTTCTGCGCCGGCGCGGACACGACGGCGATGCCCGACTGGGACGAACAGTCCCCCGAGGAGTACGGCGCGTTCCTCTGGCTCATCCAGCAGGTCGTCGGGAACCTCCGGGGGATGGCGACGCCGTCGATCGCTGCCGTGAACGGACCCGCCATCGGCGCTGGCTGCGACTTCGCGCTCGCCTGCGACCTCCGTGTCGTGGGACACGAGGGAGTCATGCGCGAGGGGTTCGTCGACATCGGCCTCGTCCCGGGCGACGGCGGCGCGTGGCTCCTCCCCCGGCTGATCGGGGAGTCGAAGGCGCGGGAGTATCTGCTGACCGGCCGCGACGTCGAGCCCGAGGACGCGGTCGACATCGGTCTCGCGGTCGAACGGACCGACGACGCCATCGCCGCGGCGCGCGACCTCGCCGCCGAGATCAGGGACAAGCCCGCGACGGCCGTCCAGCACACGAACAGGCTCGTCGACCCGGAGATGGGGTTCGCGGAGTACTGCCGCCTCGCCGCGGAGTACCAGTGGGAGTGCGTGATCGATCCCGAGCACCAGGAGGCCGTGGCGGCGTTCAACGAGGGGCGCGAACCGGTGTACGACCGCGGGCTGAACGATTGACGCTGCGAGCGCGACCGTGGGCCGACGGGCGTCAGCGCTCCGAGACGGCGGGGACGCCGTCTTCTTTCAGCGACCGCGCGATGGTGTTTCGCTGCATCTCGTCCGTCCCGGCCGCGATTCGCCGGCCGCGCGTCAGGCGATACAGGTATTCGAGCGGATGGCCGCGCTGATACGCCCGTGCACCGACGATCTGGACCGCCTCGCTGACCACTCGTTCGGCCATGGCCGAGCAGTGGAGCTTGGCGACGGACGTCTGGAGGCGATGCGGGGCCGAGTGGGACCCTTGCTCGCTCGCCCCCGCGGCGCTGCTGTACACGGTCGACGCCGCCGTCTCGATCTGCCGGTACATCTCGGCGAGTTTCCACTCGATCCCCTGGAACGCCCCGATGGGCCGGCCGAACTGCTCGCGCTCGGCCGAGTACTCCAGCGCCGTCTCCAGTCCGGCGACGGCCCACGCCGTCGTGAGGACGGAACTCCCCAACCGCTCCCAGTTCAGCGACACTAACTGTTCCTTGAACGCCTTCTCGCCGCGGGTCAGTACGTGCGACTCCGGCACCGCCACGTCGTCGATAGTGAAGTGAGTCTGACTGTAGCCGGCCATGTTCGTGTACTCCTGTTCGACCTCGACGCCCGGGTCGGTCAGATCGAGCACGATGGACCCGAGCCCCTCCGGGAACCGTACCCACGTCACCGCGGCGTCGGAGAAGGGAACACCCCCGACCCACGTCTTCTCGCCGTTGCACACGAGATCCCCGTTCTCCTCGGTCACCTCGGTCGTCATCGACCCGACGTCGGACCCCGCTTCCGGCTCCGAGATAGCGATGGAGACGTGCCCCTCGCCGGCCGTCACGTCCGGCAGGTACTGCTCTTTGACCGTCTCGGAGCCGAACAGGTCGATGGCCCGCGGCGCGACCATGCTCTGCATGTAGGTGAACCACCCGGTGTCGGGACACACTCTGCCGACGGCCTCCGTCACGAGCATTGCCGCGACGTCAGATACGCCCTGGCCACCGTACTCCGCGGAAACGGACGGACACAGCAGGTCAGCGTCGGCCAGCGTCTCCATGTTCTCCCACGGCATGTCGCCTCGCCACGTGTACGCCTCGCCGGCGAAGTCGGCGGCGACCTCCTCCGCCCGTTCCGCGAACTCGCGTTGCTCTCTGTCGAGGACTTGCATCGTGCTACCGTTTCGCACGATCCGTGATAAATGGGCGGTCGGAGGCGCGCTCCGCCGCTCGGGTATCGCCGCTCCCCGTCGGTCGCCGCGAGCTACTCCCCTTCACTTCTCGGCGTACTCCTCGATAGGCGGCGAGAACGTGTCGACGAGTTCCGTGTGTTCGACGGCCCCTCTCACCCCGTGACGCACTCCTGGACCGACGAGGAACGAGTCGCCGGCCTCGAGGCGGCGCTGATAGTCGCCGAACAGCTCGACGGCGCCTTTCACCACGTACACGGTCTGTCGCGTCTCGTCGTGCTCGTGCTCGGGGAAGACGGCGCTCTCCTCGACGGTGTAGTGAACCATCATCACTTCCCCGTCGGTACAGAGGACTCGCCGTTCGATCCCGTCGTATGCCTGCTCGACGTTCACCGGGTCGTCCCAGTCGCCGACCGCGAGTCGCTCGGGGGGCTCCATGGGACGTTCTGGCGCGCCGAGCGTCATAAACCACGCGGCGACCGACGCCTTCGACGCCAGCGTCTCGGCGATCTGCTATCCGAACGGGAGCGACGGCGTCAGGCCCGGCGAAACCGCGTTGAGGGTTGTACGGCGTTCCCCGTCTCGCTAAACAGCGGGTCCCTGACGAGCGTTCCGTCGTCGCTCACGAGCCGGGCTCGAATGCCGGCGTAGCTCTCCGTCAGGCAGTCCGAACGAACTTCTGGGACCAGCCGCTGGGACGCTTCGGTGAACTCGCCCTTTCGATAGGACTTGGTCAGCCCGGGCCACGGAGAGCACCGTCCGCGAGGCGAGGTGCTTGGCGACGGACAGTCCGACGCGCCCTCCCCCGACGGCGGCGACGCCGCGGCTCACCATGCGGTACGATATCGCGGTACGTCGACCGTCTCCTCGTCGATACCGTTCGCTTCGTCCGTGCTGACGGAAGGGACGATTCCTTAGCGCCGCGGCCGGTGCGGTCGCAGTCACTCGCGGTGTTCGGGACGCTCCCCCGCCGTTCCGCGGTTCCTCGACCGGTCGCCGCGGGAACGCTCGACATCATCGACCGAGTGAACTACCCCACCCTACGCGCTTCGCGCGTTGAGGGTGGGGCTTCCCCGTTCTATGACGCGACTTGCAGATACCACACGGGTATCCGTAGCGGTCGCAGTCTCCGGGGGCGTGGATTCGGCCTGTCCCATGCCTAATTCAGAAAAAGCGCGTTGAAGGATGTTCTTCGCGGCGTTCGCGTCCCTATCGTCCTCGTACCCACACGACGGACACGAGTGCTCGCGCACCCAAAGGGGTTTGTCGGTTTCGACGCCGCAGTTGCTACACTCCTTGGTAGTGCCACGTGGGTTAACTTCTACGAGGTGCGTACCGGCGCTCTCAGCCTTGTATCGCAGTGTCTCGATGAAGGTTCGCCACGCGGAATGTGCCGTGTTTCGACTGTTCCGGTCCTGTTGCATCATGCCGCGAACGTCCAAGTTCTCAACCGCTACCACGTCGTAGTTCGAGACGTAGTAGCGAGCGAGCTTGTGGAGAAAGTCGCGGCGCTTTCGCTTGATACGGTCGTGACAACGGGCGACGACCACCCGTTGCTCCTCGTAGTTGTTCGACCCCTTCTCTTTGCGCGAGAGGGTCCGTTGTTCGCGCCGTAGCCGCTCGCGTTCGTCCGAGAGGTCCAACGACTCGACAGCAGTTCCGTCAGTGTCATGGGCGTATTTCAGGATACCCACGTCGATACCGACGGTATCCTTGGGGTCGATTGTCTTGGGAGCGGGCTTCTCCGGTTGTTCGTCGGTTTCGATACCGAGAGTAGCGTACCAGTTGCCCGTGGCGTCCCGCTTAATGCAGACCTGTTTGATGGTCGCGTTCTCAGGAACTTCACGGTGGTACGCTATCGGTATCTCTCCAATTTTGCTCAGTTGAAGTCGGTCCCGTCGCGTGTCGGTTTCGATGAGCTTGAAGCCGGATTGACTGTAGGTGAACGACTTGTACCAGCCTGCGCCTTTCCATCGGAGAGCGCCGACTTTGTACCCATTCTCCTTCTGTGCAGAAAGCGTCCGAAGGTTGGAATACAGACGCTCTACGACGACCTGAAGAACCTTCGAGTGGACCTGTTTCAGTTCGGGCCACTCACGTTTCAGGTCGGGGAGCGTGTTCTTTTGGGAGTATTCCGAGGGTACGTCGTTCTCCTCCGAACACACCCGACGACGAGGCGAGAGGGCCAACGTTTTCTCGCTCCGACGCGACGAGTTCCGTATGGACGCAAGCGAAGTCGCGGACCTCATCGAGGCGGAACTGCCCGACGCCGAGGCGAACGTGACACATCCCCGCGGCCCCGACGACGAGGACCACCTCGCCGCGTTCGTCGTCTCGCCCGCCTTCGAGGGGAAGTCGCTCGTCGAGCAACACGAGCTCGTCTACGACGCTCTCGACGAACACATGACGACGGACATCCACGCGCTCGAACTGAAGACGTACGCGCCCGGCGAAGCGCCCGAGCGGTAGGGCGGCTCGCGCGACGCGCCCGGGATCTTCCTTGTACCGGAAGCGCCCGCCGTCCCTCGCCTACACACCTCTATCGATTTGTTCGACGCGGGGTGTGGCCCTCGCTGCCGAGACCACGAGAGCCGGGTCGGCGACCGGTCACTCGGTCGGTCACGCTCGGTACCTGCACCGTCTTTGGACAGAGGACCTACTTATATATTCTGTGTAATAGACCGCGGTCGCCGCACGACTACGTTCGTCTATCGGCGGGTCGGTACCGAAAGGTAGCTGACCGGCAGACGCGATCCCCGCGGACGCGAGAGCCGAACGTTGCCCCGGGGGCGCGCGTTTCGGCACCGAGCGTCGACGTCCGAACGACTCGTCGCCGCACAATAGGGAACGGTACGCGATCGTACCAGTAACGTAGTACTATTATAAACTTCTAACAGGTGTGCCATCGCCTGCACCGGTATGGTACCGAACACCACTAGACGGGGGCTGCTCTCGGCCATCGGCGCGATGACCGCGACGGCCTCGTTCGCGGAGGCGGAACGGGGCGGCATCGAGGCAACGCAGGGGCGCTCGCGGGATCGCTCCGGGGACCCCGTCTCGATCCCGGACGGCGTGCAGACGGGAGACGTCGTCGACGACCGGGCTATCGTCTGGAGTCGCGCTGACCGGCCGGCCCGGATGTTCGTGGAGGTGGCGACCGACGAGTCGTTCGACCACGTGCGAACGGTCCGTGGCCCCGCGGCGCTGTCCGACACCGGCTACGCGGTCAAACTCGACCTCCACGGGCTCCCGCGGGGGGAGCGGATACACTATCGCGTGGTGTTCGAGGACCTCGCCAACCCCGGCGAGCGGAGCGACCCCGTTCGGGGGTCGTTCCGGACGCCGCCCGAGGAGGCGCGTGACGTCCGGTTCGTCTGGGGGGGCGACGTCGTCGGACAGGGCTGGGGGATCGACCCCGACCGGGGCGGGATGCGGACGTTCGAGACGATGCGCTCGCTCGACCCCGACTTCTTCGTCCACTCCGGCGACGCCGTGTACGCGGACGACCCGCTCCCGGAGGAGATAGAACTCGACGACGGCACCACGTGGACCAACGAGGTCACGCGGGCGAAGTCGGAAGTCGCCGACCGCCTCGACGAGTTCCGGGGCAACTACAAGTACAACTTCGTCGACGAGCACTACCGGAACTTCCTCGCCGAGGTGCCGATGATCGCCCAGTGGGACGACCACGAGGTCGTCAACAACTGGTACCGCGGTGAGACGCTCCCGGCGGACGACCCGCACGACGTGAAAAGCGTGAACCTCCTCGCCGCCCGCGGACAGCGAGCCTTCGAGGAGTTCATGCCCGTCCGCTCGCGACGCGGTCCCCGGAACGGGCAGTACGCGCGCTTCCGGTACGGGCCGTCGCTGGAGGTGTTCCGCCTCGACCTGCGGAGCTACCGCGGCCCCAATACCGCCACGCTCGACGACGAGCGCGGCCCCGAGACGGCGCTGCTCGGCGAGCGACAGCTGGAGTGGCTGAAGGAGTCGCTGGCGGCTTCGGACGCGACGTGGAAAGCGGTCGCGTCCAGCGCCCCCATCGGCCTCGTCGTCCCCGACGACGAACTGTACGAGGGCATCGCGAACGAGGACGGGAAGCCCCGAGGACGGGAGTTCGAGATAGCGGACCTCCTCTCGTATCTGCGTTCCGAGGGCGTCGAGAACGTCGTCTGGTTCACGGCGGACGTCCACTACACCGCGGCGCATCACTACAGCCCCGAGCGGGCGCGGTTCTCCGATTTCGTCCCGTTCCGCGAGTACGTCGCCGGCCCGCTGCACGCGGGGACGTTCGGCCCGAACGAACTCGACGACACCTTCGGACCCGAAGTCGTCTTCGAGAGGTCCCCGCCGGAGGGAGAGGCGAATCTCCCGCCGAGCGAGGGCCTGCAGTTCTTCGGACAGGTCGACATCGCCGCCGACACCGAGCGGATGACGGTCCGGTTGCGACGGCGCGACGGGACGGTCCTTCACACGGAGGAACTGGACCCCAGCCGGTACGGTCGACTCGACTGACGACTCGCGCCGCCGGCGGGCCGGCGTTACCGCTGTGACCGGTTGACAGTGTGGCCATCACACTCCGGACAGTCGTCGTGGCCCTCCTCGAACGTCCGACCGCAGTCCATGCAGAAACAGCCCGGCACGGCGTCCAGTTCCTCCCCTGTCAGCAGCCCGCTGAGCACTGATGACAACATCGTTTCCCGCATTGTTCCTGGTTTCTACGTTCAGCAATAAAAAATTAATCCCTCAGTGATCGCTCCGGCTGTCAGCGTCAGAGCTTTCGGGCGTGACCGCGGTCGGGCCGCCGCCCCGTCCTACACCGAGATGTCGACCTCTCGACCGATCACGTAAGCCTCGTAGCGGAACACGAGGAAGACGCCGGCTATCGATCCCCAGAGGGCGACGGCGAACAGCGTCTCGCCGCGAAGCCGGGATCGAGCAGGGCGGCGTTCGCGACGCCGTCGTGAACCGCGCCGGCACCGCCGGGAGAGAACACCGCTCCGGCGAAGACGACGAGCAGGGGGAAGACGGTCAGCGCTTGAACGGTGTCGGTGAGCATGCTCGCTCGCAGTCCGCCGTCGCCAGTGTAGAGGAGGACCCGGCCGACGAGGACCGCGGTCCGCCACTGCGGGACGCCCACGACCAGCGCCAGCGCCCGCGCGATGCCCGTCACGCCGTGCGGAAAACCATCAACGCTCACCCCGCTCCGCGGCGGCGCGGCCGGTGGAGACGCCCGCCTCGTTCGCTGTGTCGGGGGCGTAGGCGGCGTCGAAGAAGGCGACTTCGAGGTCGACGGTCCGGCGGAAGAGACGCTCGATCCGCCGCCTGCGACGCGGCGACGCGGCCGCGCCCTCGCGGTCGAGTTCGCGGCGCAGGAAGCCGACGACCGGCTCGAACCCGGCCCCGGTGTGGAGGTCGATCCACTCGGCGAGGTAGAACCGGTCCGGCGTCTCCGCTGCGGCGCTCGCCCACTCCAGATACGCCCACTCCGCCGGCACGAGCACGGCGAGCGTCTCGGCGTACCCGCCCTCCCGCGCCGCCCGCTCCAGCAGGTCCTCGAACGCGCGGGTCGTCGCCGTCAGGTCCGTGCAGTCCGCCGCGGTGACGCCGAGCGCGTCGAACGACCGCTCGAAGTAGTCGTTCTCGTCCGCGGTGAGCGTCCCGAGGAAGTCGACGAGGCGTGACTTCGCCGCCATCTCCGGGGCCTCTCCGACGGCGTGGCCGAACACGCCGACGAGCGTCTCGACGAAGGCGTAGTCCTGCACGAGATAGCGCCGGAAAACGGCGTCGTCGAGGTCGCCGCCCGCGAGTTCCCGGGCGAAGCGGTGCCCCGTCGCGTCGGTCCACGCGGGTTCGGACCGCTCCCGGAGCCAGTCGGTGAAGCGGGGGTCCTCGCGGTCGGCGGCGTACTCGCCGAACGTCCCGGGAGCAGTCTCGCGGTCGTCGGCGCTCACACGGACCACCTCTCCTGTCGCCACGCGGCGTCCCAGAACTCGTACTCGTAGCGCGCGGAGGTCCGGAACAGGTCGCGGTAGCGCTCGCGGTCGCGCTCCGACGCCTCCGCGGCCACGTCGTCCATCAGGTCCTTGCACCAGGTCGTGAGTTCGGTGAACTCCTCGCCGGAGTACGTCTCGATCCACTCGGCGTATCGGTCGTGGTCCGGGACGCCCCGCTCGGCGAGGCGCTGCCCGGTGACGTTGAACCCCCACATGCACGGGAGGAGCGCGGCGACGAGGTCACCGAAGGTCCCCTCGTCCGCGGTCCGGACGAGGAGATCGGTGTATGCCCGCGTGGTGGGCGACGGCTCCGTCGCTTCGAGTTCGTCCTCGTCGATGCCGAAATCGGCGGCGTATTCGCGGTGGAGGTCCATCTCGGTGTTGATGGTCGAGTCCAGCAACTCCGCGAACGTGCCCATCCGTTCGAGGTCGGGGGCGCTCGCCGCGCCGTGTGCGAACACCCGCGAGTACTCGATCAGGTAGACGTAGTCCTGACGCACCCAGTACCTGAACGGCTCCTCGTCGAGCGTTCCCTCCCCCAGCCTTCGGACCATCGGGTGATCGAGCGTCGCCTCCCAGACCGGGGCTCCGATCCCGCGTAGGTCGTCAGTGAAGCTCATGGTCGGGGATCATCCCTCGACCGTAATATAATTGAGCGGTATTACCCGATTATCACCGCGACCGTTCGCTCCATTCCCGATGGCTTCCGCTCGCCGAGCGCCGAAAGACGCTCGCCCCGGATGACCTCGAACACCCCGCTTTGGCGGCGTAGTTCGCCCGCCCGACGTCGCCCTGCTTCGACTACGCTCTCGACGTTCACGAGGCGGCCGGCGTCCGCGTCGCGGAGGACGTACGGGTCCATCCGGTCGAACGTCCGTCGCGTTCGAGGGCGCTCCCTGCACTGACGGTGAGAACAGACAGGCAGACCGACTGTGTCTCCATAGACCGCCAGCGCCTGCTGTGGAACTATCAGCCTTCGACGGGGACGGAGGGGCCGGGCTCGTCGGCGTACTTCTCGCCGAACTCGCCGATCAACTGTCCCATCTTCGCGCACCAGTCGTTCGGCATCCGCTGTGTCTCCTGAGTGATCTCCTCTGCGTCCCACGGGCGGTGGACGTGGTAGTTGCCCCCCTGGTCGTAGTTCACCTGCTCTTTCAGAACGAGGCCGGCCTGCATCAGTCGCTGGACCGAGCGATAGGCGGTCGAGCGCTCGCGGTCTATCTCCTCGGCGACCTCGTCGACGGTCAGCGGTTGGTCCGTTTCGTTCAGCAGCCGAAACACCGCTTTGTCCATCTCTTTGGGGTCATGGAAACACCCAAGCAGTCCCTCGCACTGCATGTCCTGTCGGAGCATTTCGCTCATCGAGTCGGTCATTCGTTACCGAACTTAAACAGCGGTCGCTCGAAAGTATTTGCATGGTCGATACAATACTGCGCTCGATCCGCCGAACCGCCGCGCCGGTGGGAGAGACACCTCCGTGAGACGAGGCGGGTCAGTTCTCCGAAAAGCGGAAGTCGGTCCCGTCGCAGTCCGGACACGATTCCCAGCGTTTCGGCTCGGGGGTCGAATCGCTCTCGGACAGGAGCGTGAACCCACACTCTGCGCACTCGATGTAGTTTCCCACGGATCGTACCAGTCGGTCTACCGAGGTAGGTTCACCGCCTAGACAGTTTGGGCCGCCGGAGACGGGTCTCGACGGGACCCGCAGGCGTCCCCGACGCCGTGGCGAGCGGTCGGCCCGCTTTCGTCCCCCGGCTTCGTTTCGACGGTCGTCACCGAGAACGCGTTCGGCCAACTCCGGGCCGCGGGCGTGTCCGAGGCTGACAGCATCGAGTACCACGGCCGCGCCGACCGGGCCCGGTGCGAGTACTGCGACCGGCGGGTCGACGCGTCCCCCGGACGGACGACCGGTCACCGCCGCTGTCACGCCCGCGGCGGACCGCCGGGTCCGGGCATCGTGCTCGCGGGGGACCCGCCGGCGCGTCACGGCCGCCTCGCCGCGTACGCTCGCGCCGAGAAGTGCGACGCCTGCGTCGCCGCCGGAACGCGACTCGCGGTCGACCCGACGGCGGGGAGCGCCGTCCACGCCGTCGAGACGGGGCCGACCTCGTCGTGGTGAGCGAGCGCCCGACGGCGATGGACAGTGACGCCGACTTCCGCCCGGCAGGACCCGACCACGGCGATCGCTCGGTTGCGCGACCCGGTGGCGATCCTGCGGTGACCGTTTCCGACGCGCCTAACTCGTCGGGTCCTCGGTGCGGTCCCGGAGCTCGGTCCGTCGGATCTTGCCGGTGACGGTCTTCGGTAGTTCGTCGACGAACTCGATCTCTCGCGGGTACTCGTGGGCCGCGAGGTCCTCCTTGACGTGGTCCTGTATCTCCTCGACGAGCGACTCGGACGGTTCGTACTCGTCGGTGAGGGTGACGTAGGCCTTCACGATGGTGCCGCGCTGTTCGTCTGGTTTGGGAACGACCGCTCCCTCCGCGACGGCGGCGTGTTCGCCCAGCGAGGACTCCACCTCGAAGGGACCGATCCGGTACCCCGAGGAGATGATCACGTCGTCGGCGCGGCCCTCGAACCAGAAGTAACCGTCCTCGTCCGTGTGCGCGAGGTCGCCCGAGAGGTACCACTCGCCGGCAGACTCGCCGTCTGCCGAGGTCCGCGTCGCGTCGTTCCGCTCACCGCCGTCCGGCCCCTCGACGAAGCAGTCCGTGGTCTTTTCGGGTTTCTGCCAGTACTCGGCGAAGAAACACGGGTAGTCGCCGCGCTGGGCTATCTCGCCCGTCTCGCCCGGCGGCAGGCGCTCGCCGGTGTCCGGGTCGACCACGTCGGCCTCGATGCCGGGGAGCGGTTTCCCCATCGATCCCGGCTTGACCGCCATCGACGGGTAGTTGGTGATGATCATGTTCCCCGTCTCGGTCTGCCCGTACGTGTCGTGGATGGTCACGCCGAGGGTCTCCTCGCCCCACTCGACGACGCCGGCGCTGAGCGGTTCCCCGATAGAGAGGGCGTGGCGGAGGTCGAGCGAGGCGTCCGCGAGGGTTTCGTCGTTCGTGCGGAGCATCCGGTAGGCGGTCGGCACCGAGAACAGCACGGTGATCGGGTATTCGTCGAGCAGGCCGGCCCAGGCCTCGGCGTCGAACTCGCCCTCGTAGGTGAACAGCGACGCGCCCCAGAACCACGCACCAAGCGTGTTTATCGCGCCGGTGAGCCAGCCGAGGTCGCCGGTCGACCAGTAGAGGTCGCCCTCCTGCAAGTCGACGGCGTACCTCTGGGTCGCCGCGACCCCGGCGATCCACCGCTGTTCGTGCAGGACGCCCTTGGCGGGACCGGTCGTCCCCGACGTGTAGTAGAGGAGCGCGTCGTCCTCGCCGCCGGTCTCGGCGGCGTCGTACTCGCGGTCGGCGGCCTCCGCGACGCCGTGATAGCTCAGGTCGCCCGGCCTGAGGCCGGTGCCGTCGTCGCTGACGACGACTACGTGTTCGACCGAGGGTGCGTCTTCGAGGGCTTTCCCCACGGTGTCGCGGTTCTCGGGCGTGGTGACGACGACTTTCGCGTCGCAGTCGTCGAGGCGGTAGGCGATGCCGTCCGGCCCGAACCGTTCGTTGACGGATCCCCACACAGCGCCGCGCTTGAGCGTGCCGACCATGGCGACGTAGTGCTCGGGGATCCGCGGCATGTACGAGAACACCCTGTCGCCCTCGTCGACGAGGTCGTCGAGGACGTTCGCGAAGCGGTTCGACCGCTCCGATAGTTCCCAGAACGTGAGTGTTTCCCGCTCCCCGTCCGTCCCGTGATAGTACAGCGCGACCTTCGACCGGTCGTCGGCGTGTCGGTCGACCGTCTCGTGGGCGACGTTTAGCCGCTCGGGGGCCTCCCAGTCGGCGGCCTCGTTCAGGTCGTCCCACGAGAAACTCCGACGCGCGTCGTCGTAACCCTGTAGGTTGGCATTACGTGGCATACACCGGGACGATGCCACCGGATCACTCATAATTTACGACGGACGAGGACGTCGAACGCCCCCCGTCACGACCCACCGCGGGAGCGGATTCGCTGTCGCCCCCGACTCCGTGCCGTCGGCGGTCGCGACGCGGCCGCTCACCGCCCGAAATATAGGCTTTCGGACGGTTTCGAGCCGGATACCGCGGCATACCACCGGTGTTTAAGCCGACGCGACACACTGTATCCCGTACCGACAGCGCTGAGATTCACAACCACCGCCGACCGCTATCGCCCGACTCGAACCAACGATGGACTCCACGGGACCGTCCCACGATTCGCCCGTCCCGCCCTCCGACTCCGATATCTCACCGGACGCCTTCACCGTGCTCTGGTGTCTGGACCACGACGAAACGACCAGCGACGAGCTGGTAAAGCGGACGACGCTGGCCTACGACGCCGTTATGGACGCGCTCGACGCGTTGCAGGACGCCGGATACGTGGAGGTCATCACGGAGGAAGAGCCGATCGACGTCCCCCTGCAGGTCGGGTCGCTGACCCGCACTGTCGCCGAGGCGTGGCCGCGCGACCGAGGGGAGGAGTACCTCACGGAGATGTCGACGACGGCGCTCCCGCAGACGTGGCTGGACGAGTACCTGATCGGGAGCTATCAGGAGTACCTCCGTCGCCACGAGGAGGAATGAGTCGCTCTCGGCGCTGACGCCCCCACGCCCGCCGGGTCATGGGTACCGGGGGTTCTCGCTATCGTTCCGACCGGGATCCCGTCCCGTAAAAAAGGCGCTTCGCGTTCGCGGACGCCCGTCCCGTTCGGGTGGACGGAGCGTCGAGACGCCACCCGGGGTCTCGGCCCGTGCGGTCGATGCGACCGGACCGGCAGGCCGGGCAGTAGTCGGGCGTGACAGCCGTGTTCCGGGGAACGTAAACCGCGCCGCCACGCTCCACGCACGAGTCGTTGAGGACTGTCGCGCAGTCGCCGCAGACGGTGAAGTCGTCGACCGTGAGACCGCGCGGGGGTTCGAGTTGTTCGTCCAGCACGTACTCGTCGATGACTGCCTGATAGTTTTGGCGCGGTTTCACGTCGATCCGCCTAGTACCATGGGACTAGGTATCGAACATCTGTCGGGTGCGAAGCCGGGAGTCGACCCGCTCGCTCCGCGAGACCGGGCCGAGTCGCGCTTACCCGTCTCGGAGGACGGATCACTCTGGACTGTCGGTGACCCGCTCGACGACCGGCACGTCGCTCTCGGGGGTGTCTCCGGCGCTGGCGGAACGGCGCGGTTGCTCTCTGATGTGCCGCCGAGAACCGATCGGTCCCGGCCTCGGCTTTCTCGAAGACGCGGAGGACCTCGATCGCGTGCGGATCCGCGTCTTCGGGGACGTGCAGTTCCATCTCGATGCGGTCGAGCATCACGTCGTGGAGGACCCACTGTTCCTCTCTGGTCGGGTCGAGTGCGCCGTCTCTGTGTGTTCCGGGCGGCCATCGATCCGTGTGAACTCGACTCAACTCATGGGCTCGGCGCTTGAGACGGTGATGCCGACGTGTTTTACCTCGGCCGCTCCCGGCGGTGCGGGCCGTTTCAGCCGGTATAGACGACCTTATCGAGTTCCCGGTCTCGCGGTCAGGTCCGGTGCTCGGCTACCGGCAATGACTCACGCCAGGGTCCGGATCGATCCCCTCTCTGAACACATACAGCCACCGGCCGATGGTTCGGTCCGCCTCTCGCGGGCGGCACTCACTCGACGCAAGCGGTGGTCGCGTGACCATACCGCCGGTTCGAGTGTCCGGAAAAAAGAACGTCGCGGCGTTTCGCTCGTCAGTTGCGGCGGCGAAGCGCGAGCAGCGACGCGCAAAGCAGCGCGACGAGCGCGACGCCGACGCCCATGCCGGGTTGACCGAGCGAGTTGGACTCGTCCGGGTCCTCGGAGTCGTCGGAGGCCCCGGAGTCGTCGGACGTGGCGGTCGTGCTCTCCGCTGCGTCGCCCGACTCGTCGGTCCGAACGGACGCGACGGAGAGGTCCGTCGTTTCGCCGTTGACGCCGACCGTCATCGTGCCGGCGCTCGACAGCTCGTGGTCGAACGAAACGGTCGTCGTCGCTCCGGCCGGGAGGCTCACGTTCTCGGTCGCGACGACGGAGCCGTCGACCGTCAGGTCGGTGCGGACCGTGCCCTCGGCCCGGCCGTCGTTCGCGACGGTCGCCGTGACCTCGATCACGTCGCCGGCCTTGACGTCGGTGTCGTCGACCGTGACGTCGGTCACGGCCATCGCCGGCCGATCGACGCCAGCCGCGACCGTCGATAGCTCCGTCAGGTTCGCGCGGAACTCGTGCGCCGAGCCGTTCTGGCCGACGTACCTCACGTCGACCCGCTCCCAGGAGCCGTTCGTCGCCCGGTAGAGCGAGACGTCGTCCGTCTCGGCGTCGGTCCGGTTCAGCGCGCTCCGCTCCACGGAGAACGTGATCGAGACGCTACGCAGGTCCTCGTCGCTCACGTTCGGGTGGTCAACGGTGAGGAACGCCTGCGGCGCGAAGCCGTCGTCCTCGACCGTCGGCGCGGTGACGTTCTCGGGCGCGTCGGCGCTCGACTCGACGGTCATGTCGTAGTCGCCCGCCGCGTCGAACGTCGCCGCCATCCCGTCGAACGTCGTGTTCTCGGTCTCGTTCTCGACGGGGAACGTCATCGTCGCGCGGTCGCCGGACTCGGCGTCGGTGACGGCGATCTCGATGACGTCGCCGTCGGTGACATCGACGGCGGTCTCGATCGACGACTCGTCGGACGAGTCGCCGCCGTCGGTGCCACCGGTGTACCCGCCGGTGTTGCCGCCGTCATTGCCGTCGGAGCCATCGCCACCACCGGAGTCGTCACCCTCGTCCGTCGCGACAACCTCGACCCGCGTCGACATCGTCCGTTCGTTCCCCTCCTCGTCCCGCAGCAGCACCGTCACGGTGTGGGTGCCGGACTCGTCGAACGACACCGTCGCGCGGTGGCCGTCGGGACCCTTCTCGCCGTCGAAGTACCAGTGGACGTGCGCGACGCCGCTCTCGTCGTGCACGTTCGTCACGTTCACGTCGAACTCGTCGCCCGCATGGACCTTCTCGGGCGCGTGGAGGTCGGCGCTCGGGGCGTCGTCGTCGGGTTCCGTGACCTCGATGCTCACGGACGCCGAGTCGGTCCGTCCCGACGCGTCGACGACGGTGACGTTCGTGGTGAAGGTCTTCGGCCGGTTGTACACCTTGACCGTCGTCGCCTCGGTGGTGGTCCGGTCGACCTTGCCGTCGTCGTTGAAGTCCCAGCGGTACTCGACGATGCCGTCGTCGTCGGTCGACGCGCTGGCGTCGATCTCGAAGGTGTCGTTCACGACGACGGTCTCCGGCGCGGTGACGGCGGCCGTCGGCGGCGCGTCGTCGCCGTCATCGTCGTCTTCCTCCACCGTCACGGTCCGTTTCGCGGTGTCCGTCTGTCCGGCGGTATCGACGACGGTGACCGTCGTCTCGTACTCGCCGGCGCTCCCGTAGGACTTCTCGGTCGTGGCCGACTCTGTCGTGCGGTCGACCGTGCCGTCGCCGTCGAAGTCCCACTCGTAGCTGTCGATACCGTCGTCGTCGGACGACCCGCTCGCGTCGAAGGCGACGGTCTCACCGACCGACGCGCTCGTGGGCGACGCGTCGAGATGCGCGGACGGCCCGGCGTCTTCGGACCCCTCGACGACCTCTACGGTCGCGGTGTCGGTGTCCTCGTTGCCGGCGGAGTCGGTGACGGTCAGGGTGACCTCGTAGGTGCCGCTCTCCCCGTAGGCGTGGTCCACGCTCGCGCCGGTCGCCGTGGTGCCGTCGCCGAACGTCCACTCGTAACTCTCGATATCGCCCGAACTGTTCGAGCCGTCGGCGGTGAACGTCTCGTTCACTTCGACGCCGGCCGGTACGTCAGCCCGGGCGTTCAGCGGTTCGCCGACGGAGACCGTCGCGGACGCGGTGCCCGTACGGCCTTCCGAGTCGACGACGGTGACCGTCGCCGTGTACTCCCCGGCGCTCCCGTAGGACTCCTCCGTCGTGGCCGACTGGGTCGTGCGGTCGACCGTACCGTCCCCGTCGAAGTCCCAGCGGTACTCCGCGATGTCCCCGTCGTCGTCGGTGGAGTTACTCGCATCGAAGGTGACGGTTTCGCCGACGGTCGCGTCCTGTGGGCTCGCGTTGAGGTCCGCCTCGGGCGCGGAGGGACAGCCACCGGTCCCGACCGTCACGGGCTGGGACGTGTCGAGCGCGGTCGCAGCGCCGTTCTCCGTGTCGTCGGGCGTCCGGACGTTCCACGTGTCGATCGTCCCGCCGTCGTAGCGACCGTCCGGGTGGTCGTGGTGCGCGTCCTCGTTGAATTCGGGGTCGACCGTCATGCTGAAATCGGACCCCTGCGGCGCTCGGAGCGCGCCGCCGTCCGTGCGGTTGACCGCCCAGAACCAGTCGACGTGGCTCCGGTCACCGGAGATGGTGAAGTTGTCGTAGTTGGTGCCGCCGCTGTACTCGTCGTCAGCGACGGCCCACTCGCCGCCGGAGGGGACGCCCGTGATGTTGAACGTCACCTTCCCACCGGAGTCGTCGCCCTCCAACTTGTCGTGGATGACGACGAGACTGACGCCCTCGGTCCCATTGTAGAGGAACATCTGGGTCGTATCGTTTTGCTGGAACTCGGTCGTTCCGTAGGAACTGAACTCCCCGGTCGGATCCGTGTCCGAGGCCCGGTAGTCGTAGAAGTCCTCGACAGAGGTCGTCCCGTCGCCGAACGACTGGACCTCGAAGCACTCGCCGTCCTGGCTGACCGCGAACGTCGACGCGTCGCCGGCGGCCGCTTCGGCCGTGCCGACGAACCCGAGCGCCCCGACGTTGACTGTCGCGAACACCGACGCGACCATCAGCAGGGCGAGGCCGGCGGCGCGGACCCGTTCTCGCCGCGTCGTCACGACTGCTCACCCCGTTCCGTCGCTGTCCGTCCGTCGCGGACCCGGTTCATCACAGCCTGCGATAGGCTTTCCCCTACACGGCCTACGCCGCGGTCGAGTGTGGCGGCCGACGGGGCCGCGAACCCCTCGTGGTCGACGCTATCATACGCTCCGATCCCCGTGTTCCGATTCATGACATCTCCGCTCCGACGTTTGCTTTAGGGCACACATTGTAATGGACCATATTCGGAACACTAAAGCGGCGTCTACGCTGCCGGTACGAGCGTTTTAACGCCCATTAGTGACTGTATACCCGGAAACTCGACGCCCCCGCGTTCGATCGTCTTCCGTTACCCGTGTCCGGTTCTAGGCACCTACTACTGTCCGGAACCGGTAGGGAGATCGATGCGGCAAAACATTAAAACACTGTCAAAAACGCGTGCCGTGATCAGTCCACGTACTCGTAGCCCCACTCCGACAGCGTCTCGGCGATGGCCTCGGCGTCGGCGGTTGCGACCATCGCTTCGCGGACGTCGAGTTTCTTCAGTCGCTTCTCGCGGACGTCGAGTTCCTCGGCGACGGCGGCGATGATGTCGTCTTCAGTCTTCGAGTACTCGTCGCGCAGGAAAAACTGGTGGACGTTGTCCCTGTCTTCCTTGACGCGGGACCGTCGAAGCACCCACGGGATGTCGCGTGACTCCGCGTCGTTCTCCCCCTCCCCGCTCGCCGTCGCGCTATCGTCTCGACCCGACCCCCGGCCCGCTTCAGCCGTCGGTCGCTCGTCGGACCGCGGACTCTCCGCTCCCGTCGACTCGGTCCCGGACGACTCCGCACCGCCCGACTCTGTTCTCGCGGTCTCGTCGGTTGAAGCGTCGTCGCTGCTTGGACGTCGCTCGTCTTCCACCGCGTCCTCGGCCACCACGCCTGCGCTCCTCTCAGGTCCCGGTCGGTCGGGCTCCGCCGTCGTTCCCGCTGCTTCGGTCCCGGATCCGGAGACCGCAGAGGCCTCGCTCCCTTCGGCGGACGCCGCGTCGTCCGTCTCCTCGCTCGACCCCTCGTCCGCTTCGTCGAACGGGTCGTCCGCGAACGGGTCGTCGCCCGCGCCGGACTTCATTCGAACTCACCCTCTATCTCGGCCGCGAGGTCGTCGTATTTGCCGAGCGTCTCCAGTTCGTACTCCCCGTTCGGCTCTCGCTCGTCCTCCAGCACTCCGTAGGCGGAGGTTCGGTAGTCCCACATGTTCTGCATGAGGCTGGCCCGCTCCTTGAACACCACCGGCATGTGGAACTCGGAGGACTCCAGTTCTTCGAGTCGGGCCTGCTGCGTGTTCGTTCGCTTGAACCCGACCGGCACGACGCCGAGGACGCCCACCCGGATCCCGACCTCGCTCTCCAGTCCCGACACCAGGTCGTCGAGTCCGCGGATGCTGAGAGCCCCTTTCCCCGAGAGCTCGACCGGCAGGAGGACCGACCGCGTCGCGAAGATGGCGTTGTTCAGCGCGTCGCCGGGCGTCGCCTGCGGGTCGCAGACGATCACGTCGTAATCGTCGGGAACGTCGTTCTCCTTCAGCACCCGGAGGAGCTGCTCGTGTTTCGGCCACTCGAAGTCGCCCTCCGGATGCATGTCTTCCTCTATCTCGGCGGCCTTCATCAGGTTCCGCGTCAGGTTTTCGAGCATGTTGTGACTCGGTATCACGTCGACCCCGTTCTCCTCCGTCTCGCGGACCAGGTCGCGGAAGTCGCCTTTCGGCCGCCCGATGAGGTGCCGCACGATGTTGTCCGCCGTGCCGTCGGAGCGCTCGTCGTCCACGTCGAACAGGTAGCTCAGGCTCCCCTCCTGCGGGTCGAGGTCGATGCAGAGCACGTCGTGACCGTTCCGCGCGTGCGAGACCGCGAGGTTCGCCGCGGTCGTCGTCTTGCCGACCCCGCCCGCCTCGGAGTACGTCGTGTACGTCATCATGACTGGACAGAACGATCGAAGGGATATAAAACCTGCTCACACTTAGCAGTACGACTTTTCAGTAACACTGAATAGTTACACTGAACAAGTACACTGTAGGATTCACTTGTTGGGTACCACTGTACGGGTTGGCTGAGCAGGGAGCGCCCTCGATAGTCCCGCTCGGTACCGCTAAGCGGCGGTTCCGGGGATGGATGCTAATCACCTGTTCCACGCAAGGCCGCGGGTGGACAGCGGCAGGGGACGGCGTGGTCGCCGTCCACCGTACTCCGGAGGATGCGTCCTGTTCAGTAACACTGTACAGTTACACTGAACAGTTACATTGAACCGGCCGGTTCGGTGGCGCACGCGCGGTCCGTGCTCGGCGGAGGATCAGCGACCGACTTCGCGGCGGACGACCCACAGCAACACGGCACCGGCCCCCGCCAGCGCCGCGAGCACTACCCACCCGTGGCCGTACGTCGCCGAGTCCGCGAGGTGGCCGAACAGCGGTGGGACGGCCAGACCGCCGACGTTGATGGCCGTCTGGCCGCCGGCGGAGGCGGCACCGACGTCGTCGGGGTCGACGAGTTCGCTCAGGCAGGAGTAGTAGACCCCGGTGCTTCCGAGAACCGTGGCACCGAGGCCGACGAACGCGACGGCGGCACCGGACACGGTCGCCACGCCGACCGACAGTGCCGCGAAGATGAGCGCCGCGGCGGCGACCTGCGCGAACGCGACCGTCGCCGCACCGCGGGGACCGCCGAGACGGTCCGCGAGGCTCCCGGCCCCGACGCGGCCCGCGCTTCCGGTTACCTGCGTCAGCGCGAGCACGACGCCGCCGACGGCGGCACCGGCCCCGACCACGTCCTCGACGTAGAGGATGACGTAGCCGAGCATCGTGTAGATGGTCGCCCCGACGAACAGGCCGGCGGCGACCAGCAACAGGTACGCGCGGTCGTCGGCCGGTCCCGAGAGGTCCGGCCACTCGAAGCGGCGCTCGCCGCCGCTGCCGTCGTACAGTAGGGCGAACGCGGCGGCGTAAGCGACCGCTATCGCGGCGACGGTCCAGAACCCCGCGCGCCAGAACGCGAGGGCGGCGACGCCGGTCACGACGACGGAGGCGGCCCCGCTCCCGGCGGTGACGCCCACCTGCTTGATCCCCATCGCGAGGTTCTCCCGGCCGCGGGGTGCCGCCGAGACGATGCCCTTGTTCGAGGCGGGCATCGCGGGAGCGTACGCCGCGCCGAGGAGTCCGCCCGCGACGAGTAACAGCGGGTACGTCGGCGCGGCCGTCACGAGAATCGCCCCCGTCGCCAGCGCGAGCAAGGCGGCGACCATCACCGAACGCTCACCGAGACCGTCGACCGCCGCGCCGCTGGGAAACAGGTTCAGTGTGTAGCCGAGCGTCGCGGCCGTCAGGAACAGGCCGACGAGCGCCCGCGAGAGGTCGAACCCCGTCCGGACGAACGCCGTCGCGGCGAAGACGCTGTAGTAACAGAGGCTCGCGGCCGTCTGCCACGCCGCGACGACGAGGACCGATGCGACCGTCTGAACGGCGCGTCCCGGAACTGCGGCGACGGAGACGCCGACACCTTGTCGAACACTGTTCGCGCTCGCGGAATCATCGGGAGTTCCCATCGGGACTGGCGTTCGGACGACGCGCCTATGGGGGTATCGCCCCCGGCGAAGGACGCGGGGTTCTCCCGACGCGACGTAGAAAGTGCTGTGCTGTTCCATATCAAGTCGTCGAACGTATGGAACGCGGCACCGACCGGGAGAGCGTGAGGCCGCTGAGCGGGCGGGTCGCCCTCGCCGTCGGTACGTGGAACCGCCCTCCGCGAACGACTTCCTCACTGGGCGACGGTCCCGGACCCGGTCCGGGTGGTTCCGAACCAGCTACCGATACGGACAGCGTTTAGTCCCCGAGGTCGGTTGTACCGACAATGGCCGATTCAGACGCAGACGACCTCTCCTCCGAGGAGTCGGTCCGGGACGCGGTCGAGATGTCTCGAAGCGGTGCTCCCGCTGTCGGACGGGTCGTCCGCGACCGGTTCTCGACCGACGAGGTGTTCCAGCGCATCGTCGCCGCCGCGGACGAGGAGATAACGTCGGGAAGCCGGGAGCTGTTTTTCAGCGCCCTGGCCGGCGGGTTCGCGATCACCATCACGTTCATGCTGCTGGTCTCGATGACGGCGACGACCGGCGGCGATCCCGTGTTGAGCGTCCTGCTCTACCCGCTCGGATTCACATACATCATCATCGGCGGGTATCAGCTGTACACGGAGAACACGCTCCCGCCCGTCGCGCTGACGCTCGAACGCCTCGCCAGCATTCCCGCGCTCCTGCGCAACTGGACCGTCGTCCTCGCCGGGAACTTCACCGGCGGCGCGCTCGGCGCGGCCGCCCTCGCCTTCGGCGGGGTGCTCTCGCCGGAAGCGGCCACCGTTGCCGCGGACCTCGGAGAGAAAGGCGTCGAGACCGGCTGGTGGCCGCTGTTCTCGAAGGCGGCGTTCGCGGGCCTGATCGTCGCGGGCGTGGTGTGGGTCGAGTACGCGGCGCGCGACACTATCTCCCGGCTCGTCGTCGTCTACATCGCCTTCCTCGCTATCCCGCTCGGCGGGCTGTATCACTCCGTGGTTTCGTTCACGGAGATGACCTATCTCGTCCTCCACGGCGACCTCGCGGTCCTCACCGGCCTGACGCAGTTCGTCCTGCCGGTGTTGCTCGGGAACACCGTCGGCGGGGTCGTGCTCGTCACCGTCGTCAACTACTTCCAGACCACCGAGGAGCGCCTCGAGTCCGCCCGGTTCGACGGCGGCGACCGTCAACTCTCGCTCCGGGAGTGGCTGTACGGCGGCTTCGCCGGGAGAGCGTACGTGCCGCTTATCGACACCGTGGAGGAGACGTCCGCGTCCACTCCCGAGTCCTACCGCATCGTCGTGCCCATATCGAACCCTCGAACCGAGACGCAGGTCGTCGAGTTCGCCTGTCAGCTAGCCAGCGAGAAGGCCGAGGCCACCGTCCACGTCGTCCACGTCATACAGGAGCCGGAGCGGATGTCACGACGGTACGGCACCGACCAGAGCCGCAGGATCATCGAGGAGTCGGACCGGCTGATGGACGGCATCAGGGACACGACGGAACGGTGCGGTGTCGACTGCGAGACGTCGACCGTCGTCTCCCACCGGTCTTTCGAGGAGATATTCGACATCGTCGGCCACGAGAACGGGAACCTCGTCGTGATGGGGTGGGGTGACAACCGGCTGTGGGACGCCGCCCGGACCGACCGCACGCTGAGCGACCTGACGACCAAGCTCCCCTGTGACTTCCTCGTTCTCAGGGGCCGCGACCTGGACGCCTCGCGCGTGCTCGTCCCGGCAAGGGACGACCCCAATTTCGACCTGAGCGCCGAGGTCGCGCGGTCGTTCCGGACGGTCACCGGGTCGGACGTGACGCTCATGAACGTCGTCGACGGACCCGGTGAACACGAGGCCGGCGAGCGGTGGCTCGCCGACTGGGCCGCGAAGCACGACCTCGCCGACGCGAACCTGCTGACCGACGACTCCGGCGACGTGGAGGCGGCGATCGCTCGCGAGTCCGCGGAGCACACCCTGCTCGCCATCGGCGCGACCGACCGCGGGCTGCTCTCCCGGTTAGTCAGGGGGTCGCTCCAGCTGGACGTCGTCAAGGAGGTCGACTGCTCGGTGCTGCTCGCCGAGCGGGGGAACCGGGGCGTCGTGTCGCGTCTGCGCGACCGACTGTAGGCGGCTCGCCCTCGCGACCCGGGAAACCCCCGAGGTTGGCCGTCATGACGCTATTCAAGTCGGCGCGCCGCCTACTGTCGCCCATGACCGCGCGATCGACCCCGGAGGCGGCGACGTGACCGGACCGCACCAGGACCAGCCGCTCGTGACCGCCGGCACGCCGCTCGACGCGGCGGAGGCGGCCGTCGTGCTGGTTCACGGCCGCGGAGCCACCGCGCGGGGCGTCGTCCGCATGGCCGACGAGTTCCACGAGCACGGCGTCGCCTTCCTCGCACCGCAGGCCGCCCGCAACACGTGGTACCCCGACTCCTTTCTCGCGCCGGTCGAGCGCAACGAACCCGGCCGGTCCTCCGGCCTGCAGGCGATCCGCGACGCCGTCGCGAAGGCGAACGACGTCGGAACCCCGACGGAGCGTGTGATGCTGCTCGGCTTCTCGCAGGGGGCGTGTCTCGCCAGCGAGTTCGTCGCTCGCAACCCGCGGCGCTACGGCGGCCTCGCCGTCCTCTCGGGCGGTCTCATCGGTCCCGACGTCGATCCGGCGGGGTACGAGGGATCGGTCGACGGGACCCCCGTGTTCCTCGGGTGCGACGACGAGGACCCGCACATCCCGCTGGAGCGCGTCCGCGAGACGACCGCGGCGTTCGAGCGCCTCGACGCCGACGTGACCGAGCGGATCTACGGGAACCTCGGCCACGGGGTCAACGGCGACGAGATCGACCACGTCTCGGAGATAGTCCGGGGCCTACTGGAGACGCGGTCGACCGGATGACGACACCCGGTCTCCACCACGTCTCCGTCATCGCGGGCGACCCACAGGCGAACGCCGACTTCTACGTCGACACGCTGGGGCTTCACTCCGTAACACGGACCGTAGACTTCGACGAGAAGTTCATGTACCACCTCTACTACGGCGACGCCGCGGGAACGCCGGGAACGCTGCTGACGTTTTCCCGTTCCAGCGCGCCGAGGCGGGGCGACTCGGCAAGCCCCAGCCCCGGTCGACGGCGTTCGCGATCCCCGAAGGGTCCGCCGCGTACCGGTACGACCGTCCGATTCGCGGGGCGTGGACGCCCCGACCGAGCGGTTCGACGAGACGGTCGTCGCCTTCCGCGACCACGACGGCGACCGCCTCGAACTCGTCACCGCGGACTCGCCGCTCCCGCGAACCACCGACGGGTCCGTCCCGGAGCAGCACGCGATCCGCGGCTTCCACGGCGTCACGCTCCGCTCGGCGAACGTCCATCACACCGCCAGCGCTGGCGGTTCCAGGTTACGACCTGATAGACCAGGAGAGAGACCGCGTCCGCCATCGCGCGCCCGGCGACGCCAGCGTCGTCGACCTGCTCGACGTCGACGCGGAGGACGGGAAAGAGGGGGCCAGCACCGTCCACCGCGTCGCGTCGGGCGAGATACGGACGGACGAAACACTGCTCGTGAGCCGTCCTCTCCGCGATGAGACCGCCGACACCGACCCTCGTCGAGAGCGATGGGACCCTCGACGCGAAACGCGGTATCACGGATCGAACATTCTCATGGTATGCTTCTAGCTGTGAGGGTTGTATGACTATCATAGAGAGCGCTACACGATACCCCTGTCGCGCTCGGGCGGATGTCGCTCCGATCCGCGGGCGTTAGAGTCCGGGCGTCCGCGGCGGTCCGCGATCCCTTTGCGAGGGGGTGCCGATCCTTCCATCGTCGATGTCCACGGAACTAGGTCCGCTCGCTCGCGAGGTCGTACTCACGGCCCACGATCTCCCGGCCCGCGACCGTTCTCACGCCGATCGAGTCCGCGATCTATCCGCTCGTCCGGCGACTCACTGCGGTGGCACCGTCGACACCGAGGTTCTCGCCGGCGCGGTCTGGTTACACGACATCGGCCGCCCGCTGGAGCGAACGGGTGATATCGACCACCACGACCGATGGGTCGCGGCGGCAGCGGCGGAGTTGCTCGAAACGGAAGGGGTAGCACCCGGTCGGATCGACGCCGTCGAGCGCTGTATCAGGTCGCACAGTATCCGGTCCAGTTCCCCCGAACCGGAGTCGGTGGAGGTCCGACTGCCCCTCAATGCGGACAAGTTGGACGCCGTCGGGGCGCGCGGACTGGTTAGGTCGCCCTGTATCGTCGGCGAGCGGTCGAGAAGGGCGGGCGAGACGTACGCGGTCATCGACGACGCGTCGGTGCCCGGCGTGCCGTCCGCCGACTGTCCGGACATCTCGCTTCTCCGTGAGTGGGCGCGAGAGCGACTGGATCACCTCTACACTGCTCCCGACCGTCGGATCGGCGAGTCCCGCTGGCGCTTGTGAACGAGTTCTTCGAGCAGTTCGACCGCGAACCAGGCCCCGACCCGAGGACCCGATCCGGTCGAAGCGTTCTCGAATACTGATAGTCGACCGCTCACGGAGCGGAGCTATCAACCCTCCGGTTATCCAGCTCCCGATATATGTCGGCCACCGAAGCCGCGATCCCTCCGACGGCTATCGGTACATCGGTTCCGACCGCTCCGCCGACTCGTGGAGCGCCTCGATGACCCGCATGTCCCATAGACCGTGACGGCCGTCGGGAGCGCGGCGACGGAGAGCGTTCCGGGCGACTCCGGACGCGACTACTCGTAGACGTGCTTACTCCCGGTCTTGTTCGCTTCGATGTAGTCCCAATCGTACTCGACGCCGAGGCCGGGACCGTCGGGAACCGCCACGGTGCCGTCGTCGTCGACGGCGTCCATCATGTCGGAGTAGCCGCCCTCGTACACTGGCGGCTGCGTGTTCTGACAGAGCGGGTGGACGAGCGCCATCTCGTAGTAGTTGGAGTTCCGGCAAGCGGCGATGCAGTGGCGCTGCGCGGGGCCGGGCGCGTGGAACTCCACGTCGAGGCCGTACGCCTCCGCCATCCGTGCGACCTTGATCGCGCCGGTGATGCCGGCGTCGTACTCGGGGTCGGCCCGCAGGAAGTCCGTTCCTTCGTTCCGGGCGAAATCCGACTTCAGCTCGAGACCGCGGACGTGCTCCGTCTGGAGGATCGGCGTTTCGAGCTTCCGCGCCAGTTTCCGGTGAGCGTGCTGGGAGATGCCGCCGTCGCGGTAGGGGTCCTCGTACCAGAAGAAGTCGTGTTCGTCGAGCGCCCGCCCGAGTTCGAGCGCGTCGGCGAACGTCTCCAGTTCGCAGGCGGGGTCGTGCATCAGGTCCACGTCGTCGCCGACCGCCTCGCCGACCGCGTTGACGGCCGCGATCTCGCGGTCGAGGTTGCGGAGCTGGTCGCCGCCGCCCCAGCCGTGGATCTTGAAGCCGCCGAAGCCGCGGTCGCGACACTCCGCCGCGAACTCCGCGAACGCCTCGGGGGAGTCGAGGCCGCCGGCGTCGTCGCCGTGATAGGTCGACGCGTAGGCGGGGATGCGCTCCCGGTAGGTCCCCAGTAGCTCGTGGATCGGCGCGTCGTAGCGCTTCCCGGCGTAGTCCCAGAGGGCGATGTCGATCGGACCGATCCCCATCCGGTCGTACTTCCGCAGCGCGCGCTTGATCTCGGACCAGTGTTTCTCGCGCTTGAGCGGGTTCTTCCCGACCAGGTACTTCGCGATGATGTTGTACTGCGCGGCGGCCGGGGAGTTCGCGCCGACGTACTCGCCGGTGATCCCCTCGTCGGTGTGGATCTCGATCCCGAACAGCTTCCGCGTCGTCGTCTCGCCGGGCTCGTACACGAGGTTGAACCCGTACTCGTCCGTCCCGACGTCCTCCAGCGGGTACTCGAACTCCGTGCTCTCTATCCTGGTTATCGTCGGTGCCATGCGGCTCAGTTCCGTCGAACAGGTAATAAAGCTGTCCACCACGCCCGAGGGCGATCTCGAGCGGGCCTCGCGCCGCCGTCCCTTCAGTCCCCGTCGAGCGCGCCGATACGGCGGATCCCCGGTTCCGATAGCCGGAACGAACAGTCGACGTGCGGCGGTTCGATGCCTCGCGGATGCACGTGGGAGACGGCGTGCTCGTGCAGTACCTTCGGATCGGCACCGACGCCCTGCCACATGTCGTGGTGTGAGGGGACGAGCCGAGACAGTTCGAGTCGGTCCGCCGCCTCGGTCACCTGATTCTCGTCCACATACCAACGCGTTCGCTCGCCGTGACCGATGTCGTACTCGAGTATCTCCCGACCGAACCGAACGCCATCGCGCCCACGTCGGCGTCGAACGCCGCGGCGACGGACCCGAACGCGTCGGCCCTTCCCGGACGAACCAGTCACCCCACGTGGAACGCGACAGAGGGCGTGACCGTGGCGCGTCTGAACGAACGCGTCAGTGCCGCGGGCGGGCCTGCGTGGGCGAGCGACGTCGTCGACCCGCCGTCAGTCGAGTTCGACCGTCGATTCGGTCTCGGCGGCCTCGTACACGGCCTTGATCGCCTCGATATCGACCAGTCCGTGCTCGCCGTCGGGGTACGGTTCCTCGCCGGCCAGCAGGCAGTGCGAGAAGTACTCGAACTCCTCCTCCATCTGGTCTATCTGCTCGAAGTCGATGTCGAACGTCGTCCCGCCCCGAGAGAGGGTGAGCGCCCGGTCGTCCCACGGGTAGAACGCGGGCTCGACCCGGACGCGGCCCTCGGTTCCGACGACGGAGACGTGACTCGCCATGTGGGCGTTCTGGCTGGCGGTACAGACGGCGTACACGTGGTCCGGGAAGTCCAGTTGGAACGCGCCGTGCTCGTCGGGGACGTCCTCGAACTCCTCCTGTACCGACGCCACGGTGCCGCGGACCCGTTCCGGGTCCTCGCCGAGCAGGAAGCGACTCGTGTTCAGCGGATAGAGACCGACGTCCATGACCGCACACCCGCCCGACAGTTCCCCGTCGAGACGCCACTGGTCGGGGTCGGGAACGAGTTCGAGGATCGGTTCGGTCATATTGCCGTTGACGAAGACGGGGTCGCCGATGACGCCGTCGTCGATGAAGTCCTTCGCGCGCCGGACCGCGGGCTCCGTGTGCATCCGGTACGCGACCATCAGCGTCGCGTCGTGCTCGTCGCAGACCTCGACCATGCGCTCGGCGCGGTCGACGGTCGCCTCCATCGGTTTCTCACACAGGACCGCCTTGTCGAGCCCCGCCGCGGTCTCGACGAACGGGAGGTGGCGCGCGTTCGGCGTGACGACGTAGACCGCGTCGTACGCGTCGCTTGCCGCCCCCTCGTGGAACTCGTCGTACGTGATGGCGCGTTCAACCGTCGGGGACTCCTCGGCGGCCCCGGCCGCTTTGTCGCGGTCACCGCTGACCAGGACGGTCGTCTCGCAGAGGTCGCCGTTCGCGACCGCCGGCATCGCCTGCTCGCGGGTCCACCAGCCGACGCCGACCATCGCGAACCGGACCGGGTCGTCCGTCTCGGTGATCTCCTGCCAGTCCCGTCGGTCGAAGTCGTCGGCGAGCGCGTCTACTGCCATGTCCCGACCCTCTCGCCCGCCCGTAATAGGCGTTACGTTGCCGTGGTAACGGTAACCAACAGCACGGCTCAGGCCGGCGTCTGTTCGCTCTCTTCGACGCCCGAGCGGCCGCTCACCATCCGCGAGACGACCTCGTCTCGCGTGACCGTCTCGGCGTCCAGAACGCCGGCGTCGTGGCCCTGGTGCAACACCTTGATCCGGTCCGCGACGCGCTGGAGGTACTCCAGGTTGTGCGAGATGAGCAACACGGAGATACCGCGGTCGCGCATCTGCTCGATGAGTTCCAGCACGCGGTCCGCGCCCTCGACGGACAGCGCGCTCGTCGGTTCGTCCATGATGACGATGTCCGGGTCGGAGAGCAGCATTCGCGACACCGCGACGAGTTGTCGCTGTCCGCCCGACAGACCGCCGACGGTCTGGTCCGGAGCGACGTCGATCTCGAGGTCGTCCAGTAGCTCACCGGCACGGTCACGCATCGCCGACTTGTCCAGCAGGCCGAACACGCGGTCCGGTCCGATCATCTCCTCGCGACCGAGGAACACGTTCCGGGCGACGGTGAGGTTCGGCGCGAGCGCGAGGTCCTGGAACGTCGTCTCGATCCCGTGTGCCTTCGCGGCCCGGGGGCTGTCGATGACGACCGCTTCGCCGCGGAGACGGATGGTCCCGTCGGTCGGTTCGTGGGCCCCCGCCAGACACTTGATCAGCGTCGATTTCCCCGCGCCGTTGTCGCCGACGAGGCCCAGTACCTCCCCCTCGCGAAGCGTCAGATCCACCCCGTCGAGCGCGATTATCTCGCCGAATCGCTTGTGGATCTCCCGCATCTCGACGACTGTGGCTTCTGTTGACATGCGTAACCGGTTCGCGGGAAACGGGTAAACCCTTACGGTCGCCCCGACGCGGGTGTCATCACCCGAATTTATATGAACAATGGTAGTCATCTGTAACCATGGCAACCGAGCCCACGGCGACCCCCAGGTCGGTCTCCGACTACGTCTCCGTCGACACTCTCGGTCGGTACGGTCCGATACTCGGGTTGATAGGGCTGTACTCGTTTTTCGCGGTCAACACGGCGAACTTCCTCTCGTACCCCAATCAGCTGAACCTCTTCCGACAGGTCTCGATCATCGGTATCCTCGCTGTCGGGAGCACGTTCGTCATCCTCTGTGCGGAGATAGACCTCAGCATCGCCGAGATGATGGAGTTCACCGGGCTGTTCATCGCGTCGCTCGCGACGGGCGGGTTGCTCTCCAGCGCGGTCCCGGTCCCGCTCGCCGTCCTCGCCGGGTTCGGTGCCGCCGTCGTCCTCGGAGGCATCTCCGGGTTCGTGACCAGTCGGTTCGGCGTCCCTTCGTTCATGACGACGCTGGCGATGCTGTTTCTCGCGGACGGGTTCGGACAGATCGTCTCCTCCAACCGGCCGATCATCGGCCTGCCCGACGCGTTGCTCCGGCTCGGAAGCGGGAGCACCTTCGGCTTCCCGAACATCGTGATCACCTTCCTGCTTCTCCTCGCGGTGTCGCAGTTCGTGCTCTCGTACACGCGGTTCGGCCTGTACCTCTACGCGGTCGGCGGCGACGCCGACGCCGCCGAACTGATGGGGATCGACGTGCGGTTCGTCCGGATGGGCGTACTGGTGCTCTCGGCCGTCTTCACCGTCGTCGCGGGTATCGTGATGATGGGTCGCATCGGGAGCGCGACGCCCAACATGGGGTCGAACCTCCTGTTGCCGCCTATCGCCGCGGTCATCCTCGGCGGGACCGACCTGTTCGGCGGCCGGGGGAACATGATCGGCACCCTCATCGGCGTCCTCATCCTCGGATCGCTGTCGAACGGCCTCAACCTGATGGGCATCGACCCCTCCGGTCAACTCGTCGCGCAGGGCATCGTCCTCATGGTCGCGGTCCTCGCAAACGTGGCCGGGGACCGCTAAACGCGGCCTGCGACGGTAACTTCACGCCGTCGACGCGCTCCGACTCACCGGTATAACTATAAACGAGCCAATGTAATCGATCAGTGCATGCCAACACACACCAGCAGGCGGTCCGTGTTGCAGGGGGCGACAGCGGCCGGGGTTGTCGGCCTCGGGGGTTGTCTCGGTCTCGGTAGCGGAGGCGACGACGCGGAGAACCAGACGGCGCTTTCGGTGCCGACGCTCGAGTTCACGTTCTTCGCGCGGATGCAGAACGCGTTCGACGACGCCATCGACGAGCGCGACGACCTCGGGGGGTCGTTCTACGATGCCGGCAATTCGCAGGAACAGCAGGTTTCGGACCTCGAAACGCCGGTCTCGCAGGGGGTCGACTTCATCATGGTCGCCCCCATCACCGCGGAGGGTATCAGCCCGGTCGTGGAGCAGGCCAACGAGGCCGACATCCCGATCGTGACTATCGACCGAAACATCGCCGAGGGCGACGCCGCTACGTACGTCGCCTCCGACAACGTGGAACTCGGTCGCCGCTCGATGGAACTGTGCCGCGGGTTCATGAGCGACCTCTCGGACGCGGACGAGTACAACGTCGTCGAACTGCAGGGAACGCAGGGCGCGAGCGTCACCAACGACCGCGCCGAAGGCGCGAGCGAAGCGATCGACTCGGCGGACGACCTGACCCTCCTCGACAGTCAGGGAGCCGACTTCTCCACGGAGGAGGCCGTGAGCGTGATGGAGGACTTCATCACGAGCCACGGCGACGACATCGACGGCGTGTACGCCCACAACGACCTGATGGCGCTCGGCGCTCACCAGGCCGTCAGCAACGCCGACATCGGCGACGTTGCGACCACCGGCATCGACGGGAGCGAGGCCTGGGTCGAAGAGATCCAGGAGGTCGACCACTACGGGACCCTCGCTCAGTTGCCCGAGGAGATGGTCCGCCAGAGCATCGACTACGGCTTGCAGGCCGCTGACGGCGAGGACCTGGACGATTACTATCGGATCGAGGGACTGGAAGTGACGAGCGAGAACGCCGGAGACTACCTCGACGAGTACTTCTGACGCGGCCGCCCGACCTCGACCCCGGCCTCTACGCGGCGTCGGTCAGCGAAAAACGACGGCACGCCGAACCGGTTTCAGTAGTTGTCGTACACCGTCTTGCTGATGGTGTAGAAGTCGAGTCCGGCGTCGCCCTGTTCGCGGTAGGTCTCGCTGGAGGAGTCTTTCACGCCGCCGAACGGGACGTGGAGTTCCAGACCGGTCGTCTTCTCGTTGACCTTCACGACGCCGGCTTCGACCTCGTCGACGAAGCGGTTCGCTTCGGTATGGTCGTTCGTGACGATGCCCGCCGAGAGACCGTAATCGACGTCGTTCGCGACAGTGAGGGCCTCCTCGTAGCCGCTGACGGGAACGACCGACAGCACCGGACCGAATATCTCCTCCTGAGCGATCCGGTAGTCGGGGTCGACGTCCGAGAAGACGGCGGGTTCGACGAAGTAGCCCTCGCGGTCCAGCGCCGCGCCGCCGGTTTCGAGGGTGGCACCCTCGCGCTGACCGACGTCGACGTAGTCGACCGTGCTCTCGAGTTCGGACTCGCTGACGTGCGGACCCATATCGGGGTCGTCGAGACCATGACCCGGTTCGATGACCTCGGCGCGGTCAACGACCGCGTCCACGAACTCGTCGTAGACGCCCTCGTAGACGATGGCGCGAGAGCAGGCGGTACAGGCCTGTCCGGTGACGCCGAACGCGCCGTCGGTGACGACGTCCGCGGCCTCCTCGACGTCCGCCTTGTCGGAGACCACCGTCGGGTTCTTCCCGCCCATCTCCATCTGGACGCGCTTGCCGTCCTCGGTCGCCGTGTCGTACACCTGCTCACCGACCTTCGTACTACCCGTGAACGAGACGGCGTCGACGTCGGGGTGGCTCGCGATGGTGCCGCCCACCTCGCTCCCCGGGCCGGTGACGACGTTGAGCGCGCCGGCCGGCAGGCCGGCCTCGTCGAGCGCGTCCGCCATCTCGTGGACCACGCCGGGCGCGAGCGACGCGGGCTTGATGACCACCGTGTTCCCGGCCGCCAGCGCGGGCGCGGTCTTCCAGGCGGGGATGGCGATGGGGTAGTTCCACGGGGTGATCAGGCCCGCGACGCCGACCGGTTCGTTTCTCGTGTAGAGGACCGTGTCCCGCGAGCTAGCGCCTTTGACCATGCCGCCGAGGTCGCTCGCCTTCGCGCCGTAGTAGTCGAAGATATCGATCGCGCGCTGGACCTCGCCGCCGGCCTCGGCCCGCGTCTTGCCCTCCTCGCGCACGAGCAGTTCCGTCAGTTCCTCCTTCCGTCCGGCCAGTACGGCGCTCGTCCGCGAGAGGACGCGGCCGCGTTCCGGACCCGGCGTCGTCCCCCACTCCTCGCTCGCGGCGGCGGCGGCCTCGACGGCCGCTTCGGTGTCGTCCGCGTCGGACTGCGGGTAGGTCGCAACGGCCTCGTCGGGATCTGCGGGGTCGTACGTCTCGAACGTCTCTCCCGTACTTGCTTCTCTCCGTTCGCCGTCCACGTAGTTCAGGCGCTCGTCTGGCATACGTGCGAGAGTCGTTCCGTACGTTCAAAACGTTTTGCGATCGGCGATGCCAGAACGCCTCCCGGGCGGGTCGCGCTGCCATCCGCGCCGACGGGAGTTTTATGACGAACTGGCACGTCGTCCCCTCCATGCGATACTTCCGTCTCCCCGACGGCGACGGCTCCCGCCTCGTCGCCGCCGCCGACGACCACGCCTACGACCTGACCGCCGCGAAACCACGTCTCGACGACTTCGGCGACCTCGCCGCCGCGGCGGACGTCGCGGGGACCAGCGTCGACGAGGTGGCCGCCGGACTGACCGACGATGCCCCGACGATCGAGCGCGGGTCGCTCTCGGAGGCGCTGCTGCCCGTCGTCCCGGAAGAGGTGTGGGCCGCGGGCGTCACCTACGAGATCAGCGAGGCCGCACGGGAGGAAGAGAGCGGCATGCCTGAAGTCTATCTGGACGTTTACGAGGCCGAGCGTCCGGAGATCTTCTTCAAGGCGACCCCCGGTCGGACGGTCGGTCCGAACGAGGCCGTCGGCGTCCGCGAGGACTCCTCGTGGAACGTGCCGGAACCCGAACTCGCCGTCGTCACGTACGACGGACGGATCGTGGGCTACACCGTCGGCAACGACGCGAGCAGCCGCGAAATAGAGGGCGATAACCCGCTCTATCTCCCGCAGGCGAAGGTGTACGACCGGTGTTGCTCGATCGGTCCCTGCGTCACCGCCGCGGAGGCCATCGATCCCCACGACCTCGCGATATCGATGGAGATCCGACGCGACGGGGAGGTCGTCTACGAGGACGAGGCGTCCACCAGCGAGATGGCCCGGACCTGCGAGGAACTGGTCGACTGGTGGCGCGCGCACGACGTCGTGCCCGAACTGGGCGTCCTGCTCACCGGCACGTCGCTCGTCCCCGAGGAAGGGTTCACGCTCCGGCCCGGCGACGTGGTCAGTATCAGCATCGACGACGTGGGCGAACTGGTAAACCCCGTCGTCGAAGTCTGACGACCGGTGCCGTTCATCAGCAACGAACTCGAATCGACTCACTCGGCCCGCGCTCCGCGGTTCTGCCGTCGAGTCGTTGCGGGCGCGAGACCCGCCTCACGGACGAAGCGGCCGCTACGGCGGCGTTTCGTTGGGGGACGCGGACCCCACAGAGGACGTTCGGTTCCGAGACGACGGCGTTCGGTACGAACAAACGCACTATCGGGATGGACGGTACGATGTGGAGGCCCCACGTCGACAGCACGGCCGTCACACGACGGCCGAGACGACGTATCAGTCGAGCGGAGTTCCGCGTTCGACACGTGACGAGAGTTCGTCAGTGAGGCATCCGACGGGTGACGCGGCGACAGCGAAAGCGAGCGAGTCGGTCGATTCGCGGGTCCGTCCGCCCTGTATTACAAAGTTACGCTTGTAAAGATATGTCCGGCGGGTAGGCGGGGGTCGACCCGTCTGCGCACCCGTTCGGGCGGAGCGTTCGGGAGCAGTGAAACCCGAATCTATTTGTGAGCCACACCCCTTGATTCGGCTATGAAACCGGCTACACTCTCCGTCGAGAACATCGGCGGCATCGAGTCCGCGGAAGCGGAACTGCCGCCGGGGGTAACGGTCCTCGCCGGGCCGAACGCCTCGAACAAGACGTCGTTCCTGCAGGCCGTGATGGCCGGACTCGGGAGCGACCAGGTCTCCCTGAAAGGAGACGCGGAGGAGGGCCGCGTCGAACTGGGCCTTCATGAGGAGACGTACGGACGCTCGTTCACTCGGACGGGCGCGGGCGTCTCGTCTTCCGGGGACCGCTACCTCGACGATCCGGAACTCGCCGATCTGTTCGCCTTTCTGCTGAAGTCGAACGAGGCCCGCCGGGCGGTCGAGGCCGGCGCGGACCTCCGCGAACTCATCATGCGTCCGGTCGATACGAACGCGATCCAGGACGAGATCGAACGACTGCAGGAGGAGAAGTCCGGACTCAACGACGAACTGTCCGAGTTGCAGTCGTTGAAACAGCGCCTCCCCGACCTCGAAGGGCGCCAGCAGTCCGTCGAGGACGACATCGAAGCGACCCGCGAAGCACTCGAAACCGTCGAGGAGGAACTCGACGACGTGGACGCGTCCGTCGAGGACCGCCGCGAGGACAAGAACGAACTCGAAGAGAAACTGTCCGAACTGAGCGAGGTGCGCTCCGAGTTAGAGGACGTACGCTACGACATCGAGACGAAGCGCGAGAGCCGTGACTCCCTGCAGGAGGAGCGACGCGAACTCGAAGAGCGCGAGGCGGAACTCGAAGCCGTCCCCGAGACCGAACTGGAGACGCTGGAGGAACACATCGACGACCTGCGACGACAGAAGCAGTCACTCGACGCCGAGATCAGCGAACTGCAGAACACGATCCGCTTCAACGAGAAGATGATCGACGACGCCCGAGAGGGGACGCATCCAGCGATACCGACCGCCACCGACGGCGGCCAGTCGGGCGCGGTCACCGACCAACTGCTCGGGGGAAATCAGGAAACCGTCTGCTGGACCTGTGGCTCCGAGGTCGACATCGACCGGATCGAGGACACCCTCGAGAACCTCCGGCACCTGCGTCGGCAGAAACTCGACGACAAGGACGACCTCGAAACCGAACTCGACGAGTACAAGGAGCGCAAGCGCGAGTACGAGCGCCAGCGGACAAACGCCGAGCAGGTCACCCAGCGGATCGCCCGGACGGAGACGGAGATCGAGACGACCGAGAGCGCGCTCGGTCGGCTCACGGACCGGCGGGACGAGTTGATGACGGAAGTCGAGCGTCTGGAGGCCGAAGTCGAGGAACTGGAGTCGGAGACGTACGAGGAGGTGCTCGACCTCCACCGGAACGCGAACGAACTGGAGTACGAACTCGGTAAACTCGAGAGCGAGCGCGACGACCTCGGGGACGAGATCGAGGAGGTCGAGGCGGAGATCGAGCGCGAGGACGAGGTCGAGTCCCGCCGCGAGGCGATCCAGGACGAACTGGTCGACCTCAGGACGAAGATCGACCGGATCGAGGCGGACGCCGTCGAAGAGTTCAACGAGCACATGGACGAGGTGCTGACGATCCTCGACTACGAGAACATCGAGCGCATCTGGATCGAGATCGTCGAGACGGAGGTCCGCGAGGGCCGGCGGAAGGTACAGCGGAACGCGTTCGAACTCCACGTCGTCCGCAGTAGCGACGGCGGGGTCGCCTACGAGGACACCGTCGACCACCTGAGCGAGAGCGAGCGCGAGGTCACCGGACTGGTGTTCGCGCTGGCGGGCTATCTGGTCCACGACCTGTACGAGCAGGTGCCGTTTATGATCGTGGACGCGCTGGAGCCGATAGACTCCGACCGCATCGCCGCGCTGGTGGAGTACTTCGAGTCCTACGTCGACTACCTCGTGGTCGCCCTCCTGCAGGAGGACGCCGAGGCGCTGGAGGTCGACCACCACACCGTCTCCGAGACCGGCGCGTGAGGGCTGACCCCGCCGTCGCCGACAGGTCGCCTCGCCCGCTCGGAAGCGACCCTCCGTCTCAGTGCCCTCGAAGGAGGCGACGTTGACGACGACGAGGGTGAGCAGCAAGACCGCGGAGGGCAGGCCGAACGCGAGCGACAGTCCGCGTCGGTCGGCGAGCGGTCGAAGCGGTCGCCGGCCCACTTCGTGGCGAACAGGCCCGCGAGGGTCAGCGAAAGACCGACCACCGCGACGTGTGCCCCTCCAGGTACCGACGTCGGAACGAACAGTAGTCCGTAGCCGAACACGGCCGCTCCGAGGAGCACCGCTAGTACGCCGAACGACCTATCGGTCTAGATCGAGGTATTTTTGTCACGGAGGAATAAACGACGGGCGACACGGTAAAGCTCCGTATGTGCGCTGCTACGCGGCGACACAGGTCGTCCGCTCTCGACGTTCGACGTACGTACCGGCATCGACCACTGGAGACGGCGTTTCGGACGACGCGGACCGTTGACTCAGACGTGTTCCCGGGGGAGCAGCGCCTCGAACTCCCGGTCGTTCAGCCAGTCACAGAGCGCGACGAGTTGCTCGCAGGCGGTTTCGAACATCCGCTCGCCCTTTTCGGCGGTGGCGTCGGTCTGGTCACCGAGCGCGCCGTTTCCGGTGTTGTCGGCGGCGTCGTAAAACGTCCGGGCACCGTGGACCACCGTCCCCGCCTCCGCGACGCTGGCGATGCCGCCGTCCCGGGCGTCCGCCAACCGCTCCTCGTGGACGAGTTCGGGCGCGAGATACTGGACCAGCGCCGTCTCCTTCGGTCCGGCGTGGGGGCCGTTCTGCGCGAACAGGTCGTCGACGAGGTCGGGGATGCTATCGTTCCACATCCACTCGATCGCGTAGGCCTCGCGGTCCGCTCTGAGCCGACGGCCGACCTCGCGGAGATGCGGGACGTTGCCGCCGTGTGCGTTCACGTAAACGACCCGGTCGATCCCGTGGTAGGTGAGGCTACGGGTGAGCGACTCGACGTACTCGCGAAACGCCGTCGGACTCACCCACATCGTCCCGTGGAACTGGCGGTGATGGGAGCTGACGCCGACGGTCACCGTCGGCGTACGGAGGACGCCCGCGCGGTCCGCCGCCTCGCGGGCGAACGCTTCGGCGATCAGGTGGTCGGTCCCCTCCGGCAGGTGCGGTCCGTGCTGTTCCGTCGACCCGAGCGGGACGAGCGCGAGGGATTCGGTCTCGAAATACGACCCCAGGTCCGGCCATGCTTCGTCGCCGAGGTACATGTTGCCCGTCTAACGGCCTCGCGGTGCATTAACGATGGGGCCTTGGAGAGAGTCGGTCAGCGTCGGGCGGGTCGTATCAGTCGTCGGCGCTGCTGCGCGCTTCCATCATCGACGCGGCTCTCCCGGCCCAGCCGCCCCAGTGGAAGCCGACCGCCACCACCGCCATCGACCAGACGTAGTGGAGCACGACGCCGGCGTAGACGCCGACGACGCCGTAACCGAAGACGACGCTCGCGAGGTAGGAGAAGCCGAGGAAGAAGCCGAACAGCCCCGTCACGCGGGCCAGCAGGGGCGTCCGCGTGTCGCTGCCGCCCTGCAACGCGCCGGAGAGCGCGACGAACACGGCGAGGAACGGCGCTGCGACGCCGTACGCCCGCGCGAACCCGGTGCCGTAGGCGAGCGTGGCCGGGTCGTCGGTGAACGCCTGCGCGACGACTTCCGCGCCGAGGACCAGCGCCGCCCCCAGCGCCCCGACTGTCACTAGCCCGAGCGCCGCGGTCGCCCAGCCGTCGTACCGCGCCTCGTCGGCGTCGCCCCCGCCGAGGGACTGGCCGACGACGATGCTCGCGCCCACGTTGTAGCCGCGTGAGAGCGGACTGGTGAACTGCTGGTAGACGCGGCGGCCGACCTGATAGCCGGCGTGGACCTCGGTGCCGAACGCGACGAGCAGGGCGTTGAACGGGAACTCGGCCCCCGCCTCGGCGACGCCCTCTCCGATCTTCGGCAGGCTGATCCGGAGGAGTTGTTTGGCGATAGTGAGGTCCCGCGGTCTGGAGAGTCCGGCGTCCGTGTACGAACTCGCGATAGCGAGCGTCAGCGCGACCGCCGTGAACGCGTTTCCGAGGGCGGTCGCGAGGCCGACGCCCACGATGGCGAGTTCGGGGAACGGGCCGATGCCCAGTCCCAGCGCGACGCTCGCGACGATGTTGAGCCCGTTCGAGACGCCGTTGACGTACATCGGCGTCCGGGTGTCGCCGGTCCCCTGAAGCGCGCGTGCGGCGACGAGGCCGACGTGCCGGGCCGGACTCGTCGCGAAGACGATGGCGAGGTACGCCCCGCCCATCCGGGCGACCGAGCCCGGCGCTCCGAGGAGCGCTATCGCCCACTCCCCGAGGAGGACGCCGAAGACGGCGAACGGGAGGCCGCTGAGGAGGCCCAGCAGGAGCGCCTGCGCGATGGCCTCGTCCCTCGCCCCGGTCGCGTCCCGCCCGGTGTCCTGACTGGAGAGCGCGATCCCGCCCGCCCCGAGGCCGAGTCCGATCCGGAGTGGGAGTCGCGCGTACAGGTCGGCGAGGCCGATGGCGCTTATCGCCGCGGGCGAGAACAGCCCCGTCACGACGATGTCCACAGTGCGCATCAGCGTCCGGAGGACGTGTTCGGCCGTGACGGGCCACGACAGCGAGAGGACGCGCCGCCAGACCGCGAACAGTCTCGTTCTCGCGGGGACGAGGGACACGGTCGATGGTCGTCCCCTCGGCTGTTGATGGTTCCGGAATCGGCAGCGCGTACGCCGGCGGCTCGTTCACCGCCGGCGAGCAGTCGTCCCGTGATCGCACCGCATGCGGGCGATCTCCGACCGGTTCCCCGCGGGTTGGCAATGCATACCATGAATTAAAACACAGTATTTAATTCCCTTGGGTTATTAGCAGAGACATCGATGGCATCGACCGACTCACCGTCGTTCGAGACGTTCGACGCGGACCGCCACCCGTCACTGGGACGGGCGCTGGTGCCGGTTCTCGGCGTCGTCGCGTTTCTCGGTATCGGGTCGGGGTATCTGAAGCTCGACCCGCACGGACCCCTGCTCTGGAGTATCGTTCTCACCGGCGTCGTCGGCCGGTACTGGCTCGACTTCTCATGGGACGACCTGTACGACGGGGTCGCCCGGAGCCTCCTGATGGGGCTGGAGGCGATCCTCATCCTGTTCGTCATCTACGCGCTCATCGCCACGTGGGTCAGCGCCGGTACCATCCCGGGACTGATGTACTACGGCCTGTCAGTGCTCACGCCGCGGGTGTTTCTCCCGGCGACCGCCCTGCTCGCCGCGGCAGTGGCCTTCTCGGTCGGGTCGTCGTGGACCACTGCGGGCACTCTCGGCGTCGCGTTCATCGGGATCGGTTCGGGGCTCGGTATCCCCGCGCCGATGACGGCCGGTGCGATCCTCACCGGCGCGTACGCGGGGGACAAGCAGTCGCCGCTGTCCGACACGACGAACCTCGCGGCCGCCGTGACGAACACCGACCTCTACGACCACATCCGCGGGATGCGACTCGGGACCGCTATCGCGCTCGGCGTCTCGGTCCTGCTCTACGCGGCGCTCGGCCTCCGCGCGGGCGGAGCCATCCCGGCCGGCCGCGTCGAGACCATCCGGACCGCGCTCGCCGGGTCGTACGAGCTCTCCGCGCTGGTGTTCGTCCCCCTGCTCGTCACGTTCGGCCTCGCCCTGTACGGCTACCCCGCCCTCCCGACGCTCGTCGCCGGCGTGTTCGCGGGCGTCGGCACGACGGTGCTCCTCCAGGGGGCGTCCTTCACGGCCGCGTGGGACGTGTTCCTCTACGGTACCAGCCCCGAGACCGGGGCCGACATCGTGAACGACCTCCTCGCGAGCGACGGCCTCTCCGGGTCCGCGTGGACGATAAGCGTGGTCGTCGCGGCGCTGTCGCTCGGCGGTCTGCTCGAGGAGACGGGCGTCATCGCCGTCCTCGCACACCGCCTCGCGAAGGCGGTGTGGAGCCGCGGGTCGCTCGTCGTCGGGACGGGCGCGTCCGCGTTCGCCGTCAACCTGTTCTCCGCACAGCAGTACATGAGCATCGTCGTCCCGGGGATGACGCTCCGCGACCTCTACGACGAGTACGGCTTCGACAGCACGATGCTCTCGAAGGCCATCGAGTCCGCCGGGACACCGACCGGGGCGCTCATCCCGTGGCACGCCGGCGGCGTCTTCATGGCGACGGCGTTGAACGTTGATACGCTCGCGTACGCCCCGTACTACTTCTTCGCGTTCCTCTCGCCGGCGGTCCTCGTCGCGATGGCGGTCACCGGCAAGGGGCTAACTGCCGGTGCCCCGGACCCCGACCCGGCAACGGTTCCCTCCGACGACTGAGTCGGTCCCCGGTCCGCCTCCGCGGCCCCTCCCTCCGTATCAGCGCCGACCGCGGGGTCCGAAGCCGGTTCGGAACGGCGTTCGCGGACCGTTCCGTCGTCGCTCGGAGAAAGCATGCCGCGATCGCTTCGTCGCCCCGTAACTTTAGGACCGCCTAAACTTCGAAGCACTTACAAAGGTTTAGGCGAGCCTAAATAGTGATGACAGAAACAGACGACACGCGGTCGACTCGGCGACAGGTACTCGCGACTGGCGGTGCGCTGGCGGCCACCGGTCCGTTAGCCGGATGCCTCGACTCCGCCTCCGGGGAGGACGACGACCCCTCGGGGTCGTCCGACGGCGCGTACTCCGTCTCGATGGAACCGGTCGGCGAGGTGACGTTCGACGCCGTCCCGGAGACCTGGGTCGCCAACAACGGTAGCTGGGCGGACATGGGTGCCGCGCTCGGACTGGAACCGCCGGAGGGCCTCTGGCTGTCCAGTCGCTACCACACGCAGCACTACGACGAGGTCGACGGGGTATCCGTCGACAAGGGAGAGATGGTGAGCTTCTTCGACCAGGGGGTCGACAAGGAGCTTTACTACGATATCGACGCGGACGTCCACGTGATGGACCCCAACTTCCTGCTCAACCGCGCCGACAAATGGGACGAAAGCGACGTGGAGGAGGTCGAGAACGCCACCGGGCCGTTCTTCGGGAACAGCATCTTCTCGCGGGGGTACCCGTGGCACGAGGACTACCCGTACTACACGCTCTACGAGGCCTTCGAAAAGCTGGCCGAGGCCTTCCAGCGCACGGACCGGTACGAGGCGTTCGCCTCGCTGCACGACGAGTTCCAGTCGACGCTCTCGGACGTCGTCCCGCCCGAAGACGAGCGCCCGTCCGTCGCCGTCGTCTGGGCCGGCGAGGACGACCCCGAGACGTTCCTCCCGTACGTCATCAGCGAAGGGACCAGCTTCAAGCAGTGGCGGGACCTCGAGGTCGGCGACGCGCTCGCGGAGACCGACGTGAAGGACTTCCACAGCGACCGCGGCGAGGTGGACTACGAGACGCTGCTCGACGTCGACCCGGACGTCCTGCTCCTCCGCGGACAGGAGACCAAGACCGCAGACGGGTTCGCGAACACGGTACGGTCGTTCATGGAGGACCACGACGTCGCCAGTTCGATGACCGCGGTCCAGAACGGTGACGTCTACCGCGGCGGTCCGCTCTACCAGGGGCCGATCACGAACCTCGTCCTCACCGAGCGCGCGGCGCGGCAGGTGTACGGCGTCGAGGAACGGCTGTTCGACAGGAGCGAAGTCGCCGACATCGTCGCGGGAGACGTGTAGACTACCACGCCGCTTCGAGGACGGCTTCTCACTCGTCGTGGGTCGGATCGGGGCCTGTCGGCGCGTTCGCTTCGTCGGCGGGGTCGTTCATAGAAGACACGTTGACGTCAGTCTCCGAGCGGTTCCCTGTTTCCGGACCCGGTGTTACGCGGTAGTGTAACCCGTCAGTGTAACTGGTGGTCTTGCTGAACACAGTATTAGATATCATTCCAGTGTTCGGTCGATAGCACTGGCCGGTACAGTAGTCCCGCCGAACGACCGTATCGATAAGATGACGGTTGACGGCTCTATTTACACCGGTAACCACGTAAAGAGGCTTCCTGGTGTTCGACAGGGAAGAACAGACCTACCCGATCGGATAGCCTCGGTTGCTACCGAGTGGTAGCACCGAACCTGAGATGGGTAGGAACCAGGTCGTTCGCCATCATCGAACAAATCGTATCGGAACGACCACAGAGGCCGGTCAGTGAGGCGAACTCGGAGGGTACACCGGTCCGAGACGGAACCGACCAGCGACAGAGCGCGTCTAGGGAGGATGTGATACATTTACGTGGTTACGGTTCACAGGAGAACTATGCAGGAAACGGATATCGAAGAGGCTGCCGAACGGAGCGACGACTTGCCGGAGGCCGACGAGGTGTACGACCCCGACGAGTCGGTCCCGCTCACCGACCTGTTCGACGGCGACTTCGTCCGCGAGCGGACCCGGTTCGAGTCGTTCGACGAGATGGTCGCAGCGAGCCCCAGCGACGCCGAAACGGCGGACGACCTGGGAACGGTGCGCCACGGCGAGTGGGACGACTTCGTCGCCGAGGCGACCGACTTCGCCGACGGGGAGGAACTGGTGATGGCCGCCCGGGACGACTGGGTGGCGAAGAAACTGGACCTGGCCTGAGTCGACCGCCGAACGCGTTTTCGCTCGAAGTCATACCGGGGCCGTCGTTCGAGCGGCTCGGGCGTCCGTCAGTAGTTTCCGGTCGAGACGATCGGCGGGGTGTCGTGCGGCCCGTAGGGCGCGTCGTCCAGCCACTCCCCGGCGGTCTCGAAGCGGTCGGCCAGCGACGCGGCCGCCTCCTTCCGCAGCACCGTCACGGGGTCGTCCCCCTGGAGGTACTCGAGCGCCTGGCCGGCGGCCCCGAGGTTGAACTCGGCGGCTTTCTCGCGGCGCGCCGCGTACAGTTCGACCTCGTCTCGGGCGACCGCTTCGGTCCGCGCGTCAAGCGCCACGGCGACGGCCGACGCGGCCTCGTCCGCGTCCGCGATACCGGAGTTCATGCCGCGCGCGCCGAAGGGCGCGAGCAGGTGGGCCGCCTCGCCGGCGAGCAGCACGCGACGGTGGTCGTCGACGAAGGTGTCCGCCATCACCTGGAGGAACCGGTACGAGGACACCCAGGTCAGGTTGTCCTCGTAGCGTTCGCCCATGATGTCGCGGACGAACTCGCGCATCCGGTCGTCGCTGACGAGCTCCTCGGGGTCGTCGCCCTCGATGCACTGGATGTCGAGCCGCCAGCCGCCGGTGAAGGGGACGAGCAGGACGTTCCGACCGTCGGCCGCCGGCGCGTCGTAGTGGAAGACGCGTTCGAGCGGCCGGGGGTCGTCCTCGGTCTCGTCGATATCGGCGATGATGAAGGAGTTCTCGGACTGGTCGCCCTCGAAGTTCGCCCCGATCTCGTCGCGGACGGCCGACCCTCCGCCGTCCGCGCCGACCAGGTACTCGGTCTCCCACTCACGGCCGTCGTCAGTCTCGACGCGGACCCCGTCCGCGGTAGAGTCGACGCCGACGACCTCCGCGTCCCAGTGGATATCGACACCGATCGACTCGAGCGCGTCGAGCATGTACCGCTCGGTCACGACCTGCGGGACGCTGGTGAAGTGGGGGATGTCTCCGGACCCGCCCGGCGAGTCGTACGTCCGGTTGAACACTTCCTTCCCGCGGAACAGCGTCCGCCGCGTCGGCCAGACCAGTCCCTCCTTGACGAGGTCAGACCCGAGGCCCGGGTGGATCCGTTCCAGCGTCCCGAGCGTCGATCCGTGGACGTAGATGGCGCGGCTCCCGGACCGGTCCCGATCCTCCGGGTCGGCTTCGAGGATGGTGGCCTCGACTCCCCGCGCGTGTAAGGCTAGCGCCGCCGTCATGCCCGTCGGTCCGGCACCGGCTACCAGCACCGGAGCCTCGGTCGTGTCACCATTCATGTGTGATGTTGTCGTATTGCGTTACCACCGTCATAGCACTTGTGGTTGGAGTTCCCGGGAGGCTCGAGTGGAACCCCGTTCGATGATACCGAACACTTCGGCCGCGAGCCGTCCGCCAACAGTCGATACGATCCGGAGATGGCAATCCCCCCCAGTGTACTCCTCGGGCGGCGACCGATTGGCTTTCGCGGCGGGGTCAGATATTTCCTCCGCGAAACGGAGGTGGAGCCATGCGCAGACCGTTCGAGGGAACCGCTCCCGTCGTGGCAGAGAGCGCGTACGTAGCGGAACCGACCGTCCTCGTGGGCGACGTCACCGTCGCCGAGGCGTCGTCGCTGTGGCCGTTCGTCTGTCTCCGCGGCGACCGCGGAGCCGTCGAGGTGGGTGCGAGAACGAACGTACAGGAGTTCTCAATGCTTCACGGAGCGACGCTCGGCGACGACGTCACCGTCGGTCACGGCGCGGTGGTCGACTTCGCCACCGTGGAAGACCACTCGCTGGTCGGCATGGGCAGCCGCGTGATGGGCGGCGCGACGGTGGAGTCCGACTGCATCGTCGCGGCGAACGCGGTCGTGTTACAGGGGCAGACGGTGCCGGCGGGCCACGTCGCGTACGGCGCGCCCGCCGAGACGAGGCCGATCACGGACGACCAACTCGAACAGATCGACAGTACCCGAGACCACTACGTCGACCTCGGGCGTCGGTTCGCGGGTTCGGAGGCC
>PXSA01000039.1:93815-170520 GCA_003023565.1 Halobacteriales archaeon QS_9_68_17
GAGACGGTGGCGCACGTCGCCGCCGGGACGGCAGACGACGTCGACGCGGCGTACGAGGCCGCCGTAGCGGCACAGGAGGAGTGGGGCGAGACGCCGCCCGCGGCCCGACAGGAAGTCATCCAGGACATGCTTCGGGCGCTGGACTCGCACAGCGAGGAAGTGATAGAACTCCTCGCCGCGGAGGCGGGCGGCGCGCGCGCCATGGGCGAGACGTTCGTTCACCTCGCTGAGGACCAAGCCGCCGAGGCCGCGACGCTGCCGCGCCGGATGAAGGGCGAGCACATCGCTTCGAACATCCCCGGCAAGGAGAACCTCGTCCAGCGCGAGCCACAGGGCGTCGTAACCGTCATCACCCCGTGGAACTTCCCGCTGAACCTGACGATGCGCGCGGTCGCGCCCGCTATCGCCGCCGGTAACGCTGTCGTCCTCAAGCCGGCGACGAACACGCCGATCGCCGGCGGCCTGCTGTTCGCGCGGCTGTTCGAGGAGACTGACCTCCCCGACGGCGTCCTCAACGTCGTCACCGGCCGCGGGTCCGACATCGGCGACCGCGTCGCCAGCCACTCCGACAGCGACGTGGTCGCGTTCACGGGGTCGACGGAGGTCGGCCGACGCATCGCCGCGGCCGCGGGCGAGAACCTCGCCGTGCCGGCCATGGAACTCGGCGGAAACAACGCCCACATCGTCACCGACGAGGCCGACCTCGACGCGGCCGTCGACGCCGCCGTCTTCGGGAGCTTCGTCCATCAGGGACAGGTGTGCATCTCCATCAACCGCCACCTCGTTCACGAAGACGCGTACGACGAGTACGTCGAGAAGCTGACCGAGCGCGCCGAGAGCCTGCCCGCCGGCAGCGCCCACGAGCAGGTCGTCATCGGCCCGATCATCGACGAGTCCCAGCGCGACGAGATGCTGGAGTACGTCGATCGGACCGTCGAGGCCGGTGCGACGCTGGAGACCGGCGGGGAGACCGTCGACCTCGACGGCGTCGACGACTCGCTGGTCGTCGCGCCGACGGTGCTGTCCGACGTCGACAACGACATGCCCGCCGCCTGCAACGAGCACTTCGGCCCCATCGCGCCGGTCATCCCGTTCTCGGACGTCGACGAGGCCGTCGAACTCGCGAACGACACGGAGCTCGGCCTCTCCGGGTCCGTACACGCGGGCGACGTCGGCGCGGGCAAGCGCATCGCCCAGCGCATGGAGACGGGGATGGTCCACGTAAACGATCAGCCGGTCAACGACGAGGCGCACGTGCCGTTCGGCGGCACCGGGGCGTCGGGGCTCGGCGGGTACAACAGCGAGGACTTCCTGGACGAAGTCACCGAGAAGAAGTGGATCTCGCTCCAGCACGACCCCCGCGAGTTCCCGTTCTGAGGCTGCCGACGAGACGCCTCGGGGCACCGGAACAGCCGCGTTTCTTCGGCTGCACGCGCCGTCCCAACAGCATGCTTTATAACGCTCTTCCCCGCATATGCTCCCATGCGATTCGTCCGTTTCGACGACGATCGGCTAGGACTGCTGACCGACGACGGCTCCGGCGTCGTCGACCTCTCAGACCGCCTGGGCATCGACGCTCGGGACCCGCTTCGGGAGTACATCCGCGGCGACTACGACGCGAGCGAGTACGAAGACGCGGACCCGGACCACGGCGTCGAGGACGTCCACCTCGGCTCGCCGGTGAAGCGCCCGGGGAAGGTCATCGCCGCGCCGCTCAACTACGAGAACCACATCGAGGAGGCGCTCTCGGACCGCGACATCACCACTGAAGAGTGGTTCTCGATCAAGGACAAGGGGTACTTCATGAAGGCTCCGTCGTCGGTCGTCGGCCCCGACGACGGCATCGAGCTCCCGTTCAACGACCGCCGCACGGACCACGAGGTCGAACTCGCGTTCGTGATGGGCGAGGACGTGAAGGACGTCGACGCCGACGACGCCTGGGAGCACATCTTCGGCTACACGATCCTGCTCGACATCTCCCTGCGCGGCGACCAGGACCGCTCGAACCGGAAGTCGTACGACACGTTCACGGTAATCGGGCCGTGCGTCGCGACGCCGGACGAGGTGGGCGACCCCCAGGACCTGGCGATGGAGCTCCGGCTCAACGGCGAAACGCGCCAGCACGAGAACACCAGCGACATGGTGTACACCTGCGCCGACGTCGTCCAGTACGCCTCGCTGGGCGCGACGCTGGAGGCGGGCGACGTGGTCACGACCGGGACGCCGGAGGGCGTGAGCTCGCTCGCTGACGGCGACAGTATCGACGCCGAGGTCGAGGGCGTCGGCTCGATGACGGTCGAGGTGACCGAACGCGACGTGAGCTTCGCGGAGGCCGACGTGCAGAAGGGCGGTCAGGACTGACCGGCCTCCGAGAGGCGATCCCCGACGGGGGTAGGCTTAAGCCGTCCGGGGTCCACCGTTGTGCCAACCGATGGCACTCCTCGAAGTCGACGACATCGACGTCGCCTACGGAAACGTTCAGGTGATCTGGAACGTCAGCCTCTCGGTCGACGAGGGCGAAACGGTCGCGCTGCTCGGCGCGAACGGCGCGGGCAAGACGACTGTTCTGAAGACCGTCTGTGGCGACCTCGCGCCGACTGCCGGCGAGATACGCTACCGCGGCGAGTCGGTCGGCGACTGGACCCAGGAGGAGGTGATCGCGGACGGCGTCGTCCACGTGCCGGAGGGCCGCGAGATCTTCCCCGCGAGTAGCGTCGAGGAGAACCTCGAACTCGGGTCGTACGTCGACCGGTCGGGGATGGACGAGCGCATGGAGCAGGTGTACGACGTCTTCCCGCGACTCGAAGAGCGTCGCGGCCAGGCGGCCGGCACCCTCTCGGGCGGCGAACAGCAGATGCTCGCCATCGGACGCGGCCTGATGAGCGACCCCGACCTCCTCCTGCTCGACGAGGCGAGCCTGGGGCTCGCGCCCGTGCTCGTCGACGACGTGTTCGAGGCGATAGAGCGGATCAACGAGCAGGGGACGACGGTCCTCCTCGTCGAGCAGGACATCTACAACGCGCTCCGCGTCGCGGACCGGGGGTACGTCCTCAAGTCGGGTCACATCGAGCTCTCCGGGACCGCGGCGGAGCTGGCGGGCGACGAGCGCGTCGAGGAGTCGTATCTCGGCGCGTGACGCGGCCGGGCGTCGGTGACACGCCGACCGTCGAGAACAGCGTACCCGGTCGAGGGAACCGATCAGCCGTCGTCCGTCGCGTCCGACGAGCGCTTCGCGGTGGCGCGCTCGTCGTCCGACCGCGGTTCGGCGTCGCTGACCAGGTAGTCGTCGATCAGGCCGTACACCCCGCTGGGGAGGAAGACGATGAAGAGGACGATGAGCGCGCCCTCCACCGCCGTCGAGAGCTCGCCGACGACGCTGCTCAGGAGGTTGTCGAGACCGAGGAACAGCCCGGCCCCGAGAAGCGGCCCGGCGACCGTCCCCATGCCGCCGAGGATGACGATCACGAGCGTGTCGATGGTCCAGACGATGTCCAGCGTCGATCCGGGGTTGATGTACAGCGTGTACTGCGCGTAGAGCGCCCCCGCGATCCCGGCGAAAAAGGAGGAGACGACGAACGCGTACATCTTGTACTTGAGCGGATCGACGCCGAGGCCGCTCGCGGCGTCCTCGTCGTCGTGGATCGCTTTCATGCCGAGACCCGTCGGGCTCTCGACGATGCGGTACGTGACGAGCACCGTGAGAACGGCCACTGCGAGCGTCACGAGGTACACCGTCGCCTCGGCCGTCAGCGGCGGCACCAGCTCCTCGACCGGGTCGGAATCGACGAAGTAGCCCGTCGCGCCGCCGGTGTACTCCCGCTGGTCCTGCATGACGAGCTGGATGATCGCCGCGAGCGCCAGCGTCCCGATGGCGAAGTAGTGGCCCCGGAGACGGAACATGATCGGCCCGACGACGAGGGAGATGAGCGCGGCGACCAGCCCCCCGACCAGTACGGCCAGAAGCACCGGTAGCTGTATCGATTCGGGGAGGTCGGCCCCCGTCGGGGTCGTCAGCCAGGCGGACACGAACGCGCCCATGCCGAAGAACGCGGCGTGGCCGAGCGAGATCTGCCCGGCGTAGCCCGCGAGGAGGTTCCACGAGACGCCGAGGATGACGAAGACGAGCCCCGTGAACAGCAGCTCCGTGACGTAGAAGTTCATCACGAAGGGAACGGTGGCGAGCGCCGCGACGAGGAGCGCACCGGCCGCTTGCACGCGCCTGTCGTCGAGCAGCGTCCGTCCGCGACGGCGTTCGATCAGGCTCATTGGCTCCCTCCGAACAGTCCCTCCGGTTTGATCAGCAACACCGCGAGGAAGATGCTGAAGCTAACGATGTTCCGGTACCCGCCCCCGAGATACAGCGCCCCGAGGTTCTCGGAAACGCCGATGACGAGGCCGCCGACGAGCGTTCCGAGGATGCTCCCGACGCCGCCGAGCACGACGACGGCGAACGCCTTCAGCAGGTACGACCACCCGACGAACGGGTCGATCGGGTACAGCATCGACAGGAGCGACCCCGCCGCGCCGGCTAGGGCCGTCCCGATGCCGAGGGTGATGACGTAGATGCGCTCGGTGTCGATGCCCATATAGCGCGCCGCGGTGCGGTTCTGCGCCGTCGCGCGGATGGCCTGTCCGGTCTTCGTGTACTGGAGGTACGCCCAGGTGCCGACGATCAACAGCACGGCGATGACGAACGTCACCGTCCGCGGGAACGACAGGTAGACCATCCCGAGGTCGAGACCGCTCCCCGGAACGCCGATGTCGGAGGAGCGCGCGTCCCCGCCGAGGAGCACGCGGCCCACGTTCTGCAGGACCAGCGCGAGCCCGAACAGCACGATGATCGGCTGTTCGAGCCCCTCGTCGACGACGTGCTGGAGCAACACCTTCTGGAGGACGACTCCGAGAACGAACAGGAGCACCATCGCCAGCAGCATCCCGACGAGCGGGGTGATACCGGTCGCGGCGAACAGGATGATCGCCACGTACCCGCCGACCATGAGCATGTGTCCGTGCGCGAGGTTGACGATGTCCATGATCCCGAACACTAGCGAGAGGCCGAGCGCCGCCACGGCGTAGATGCCGCCGAGGAGCAGGCCGTTCACCAGCGTCTGGGCGACGAGTTCGCTACTTGCCATGCGTCCTCGTCGGGTCGGGGTGCGTTATCACCGCTCGTCCCATGGGGGGCTCGGGTACTGGAAGTCGACCGAGTACTCGTGGTCGGACTCCGGATAGGCGAGTCGCTGGCCCCCCTCCCACCACTGTCCGGTTGGCGCTGTGAGTTCGCCCTCCGCCGGGAGCCCGTTGTCCTCGAACCCGAAGTCGCCGATGACCGTGTTGAACTCCTCCTCGCGGAGCGACGACTGGAGGTCGCCGGCGTCCATCGAGTCCGCCGCCTGGAACGTCTGGAGCGCGACCTGGGTCAGGTTGTACGCCCCGCCGACGTTCACGGGGATGAGCTGGCCCTCGTCCAGTCCGTACTCCTCCTCGTAGGTCTGCCAGAGGTTCTCGTTGCCGTTACCGGTGAGGCCGGGCACCCATCCCGGACACATCGTCACGTACGCGCCCGCCTCGCCGAGCGCGGACCACCACGCGGACGGGTCGGCACCGCGGACGAACTTCAGGATGTCCGGGACCCAGTTCTGGTCCTGCATCTGGTTCACCGCCGTGATGCCGCCCGGCGGCGTCGGGTTCGAGAGCAACACCTCGACCTCCGCGCTCTGGGACTGGGAGATGAGTGTCGAGAAGTCCTGCGACCCCAGTTCGAACTGCTCGCGGAGGACGATGTCGTAGCCCTCCTCGGTGAGGCGGTCTTCCCAGTACCGGGCCTGCTCGTTGCCCCACCCGGAGTTGGGCTCCCAGATGCCGACGCGCGACGGTCGCTCGTCCTCCGGGATCAGTTCGAGCAGTCCGACCGTCGACCGGGCCATGTCGCGCGACTTCGGGAAGGGGGAGTAGGTCCACTCGTAGTCGTCGTTGCGGTGGGGCTCCTCGTAGGCGAACGCGATGCCCAGGAAGGGGATGTCGCGCTGCTCGGCGTACGCGCTGCCGGCGGTCACGAGCAGGCTGGAGAAGCTACCCCAGATCATGTCGACGTCGTTGTTGCTCGTGATCTGCTGGAGGTTCTCCCGGAGCTGCTGGGCGTCGCTCTCGTCGTCCTGCAGGACGAGTTCGACGTCCTGGTCGAGCTCCTCGTTCATCCGCTGCACGCCGAGTTCGTAGCCTCGCTCTAAGTCCTGACCGAGAGAGGAGAAGGAGCCACTTGTCGGGATCGTACCGGCGATGGTGATACCTTCGGAGCTCCCGCCGTCGTCGCTACAGCCCGCGAGCGCCGTGATGCCGGCCGCGCTCACCGCACCCGTGGTCTTGAGATACTGCCGCCTGCGCCAATCGCCAGTTTTCCTAGACATGCTCTAGCACCCCAATGAGCAACGATAAGTATAAAAATTGGGGTTTTGGTCGACCGGTGATCCGCAACCGGCGACGGTTACCGCCCGGGATCACCTGAACTGGTCCCACGACGGGAGCGGGTACTTGAAATCGATAGACGCGGTCCCGGTCGACCGGGGGTAGGCGAGTCGCTGTTCCCCGTCCCACCACTGTCCGACCGGAGCCACGAGGTCGCCTGCCGACGGCAGACCGTTGTCCTCGAAGCTGAACTCGCCGACGACAGTCTGGAACGTCGTGTTCCGGAGTGCGGACTGGACCGCGGACGGGTCCGTCGTCTCGGCCGCCCGAACCGATTGGAGCGCCACTTGCGTTAGGTTGAACGCGCCGCCGACCATCACCGGGATCAGTTCGCCCAGCTCGAGGCCGTACTCGTCGTTGAAGCTCTCCCAGAGGTACGCGTTCCCGTTGTCGGTGAGGCCGGGCACCCAGCCCGGACAGGTCAGCGCGTACGACCCTTGGCGGCCGAGCGCGGACCACCACGCGTCCGGGTCCGCCGCGCGGATGAACTTCAACACGTCCGGCGACCACTCCAGTTCCGCCATCTGGTTGACCACCGCTATACCGCCCGGCGGCGTCGGATTCGACAGCAGGACCTCGACGCCCGCGTCCCGAGAGCGCTGGATGAGCGGTCTGAAGTCATCAGTTCCGAGCGCGTACCGCTCGCGATGAGCGATCTCGTACCCTTTCGCGGTGAGCTTCTCCTCCCAGTGGCCCGCCTGTTCCGCTCCCCACGGCGTCTCCGGTTCCCAGATCCCCACCCGCTCCGGTCTGTCCTCATCGCGCATCATCTCAAGCACGTTCACCGTCGACCGCGCCATGTCTCGGGACTTCGGGAACGGCGCGTACGTCCACTCGTAGCTCTCCGAGTGATGGGGCTCCTCGTGCGCGAACGCGACGCCCAAGAAGGGGACGTTCCGGTCCTCAGCGAACGCGCTGCCGGCCGTCACGAGCGGCGTCGCGAAGCTCCCCCAGACCATGTCAGGGTCGTGTTCGTCGGTGAGACGCTCCAGGTTCGACTGCACCGCTTCCGGGTCGCTCTCGTCGTCGGCGAGGTGGAGGTCGACCTCGTATTCCAGCCGTTCGGACATCCGCCTCACGCCGAGTTCGTATCCTCGCTCCATGTCCTGCCCGAGCGACGAGAACGAACCGGACTTCGGGACGGTCCCGACGACGGTCATCGTCGGTTGATCGCTCTCCCCACCGGAGTTACAGCCGGCGAGTGCCGTGATCCCGGTCGCAGCGACGGCACTGGTACCTCTCAGGTACGTCCTCCTGCTCCACGAGTCGCCGATTCGTTTCATAGTGTAGCAAGCTATTCACAAAAGACCATCATAAAAATGACGGAAAGAATAGTAATAAAAGGTGAAAATTTTACTGTCTTACGGTTGTCATGCAAATGGACGTAAACGAGTGAGAGAAGCTCTTGGCACGTCTATTCGGTTCACAGGCCGTTTCGGAAGGGGCTTCTCTCCGTTTTGTTACGCTGTCCGGACCGACCGTACTACCGGACGGTAGAGACCAGTGGACTCGACGGTTCGACGACAGGGGCGGATCGGAAAGCTCCCGAGACGGTGCACCGAGGGGGTTACGACGGCTCCGCCTCGGCGTAGAAGTTGAGCGCCTCGAACACCGGTCGGTCGGTCATGCCGAGGAGGATCGCCTCGTCGTCGGGTTCGTGGTGATGGGTCGCGTCCGGCGGCACGACGAAGACGTCGCGCTCGTCCCACTCCAGCGCCTCGTCGTCCACGTGGGTCGCCCCCTCGCCCTCGACGACGAAGTACACCTCCGTCGCGTTGTGGAAGTGCGGGGCCGTCGTCTCCTGTAGCAACTGCGCGCGGAACGACATCGTGGGGAACAGGGGCGAGTCCCCCGTCGCCGGGTTGACGTACGCGAGGCTGTACCCGTCGTGTGGGTCCGGAGCGTCGTTGTCAGCCCGCTGGCGGAGCGTCTCCAGCGTCTCGTTCCAGCCGAAGCGGTACGGCGGCGTCGCTTCGTGGATGCCCTCGAACGGGCCGGGGATGCCGTTGCTCGTCTCGCCGGCCGGGCGAGCGCGACCGTACTGCGAGTCCCAGTACCCCTGGGTCTTCGTCACGGGCTGGCGTTCGAGCTCGTGGTTCTCGAAGACGTTACGGGTGTTCAGGGAGTCCAGGAACAGCGGGAGATCGAGGACGTCCAGCCACGCCGCCGTCTCGTCCGAGTCGTTGACGTGGTCGTGCCACTCGAACTGCGGCGTCGTGATGAGGTCGTTGTCCTCCATCGGGAACTCCTCGCCAGCGACGACCGTCTTCATCTCCTCGTGACCGTCGATGGTGAACCGCAGGGCGTTCGCCCCGTGGCGGTGCGACGGCGCGGTCTCGCCCGGCGACACCGTCTGGACGCCGACGTAGATCGTGTTCGAGATCGCGGTGCCGATGGAGCTGTTGATCGGGACGGCGACGCGGCGCTGGAACCCCGGCGGCAGGTCGGCGATCGGGACGTCGTCCTCGATGCTGTCGATGGCGGTCCGTATCTCGTCCCACTTCCAGATGTCCGCCCCCAGGTCGTCGATGACGTTGCCGAAGTCGTCTTCTACCTCCCAGAGCGGACGGAGGCCGTTGTCCTCCAGTATCCCCCGCGTGTCGGGGCTAAGCTCCAGGAGTTCCTCCGGGTCCGTCTCCTGCGGCTCTCGGTCCTCGGGCTCTTGCTGGGCCATAGTGTGGTGGGACGTTAGCACAGAGCCGTTATAAGTGTAGGGGACGGCCGCGACCGTTCGATGGCGGTCCCGTCGGTACCGACGGTTCGGACGGTCCACGCTACGAGTCGAGCGACGGGACGCTCCGTTACGTCCGCGCCTCGAAGACCTCGCCGGACGGGAACACTGACCGGCAGTCCTCGCAGACCATCTGTCCCTGGATCGCGTACTCCCAGAGCTTCCCCCCGCAGCTCAGGCAGTCGAAGTGCGCTTCCACGAGCGGGTCCGCATCGGCATAGGGGTTCTCGAACTCGGCCATACGCGTAAATGGCGATGGAAGCGCCTAAAGCATGTCGCTCGCGTCGTGCGGGCTGTCGGATCCGGAGCAACCGACACCGAGAAACGGTCGCGCCGGGACACAGCCAACCGGTATCAGTCGTCGGCGTACCCCGCCATCGCCGCGCGGAGGTCGTCCGGGAGCTCCAGCGACCCGCCGCCGCCCTGTCGGGCGCGGACCCGCTGTCGCCCCCCGAGAACGCCACCTCGCCGTCGCGGCGCGCGACGTACTCGAACCTGACGCTCCGGGTGCCGAGCGACGGCGTCAGTCCGATGGCGACCTCGTCGCCGGCCTCCACCGGCTCCTCGAACTCGAAAGTCATCTCCGCGAGCGGGAGACCGAACCCCCTCCTCTCGCGATGTCTCCCGGAACGGGAAGCCGACCTCCTCCATGAACACGTCCGAGGTCTCGTGGAGCATCTCGTGGAGCGCGTCGACGATACGTAGGTAGCGCGCGATGCCGAAGGGGTCGGTGTCGGAGAACCGCCTCGTCCACGTGCGACTGTCGTTCATGCTTCCTCCAGCACGACGAGCGCGTCCAGCGAGACCGCCCCGTCGCTCGTCACGAGCACCGGGTTCGCGTCGATCTCGGCGATGTCGCGCTCGGCGACCAGATCCCCGACCGCCTTCACTGCGTCCGCGAGCGCGCCGACGTCGGCGGGGGCGCTCCCGCGGTACCCCTGTAACAGGGGGGCGGACCGTAGCTCCTCGACGGCGGCCCGCGCCTCGGCGGCGTCGATAGGGGCGATCCGGTGGCTCGTGTCCTCGAATATCTCGGTGAAGACACCGCCGAGCCCGGTCAGAACGACCGGGCCGAACGACGGGTCGCGGAGGCCGCCGACGATCACCTCGGTCCCAGCGTCGACGTCGCGGGCCTCCTCGACGAGCACGTCCGCCTCGATCCCCCGCTCGTCGGCGGCGGCCTCGACCCGCTCGACCGCCGCCCGCACCGCGTCTGCCGACTCCAGTCCCACGGCGACGCCCGCTCCGTCGGCCCACTCGCTCTTGTGGGTTACCGCGGGCGAGGAGACCTTGACGACCACTGGATAGCCGACGGCTTCCGCCGCGTCGACGGCCCCGTCGGCGTCGGCTGCCACGCGGAACGCCGGCGTCTCGATACCGGCCTCCGAGAGCAGGGCCTTCCCCTCCGCCTCCGTCAGCGTCGTCCGGCCCTCCTCGCGTGCGGTCTCGACGGGGTCAGACATCGGCGCTCACCTCCTCGGACCGCTCGTTCGTCTCCGCGTACCTGACGAGCGCGGCGACCGCCTCCGCGCCGCGCTCCGGCGACGCGAACACCGGCACGCCCGCCTCGCTCAGGGCCGCGAGGTCGTCGGCCATGTCCGCCTCGACGCCTTCGGTGGCGAACAGCACCGGCTTGTCCACGCGGTCCGCGAGGCCGTCGAGCTCGTCGACCGGGAAGCCGAGCGCCTCCTCGAACAGTTCGTACACGAGGACGATGTCGACCTCGTCGTCCTCGGCGACCGCGGTCACCACCTCGCCGAACTCCGGCATCGGTCGGCCGGTGTCGACGGGATTGCCCTCGTAGGTGACGCCCGGCAGGATGTCGTCGAGTCGCTCCTGCGTCCCGGCTGCGAGCCCCGGGAGCGCTCCGCCGCCGCGTTGGACGCGGTCGGCGATGATGATCCCCGGCCCCGCCTGCGCGGTCACGACGCCGACGTTCGGGCCGGCGGGCTCCGGCGAGTCGGCGAGCGCGACACCGGCGTCGACGAGCGCCTCCGTCGAGTCGACGGTCGGCACGCCGTACTGCCGGAACCCGGCCTCGTACAGTTCGTGGTCGCCGGTCAGCGCGCCGGTGTGCGACTCCGCGAAGTCGCCCACGTCGGACTTGCCGACCGTGTACGCGACGACGGGGGTGTTGGCCTCGCGGCAGGTCTCAAGCAGTTCTCGCCCGCGTTCGGTCCCCTCGACGTGGAGGACGACGGCGTCCGTCCGGTCGTCGCCGTCGAAGTACTCTACCGTCTCCCGGAACCCGACGTTCGCGCGGTTACCGAGGCCGACCATCGCCGACACGCCGCGGTCCTCCCGCAGCGTCCGGAACGCGAGGACGTGCGCGATGCCGCCGCTCTGGGCGATGACCGCCACGTTGCCCGGTCTGACCTCCTCGACGCCACTGGCGAACGACGCGTAGAGGTCCGTCTCCGGGACGACGAACCCGCTGGTGTTCGGCCCGAGCAGCGCCACGTCGTGTTCCGCCGCCGCCGAGACGACCTCGGACTGCAGCGCCTCGCCCTCCTCGCCGGCCTCGGCGAACCCGCTCGCGTACACGACGGCCCCGCCGATGCCGGCCTCCCCGCACTCCATCACTACGTCCGGAACGGCCGGCCCCGGGACGCAGAGCAGCGCAAGGTCGACCTCGTCGTCGACGTCCGTCACCGACTCGACGAACCGTTCTCCGAAGACGGTGCCCTCGCCCGACGGGTTGACCGGGTAGACGCGGCCGCCGAACTCGACGGCGTTCGCCATCGCCTCGTACCCGATCTTTCCCTCGGTCCGCGACGCGCCGACCACGGCTATCGCTTCGGGTTCGAATAAGCGTTCGAGGTTCACGACTCTCCCTTCTCGGAGGCGGGTCAAAGCGTTTTCCCCGCGACAGGTGCGGCGAGCGCGGAACGGCGGAACGGATCCGGGCCGGGAGTAGGTTTATGCGAGTGGGTGGGAAACAGGCGACCAAATGGCGTTACTCGAAGGCGAGGGTCTGACGAAGCGATTCGGCGGCGTCGTCGCGGTCGACGACGTCACCTTCTCGATCGAGCGCGGGGAGTCGGTCGGGCTCATCGGCCCGAACGGCGCGGGCAAGACGACGCTGTTCAGCGTCGTCACCGGCGCGTACGAACCGACCGAGGGGCGCGTCGTCTTCGACGGCGAGGACATCACCGGGGACGCCCCCCACGACATCTGTCACAGCGGCCTGGCGAAGACCCACCAGATCGTCCGGCCCTTCGAGAGCCTCACGCTGGTCGAGAACGTCACCGTCGGCGCGGAGTTCGGCGGCCGGAACCCGGACGACCCGGAAGGGCGAGCGCTGGAGCTGCTCGACTTCGTCGGTCTCGGGGACGTCGCGCACGGGAAGCCGGACCACCTGAGCGTCGGCGAACTCAAGCGCCTGGAGATCGCTCGCGTGCTCGCGACCGACCCGGAGATGCTCCTGTTCGACGAGGTGGCCGGCGGCCTCGACCCGGAGGAGACCGAGGAGATCATCGACCTCGTCGAGGACATCACGGACCGCGGGAAGACGGTGTTCCTCATCGACCACGTGATGAAGGCGCTGATGACCGTCAGCGAGCGCGTCATGGTGCTCGACAACGGGCAGCTCATCGCCGAGGGGACGCCCGACGAGATACAGAACGACGACCGCGTCATCGAGGCGTACCTCGGCGAGAACGCGAACGAGGACCCGGAAAGCATCGTCTCCGGGGACTGACCACGGCTTCCCGGTGAACCCGACGAGCGACGCTGTCTTCTGCCGCTCGCTCCGCCGAGAAGTACGCGGACGGCAGGACGACGTATCCACCCGGGAGGCCACGCGGGTCCGCGCCGAACAGCGCGTCCCCGACCACGGCGACGCCCGCGTCCTCGTCGACCGGCGCGTGGTAACGCGGCGTGTGGCCCGGCACGTGGACGGCGGTGAACCGGTCGACCTCGTCGCCGTCGCCGAACCTGCGGTCCGGCTCCGCGTCGATCCCCGTACCGTCGGGGACCCACGTCTCTATGTCGTACCGCCCGGCGAGCCCCGCGAGGCCCCCGGCGTGGTCGGGGTCGCCGTGAGTGAGCAGTAGCCGTTCGGGGGTGACGCCGAGTTCGTCGAGGCGGTCCACGACGACGTCGACGGTGTCCGTGAACCCCGCGTCGACCAGCGTCGGGGCTTCCCGTCGAAGAGGAACACCCGGTACCGCGCGCCGTTGCGCTCCGCGACGGCGATGTCGTACACGTCGGTGGCTATCTCCTCGGTCATGCGGTCGTACGGTCTCGGCCGGCGGACGAAAGCGTTGCCGCAGGAACCGCGGTGAGCCGCGCCGGCGGAGTCGGAACAGTCATTGCGGTCGCTTCCGTCCGCCAGCACGTTCGGATGTCTCGTCGCTTCCCCGCCCCGAGGCGCATGGTCCCGGCCGTCGATCGCTTGTGGCTCGCCGTTCCAGCGGGCACGCTCGCGGCCGCGACGGTGCTCGGGTACGCACCGGGGTCGAGCGACATGGCGACCATGCTCGCCATCACGGTGTTCTGTGTCTGCCTCTGGATCGGCACGCCAGTCGAACCGTGGTTCACGGCGCTGGTCTGTGTCGGTCTCGTCGGCGTCGCGTTCTCGACGGATCTCGCCCTGACCGGGTTTCGCTCGCCCGCGACGTGGCTCGTCGTCTTCGGCATCCTGATCGGCGAGGCGGCGCGGGACAGCGGGCTGGCCGGCCTCGTCGAGCGCGTCGTCCTCCGGTGGATGCCGGGGCGCGTCGGAACCGACGCCGTCGCGGCGTACCGCTACCTGCTCGTCGTGCTCTGTCTCGCGAGCCTCGCGTTCGCCGTCCTCGTCCCCTCGTCGCTCGTCAGGGTGCTCATCCTCGGCCCCATCCTCGTCTCGATCGGCGATCTGTTCGCGGAGCGCCGGGCGAAGGTCGGGATCTTCCTCGGCCCGCTGTTCGCCACGTACTACGGGGCCTCCGGGGTCCTCACCGGGTCGCTCGCGAACATCATCATCACCGGCCTCGTCGAGTCGGGGGCCGACGTAGCGATAAGCTGGACCGAGTGGGCGCTCTGGATGGGGCCGGTGATGGGCGTCGGGCGGTCGCTCGTGGTCGCCGCCGTCGCCTACGCGCTCTACCGCCCGCGCGACCCCGACGGCATCTCGGTGCCGGAGCCCGACGGTGTCCTCGACGTCTCGGGCCGCGAGAAGCGGATGCTCGCCATCCTCCTGGTCGGCGTCGGCGTGTGGGCGACGGACTTCGTCCACGGCCTGCATCCGCTCTACGGCGCGTTGCTCGTCGCCCTGCTCGCGTTCACGCCCCGCGTCGGCGTCGTGGACACGGACGTCGTCGGCGAAGCGGACTTCTCCATCGTCTTCTTCCTCGGCGCGATCTTCGCCGTCGCGGAGGGGCTCCGGCGGACGGGGTTTACCGATCTCGCCGCGACGGAGCTCCTGTCGTACCTGCCGGAAGACGCGGGGATCGCGCTCACGCTCGCGTTCGTCGTCTTCGCGGCGGTCTCGCTGGCCTTCCTGATGGAGGGGCTGGCCGTCGCCAGCGTGCTGACGCCCGTGCTGGTGTCGTTCGCGGCGAGCGCCGGCGTCCCGCTCGCGCCGGTTGCGATGATAGAGGCCGTCGCGCTGAACGCGTACTTCTTCCCGTACCAGTCGGCGGTGATGGTCGCCATCCTCGGCCTGGACGTGGTCGACACGGTCGAACTCACGCGGATGGCGACGGTCTGTACGGTCGCGACGCTCGGACTGCTGGTCCCGGTCCAGATCGCGGTCTTCGCGCTGTTTTTCTGACCGGCGCGTTAGCGGTCATCGGGGTGACGGTGACCGGTGGCTCACTCCGCGAACCGGTCGGCGATCTCGTCTCGCCTGAGCGTCCCCGTGTCCGTCCGTGGCAGCGTCTCGTCGGCGACGACGTAGTTACGGGGGCGCTTGAAGTCCGCCAGGGAGTCGTCGGCCTTGCAGTGCTCGTCCAACTCCTCGGCGTCGATGCCCTCGGCGACGACGACGGCCGTGACCACCTCTCCCCAGCGGTCGTCCTGGACGCCGAACACGCAGGCGTCGTCGACCGCCTCGTGTCCCTCGAGCGACTGTTCCACCTCGGCGGGGTACACCTTCTCCCCGCCGCTGAGGATCATGTTGTCGACGCGGTCGACGACGTAGAGGAACCCGTCCTCGTCGACCCGCGCTACGTCGCAGGTCCGGATCCAGCCGTCGAAGTACGTCTTCTCCTCGGCCTTCTCGTTGTCGAGGTAGCCCTCAGACATCCCGGGGCCGCGCGCGATGACCTCGCCCCGCCCGCCGGGCTCGACCGTCGTCTCGGGGTCCGGGTGGTCGTCGAGCGGGGCCGCCTCCACGACGCGTAGTTCGTAGGTGTGCGCCTCCTTCCCCACGGTGCCGAGGTGGTCCTCCTGCCACTCCGGGTGAGCGAACGTCAGGTTCGGCCCGCCCTCGGTCATCCCGTAAGTGTTGTACACCTGGTCGGAGAGCAGTTCGGACGTGCGCTCGACGAGGTCCTCCGTGACGATGGAGCCGCCGGTCCGGATGTAGTCGAGCGTGCTCGTGTCGTAGCCCGCCGTCTCCTGCACGTCGTTGATGGCCACCAGCTGCGTCGGGACCGCGAGCAGCCCCGTGATGTCGTGCTCCTCGATGGCCTCCAGCACCGCCTCCGGGTCGAACGACGGCTGGAGGACGACCGTCGCGCCGGCAACGAAGTGGGGGTAGAGCCACGCGTCGGTCGTCACCATATGGTACCAGGGCGTGCAGACGAGCGCGACGTCGGTGTGGTCGACGCCGTGTTCCATCACGCTCTGTACCGCGCCGTACCACAGCTGTTCCTGGTCGAACGCGACCGCCTTCGGCCTGCTCGTGGTCCCGCTGGTGTAGAGGACGGCACACTCGTCGCCGCGGGGGAGATCCGGGGACGGTTCGGCGGCGGCCGACTCCAGCACCGCCTCGTAGGACTCGATGTCGTCGCGGTGGATGTCTCTCGATCCGGCGTGGACGGCGGCGTCGAACTCGCCCCGGTCGAGCATCGAGAGCGCGGCGTCGGCGTTGGCGTCGTCGAACAGGAGCCCCGGCGAATCCGCGGCGTCGGCCATCTCCACGAGTTCACCCTCGCTCGCGTGAAAGGACAGCTGCACCGTCGCCGCGCCGCGCTTGTCTCCGGCGAGCATCGACTCGACCGCCGCCGTCCCGGTGAGCGCGAGCGTCGCACACCGCTCGCCCGGGATCCGCTCTTCGAGCGCGTTCGCCAGCCGCGTGCTCCGCCGGTCCAGCTCGCCGTACGTGAACTCCCGCCCGTCCTCCGCGACGAGGGCCGTATCGTCGGGATGGCACCGCGCTGTTCGCTCGAACGCCTGAAGCAGATTCATGGTATGGTTAGACATAGAGAACCAGTCTAACCCAAGTATTAATAGTTGCGGCCAGCGCAGCGACGGACCGCAAGGGGCGACCGGGTTTTGGCGATCGGGACCGGTATGGAAGCGCTCCCCCGTTCGCCCGGCCGCGCGCCGCTGTCGTACGTCCGACCCGCGTCGGCCAGCAGTCATAGGCGAGGGGCCTCCTTCCTGCACGAGCGCCGAAGGCGCGAGTAGGGAGGGGTAGTTTATACGGGCGGTCCGTTTCCGGATGGCTGTCGCGTACCCGCCCACCGCGGCGCTCGTGCCCCGGTGCTGTCCGGTCGTCGACTGTGTCGCGCTCCGTAGCTTCGCCGGTTGGCGTTCGTCAGTGTCGAACACCTGACCCCCTGAGACGGGTACGGAGTGGGGCCAGTCACTTGTACGTTAGTGCCAGCTCGATGTCGTCGGTCGCGGCGTGGAGCCGCTCGGCGAGCGCCGTCTCGCACCGCTCTCGGGTGACGCGGTAGGACGGTCCGGCGATCGTCAACGCCCCCCGGACGGTGCCGTCGTGGATCAGCGGCACGCCGACGGCGTGGATGCCTTCGAGGTCCTCGCTGAGGTTGAGCGCGTAGTCGCGCTCACGCGTCCGCTCCAGTTCCTCGTAGAGGCCCTCACGAGTGGTGATGGTGTTCTCCGTCCGTCCGGGGAGCCCGTGACGGTCGACTATCGCCTCGACCTCCGACTCGGGCAGGTGGGCGAGCACCGCCTTCCCGCCGGAGTTCTGGTGCATGTACAGGGCGGACCCGACGATCGAGTCGAGGTTGATGTCCGTCTCCCCGCCGCGACCGTACAGATACACTACCTTTCCGTTCTCCTCGGTGACGATACCCGCTATCTCGCCCGTCTCCGCCGCCAGTTCGTCCACGAGGTCCTGCGCCACGCCGTAGATCTCGTACTGGTTGCGGACGTACTGCCCGTAGTCGAAAAACTGCAGTCCGAGCCGGTACTGCCCGTCCCGCTTGATGACGAACCCGCGGTCGCGTAACGATGTCAGGTGCCCATGGACGGTGCTTTTCGAAAGGTCGGTGCCAGCCGCGAGTTCCGTCACTCCCGCACCGTCGTTCTCTCGAAGGAATTCGATGATGGTGAACAGGGTGTCGTTCGATTTTATCCCCTTGCTCCCGGTTCTATCGTCTTCCATATATCATCACGATCGTCGGTACTACTAAGCGTTTTCCCGTATCGCGACTGCCAGCGTCGTCGGACTCGCGGGCCGACATAACCGTTGACACCGCCACCCGGTATCGTTCCCCATGGACGAACGCTCGCCGGTCGTCCCTACCCGATCATCGGTAGTGGGGTGTAGTACCAGTCGATCCGAAGTCGCGGATCCCCAAGCGTTCGTTTTCGTCGAACGAGGATCCGGATATTACAGATGTAGTTCTGTAATATTCGGTGTGACGGAGCCTCCATCGGGCGTACTCGGGCGGCGGGGACGGCGCGACCCGGTCAGTTACACGGCTGACGAGTACGGATGTGGGACGGAACCTGCTAACTCGTTTGCGGTCTTCGAACAGCTCTTCGAACATCGAAGCAGTGACGTTTAACTACTGCCGGGAGGAACGGGTCACAGTATGGACGTCAGCGACGCGGTCGTCGAGAAGTTGGTCACGCTGGGGGTCGACACGGTGTTCGGCATCCCGGGGAAGCAGTCACTGCCGCTGAACGAGGGGATCGGCGCGCGCGACGACATCGACTTCATCGTCGCGCGCCACGAGACCGCCGTCTCCCACCAGGCGTGGGGGTACGCGGAATCGAGCGGCGAGATGGCCGCCACCGTCGTCATCCCGGGGCCGGGCGACATGAACGCGATGAACGGGCTGAAAAACGCCCTGAACGACTGCACCCCGATGCTGCACGTCGCCATCGAGACGGAACCCGACCTCCGCGGCGGGGACGCGATCCACGAGACACCGCCGGACACGTACGACAACGTCGTGAAGGAAAACGTCGTCGCGAAAAACCCCGAGTCGACGGTCGCAGTCCTCGAACGCGCCGTCGAGACCGCGCGGACGCCGCCGATGGGACCGGTCCGCGTCGGCGTTCCCAAGAACTTCCTCCGGATGGACGTACCGATAGCGTCGGCGTCGGTGGACCGGTCCGGGCGGGATGCTCCGGTTCCGGCGAGCGACGTGGCGGCCGCCGCGGACCTCCTGGCGGACTCCGAAGCGCCGATCATCGTCGCAGGGGGCGGCGTCCGGGCCGCCGGGGCGACGCCGGAACTCGTCGCGGTCGCGGAACGCCTCGATACGCCGGTCGTGACCACGTACAAGGGGAAAGGGACGATCCCCGACGACCACGAACTCGCGGCGGGAACGCTGAGCGGCAGCGCCCCGCCGGAACTCCTCGACGAACTCGCCACCGCGGAGACGCTCCTGGGCGTGGGCACCGACCTCGACGCGGTCGCCACGCGGCACTTCTCCGTCGACCTCCCGGCGTCGTTCGTCCACGTCACGCTCGACGCGGACGACATCGGGACGGGGTACGACCCGACGGTCGGTATCGTCGCGGACGCCGCCGACGCTCTCGCGGCCATCGATGACGCGCTCGAAGACCGCGAGGTCCGCTCCTCGGACGGGGTCGAGCGCGCTCGCGCCGTGCGGGCCGCGACAGCGGACCGGATCGAACCGCTTCTCGACGACGACCCGCTCACCTCCGTTCGCGCGCTCCGGGAGGTCCGCGACGCCGTGCCGCGCGACGCCGTGGTGACCGCCGACGCCGGCGGCTTCCGCGTCTGGGGCCTGAACGCTTTCGACGCCTACGGCCCGCGGCGCTACGTCAACCCCGGGTCGTGGGCGACGATGGGAACCGCGCTCCCCTCGGCGATCGGTGCCAAGGCGGCGAACCCCGACAGGCCGGTGGTCGCGCTCGCCGGTGACGGCGGACTGATGATGTGCGTCCACGAACTCCACACCGCGGCCGCCGAGGACGTGCCCGTCGTCGTGGTCGTGTTCAACAACGACGACTACGCTATCATCAGCGAGGAGGCCGGTCGGAGCTACGACCTCGCCCCCGGCGAATACGGGTGGAACGACGCTCCCCTCGATCTCGCCACTGTCGCCGAGGGGATGAACGTGAACGCGACGCGGGCCGACGCTCCCGCCGAGATCCGGGCGGCGCTCGACGGGGCGCTCGCGTCCGACGAACCGGCACTCATCGAGGTCCGGACGGACCCCGCGGAACCGCAGGCGAGCGAGTGGATGACGGACTGAAGGGGTCGGGCCTCCGCCCGCTCGAACGCCCCGACCGGGTCAGTCGGTCGCCCCCTATTAGGCGTGCGCTAACGATAGTCAACCTCGACTAGGACCGCCCGGAAGAGGCGTGTCGACACGGAACGAGGATACCGGGGGCGACGTGCGACGCTCGAACCGTCGCGTAACGGCCACGGTCCGACGGGGACCGAAAACCGGGGGAATCATCTATCGGGGCCTCGCAGTGAGCGATCATGACCGGAGAAGCGAGAGATCCGGACGGAGACTCGGGCCCGCTCGACGGCCTGACAGTTCTCGACGCGTCCCGCGTACTGGTCGGCCCGTTCTGTACGATGCAGTTGGGCGACCTGGGCGCGGACGTGATCAAGGTCGAACGGCCCGGCGTGGGCGACCAGACGCGGGGGTGGCACCCGCCGACGTACGGCGACAGCGATGAGGCGGCGTACTACATGAGCGTCAACCGGAACAAGCGCTCTGTCGCGTTGAACCTGGCGAGCGAGGAGGGCCGCGACGTGTTTCGCGACCTCGCCGCGGACGCCGACATCGTGGTCGAGAACTTCCGCGTCGGGAAGATGGACGAGTGGGGCCTCGGCTACGAGGACCTGCGGGAACGGAACCCGGGGCTGGTCTACTGCTCGCTGTCGGGCTACGGCGAGTGGGGTCCCGACCGCCACCGGCCGGCGTACGACATCATGATGCAGGCGGAGGGGGGCCTCATGAGCATCACGGGCGTCGAGGACAGCATGCCGGTCCGCGTCGGCGTCGCCATCGCCGACATCGGGGCGGGAATGTACGCGACGCAGGCGGTCCTCGCGGCGCTGTTGGAGCGCGAGGTCGGCGACGCGGGCGGGCAGAAGATCGACGTGAGCCTCCTCGACGGGCAGGTGGCGTGGATGACGTACATGGCGTCGAACTACTTCGCGACCGGTGACCCGCCGGGGCGGATGGGCAGTAAGCACCCGACGATAGCGCCCTATCAGGCGTTCGAGACGAGCGACGGGTACGTCGTCGTCGCCGTCGCCTCGGAGAACATCTGGCCGCGCTTTTGCGAGGCGTTAGGTCGAGAGGACCTCGTCGACGACGACCGCTTCGAGACCAACGCGGACCGCGTGGACAACAGAGAGGCCCTCGACGCGCTTCTCGAAGACGAAATCGCGTCGTACACCACCCAAGCGTTCCTCGACGCGATGGACGACCACGGCGTCCCCGCGAGCGACGTCCGCGACCTGGAGGACGTGTTCGACGACCCGCACGTCCGGGCCCGCGGCATGCGACAGTCGGTCGATCACCCGACCGCCGGCGAGGTGGAGATGCCCGGGTCCCCGATGCAGTTCTCCCGGACGCCGACGTCGATCCGCCGACACCCGCCGCTGCTCGGCGAACACACCCGAGAGATACTGACCGAGGCGGGCTACGACGACGCGACCGTGGACCGACTCGTCGAGTCGGACGTCGTCGCGCCGCCGGAGTAGCTACGACGACCGAGCGTTCACCCCGACCACGTTGACGCTCCGGCGGAAGTCGTCGAGTTCTTCCTCCAGTCGCTCGTCGGTCATCCGGTGTTTCGGCCCCGAGACGCTCATCCCGCCGACGACTTCGCCGCCGTCGCGGAGGACCGGACCGGCGATACACCGGACGCCGCGGACGCGCTCCTCGTCGTCCACGGCGTGCCCGCGGTCCCGGACCCGTTCCGGATGCTCGAACAGTTCCTCCCGCGTTTCGACGGCGTTCTCGGTGTGCGTCGGGAGCCCGTGTTCGTTGACCATGTCGTCGACCCGCGCTTCCGGGACGTGCGCGAGCATCGCCCTGCCCAGCGCGACGGCGTGGAAGTACTCGTATTCGCCGACGTCGAACGGGAGGTTCACGGCCTCGGACCCGGTTTCACGATGGACGTACACCGCTTTGCCGCCCTCCCGCGTGGCGAACCGCGCGCGCTCGCCGTGCTCCGCCGCGAGTCCCGCGAGGTCCTCCTCGATGACGTCGATGGCCTCGGTCCGGTTCCGACCCGCCTCTCCCGGACCGAGATACCGGGGACTGAGGCCGTAGCGACCGTCCTCCGCGACGACGAACCCCTGTTTCTCTAGCGAGGCGAGATAACAGTGCGCGGTCCCTTTCGTCACGTCCACCTCGTCGGCGAGTTCGGGGACGCCGACCTCGGGGTGGTCCTCCAGTACGTCGAGGACGGTACAGGCCCTCGACCGCACCGGTCGTCCGCGAGGCGTCTGTCATCGGATCGAAATCGCCCACGGGACTGTTACCGAGGCGACGTGAGATGCGGGTGACGACCGATATCGCTTTCGACGGCACCGCCGGCGGTACACCGAAACCGTCCGTATCGAAGGCGAACGCGGCGCGACGGAACTCGTCGCGCGGTCGGACACCGGTGCGAAACGGACCGCCGTCGACACCGAGATAGCCGGCGAGGTCGGTGTCGGACCGATCACCGGGACGAGGACCTTCCGGTCGAGCAACGGTACGTCGACGCGGCTGCTTGCCGAGGTCACCGTGGTCGTCGCCCGCCGGGAGAACGGTAGAGGCGAAGATAGCCGACAGGGGTGACGTGTCGCACCGGGTGCGACTCGGCCCCGACGTCCTCGACGACATGACGGTCGGCGTCAGCAGTCGGGCCGACGACTGACACGCCGATCGGCGGAGCGTCTGGTCTGCCGTTTCTCGCGTTGACGGGCGTAACAGCGGAGACAGGTCGGGATTTCCACCCGACATTTATCCGGATTCCCGTTGACGTTTCGATCGATGCCCACCAAAGAGGTCACGATCGATCTCGGCCAGACGACGCTCAGAGACGTACGGATCTCTCGACGGACCGACGGCCAACTGGTCGATTTCTCGGTCGAGGGGACGGTACACAACGTCGACGACGAGGTCGTGGAAAACGTGATGCTCTCCCAGCAGGTCGATCCCGTCTCGATCACGCTGTCGATCGACGACCCGGACGGAGAGACGTAACTGAGACGAGCGGCCGAGGTCGGGTGGCCGTGGTCGAGGTCCCTCGCGACTGGTGACTCGGCGCGAAAGAAGGGCGGTCCATCGCGCGGGAACGAGCGCGCCGGGACCGCGGTCACTATCCCCGAGAGCCGCCTCCCGACTCGAACGCCTACAGTTCGCTCAGCGTTACGTCGAAGTAAACCTCCCGAGGAGTTCCGCGATGTCGCGGTTCGAGACCGAGCCGCCGTAGACGGAAATCGTATCGAACCCGGAGCACCCGTGTTCTCCCGAGTCGTCGCGCTCCCAGTACGGCCAGGCGGTCTCCTCGCCGCCGTCGAACCCCGCCGCTTCGACGGGGAAATCGAGGACGAGCGTGCCGTAGCTCTCCCTGTCGTGGCCGTCGAAAGTCTCGACGGAACCGCCGTCGACCGGTCGAGCGCCGTCACCGTCGTCCGGAACGCTCCGGGACCCGAACCGCTATCGGATCGGTTCGTCCACGGGGTCGAAGGTCCGTCGCTCGCCGTCCGAACCGATGACCGTGCTCTGTCGGACCGCAACCGAGACCGTCCCGTGGTCATCGAGGCCTACGAACTTCTCTTCGTTTCCGGGTTGCACGTTCAGTCCCGCGGGGGAATGCGCCGCCGCGCCGCCGCTGAATCCGGTGACCGCGACTCCGGACGCAGGACGCCGGCGGCTCCCGTGAGGAACCGACGCCGGGTGCTGCTGTCGCGCGAGGCACTACCGTTCGATGACGAACTCGTGTCGTTCATTTCGACGGCGGAATCAACCACGGGCCGGGGGAAGACGGTTCTAGCACGGGCGTCGAAAGTCGGGCGGCGGTCTCGGCCGGTGTCGAGAGCGGGTCGCTCCCGGTGAGGTTTCCTCAGAGGTCGCCGTTTCCGATGTCAGCGATCCGCTGTCGGTCGTAAAGTCGTTTGCCCTCGTCGAACTCACCGGGAAACAACTGCCCGGTCGCTCGCTCGGTCTTCGAGAGGTCGATGATCAGCCCCTGGTACGTTCCGCCAGCCGGATACATGTCGTCGGACCGCCGAAATTTCACTCTCGGTGTCATGTCTCTGGAGGTAGCGCAGATACGTCTCCCGGAAGCCGTCCCGCGTCGGTGTGTATCGGTACGGAACAGCAGCACCTCTGGGTCGGTCTACAGTAACGGCTCGTCGTCGATCGACCTCGGTCGGCGGTAAAACTCCGGACCTCCGTCCCCTCGAACGCGTCGACCACCCCGAGGTCGCGCCAGTGTCTGTACGCGGTCTCGGGTAACCGAACCTATCGAGCGGTTGTTTCGATTCATCGGTGGGGACCAGTTCACTAGCGTGGCGTCTTCGCAACGCCAGCACCGCGTTTCAGTATATTCATATTTGGTTTACGGGTCGCCAGAAGTCAGGTCCGGAGTTCCGAAAGCGACGCCTAACACTGGCCGTCAATCACGGTCCTCATCCGTCCGCCCGCTAACTCGCCCGTCGGTGTTGGAGAGCGCCTCCGTCGCCATGTCGGCCTGTTCGGCGGCTTCGATGTGCTGATAGGCGTCTCGGACCTGTTCCTCGGAGTTATCCAGATAGCGCGCAGCGGCCGCGTACCCGAACCGGCGGACGAACACCTCGCCCATTCCGCGTCGACCCCCGTGGGGCGCGAGATAGCCGTGACGGTCGTCGAGTTCGATCCCGGCGTCCTCGCACAGGCGTTTCATCACCCGGCGCGCCCCGTTCGGTTTCAGTGCCGGTGGCGGGTCGAGGTCCGCGTCGGCCGCGACGAGGAGGTCGGGGGTCCCTTCGCGGTGGCGACCGATATCGCTGCCGTCGTGTCCCCGTTCGGTAAGTTCGTCCGCGACGTAGCGCGCCAGTGACGGTCGGTGAAGCGTGGTGAAAACGGGCCACTCCGACGGGGGGTCGAGGAGGCGACGATACCGCTGCAAAGGCCCGAGAACCGGGTCTGGAAGGGATGCCTCGTCCCAGGCCTGCTTCTTTCGGAACACGGTCGCGTTCTTGTCGCCGAAAGAGACGTCCGACCAGCGGAGACCGCTGCGACCCGGGCGGTCGTCGTCGGGGTCGTTTAGGAACTCCGCGGCTCGTAGCCCGGTGTAAGCGAGGACGTAGGTCAGCGCCCGCTCGCGACACCGTTTCACCGCCTCGAACCGCGCGGACTCCTTCTCTCGTCGGGCCGCGTTCTCCGGATCGTCGCGCTCGTCGGACGGAACGGTCAGGTCCGCGAAGCGGTCGATAGCTGCCTCGGCCCGCTCGTCGACGTATCGGGTGATCCGGTCGCGGTCGTCCGGCGTCCACGCCTGCTGGTCGCCGGGGCGGCGGCCGTCGCCGTCCGGCAGGGGGTCTTCCGCGTCCGATTCCCTGGCGTAATGCCGCGTGACGTACCCCTGACCGTGAGCCCACCCACACCACGAGGCGACGTAGGCGTAGTAGGTCCTGACGGTCCCGTTCGACAGTCCGGACGCCCGCAGGTAGCGGGCGTAGTCCCCGAAAACGGTCGCGTCGAGGTCGGCGAACGTCACGTCCCGATGCTGCTCCGTCGGCGGCCGTACGCCCGACCATTCCGTCGGCGGATCGGCGTTCGCGGGGTCGGACACCGCTCCCCGGCACCAGCGGATGAACCGGTCTAGCTCACGCTCGGCGTCCCGCCGGTAGTTCCCGTCGTTCCCGCTTCCGCCTTTCCCCTTGTCCGTGAGGAACTTCGGAACGGTGCTCGCTATCGGCGTCGACGACGACCGATCGCTACGCACGTCGGTTCGCCCCGTTGGTCGGCCGAACGTCGTTCTCCGCGACTGTTCTCCCCGTTCTCGCCCGCGCTCCAGCGGAGTAGCGGCAGTGGCGCATGGATCCGAACTCGGCTCCGTTCGATGGGACGGCGGGGGGGACCGAATACTTTACGCACGCTTACTCAACTAAGCGTGCGTAAATCCGCGATCCGGCCGTAGCCTCATATCGGGCCGGAGAACATCTCTACGGATGGTTCGCCCTGGAAGAGACGATTATAAATTCTATGGTGCTATACAGAATCTCCAGCGGGTCTTCTTGCCGTCCCTGGGAACGACCCGCAGTAGATCGGCGGTAAAAGCCTGTCTGGGCGGGTAAACGGCAATACCCCGAAGAAGAATCGGTACTGACAGCCGTACTCCGTGTGAGAGCAACGTCCCGGTTTCGCGTCGTCGGGACGGCAAACGTGGAACGGCGTCCTCTCACAGCGGTCGCGGTATCACGATACTGACAGAGTAAGGGTGCTCCGCCCGTCACTCCGCGGCGTACTCGACCGGCGACTCGAAGCGAACGGCGACGACGTTCTCCCCCTCGCAGAAGCGGTCCGTGACGTCGACGGCGCGGTCGCGGTTTCAAGCACCGTCGAGCCGTTCACCGTGACCTGGGCTACCGTGTCGAGGCTGAGACACTCGAGCAGGACCGCGTCGTGGTCGAGGAGGTCCCCGCCGAGGTCGACCGTCCGTCGGTACTCCCAGTCGGTTTCGCCGACCCACTGGACGGCGGGTTCGTTGTCCGCCACGAACGGGTCGGAGACCGCGTCGCCGCGAAGCAGGTCCGTGTGCACGTCGCCGGGAACGGTCCCGCGCTTCCACTCCTCGGCACCAGCCGGACGGAACGCCCACTCCCCGTTGAGGGAGGCGGTTCGCTCGCCCGGTTCCGCCTGACCGGCGAGCGCGTCGGCGTCACTCATCGGCGACACCGTCGACGGGCTCGTCAGCCGGACCGGCATCGTCGGCACCGCCCGCAGGCCCTCGGTCCAGCAGGCCCCGCATGTATCCGACGGCGAACAGCCGACCCAGTGTCTCGTAGCCGGGGTTGTCGTTGTCCTCCGTCGCCATCGTGGGGACGTGGTCCGGTCGCGCGGGACCCTCGAAGCCGACGTCTTCGTACGCGGCCATCGCCGCGCCCACGTCCGTCGGGCCGGCGTCGTGCCACGTCTCGACGAACGCGTCCGCGTCGCCGTCCACGTCGCGGAAGTGGACGAAGTTGATCCGGTCGCCGAACTGACGGATCGTCTCGGGGACGTCGACGCCCATCGCCGCGAAGTTCCCCTGGCAGAACGTGATCCCGTTGTGCTCGCTGTCGTAGATGTCGAGCACGCGCTCGTACGCCTCGGAGTCGTTGACGATCCGCGGCGCGCCCCGCACCTCGTCGCGGGGCGGGTCGTCCGGATGGAGACCGAGTCTGACCCCGGCCTCCTCCGCGACGGGGACGACCCGTTCGAGGAAGTACTCCAGGTTCTCCCACAGTTCCGCCTCGGTGAACTCGGGGATCTCGGCGTCCGGAGCGGGGCCGGCGTTCATCGCCTCGTCGTCGTACGCCGTCGTGAGCGACCCGCCGCGGCTCTCGACCGCGGTGTCGGTCCGCGCCCAGCGCAGGCCCGCCATCCAGTCGTAACAGACGACGGGGACGCCGAGGTCGCCGAGGTTTCGCAGGAGCGTGCAGAACCGCTCGACCTCCTCGTCGCGGCCCGGCCGCGCCAGTCGCGTTCGGTCGGTCAGGGGGACGCCGCCCTCGACGACGCGCCAGTCGATCCCGGCGTCGTCGAATGCGTCGGCGATGCGCGCGAGGTCGTCGTACTCGTACAGCCGGGTCCCGTCGCCGACCTCCAGGGTGTGGACGACCGCGTCCGTGACGCCGACCTGTTTCGCGAGTTCCCACCGCTCGTCGGGGGTGGGCGGTAGCACTAGTGAGATGTCCATCGCTGGTGTCGTCTCGTGCGTCAGAGCGCCGCGCAATAACGTTTGCGTCCGGCGCAGGCGGTGGAGTTCGCCGGCCGCGGTCCGGCTCTCGGCGGTGTCGCCGCGGTCCGCCGCGGGGCGTCGCCGAACGGGCGAGGAAATCTATAACAGGGGCCTCCCCGAACGTGACGTATGGCAGTAGACAGCGTCGCCGTCACCGGCGGGAACGGTAAGATCGGCGGAGCGATACTGGCGGAACTGGACGGGAGCGGCTACCGGACCGCGAACCTCTCGCGCGGCAAGCGCGACGAGGACGTCGCGGACGAGTACCGCACGACGAACATGCTCGACGCGGGCGAGGTGTACGGGTCGCTCGCGCGGACGGAGGTCGACGCCGTGGTCCACATGGGGACCATCCCGGGACCGACGAACCACCCCGGGTTCAGGACCTACGAGAGCAACGTGCAGTCCTCGTACCACGTGCTTGCGGCCGCCCGCGAACTCGGCTTGGAGTCGGTCGTCCTCCCGTCGAGCATCAACGTCATCGGCGCGGCGTATCAGGACGCCCCGACCGAGGTCGAGTACCTGCCGGTCGACGAGGAGCACCCGGTCACGCCGCGGGACCCCTATGCCGTGAGCAAGCACGCCGCCGAGGTGACCGCCGACGGGGTCGGTCGCCTGCCCGGCGCACCCTCGATCGCCTCGCTGCGCTACCCCTGGGTCGCGACGACCGATGAGCTCCGCGAGGAGTTCGCCGAGAAGGACCGGTCTCCGGCGGCGCTCGACGACCGGTGGCATCACACCACGCGCGACGTGGTGTTCTCGTACGTCCACGTTGACGACGCGGCACGCATCGCGCGCCGCGCGGTCGAGGCGACGTTCGACGGACACGAGGCGTTCTGGGCGGTTGCCGTTGACACGTCGGCCGACGCCCCGTCCGAGCGCGTCGCCGAGAAGTACTTCCCCGACGCCGAGGTCCGCGCGGACCTCGCCGGGACGCGGTCGCTGATCAGCGTCGACAAGGCCCGCGACCTGCTCGACTGGGAACCCCAGACCAGCTGGCGGGACCTGTAGCCGCGGCGGCGCTAGAGGAACTGTAGACAGACCGGGCTGTCGACGGCGACCGGTTCTCCGTCCCGCGTCAACTCCCCGTCCGACCCGCTGACCGCGAACGGAACGATCGAATCGGAGCGCTGGTTCAGCGCGAACAGCCGGTCCCCGTCGGGCGAGAGCGCGAAGTTTCTCGGCCACTCGCCGCCCGTCGGCGTGACCGACGCCCGCGACGGTCGCCGGACGTCATCGCGGAGGTCGAAACGCGTGATCGAGTCGTGCCCGCGGTTCGACGCGTAGAGCCAGTCGCCGGACGGATGGACGTGCACGTCCGCCGCGGTGGTTCCTTCCGGCGCGCCGCCCGGGACCCCCTCGACGGTCGCGGTCCGGGAGAGCCGGCCCTCCTCATCGAGTTCGAACGCCGCGAGCGTCGCGTCGAGTTCGTTTAGCACGTACACGACCTCGCCGTCCGGGTGAACCGCCGCGTGCCGCGGCCCAGCCTCGTCGTGGAGGTCGACGCCCGTCGTCGATGCTGGGCGGAGCGTTCCGTCGGCGGCGTCGAACGCGTAGGCATGCACCCGGTCGGTGCCGAGGTCCGGGACGTAGACGAACTCGTCCCCCGGGCCGAAGGTCGCCGAGTGCGGGTGGGGGTCGGTCTGTCGCTCCGGGTGGACGCTCGACCCCTCGTGACGAATCACGTCCGTCGGGTCACCGACGCTCCCGTCGCCGGCCAGGGGGTGCACCGTCACCGACCCGCCGACGTAGTGCGCGGCGACCGCGTATGACCCGGTCGCGTCGACCGCGACGTGACACGGCCCCGCCTCGCCGGTGGCCGCCCGGTCGATACGCGAGAGTTCGCCGGTCCCGGGATCGACGGCATAGGTCGTCAGCGCGCCGTCGTCGACCTCGTTGACGACGACGAGGAACTCGCCGGACGGGTGAAGCGCCAGAAAGGAGGGGTCGCGTTCGGTCGCCCCGTCGAGTCGCTCGACGGTCCCGTCCGCGCCGTCGACGCGATAGCTGGAGAGTCCGACACCGCCGTCCGGCGTGTACGAGCCGATCAGTCCGATGTCGCTCATACGGACGGGAACGTCGACGGGGGACTTCGGTGTACCGAACGGCGTCGAAAACGAGAACGCGACGGCGCGGAAATCACGGAGGCAGCGGGGCTCAGTCGGCGGTCGATGTGGTGTCCCTATCACCTCCTGACGGGTCGTCAACGAGTTCCGGGCTCGACCAGTACTCGTGGTCGTCGACCGTCCGGAAGCAGGCGACCTCGTGCCCGTCGCCCACCTCCTCGGTGGCGGGCGCGTCGCGGACGCACGCCTCGCGCGCCTCCGGACACCGCGTGTGGAACCGGCAGCCGCTGGGCGGGTCCTTCGGGTCCGGGATGTCGATCTTCCGCACCGGGGGCTCGCCCGCGCCCTCGTCGACGCGGAGGTCCGGCGTCGCCCACTTCAGCACCTTCGTGTAGGGGTGCCGCGGGTTCTCGATGACCTGCTCGGCCGGGCCGACCTCGACGAGCTCGCCCAGGTACATCACCCCTATCCGACCCCCGCCGTGTGAGGCCAGATAGCGGGCGTTCGAGAGGTCGTGGGAGACGAACACGAACGACGTGTCGTACCGGTCCTGCAGGTCGAGCATCAGGTCCATCATCTCGACGCGCAGCGACACGTCCAGCGCGCTGATGGCCTCGTCCGCGAGGATGAGGTCGGGGTCCATCAGCAGCGAGCGGACGAGCGCGACGCGCTGTTTCTCGCCGCCCGACAGTTGATGGGGGTACCGGCCCGCGTAGTCGGACGCGGGCGACATCCCCACCTCTTCGAGCATCGAGAGGATCTCGCCCCGACGGTCGCCGGCGCTCATCCCCGACTGCCACTTCTTCAGCGGCGCTTCGAGGGTCTTCATCACGCGGCGGTTCGGGTTGAGCGCGCTCCCGGGATCCTGATGGATTATCTGCAGGGAGCGACGGACCTCACCGTAGGGGACCTCCACGTCGCCCTTGCCGTCCTTGGCGTCCCAGACGTCCTGCCCCTGGAACTCGACGCTCCCGCCGGTCGGTCGCTGGAGACCGATCGCCGTCTTGCCGAGCGTGGTCTTCCCGCAACCGGACTCGCCGACGAGGGCGACGACGTCGCGCTCCTCGATGTCGAGGGAGACGCCGTCGACCGCCCGAACGAGCTCGGGCTCGCCGAAGTCGAGCAGGCCCTGGCTCTCCTCGAAGTGGACCTCGACGTCGGTCAGGGAGACGAGGGGGTCGCCGCTCATCGGTCGGCCTCCTGGCCGTCGAGAACGAACGGGACGGCCTCCTCGGCGTCCTGCCAGTGGAAGCAGGCGACGTTGTGCCCATCGTCCGCGCGGAGGAACTCGGGGTCGTCCTCGACGCAGGTCTCGTCAGCCATCGGACACCGCGGGTGGTACGAGCACCCCGTCGGCACGTCGACCGGGTCCGGCGCGGACCCCTCGATCGGCCGCATCTCCTCCAGCCCGCTGTCGATGTTGGGCGTGGCGTTCAACAGGGAGCGCGTGTAGGGGTGCGCGGCGTCCCGCAGTATCTCCTCGGTCGGCCCGATCTCGACGAGTTCGAAGGCGTACATCACGGCGAGCCGGTCGGCGAGCTCCGCCACCAGCGGCAGGTCGTGGGTGATGAACACCAGCGTGAGGTCGTACTTCTGCTTCAGCTTCTCCAGCAACTGGAGGATCGACCGCTGCATGAGGAGGTCGAGCGCGGCCGTCGGCTCGTCCATCACCAGCACGTCGGGTTCGAGCACCAGCGACAGCGCGATGAGCGCCCGCTGCTGCATCCCGCCGCTCAGCTCGTGCGGGTACGAGTCGAGGACCCGCTCCGGTTCGAGATAGAGGTCGCGGAGGATCTCGCGGGTCCGTTCGAGGCCCGCCTCGACGTCGTAGTCGTGGGCTTCGAGCGTCTCCACGAAGTTGCCCCGCACCTCCATCGTCGGGTTGAACGAGCTCATCGCCCCCTGGAACACCATCGAGATGTCCTCCCAGCGGAGCCGCTTCAGCTCCGCCTTCGAGAGGCCGAGGACGTCGACGGGGTCGCGGTCCGCGGGGTGGTAGGTGATCCGTCCCGAGAGCCGTCCGGGGTCGACCACGGCGTCGAGCATGGCCGACGCGAGCATCGACTTCCCGCTCCCGCTCTCGCCGACGATGCCGAGGATCTCGTTGCGCTGAACGTCGAGGTCGACGCCGTCCAGCACGCGGGAGACTCCGCGGTCCATCCCGAACACCACCTCGGCGTCTCGCACCTCGATGATGGGGTCCGAGGTCCTGTACAGCGCGCCGTCTTCGGTGTGTCTCGGTTTCTGTGTACTCATTGTGTCACCACCGTCGTGGAGTCGTCGACCTCTTCGCTCACCGTCTCGCCGGCCTGCCGCGTCCTGACCCGCGGGTTGAACAGCCGGTCGGTCCCCTGCGAGAACAGGATCAGGCCGAGCGACAGCAACACGATGGGGATCATCGGGACGAGCAGCATGTACACGTTGTTCGGGTTGAACAGCGCGCCGCCGATGTCGTAGGCGATGTACATCATCACGCCCCAGTTCTCGATCCCCTGGTAGGTGAGCACTCCCAGGAAGTACAGCGCGACGCTGTCGTAGATGACCCGCCGCGCGGCGTACACGAAGTTCACCGTCACGTACGGCATCAGGTTGGGGAGGATGTCCTTCTGGATGATCGACGCGGTGCCCATCCCCATCGTGCGGGAGGCCTCGACGTAGGAGTTCTCGCGCAGGGACAGCACCTGCGAGTGGATCGTCCGGGCGAGGCCGGCCCACACGTTGATCGTGATGATGATCCCGATGAACCAGGGGTTCTGCGGTTCGATGAGCACCATCAGGACGATGACCAGCGGCAGCCCCGGGATCGTCATCGCGATGTCCGAGAGGGTCATCAGGGTCCGCTCGACCGCGCCGCCCTTGTAACCGGCGACGGTGCCGACCGCGGTCGCGACGATGCTGGAGAACACTGCGCCGGCCATGATCATCTGGATCATCCGCGGCGTCGCGTGGACGATGCCGGCCAGCAGGTCCCGCCCCTGCACGTCCGTACCGAGCGGGTAGTCCCAGTTCTCGAACGGGGCGAGCCGCGTCGGTCCCTGGTTCGAGATGGGCTCCTCGACGAGCGTCACGCCGTCGAGCAGCCACCAGTTCGACGAGGAGACCCATGCCACGAGCCCGACGGCCACGAACAGCGCGATGATCGACAGGCCGACCTTCATCCGCCAGTCCTCCCAGGCGATCCGCGCGGGGGTGGCGACCGCCTCGCCGAACCACTCCCGGGCGCGCTGTTTCCGCGTCACCTGCGTGGCGTCGGAGCCGGCGAACATCCCGCCGTCGGTGCGGGGTTCGGGCGCGTCCCCCTCGTCAGTAGGCTTCACTCTCGTCACCCGATTTGATGCGCGGATCCAGTTTGCCGTACGTCGCGTCGCCGATAAAGATCGCCAGCACCACGCCGACGGTGATCACGAGGAACGTCCCCATCATCAGCGGCATGTCCCGGAACTCGATCGCCCGGAACATGTAGAAGCCGATACCGGGGTAGGCGAACAGCTCCTCCAAGATGATCGACCCGCCGAACATGAACCCGATCGAGATCAGCAGGCTGGTGTACATGGGGAGGATGGCGTTTCGGCCCACGTATCGCAGGGCGATGCGCCGGTCCGGCAGCCCGCGGAGCCGCGCGACGCGGACGTAGTCCTCGCCGAGCACCTGGATGCTGTTGCCCCGCATTGCCAGCGCGAGCAGGCCGTAGCCGGTCACGATGAACGACGCCGACGGCAGGACCGCGTGGTGGAACGCCCCGCCGATGAAGTCGACCGTGAACCCTGGGTCGACGCTGCTCGGATACCGCCCCCGGGGCGGGAACAGCGACGTCCCGTGCCCGAGGAAGACGATGAACACCACGGCCGCGACGTAGTAGGGGATCGAGTTGAAGAAGATCGCGATCCCGGTCATCCCGAGGTCGAACCCCGACCCCTCGCGATAGGCCATGATCGCCCCCAGCGAGAGGGCGATGGCGAACATCGCGACGGTGCTTATCGCCATGAGAAACACCGTCCACGGGAGCGCGCCGGCGATGACCGAATTGACCGACTCGCCGGCCCAGTGTGAGTGGCCGAGGTCGCCCTGCGCGAGCCCGGACATGTACTGGTAGTACGCCACGTGCAGCGGCGCGTTGGGGTCGATCTGGATCTGCTCGCGGACCATCCGGGCGATGACCTCGCGGTCAACGTTCGGGTTGTTCCGCGTCGCGCGGTTGGTCATTATCTGCGCCGCGCCGCCGGGCATGAGCCGGATGAGCCCGAACGACAGCGTGGCGACCGCCCAGATGGTGAACAGCGCGTGCCCCGTCCGCCTGATGAACCAGTTCATGCTAACCGTGCGTGCTCACTCCGCATTGCTGGTCGCTTTGAGTTCGTCGACCTTCGGGAGCCACCACATGGGCCAGAAGGTCTGGAAGTGCTCGGACTGGTCCGGGAACTCCCACCCGTGCCGCGACAGGAACGACTGCTCCTGTTTCTCCTGAACCATCCCCAGGGGCAGGTCCTGGTTGAACACCCACGCGAGCTGTTCGACGAGTTCCTGGATGCGGTCCTCGTCGTTCGTCGTAGCGAACTCCTCGAAGGTGTCCCGGAAGTCGACGGTGACCTCGCCGTCGCCGTCTCTCGCCGGGACGGTGACCTCCTCGGGGTAGTTGAAGTACGACTCGTCGCCGTGCTTGTCGTTCAGGAACTTGTACCGCAGCGAGAAGAACGGGTAGTTGTTCGCGGGGTCCCCGCCTTCCGTGTGCTCTTCGGCGATCACCTTGAAGTCGCCGTTCGCGGCGGCCTCGCCCCACGCGCCGCCCTCACGCATGTCCTCGCTGGCGTCGAAGCCGGCCTGAGACAGCTGGTCGACGATGGTGCTCGCGGTCAGCGCCCAGTCGCTCCAGCTCGCGGGCGCGATGACCGGCGCTTCGAGGGTCTGTCCGTCGCGCTCCCAGACGTCGTCGTCGTTGCGCTCGAACCCGGCGTCGGTCAGCAGTTCCTCGACCCTGTCCAGGTCCCGGTCGTAGGACTCGTACTCGTCGATGGAGTCGCCGAGCCAGGAGTCGATGCCCGCCGCGGTGAGGCCCACCGGCGCATCGAAGTCGATCTTCGTCGACGCCCCGACGTTGTCGATGACCTGCGACTCGTCGATGGCGTACATGAACGCCTTCCGCACGGCGCGCTCGCCGTAGTGCTCGTCGGCGTGGTTGAACACGATGGCGAAGCCGAACATCCCGGGGATCTGGATCTCCTCCAGGCTGTCCGAGAACTGCTCCATCGTTCCGGGATCGGCGAACAGGCTGTGGATGCCGTCGAGTTCGCCCGCGGCGAACGACTGGTGCGCGGAGGTGTTGCTGTCGCGGTAGCCCATCCGGTAGCCGTTCCAGTTGTAGTTCCCTGCGAGCGGGTGGTCGTCGCGGATCTCGTACTCGTGGTAGCTGCTGGACGTGTCCGCCAGGCCGATCGGACCGGACGGCGTCGGCTCCTCTATCTCGAAAAAGAGGTCGGCGTCCTCGCCGTTCCGGATCGCCTCGTGGGCGTCGCTGAAGTCCGCCGGCGGGTGGTCCAGCGTGTTGTGGAGCACCGAGTGCTGGATGATGTCGAGGTTGGTCCCCTCGGGGTAGCTGATCTCGACGGTAGTGTCGTCGACGGCCGTCGCGTCCTCCGCGAAGTCCCAGAGCGACTCGCCGAGGTACTCCTGGATCTCCAGTTGCATCACCACGTCGTCGGCGGTGATGTCGTCGCCGTTGCCCCACGTGAAGTCGTCGCGGAGCTGGAGCGTCATCGTCGTGTCGCCGACCTCCCAGTCCTCGACGAAGTGGGGGTGGAACTCGTCTTCCCCGATCAGGTACTGGGTGTACTCCGAGAACAGGCCGAACGACGCGTGCGTCGACCCGCCCCAGACGTTCTGGTTGTACTGGAACTGCTGTACCTGGTGTTCGACCTGCGCCGTCGCGAACCAGGCGTCGGCCCGGTCGACGACGTCGCCGTCCGTGTCCTCGTCGCCTTCGCCCCCGGTCTGCGCGTCGTCGGAACACCCTGCGATCGCCGTCGCACCCGCGGCACCGGTCGCCGCGAGAAAGCGCCGCCGGGAGACGACGCTGTCGTAACCGCTGGTTCGGTCGCCGTCGAACATCATGGTACTTCATCCCAAGGGTATCATTATAAAAGTTCGTATTCGATATCAGACACGAAACGGGCATCACCGCTTGTCGCGTAACCACTCGGCGGTGTCCGCTGCGGTCGCCGGAACCTCTTCGTCTCCCGATTCCGCGAGGGCTCCGAGCGCCGGGATCGCGCCCGTGGCTTCCGCGTACCCCAGCGCGCGCACGGCGCGAGCCCGAACGACCTCGGCGTCGTCACCGAGTAGGTCGATCAGCCGGTCGACCGCCGGTGCCGCGGCGTCGGGGTCCGCCTCGGCGAGGTGGCGGAACGCTTCGACGACGGCCGCGCGGACGGCCTCGTCGTCGTCCGAGAGGAGGGTCACGAGCGCGGGACGGCGGTCGTAGAGCGCGTCGGGAGACTCGCGGGCGACCTCCACGAGCAGATTCGCGGCGGCTTCGCGCGTGCGTCGGGAGCGCCTCCGGTCTTTCCCGGCCGCCTCGCCCCTGCTCCGGTTCGTCCCGAGCGTCGCGCGCTCGAACTCGTCGTCCGGCGCGTCGTGGTCGACCACCGGGCCGTCGTCGAGCACGTCGACGAGCACGTCAGCGTGGTCGACGAACGCGGCCGGGCGCACCGTCGCGACCGGGGCGAGCGCCCTCGCGGCGCGGAACCGGAGCAGCGGCGGTTCCTCGTCGAGCAGTCCGATCAGCGTCGGCACCGCCGGTTCGACCGTGGCGGGCCGTTCCTCGGCCACCTGTGCGAGTACCATCGCCGCGGTGCACCGCGCGACGAGATGCGAGTCATCGAGGCGGTCGGCGACGAGGTCGATTCGCTCCGCCGCGCGGTCGGGTTCGGCGTGAGCCACCGCCGCGAACACCTTCAGCGCGCTGTTCCGGTCGGTCCCCGCGTCGGCCTCCAGGAGGACAGCGACGGCGTCCAGATCGACCGTCGACGGGTCCGCTTTCGCGGCTCTGAGTAGATCGGTCGCGCGGTTTCGTCCGTCTGTCATGTCTCCCCGCAGTACCCGCTCCGTGTTAATTCTTGGCGATCGGCGGGGTCGCGTCGCGGAGGTTTATCACGGAGCCGGCCGATAGGTGTGCCAATGCGTACCGAGAGCAAGCTGTTCGCCGCGGCGGTCGTTGCGCTATTCGCCTGTGTCGCAGGCGGCGTCGCGCTGGACTTCGACTACGCTGCAGAGGACGCGGCGGGCATGGGCAACGGGAACGACGGCGTGTACGTCGCCGACGTGGACAACGACCTCCGGTCGGACGTGCTGGCCGTCGGCGGGCCGGACCCCGTCCTCTTCGAGAACACGGGCGACGAGTTCGAACGCTCCGGCGCGCTCCCCTCGGTAAACGGCACCGTGCAGGGGGCACTGTTCGTCGACTACGACAACGACGGGTGGGAGGACCTGCTCCTGCTCCGCCGCGGGGACGCGCCGGTGTTCCTGGAGAACGACGACGGGACGTTCCGCGCCGTCGACGTCGGCCTCGACGAGGAACTGGCGGTCCCGGTGACCGCCAGCGCGGCCGACTACACCGGGAACGGCTGTCCCGACCTGTTCGTCGCCCAGTACGGCGACTGGGACGAGACGACGCCGACCGGCTGGCAGCGCAGCTTCGCGTTCGACGGCTCCGAGGACAACGGTAACGCGAACCGGCTCTACCGCGGCGACTGCGACGGCTTCGAGCGCGCGGACGACGTCGGGACCGGGGGCGAGCACTGGAGCCTCGCGGCGAGCTTCGTCGACCTGAACGGCGACGGCGCGCCGGACGTCCACGTCGCGAACGACTACTACAACGACACGGTGTACTGGAACGACGGCGGCGGGACGTTCACGCGGGAGACGCTCGACGCGGCGACGGACCGCAACGGGATGTCCTCCGAGGTGGCAGACGTGACCGGCGACGGTCGCCTCGACGTCTTCGTCACGAACATCTACTTCCCGGAGGACCTGAGCGAACTGGACGAGGAGCAGCGCCGGGTGTTCAGCGACTTCCTCAACAACCGCCTCGGCAAGCGCGCCGCCGGAAACAACCTCCTCGTCGGGACGGCCGACGGGTTCGAGACGCAGGGCGAGGCCCGCGGCCTCGCCGAGGGCGGGCCTCGACGCCTTCCACGGGACCCAGAACGTGGTCACGTTCAACGGATCCGAGCAGACGTTCCCCACGCCGATGCTGTGGGTAAACGAGGACGGGACGTTCTACCGACAGGACGCGACGGCGGTCGGGTTCGCGGCCACGAACGACCGGGGCGTCGCGGGCGGGGACTTCGACGGCGACGGGGCGGTCGACCTCGCGACCGCGACGTACGACGGCGAGTACCGGCTGTACCGGAACGACGCCGAACAGGGGACCAGCCTACAGGTCGCCCTCGGACCGGGCGACTCGAACGCCACGGCGCTCGGCGCGCGCGTCACCGCGACCGTCGACGGCGAGACGCTGACACGGGTGAACGACGACGAGGCGGACTACCAGTCCCAGGACTCCCGCATCCGCCACTTCGGCCTCGGCGACGCCGACGCCGTCGACGAGCTCCGCGTGGAGTGGGCCGACGGCAGCGTCACCGTGGTCGAGGACGTGGCGGCCGGCGCGCGGATCCTCGTGACGCCGGACGGGGTAGAGCGGCGCGAGCCGTACGCGGACTGATCACTCCGGCCGCGGGGTCGGGAGCGCGCGGTGCGACCGCGGCGGGACGAGAAACGTCGCCCGGCGCTCCGCTTCGAGGAAGTCGACGATGCCGCTCCGGTGAGCCTCGATGTCGCCGCCGTCGTCGTTCATCGCCCGCCGGACATCCAGAAACGGCTCCATCCCGCGCTGGACGCTCGTGAAGTTCATTCCGACGCCCGACCCCGGGTCCGTGGCAACGCTCTCGGAGCGTCGGAGGATCCTCGGGCGGAACTCCTCGTCACGTGCGCGAGCGGTCTTCTGGCCGTGGCCCAGACAGCCGTGCTCGGCCGCCTTCTCTTCGAGGTCCTCGGTCGACGCCTCCTCGATCCCGCTGTGACTGCCGAGGGCCTCGCCGGTCGAGCCGACGCGCTCGGCGTCGTGGTCCGTGCTGAACATCTGCTTCGCGCGGCGCTCGTCGTTCAGTTCGTACCAGCGGTCGAGGTCGATCGTCAGCCGCGACGCGAGCTGGGTCGTGCCACCCGCGAACGGACCCTCCTCGATCGTCACGCGGTCCTCCGCTGGGTTCGTGTCCGCGTAGCCCGACTTGTACCCCATCGACAGCGGCGCATCGTCGGCGATGGCGTCGCGGTCGAGCTTCTCGGCCGGGAGGCCGCGCCCGACGACCCCGGTGCGGCGGTCGACGACGTCGAACACGTCCGCGAGCGTCGCCTCGACGTCGACGCCGTTGACGGTCTCCGTTTCCCCCGTCAGCGCGGCCTCCGCCCCGAGGAGCACGGAGCCGTAGTCGCCGACGAGCACCAGCAGGGCGTCGGCGTCGTCCGCCGCCGCGTCCTCGTCGAGTTCGTCGACCACCGCGTCCGGCGACGGCAGGTCGAGACCCGTCGGGAGCGACGCGTCGAACCGGTCGAAGTACCCCGGCGCGTAGCCGAGCGTGAACAGCAACCCCCGGTTGAACGTCGCGCCGGCGTCGCCGCCGGTGCCGCGCTCGAAGGCCCGCTCGACGGTCCGGAGCGCGCCCTCGACGGTCGATCGCTCGCCGTCGGACGGCGGGACCGAGCCGGTGTACTCCAGCAAGAGCAACACCTGATGCCGGGGCAACACCGTATCGCCGTTCGGGTCCGTGACGAGGAACTCGTTCCACGCGTGCTGTCGCTCGGGAAGGACGGACGGGTCCGCAGGCCCCTGCGGGAACTGCCGTTCGTCGGTCGTCGTCTCCTCGGACTCCGTCTCGGTCTCCGACTCGATGCAGGCCGCCAGCGCGGCCGCGCCGCCGATGGCGACCGAACTCCTGACGAACTCGCGACGCGGGACGCCGCGAGGCGGGTCTCCGGGCATATCACTCCGTTGTGGCTACTGCGTCATATGCGTATCCCTCGCACGTGGCGTCCGCCGCTCGCCACCCGTTTCACTCGCCCGTGCGTCGGAGCGCGTATCCGACGGCGGCGAGCGTCCCGCCGAGCACGACCACGTTCACCACCGAGATGACGAACGCCCCCATCGGGAGGCCGCCCCGGAGGAGGATGAGCAGGGTCAGCGCCAACAGGGCGAGGTCGAGGAAAAACACCAGCCGTAACACCGGCCGGAAGTCGTTGACCGCGTCCCAGAACCGGCCGACGAACCCGGAGTCCGGCGTCATCGTCGGCCCTCCAGTCCGTCTATCGCGTTCATACGTCTCCACTGCGGCGGTATCATCATAAACCCGGCGTCGGTCCGACCGAAAGACCTAACACCGGAAGCTGCGCAATTGCGAACGAATGCCACAGTACGAGGTAGCGATCGTCGGGACAGGGCCTGATCCGTCCAACCCGACGGTCGAGGGGTTCGCGATGGGGTACCGCCACGCGGAAGCGTACCGGAACGACGAGCGCTGTCGGATCGTCGCCTGCGCGGACGTCGTCCCGGAGAACGCCGCGGCGTTCGCCGAGACGTTCGACGTCCCCGAGGAGAACGTGTACGAGGACTACGAGGAGATGCTGCACGGCGTCCATCCGGACCTCGTCAGCGTAACCGTCCCGCCGGCGGTCCACGAGACGGTCGTCGTCGGCTGTGCTAAACACGACGCCGTCAACGCCGTTCACTGCGAGAAGCCGATGGCGCACACGTGGGCGAGCGCCCAGCGCACGGTCCAGGCCTGCTGGCGCACCGACACGCAGCTCACGTTCAACCGCCAGCGCCGCTTCGGGAAGCCGTTCGCGGAGGCGAAGCGTCTCCTCGACGACGGCGAGATCGGCGACCTCCGCCGCGTGGAGATCGGTTGGGGCGACTTCTACGACACCGGCGCGCACACCGTCGACCTCGCCGGGATGTTCAACGGCGACCGGCCCGCGGAGTGGGTTATCGCCCAGCTCGACTACCGCGACGAGGACGTCCGCTTCGGCGCGCACCAGGAGAACCAGATGTGGGCGCAGTGGCGGTACGACAACGGCGTCCACGGCGTCCTGAGCACCGGGGAGGGCGGCGACCTGATCGACGCCGCGTTCCTGCTGCGCGGCACCGAAGGCGTCGTTCGGATCGGCGTCGAGGACGGGCCGATGCTCGAACTCGACCGCGCGGGCGAGCGGACGGCCGTCGATGTCGACGGGGAGACCATGCACCGCGCCGGCAGTGGGGACGACCGGTTCGGCTCCGTCTTCCACGACCGCGTCGTCGACCACGTCGCCGACTCGCTCGAGACGGGAACTGAGCCGGTCCTCAGCGGTCGTACGGGACTCAACACGGCAGAGGTCCTCTTCGGCGGCTACGAGTCGGTCCGCAAGCGGGGCCGCGTCGGCCTCCCGCTGGAGATCGAGGGGAACCCCCTGGAGGAGATGGTCGACTCCGGCGCTCTCGACCCCGCACCGGTCGAAGAGTAGCCGAGCGGGCTGCTTATCGGAACGAATCGAGCGTCTCGGCCCCGTGTCTCAGCGACGAGCGGGGGTCACCCGGTTCGTCGTGCTCGTAGACGTACCACTCGACATCGGCGGCGCGCACGGCGTCGACGCAGGCCTCGAGGTCGAGGTCGCCATCTCCGAGTTCGACGCAGGCCATCGTCTCCGCGTCGGCGTCGGCGAAGTGGGCGTGGGAGATCCGGCCGGCGTACCGCTCGACCAGTGCGGTCGGGTCGGCCCCGGCGGCGCGCGCCCAGCCGAGGTCGATCTCGAAGCCGAGGTCGTCGACGCTCGCGAGCAGTTCGTCCATCGCGGTGCCGTCGCCGAGCGGGACGAACTCCTGGTCGTGGTTGTGGTACCGGAGGTCGAACCCGTCGTCCGCGAGGTCGCTCGCGACGGCGGCGAGCCGACCGGCCGCGTCCGCCACCGCCGCCTCGCTCTCGAAGTGCTCCGGGTCGAGCCACGGGACGACGAGCGCGTCGCAGCCGAGGCGGTCGTACAGGGCGGTCGTCTCCCCGTAGTGGTCCTCCAGCGCGTCCAGACCGACGTGGGCGGCGGCGGGCGCGAGGTCGTTGCGGTCGAGCGCGTCGAGCACGGCTTCGGTGTCGGCGTCCCGGACGCGGTGCGCGAACTCGACGCCGTCGAACGACGTCTCGCCGACGAGGTCCAGGACGGCCGGGAGCGGTTCGTCGATCGATCGCAGCGAGTAGAGCTGGATGGCTGTGCGAACCATACCACGACGAGTCGGCCCGAGCGAGATAAAAGTGGCGTTGGCGGGCGGTAGCGCGGGCGTCGAGCGCGAGCCGGGAAAGGTGGGGAGAGGGCCGGTCAGGTGACCGGGACGTAGGGCGGGGTCCTCCGCCAGCCCCACGACTCGATGACCTGAAGGCCGCTATCGACGACGCAAAGGTCGGAATCGTCGCCCCGTTCTGGTGGGGCAGGACCCTGACGGCGGCCCGGACGAGGCAGTCGACGTCGCGAACGAACTCCAGCGCTACGCCCGCGAAGAGACGCGCCTCGGCGTGCCGCCCCTCCTGAACGTCGACGCCGTCCACGGTCACGCCTACGCGACCGCCGCGACGGCGTTCCCGAACGGGCTCGGGGCGGCCGCGACGTCGGACACCGGCGCGGTCGAGCGGGCCGCCAGCGTGACGGCGCGCGAGGTCCGCGCGACCGGCGCGCACCGGAACTACGGACCGACGGTCGACGTGGCTCGTGACCCCCGCTGGGGTCGCGTCTTCGAGACCTTCGACGAGAGCCCCCACCTCGTCGGCGCGTTCGCGGCCGCGAAGGTCCGCGGCTATCAGGGCGGCGGCATCGGCGACCCGAGCGGCGTGGTCGTGACGACCAAGCACTTCCCGCGTACGGCGAGCCGGAGCGGGGCGAGGACGCCGCGCCCGTCGACGTCTCCGAGTACAAGCTCCGGAACACGTTCGTTCCCCCGTTCGAGCGGGCGCTCGACGCCGGCGCGGCCTCGGTGATGCCGTCGTACAACTCCGTCAACGGCGAACCATCGCACGGCTCCGCGGTGGCGCTTTCCGGGACGATCCCGGCTTCGACGGCCACGTCGTCTCGGACCGGAACGGTATCCGCCACCTCCACGAGGCCCGCGGGACGGCGGTCGACCACGCCGACGCGGTCCGACAAGCCCGCGAGGCGGCCCAGTGGGACCTCGTTCGACGGGTCCACGAGACGGGACGCCCGTGGTCGGCGTGCTCGTGACGGGGCGACCGCTGACGGTCGACTGGACGGCCGGCGACGTCCCCGCTCTCCTGCTGGCTTACTTCCCCGGTACGGAACGGAGCCGCGGTCGCCGAAACGCTGTTCGGCGACAACGACACCAGCGGTCGGCTCCCGGTGACGGTCCCGAAGTCGGCCGACGACCTGCCACAGACGTTCGACCACATCGTCCACCCGCACCCGATCGGCGACGACGGACACCCCGACTCGTACGACCTGCTTTACCCGTTCGGGCACGGCCCGAGTTACACCGACTTCGAGACGGACGGGTTCTCGGCGACGTACGACGGCGATGCGGACGCAGTGACCGTGTCAGTCGATGTCTCGAACGTCGGGGAGCGCGAAGGCATGGAGACCGTGCAGGTGTACGCGCGGCAACAGACCGCGTCGCGGGTACGTTCCGTCCGGTCGCCCGTTGGGTTCAACCGGGTCACCCTCGCGCCCGGCGAGATGGCCGCAGTGACGGTCCGGGTGCCGGCGAGCACGTTCGGGTGCTACAAACCGCGTGAGGGCCACGTGGTCGAAAGTGGCACCTACCGCATCGACGTCGACGGGGCGTCGACGACCGTCGACCTCCCCGAACGGTAGTCGCACGCCCGCCCCGGGGGAATCGTTATCCGATCGTACCTCTCACACTGCCCTATGGATCGGGACACGCTCCGGGAAGCGCTGGAGGAAGGCGGGTTGACCGCCTACCAAACCGACGCGTATCTCACGCTTCTGCATCGAGGCATGGCGTCCGCGACGGAGGTCGCGAGCTACTCGTCGGTCCCGACCTCGAAGATCTACGACGTCCTCCGGACCCTGGAGGACAAGGGCTACATCGAGACGTTCGAGCAGGACACCCTGCACGCGCGCCCCGTGGACCCACAGGACGTACTGGAGGACTTCCGCGAGCGGGGGAACCTCCTCGTCGAGGCGGCGGACGAGATAGAGAAACGCTGGCAGCGGCCGGCGATGAGCGACCACCACATGACCGTGTTCAAGAGCGACGACACTGTGCTCGGTCGCGCCGAGGAGCAGATCCGCGAGGCCGAGACCGGCGTCGAAGTCGCCTGCCAGATCGACCAGTTCGAGCGCCTGAAGCCCGTTCTGAAGGAGGCGCGCGAACGCGGCGTCGTGGTGAAGGTGTCCGTCGACTGCCCGCGCGACCCCGCCGACCTGTTCGACGAGGACCTCGGTCAGTACGCCTCGGGGGTCCGCGCGTGCTACATCCCCGGCCCGTTCCTCGCCGTCATCGACCACACCAAGACGTGTTACACTCCGAACAGCCGCGCGAGCGAGCCGTTCGGCCTCGTTTTCGACGACGCGATCCTCTCCTTTATCTTCCACTGGTTCTTCCAGACGTGCCTCTGGGCCATCTGGGAGCCGATCCAGCCCAGCCACGATCCGCCGGTCGACTACGTGAACATCCAGGGGTTCATCCGCGACGCCGCCCCGCTGTTCCTCGACGGCGCGGCCGTCGCGGTAACCGTCGAGGGGTGGGACCCCGCGTCGAACGCGGAGCGCTCCGTCTCCGGCACCGTCTCCGAACTCATCTACCCCGGCCGGTACCGCAACGAGGTGCCGTCGTACGAGGAACTGGGCGGGGAAGCGGCGATGGCCGTCACCACCCCGGACGGGACGTTCACGGTCGGCGGTTGGGGCGCAGTGTTTGAAGACGTCGCCGCCGAACGGATCACGGTTGAGAACATCCGATTCGCGAATCCGACGGATACCTGAGTCGTCGTTTCGAGAGTGTATCGGACCCGGGGCAGCGATATCCTCGCGGTTCCACAGCATCCTCGATTATATATAGATATTTACTTTTCATACTTTCATACCTTATCATGTGAAACAACAGTACCGAAGCGCGGTGAAAACATATTAAAAACATCATATACGTGAGGAATAGTAAGAGTGTACAGACATATTTGAGACAGCATTTGTTTGTGATAATGCCCGTGCAGGCTCTATTGACGTCCTATGACAGAATCCAGAGTAAGGTGTAATACGATCTCAAAATTACATAAAATATTCTTAATACCACGGATCGTTACCGGCTCGGCCACGAAATATTACAACACTACAACTGTAACGAGGGTGGCGTCGGTAAGAAGATGTCGCCCGCCACGTACAGTTTACACTTCTACAGTCGTAATATCGGAGGGTCCAGGCCGGGATCGGGGTGCCACATTGCCTGCACTTCCACGTCGGGTACGGCACGTCCTGTTCCTTCGACAGGACATGCTTGAACCACAGGGTCGCGCCGCACGTGCAGTCGAACGTCGTGGAGGCCATACGCGGGGTTGACGCTGTACCGAACTATGGAAGTTCGGAAGTATAAAATAATTACTTCAGGGGGAGGGGAACGCCGACTGGCAGGTGTCGTCCGGCAGGCCGGCTCCATCAAGAGGTTCCTCGGAGACACACCACTATCGATTTGTTCCGACGATCCCTCGATATGGCGTTTGTACGCGTCTCAGGGGCCGATATGGCCGTTTATCTGCCGGCAATACCTGCTGCCGCCGGCCCGGTCGAACTAATCGATAACGGTGTGTGGCGTGCCCGCTAATAGCCTCCGAGTGACCGGAACCCGTTCGCGGAGTTCTCTCGCCGCCGTGTTCAACCGACGAGTTCGATCGGGAGAAACTAGCGTCCCGACGGCGGCGACCGTCGTCACGAACACGTTCAGCGACGCGCGCTCCTCGTCGCCGCCGAGTTCGCGCGCGAAGACGCACGTCGGTACTGCGGTCGGCGTCCCCAGCATCACTACGCTGACGGTAAACGTCGCCGGATCGACCGCGAGCAGGGAGAAGACGAGCCGCGCGAGCAGCGGCATGCACCCCAACTTGAGCGCGACGATGGCGGCCGTCGGCCCGTGATCGACCGAGGGGAGATCGAGGTCGAGCGACTCGGTACCGAACCGCTCCACGTCGTCGCCCCCGAACACCCCGTAATGCATGGGCGAGAGCGCGTCGGGCGAGAGCCCGGATCGGTTCGACCGCGTTCTCGTACTCGGGTACAGGTAGTACGGCGGTGGCTGGACGTAGTCACCGCCGACCGTGAACACCCCGCGGCCGAAGAACGCGTCGCTGCCGGTCACCACGTCGTACGCTGGGTCGTAAGGCGCGATGTGCCCCCGAGTGTGACTGAGCGTGTGCAGGACGGGGAGGTCGCGGTCGCCGAGTGCCACCCGCTCGCCGCTGCGGAGGCGGAGGTCCACGGGTTCGACCGGATTCGTCATCCCGGTCAGCCACTCCCTGACCTCCTCGTCGTAGAGTATCCCGTGGTCGTTCCCGAACATCCCGTATCGCTCGCGCATGATCCGGTCGACGCTCTCGAGCAGCGCGGCGTCCGCCTCGTGAGCGGCGAGCGTGACCGACGGCGCGCGCTCGCGCCGTTCGCCGTTGTCGCCGTAGTGGTCGGCGTGGGTGATCACTGCCAACGACACGTCGGAGAGCCGCCAGCCGTTCTCTCGGAGGAACTGCCGGTACGCCGTCGGAGCGTCGGCGACGCCCGGATCGATGGCGACGGTCGGTCGGCCTTAGTGTGGTCTCACATTCGGCTCCTTGCTTGCGGGTTTCTGGTTACACTGAGCAGTTACACTGCACGGTAGCACTGTACGGACAAAAGTACTCAGGGCGGTCCCGTGGCGAACACCTCGGGCATCGCCTCGAACTCGGCACGGTGTTCGTCGGAGCAGAACTCGTACCGAACCGCGCGGTGTTCGGTCGCGATCCGCTCGGCGGACTGAACGCGGCCGCCGCAGACCGCACAGCGATTCATACGTACTCCGCGAGCGCTTCGTGCGAGCGTCTCGCGGCGGCGTCCGGTTCGTCCGGATAGGTGTACAGTTCGACGGTGGCGAAGCCGTCGTACCCGACCTCGGCGAGCGCGTCGAAGACGGCGGAGAAATCGAGGTCGCCGTCGCCCGGAACGAGGTGGTAGTGCTTGCCGCCGCGGCCGCCGGGAACGTCCTCGACGTGGAGGCCGGTGATGTGCCGAGCGGAGCGGCGGATGGTCTCGGCGAGGTCCTCGCCGTCGACCGCGACGTGGCCGAGGTCCAGGTTGATCCCGAGCGAGGAACGGCCGAGGTCGTCGATCAGGTCGAGCGCCTCGTCGGTGCACCCGACGAGCAGTCCCGGTTCGAACTCGATACCGATATCGACGCCCCGCGGTTCGGCGTAGTCGAGGATCTCGTGGAGCGACTCGCGGAGGTACTCGTGGGCCTCCGCGGGCGGCGTTCCCGGCAGCGGGCGACCGGTCGCGACGCTGACGGCCGGCGAGTCGACGGTGTCGGCGAGGTCGATCGCTCGCTTCGTGTACTCGACGCGCCACCGTCGCTCCTCCTCGTCGGCCGTGACGATGCTGGGGTCGAAGAAGGCGGAGGGCGGAGCGTCGTCGTAGTACCCCGTTGCGGTGTTCGCGTTCACGTTGGAGACGGCGATCCCCGTCTCGTCGAGCGCATCGAGCAGCGCCCGACGGTCGTCCGCGTCGAACGACGGGAAGTAGCCGTGCGGGTCGTCACAGAGCAGTTCGACGCCGTCGTAGCCGTGGGCGGTGATCCGCCTGACGGCCTCGTCGAGGCCGTACTTCGTGTACGCATTGGTCGAAAACGCGAGATCTACGCATGCGGACATGATCGACGCTATCTGGGAGGCGGAGATGGTAAACTATACGCCGCCTACGACGCGACCGCGTGTCGCGACTCGGGGGCGGTCCGCTCGACCGCGGGCGGCCCCACACGGAGCGGCCCGTGGCCGATTAGGAGGCGCATACGACGGCGACGCAGGGAGCGAGCGCTCTGCCGAACGCCGCGAATTGCCGGTGAACGGGACCGGGAGAGCGGATCGACCTGTCTCGGCAGGACTGGGCCGTGAGACCCGTTTTTCGGACCGGTCTCGGAACGTATCCTGGCGGTCCCCGGTCGGCACTCACGGGACGACAGTTCGCGAGTCGTGATACACGAAATAACGGATAGGAAACCTATTAGACGGATCCTGACCGAGGGACGTAAACGTCGTGTCGGCCCCACAGTCCATCCGTCCGCAGTGAACACGATGTCGACGCCGGGACGAGTCGCAACCCAGTCGTGATCGATTCATCCCGCTGGATCACTGCCCCGTCGGCGGTCCGGAGCGCGCCCTCCTCGTCGCCAACAGTCGGGACCGCTCCCGACGTAGAGAGCGTCACAGTCGCCGTCAGCGGTGATGTATCCGGATCGGTCGCCGTCCAGAACGCCCGCTCACGGCGGCCGTCAGCACGACGGCTCTCCGTCAGAAGCGGTTCGGCATCGCCATCGACCGCGAGCGAGCAGTCGACGCGGTCGCGAGTCTCGTCGAGGAGCGTCGACGGTGAGATGCCTCGCTTCGAAGCGACGGCGGCGGGCGGGTCGTTCGCGGTGCCGACCCCGACAGCGCCCCAGTAGAACCGGGTCGTTTCCGGCGGAACTGCCAGTCGATGGGTGCCACCGTCGAACGGAACCCGAATCTCGACCGAAGGATGGTCCGCAGACAGCAGCCGGTCTTCACGCATAAAGGATGCTCAGAGGGACGACCGACGTTCGGGGTTCGGTTTCGCGAACGGAACGCTCGCGTCAGGGAACCATCGGGAAGAATCGAGACACCATGTGTCGGATCGTTCAGGCCGAGCGAGACCGCTCCGAGGATGGCTGAAACAGTCGTTTGAGCCTTCGGAAAGGATTTACTACGACCGAGAGACGGGTACACATGCGCCGACGTGCTCTCCTCAGGTCACTGACTGTCGGGGCGGCCGGCTTAGCGGGATGTGCATCGTCCCACAGCGGTGGTGACCGGACGAGCGGAGAAACCAACCACACGACCACACAGACGACCCCTGAGACGACTACGAAACCCCCGGACGACGACCCGCAGGGACGGGTGAGTATCGTCGAACTCGAAACCGGGCCGCGGACGTACGCGTTCCGACCGACGACGTGGCGAACCGACGACGGCGGCCGCGTCGCTCTCCAGTTCGACCGAACCGCGACGGCCGACCACCCCGCGAGGTTGCGCGGCTGGTTCGAGAACGGTAACGACTTCGAGAACACGTTTCGGGCGGAGTGGATCCCCGCCGTGGGCCGAGTGCACAGTCGAACGCCCGCGGACCACACCCACGAAGCGCGCCTCCACTTCGCACCGACCGAGCACAACGACCTCGCGGAGACGGTTCCGGAGGTCGTTCGTGACGACGGCGGTTACTGGCGCGTCTCGGAGGTCGGACCGTGGACGGCCGAAACGGTGCGTCTGGACCCGGGCGAACGCATCGATCTGGAGTGCGTTCTCGTCGGAGAGCCGGGGCTGCCGGGGCGGCCGACGGGGACGTACGAGTTCCGCGGGGACGACCGGACTGTCAACGTCGCCGTCTGGGACACGAACAGCCCCGGTCCGGAGGAGGGATCGCGGTTCGGAGGTCGTTCGCTCCCCGAGTTCGACGGTGAGAAGACGGTCCAGTGGTATCACGACGCCGACCGGACGACAACCGCGTTCGTCCGTCCCTCCGCGGAACGACTCGAACTCGACGGGTCGGTATCGTTCGAGACGGTGAACCACAGCCGCGAGACGCTGCGGTGCGGTCACTGGAACCTCTACAAGCTCGTCGACGGCCAGTGGTTCCACGTCGCACCTCGCGTCCACACGGCCGATTGTCGCGGACTCTTCGCCGGCGCGACGAAGAGGTGGTCGCTCAGAGCGTTCAACGGCGAAGCCGTCCCCTGTGGTGACAGTCGCCGGAGCGGCGGCCTCACGCGGGGGTATCTGGGCGACGGCGAGTACGCGGTGGTCGCCGGCTACGGGCATCCCGCCGACGAGAGCGCCGCGCTGATCGAACTCGTCGGAGAGCCGGTGTCGCTGGCGGTGAGCGATAGTGCCACCATCGAGCGGGAGGGGGATATCGTTACAGTCACGACCGAGAGCTACGGCGACGGCGAACGTCCATCCGATGCGACGTTCACCCTGACGCGGACCGAGACGGCGGACGGGCGGATCATAGCCGAGCAAGTGATGGGTGCCCGTCGGTTCGGCGGGGGCGACGATGGGGTTCGGAACGCGCTCGCGGCCATGGAGTCGGACGTCGACCGAGTCGTCGTCCGTAGCGACGAGCGCGGTTTCAACAGCCTCAGAGAGGAGGGCGATAGCCGACGGTTCCGATTCCGCGGACAGGCCTACGAAATCACGCGAGTCGACGGACCCGAGTGACGGCCGACCTGTTCCGGACTTCTCTCGGTACCACCGTCGGCCTCGGTACCGCCGGCCCCGGTCGGTAGCGGCCCGTCAAACGCACGAGTGTCGGGCGACCGGTCCGAACCCGGCGGTCACGTCACCTCGAACGTCCGCGAGAGGGCGAACGCCGGAACGACGAACCCGACGGCCGCGCCGGCCCACACGAGTCCCGTCGCAGCGGCGTAGGCGGCGTCTATCGCGACGAGTCCGAGGACGCACGTGCCCACGGCCGGGCCGACCGTCGCCGGTTCCGGGTCCGCGTAGGCCGCGCGGAGCGCGGACCCGGTCCAGAGCAGAAACCCGCCGGCGAGGACGAGTCCGGCGGCCGCCGCGGCCGGGCCGGCGCGCGCGAGACCGAGGTGGACAGCGGCCCCGAGCGCGATAGCGACCGCGCTCCCGGCCGCGACGGCGACCGAGTAGCGGTCCCCGTCTCCGGTCTCGCCCGCCGCCATGAACGTCACCGCGGCGACGTACGCGGCGACCGCGGCCGCGGGGAAGAGCCATCTCGGGGAGACCCCCCCACCACCGGCGGTGGCCCCAAGCGCGACGTTCAGCCCGCGGACGGCACCCATCGCGAGGAACCCGAGCGTGCCGCCTTTCAGTGCGCCGTCGTACAGAAGTATCCCGACGGCGGTGGCCGCCGCGACCGCGCCCGCGGCGATGCCGGCAGTCGCGCCGGCCGCCGCGACGCCGATGACCAGAAACAGCGCACCGAGGCCGAAGCCAGTCCGGCGCGAAACTTCGCCGGACGGGATCGGGCGCTCGGGTCGCGCTGTCGCGTCCGCCGGCGCGTCGAACGCGTCGTTGAGCGCCGTCCCCCCCGCGTAGAGGGAGACGGACGCGAGACACAGGCCCGCGACCGACCGCGGCGACACCGTCGACCCCGCGCCCGCGGCGAGCGCCGCGCCGAGGACCACGTCCGGCGGCGCGGTGAAGAGGTTCGGCACGCGGACGAGCGCGGCGACCGCCGACAGCGACGGCCGCCGCCTCGCGGTCGCCGCCCCGCCCATCTACGCCCACCCGTGCGCTTCGAGGTACCGCATCGCCTCTCGCGCCGTCTCGGCGGCGGTCTCCTGATACGGGTACAGTTCGACGGTGACGAACCCGTCGTAGCCGCTGTCTTCCAGCGCGGTCAGAAAGCCGTCCACGTCCATCGCGCCCTCGCCGAGCTGCGTGTGCTCGTGGGTCCGGTCGCCGGGGATGTCCTCGATGTGATAGTGTTCGGAGTACTCGCCGAGCATCTCGACGAGTTCCGGGGGGTCCTCGCCGACGCAGAAGAAGTGCCCGGCGTCGAAGTTGCACTTGACCCGCGGCGAGTCCGCGCGCTCGACGAGGTCGAGGAACTGCTCGGGGGTCTCTATCAGGAGGTCGGGTTCGGGTTCGACGAGCACGTCGACGCCGACCGACTCTGCCTTCGCGGCGACCTCGCGGAGGCCGTCGAGGAACGTCTCCGTCGCCCACGCCCGCGACTTGCCGTCCGGGACCGGTCCGCCGGGCTCGACGGAGATGTGCGGCACGTCCAGCGCCGCGGCGACGTCGAGGGCGTCCTTGGTGTACTCGATCCGGCGGCGGCGATAGGACGCGCCGGGTTCGACGAACGACGGGTGATGGATGCTCTCGATGGCCGTCAACATGAACGCGTTGCAGTTGCTGACGGCGAGGTCGTGCTCGTCGAGGGCGTCCCTGACTTCCCGTATCTCGTCCTCGTCGGCCTCCGAGGGGTAGAGGTGCGGTTCGTCGAGCAGGAGTTCGACGCCGTCGTAGCCCGCGTCGGCGAGGACCTCGATCGCCTCGCCGAGGTCGTACTCGCGGAACGCGTTGCTGGAGAAGCCGAACTTCATGGCTCGTAGTCGAAGTTCGGCGAGCGGTCGAAGAACCGGTACGGGTTCTCGAAGACGACCTTGCGGACCTCCTCGCGGTCCCATCCCCTCTCGAGCATCTCGTCGCGCGCTTTGGGCACCGCGAGCGGGTCCGAGGGGTCCCAGTCCGCGGCGCTGTTGAAGATCATCTCGTCCGTGCCGTACTCCTCCAGCAGGTCGATGGCTTCCTCCGCCGGGATCTTGCCGGGGTACAGCGTGAAGCCGGTCCAGCAGTCGGTCCGGAGGGAGATGTCGACCGTCTCGGCCGTGTTGTGGTCGATGACGATCCGCTCCTCCGTGACGTCTTCCTCCTGGATCATCTCGACGAGGCGCTCGGTGCCCTCGGGCTTGTTGGTGTGGGGCGTGTGGACGATGACGGGCAGTTCGCGCTCCTCGGCCATCCGCAACTGCTCGCGGAACGCCCACTCCTCGGCCTCCGTCCCCTGGTCCAGACCGATCTCGCCGACGCCGACGACGTTCTCGCGGTCGAGGTACTCCGGGAGTCGTTCGAGGACGCGCTCGGCCATCTCGCGGTAGTTCGCCTCCTTCGGCTCCAGCCCGACCGTGGCGTAGTGGTCGACGCCGGCCGTCCGCTCGGCGCGGTCGGTCTCGAAGTCGATAATGTGCTCGAAGTAGTCGAAAAACGACTCCGCGTGCCGTTTGTCCGTCCCGCTCCAGAACGCCGGTTCGATGCAGCACTCGATGCCGGCCCGCCGCGCGCGCTCGTAGTCGTCCGCGGAGCGCGACACCATGTGCATGTGTGGGTCGATTATCCGCATGGGTCGATCTGTGGCGAAAGCCGCCTTTGTTATACCCAGTGTAATGAAATATCAACGCTGATGTCTAGATGAGAAGTCCGGTATGCGGCCCCTGAAAGACAGTATACGGCGGATAACAAACGCGGCGACGTGTGTCCACCCGGACACCGTGACTTCACGACCGGACAGCGGACCGACCGACGGATCGGGCGAGGCGGACCGCGTCGTCGTCCTCGACGTGGTGGGCCTCGAAACGACGCACCTCGATGCGATGCCGACCCTTCGCGACCTCCTCGGCGGGACCGCGACGGACCTCCGCCCCCAGTTCCCCGCGCTGACGGTCCCGGCGCAGACGACGCTCGCGGCGGGACAGTCGCCGCGGAGCCACGGCGACGTGGCCAGCGGCGAGTACGACCGCGAGAGCGACGAGGCCGCCTTCTGGGAACGCGACCGTAGCGACCGGACGCGCATCTGGGAGGCGGCGGCGGAGACGGACCTGACTGCGGGCGCGCTCTTCTTCCAGCACCTGATCGGATCGTCGGCGGACGTGGCAGTGACGCCGTCGCCGATAGAGGACGAGGGGAACGAACTGATCGAGATGGACTGCTGGTCGAACCCGGACGGGTTCTACGACGACCTCCGCGAGGAGTGCGGCCACTTCCCGCTACATCGCTACTGGGGTCCCGGCGCGGACGAGGAGAGCACCGACTGGATCCTCGACGCCGCCCGCGAGAGCGTCGAGCGGTACGACCCCGACCTCCTCTGGGTGTACCTCCCGCATCTGGACTACGCCGGCCTGCGCGACGGTCCCGGGTCCGACGCCTTCGAATCGGCCCTCGAAACCGTCGACGACCTGCTGAGGGAGTTCCTCGATGCGCTCCGGGCGGACGACCGCTGGGACGAGACGGCGGTCGCGGTGTGCAGCGAGTACGCCTTCCACGGAGTCGATACGCCCGTCTTCCCGAACCGCGCGCTCCGCGACGCCGGCCTGCTCGCGACCGACGACGGCGGCGATGTCGACCTCGATCTGTCGGCGGCGTTCGCGATGGTCGACCACCAGGTCGCACACGTCTACGCCGACGACGACGCGCTGACGGACGCCCGCGACGCGCTCGAACCGCTGGACGGCGTCGACGAGATGCTCGACGCGGCCGGCAAGCGGACGCAGGGGGTCGACCACCCGAACGCGGGCGACCTCGTCCTCGTCGCCGACCGCGACGCCTGGTTCCAGTACTACTGGTGGACGGACGACACGAACGCCCCGCCGTACGCGACGGACATGGACATCCACGCCAAGCCCGGCTTCGACCCCTGTGAACTGTTCGTCGGCGAGTCGGGACTAGTCTCGCTCGACCCCTCGAAGGTCGGCGGGTCGCACGGCCGGCGGTCGACGCGCGCTCCGTCGCCCCGACCGTCGCGGACCTCCTCGGGATCGAAGGCGACGTGGACCTGCGGTTCGAGCGGGAGTCGGTGTTACCGGTGGCCCCGCGTCACTCCCAGTCGTAGCCGAACGCCTCGCTGCTGCGGCCGACGCAGTCGTTCTCCAGCACCTCGCTCACGGTGCGGCCGAGGTCGTCCAGTTCCACCTCGGTCCCGCGGACGTCGTCCCGGTCGGGGGAGGCCGATAGGTCCGTTGGAACCGCCGGCGCGCGGTGGCCCACGCCCTCGGCCGAGGGGGTCCAGTAGAAGCCGAACCCGTCGACGAGGTCCGCGTCGAGGACGGCCCGGAACTCGGCCTCCGTCAGGGAGGTGCAGTCGGCCCAGTCGTGGGCAGCCCACACCGCCTCATCGAGAAACTCCGCGAGCGCCTCGCGGCGGTAGTCGTCGCCGGCGTCCTCCGGTTCGTCGATAGCGTCGCAGTCGCCCGGGTTCCGCGCTCCGCAAGCGTCGGCGGGTCTGGCGTCTCGACATCGAGCGTCGTGTCTCGACCTGCGCGGCCAGCGGTAGGGGTTTTGCCCGACGCGATGCTTCGCATCTCGCCGCGTCAGTCCGTGCGGAGCGTGTGACAGTCCCGACAGCGCGCCTCGTAGGACTCCTCGGCCCCGACCATGATCGTCGGGTCCTCCACGTGGGCGGGTTCGCCGCCGATGAGCCGCTGATTGCGGGTCGCGGGTTCGCCGCACTGGGCGCAAATGGCCTGGTACTTGTCGACGTACTCGGCGAGGGCGATGAGCCGCGGGAGCGGTTCGAACGGTTCCGCTCGGAACGTCTGGTCGGTCCCCGAGACGATGACTCGACGGTCGTCGGCCGCCAGAAACTCGCAGAGGTCGACGAGTTCATCGGTGAAGAAGTTGGCCTCGTCGAACGCGACGACCTCCTCGCCGTTTAGCTGGTCGGGGACCTCCCACAGTTCCGTTTCGGGGTCCACCACGGTGGCCTCCCACTCGCGGCCGTTGTGCGTGCCGACGGTCGCCTCGCCGTAGCGGTCGTCGACCGCGGGCTTGAACGTCGCGACCTCCTGATTAGCGATTTCGGCCCTGCGGAGTCGACGGAGGAGTTCCTCGGTCTTCCCGGAGAACATGCAACCGGTAATGACCTCCACCCAGCCGCTGTTCGTGATCTCGTGCATACCCGTACTGCGGGCGAGACAGCCTCAAAACGGTTGCTAGTTGGGTCGCCGAGCGCCCGGGTCGGTGGAAACGGAGCAGCACACGGCATCCGGCGGACGGATCGGTCACTCACCGGCAACACGTCCGCGGAGGCACCCAGCAGCGAGAGGAAGTCGCGGACGAAGAGGATACCCTACGCCGCCGAAGAGGACTGAGGCGAGGGCCTCGGAAAGGCGAAGCTGATGGCGGCCAGCGCGTCCGTGCCGTACTGGCCCGGCCAGAACGTGTCCGCGAGGTTGTACGCCGTCCGGAAGAGGTTCGTCACTACGATCGACAGGAAAAACAGCGGTTTATCGATGCCGCCGGACTCAGGTCGAACTCGCCGGGTCCTGAAGCGGCACGCCCATCGCTCTCTGACCGCTCGGGTCGTCGTCTCGCCGAAGCACTCTACCGTCCCCGCGGTCGGCTCGACGAGCCCGCCGAGCGCGAGTTGGAGGGTGCTCTTGCCCGATCCGTTCGCCGCGAGCGGGCGTAGCGCGTAACTCGCCCGAGAGAGACGCGAGAAGCAGTCGTGCCGCCCTCGGTCAGTACTTCGTCTCGGCTCCCGAGACGCCCAGTCGGTCGTTCAGTTGGGCGTCCAGCGCGTCGCGCTCGTCGCGCCAGCGGAAGAACTCGTCGCGGTCGTCGGGGTAGTTCGCGTACTGGTGCTCGAGCTGGTCGGCGTAACGCCGCGTCGCGATGAAGTCCGCGAGCGTCTCCAGCACCTCCCGCTTCGAGGTGTCGAGTTCGTCGAACCTGTCGTCCCTGAACAGGCTCCAGGCGTTTTTCACGACGCCGCTCGCGAGGTTCGCGACGTTTCGAACGCCGAACGAGTCCTCCTCGGAGGAGACGACGTCGGTGATCTCAGCCTCGGGCAACAGGGCGACGGCGGCCCTGACGTTCGCCATCCCGGCCTCCGACGCGGCGATGTTGTACGGGTCCTTGGAAGCGATCCGCGTCCCGAGGCCGTGCTCCGCGTAGACGAAGTAGTTGTGGTCCCAGAGGTCCGCCTCGGAGATGAAGCCGTCCTCGTCCCCGTGGACCGCCTTCGCGCCGTACTTCCCGGCCGAGTACCCGGTCACGGCCGCCCCTCTGATCCCCTTCCCGGAGACCGGATGCGTGGTCCCCGCGTTGCACCCGACCGTGACGTAGCCCGGCGCGACCATCGAGTCGAGCGGTCGGCGCAGCCCGAGCGCCGCGCCGAGTTTGTCCGCCTCGCCGTTGATCTCGGCGAGTTCCGCGCCGTCGAACTCGGGGCGTCCGCTCACGTCCTCCCGGAGCCTGTCGACGAGCGGGACCGGTTCCTTGTTCATCTGGAACCCGAGTCCGACGTTGATCTCCGTCGAGGTCCGCGGGAAGTACCAGACGTAGCCCATCTCCTCCAGCGGTTTCCCGACCAGCGCGTTGTCGTAGGGAACGTCGTCGGGGGTCAGTAACACCTCCCGGTACGCGGAGCCGAACTGCTGGTAGTGCGGTTCCTCGAAACTGGTCTCGGGGTCGGCGGCGAGGTCGTCGAAGTCTCGCCGTCCCTGACGGCCCGAACGCCCTCGACCTGATCGTCTTGAAGCACGTCGTTGACCACGGTGGCGAACCGCTGTTCGACGCCGAGGTCCGCGGTCTGTCGGAGGAGGGCCTGTCCGAACTCGTATCTGTCGATGACGTTGCTGCCGCTGTCGTACGGCAGGACCTTCCGGACCCCGATCTCCTCGTCCCACCACTCGATCTGGTCGATGTTCTCGTCCACGAGGATATCGTCGTTCCCCGCGATAGCGACCATGTCGATCGGCCCGGGGTAGCGCTTCGAGTCGGTCGGGCTCTTCATCGCGTCGCCACAGGCGATGTGCCCGGCGTTCTCCGCCGATTTCCGCTCTATCTGGAGAACCTCAGCGCCCGCGTCGGCCGCGGTCGCGGCCGCGAAACACCCCGCGACGCCGCCGCCGACGACGATGATCTCGTAGTCCGTCGAAGGCTTCGTACCCGTTCTCCCCGTGGCGCTATCCATTCGTTACCGTTCATTGCGGCCTCATCGACTTAAATAGACGAGATCGAGGCGGGAGCGGAGACGCTACCGCCGGGTCAGCGGACCGACCGCCAGCCCGGAACCTGCGCCGACGCGACCGGACTCATCGTAGCCGGAGGACCAGGTCGGCGACGACGAGCGCGACGACCGCGTTCCTGAGCGCCGACTGGGAGACCCCGAGCGCGCTCGTCGCGTCCGACGAGAGGCTGACGAGAAAGAGGGCCGCGGCGAGGCCGACCAACCCCCATCTGCGGAGGACGCTCTCCCCGTCGGGGTTCGCCGCTTCGGGAAACCCCGCGTAGTCCGCTCGCGAGACCCTGAACACTCGGCCGTCGTGAACCCGGTTTCCGGACGCGTCCGCGACGCGGAGAAGCGTGACGCCGTCGGTGACCCCGACGACCCGGTAGGTGCCGTCCGGGATCGCCGCGTCGGTCGCGCGAACGTGGTCGTACGGTGCGGGGTCGTCGGCCATCCTTGTCGACGCGACGTCGCAGCGACGGAAATACCCTTCTCCCCGTGCCCCGCGTACATCTCCCCCGACTATTAAGTAACAAGGTGTCGCTACCTCGTGATGAGGATAATTCAAAATGTTCGACCTGACTGGTTTCCAACGCGACCTGTTGTACGTCATCGCCGGGCAAGAGGACCCCCACGGGCTGGCGGTCAAAGAGGAAATGGAGAGCTACTACGAGAAGAAAGTACACCACGGACGACTGTATCCGAATCTCGATACGCTCGTCGATAAGGGTCTCGTCGACAAGAGCGAGAAGGATCAGCGGACGAACGCGTACCGGCTCACGGGCCGGGGGGAACGCGAGATAGAGGACCGACAGCAGTGGGAGAACCGATACGTGGACGACGAAAGCGAGGTCGCGAGCCCCGCGCAGTAACCTCTCGGTCCGACCCGAACCCGTGCGAGCGCGGCCGAGAGGACCAAGCGGGCGTTGACCGACTCGCTCCCGATCACCGCGAACCCAGCGAAGACGCCGACGTAGGCCATCGACGCGCTCGCCGGGGACGACGAACCGCGCGACGGGCTCGCGGCGCTGCTCGGCACCGACCGGGTGGCGGTCCGGGTCAAGGAGGAGGGCAGCCCCCTCGCGGTGACCATCGCGGACGACGTGGTCTACATGCTGTTGCGCGACGAAAACGGCGTCCTGCAGGCGTCCGTCGACACCGACGACGCGGTTCGCTCGCGGGCGACGGACACGTACGACCACTACCGACGGACCGCCGCGACTCTCGAACGCGACGTACTGACGGAGTGAGCCGCCGGCGACGAACCGTGGCGAACCGAATCGGCCCGCGAGACGCGCCCGTCGCCGGACCGCGCCGAGCGCGCCGGAACATCGTAGCAACTATATTGTTTTAGGTTGGCCTAAATCATAATGGCGAAGCTGACCACCCGGTTCCGTCGCAGTGCGACCCACCACGGACCGATCCCCGATCCCGCAGCGACGGAGGTGACCGGCGATGTCTGAGGCGCGACGGACGGCTCCGGTCCGCACCGACAAGACGGACGCACCGGCTAGCGACGACTACGACGTCGTGGTCGTCGGCGGTGGCGCGTCCGGCCTCGCCGCGGCGGTGTTCACGGCGAGATACGGCCTCGATACGGTGGTTCTCGACCGGGGCGTGTCGGCGATCCGCCGGTGTTACGCCGTCGAGAACTACCCCGGGTTTCTGGGGATCGATCCGGAGTCGTTCCTCTCGCTCGCTCGGGGGCACGTCCGCTACGAGGGCGGGGAAGTCGTCGACCGCCACGTGCGCCGCGTCGAACGGGAGGACGGTGCGTTCCGCGTTCGGACCGACGGGGACGACGGGGACGAGGGCGCGGCCCTCCGCGCGGACTACGTCGTCGCCGCGACGGCGTACGACGCGGACTATCTGGCGGGCCTCCGAGACGGCGAGTTCCACGGCGAGGGCGACCACCCCGTCGACGCGGACGAGGCGACCGGCCGGACCGACGTGGACGGCCTCTACGTCGCCGGATGGCTCTCGGGCGACCCGCATCAGGTCGTCATCAGCGCGGGGCACGGCGCACGGGTCGCCAAGTCGCTCGTCCGGGACCACCGCGTGAACGAGGAGGGGTTCTGGGAGGAGGTCGCACAGTTCTGGGACTGGTGCGTCGAGGAGGGCACCTACGGCGGCGAGGACTGGGAGGCCCACGTCGGCGAGTGGGTCGACGAGCGGATCCCCGAGGACCGCGACCTCGACGAGGACCGGATCGCGGCGGTCCGACGGGCGATCAAGGAGGAGCGCCGCGACATCCAGACGACAGCGGCGGAGCGAGCGGAGCGCCTTCGCGACGCCCGTGCACTGCTCGACGAGGTGGTAAGCGAGGGGATACCCGAACCGGCGTCCCCCGACGCGGAATAGGACACGACGGGATCGGGAACCTCTTTGAGGGGGACCGATTCGTAGGAGGCATGGAACCGCGCGGGCCGCGGGACGGCCGGATACCGCTCGCCGACGACCGCCAGTCGCGTCGCCGGACGCTCGCCGTCGTCCGTCAGCCGCGTCGCCGGGGACGGGCGGCGGCCGTCGATCGGTCCGACGACGCATGATACCCGGCGCTCGTCGGTCCGTCCCGGGACTGCTCCTGCTCGCGGCCGTCGCCGGCGCGGCGTACTTTCTGGGGGACGCGATCCCGTTCGTTACCCCGCTCGTGCTCGCTATCGCCGTCGGCGCGCTCATCGCCAACGCCGTCCGACTCCCCGCGTGGGCGGAACGGGGAGTCGCGAAGCACTCGGCGCTGCTGGAGGCCGGGATCGTCCTCCTCGGCGCGAGCCTCTCGGTCGAAGCGATAGTCGCCGCGGGTCCGATGCTCGTCGGTCTCATCGGCGCGGTGGTAGCGTTCGGCCTGGCGCTCGTGCAGGCGCTCTCGCGCCTCGCCGACCTTGAGGAGCGGATGGGGTCGCTGCTGGCGGCGGGGTCGAGCGTCTGCGGCGTCTCGGCCATCGCCGCCGTGGCCCCGGTCTGCGACGCCGACGAGTCGCAGATCGCCCACGCCGCGGCGACGATCCTCCTGTTCGACGCGGTCACGCTCGTCGCGTTCCCGGCGGTCGGCCGCCTGCTCGACGTCGCGCCGCGCCCGTTCGGCGTCTGGATCGGCCTCTCGATGTTCTCGACCGGCCCCGTCGCGGCCGCCGGGTTCGCACACTCCTCGGTCGCCGGGCGGTGGGCGACGATGACGAAACTCGCCCGCAACGCCCTGATCGGCGTCGTCGCCGTCTGGTACTCGATCAGGTACACCGGCCGGACAGCGGAGGCGGTCGACCGCCCGGTGTGGCAGGTCTGGATCGACTTCCCCAAGTTCCTGATCGGGTTCGTCCTCGTCGCCCTGCTGACGAACGTCGGCGCGATCCCCGCGGGCGCGGTCGACCCGATCCTGACGGCGTCGGACGCGTTGTTCCTGCTCGCGTTCGCCGGCCTCGGCTTCGAGATCCGCCTCGACGAACTGCGAAACGCCGGCGTCGTCCCCGCGGTCATCGTCGGCGCGTATCTCCTCGCCGTGAGCGCGGTGACGTACGTCCTCGTGGGCCTACTGTTCTGAGACCGCCCGTAGGACGATGTCGGTCCCGCGCATCAGGCGGTGCTCCGGACGGCTCGCCACGCTCTTGCCGCCACCAGTGTGGCGTGACTCCGTGACGCCGAGCAACGACTGCTCTCTGCGGTGCCGATAGACGCGACCCTGACTCAGTGGGTCACTCCCGTCGTTGTCAGCGACGTCGCTGTACAGCATCAGCGAGGTCCCTGAAGGGGGCGGTCCCGGCGTCGCTTTCCTGTCTCTGACGCGGACCGGAACTGATAGTTTCCCGAGACAGGGTGAGAACGGGAAAAACGAGAACAGCGCCGATCCCTCGTTGCATACTACGTTCCGATCCGCATTGCTGTCTCTGTTTTGGGCACACTATTTGTATTCAGGCCTGACAAATTCGACTGCTGCGCGTTCGTATGGTGACCACGACACACACATCGGCTGGCAGGTCGCCCACCGCAATGCGGGCCACCTCGCCAGCCTCGCTGCTGACAGAGGCCACGACTGGATGAATTTGCACGAAAAGCTCCGCGAAGACGGCGTGAGACCGCTGATCAACCGTCTCGAGTTCCGGCCCATCGACCACGCGCACGACGCGCGGATCGGTGGGCCTCGATACCGCCAACGAGCAACGCATGAGACCGTTTTTTTCGACGATCAAGCGCACGCTCGGCGACGCCATGCGTGCGCGAACTCGACACGGTGCGTTTCGTGAACTCGTTTCGATGTGTGCGTATCACGACATTAAGCGAGCAGTGAACCCGTGAAATCATGCCACTTCCGACGATTCAGCACGGTCGTCTCTTTCGACTTGGAGCTCGTAAAAGGGTGTCCCGTCCCTTATTCGTCGTCCGCCGGGGCGATATCGACGGCGTCGACCGGGCTCCCGACGACGGCGACGTCGTACGCGCCGACGCGGTCGTCGCCGACGATGAAGTCGCCGGGGGCGTCGACGGCGACGGGGTCGCTCCCGAAGTTCGTGACCCACGTGTAGCCGTCGCGCTCGGCGGCCCGAACGGCCCCCGGGAGGCGGTCGGTGCGGCGGACGTCGACGGCGTCGAGTTCGTCGCGGACGAGCGCGTCCGCGAACTCGGGCGCGGGCCAGACGCCACAGTAGGTCGCGCGGCCATCGCCGTGTTCGTTCGTCGTCACTGCCGGACGGCCCGCCGCGGTGCCCGAGTCGTAGGTCGCGCGGACCGACGCCTCGTCGGGGTCGAGCCACTCGGCCCACGTCCGGTAGTCGTGGACGTCGCCGTCGTACTCGAGCGTCGTCGGCACCCCCTCGGGGAGGCTCTCGTGCTGGTCGACGGTCGCGCCGACGACGTCGGCGAGCGGCCCCGGTGCCGGCGTCTCGTGGAGCTTGTTCGCTCGGTCTTTGAACCCGGTTCGAGCGCCGAAGAGGACGTGGCCGCCGTCGGCGACGTACTCGCGGAGCGCCGCGGCGAGGTCGTCGTCGAGAAGGTGGAGCGCCGGCGCGACGACCAGCGCGTACTCGTCGAGCGCGGGAGCCGATGGCCTGCCGGGTGGCGGGACGAGGTCGGCCTGGACGCCGTGGCGTCGGACGGCGCCGTAGTGCGCGCGGTGGTGGCCCCAGTAGTCCCAGTCGGGCGTGTGTGGCTGGATGTGGGTCGCCCAGCAGTCCTCGGTGTTCTGGAGGACCGCGACCGGCGCGTCGACCGCGTCGAGGTCGAACAGCTCGTCGGCCGCCGTTTCGGCGCCGCGATAGCCGCGGTCGGGCGAGCCATCCGCTTTCCGGAGCCCGGCGTGGTACTGCTCCTGGCCGCCGCGGCAGCGCCGCCATCGGAAGTACAGCACGGCGTCGGCGCCGTGGGCGACCGCGTGGTGCGCCCACAGAGCCATTGCGCCCGCCCCGGGTTGGGGACAGGTCGGCGGCCAGTTCACGTCCCCGGGCTGTTGCTCCATCACCCAGAACGGCTCCCGGAGCGCGCCGCGGTAGCGGTCGTGGTTCATGCCGACCTGGTCGGGGTCGCCGGCGCGGAGTTCGTCGACCGACGCCCGCCCCTGGCGGCGGTCCTGGGCGAACCCGGTCGGGTACGAGTCCCACGAGAGGAAGTCGAGGTCGGGTGCGAGCGCGGCCGCGTCGAGCCGGCCGAAGTCGCCCATGAAGTTGTGGGTGACGAACCAGTCGTCGTTCCTCTCGCGCAGGATCTCGACCTGCTCGCGGTTGTAGTCGACGACGCTGTCGTTCGCGAACCGATAGTAGTCGAGCAGTCGGGAGGGGTGGCTCTCGGCGGGCGTCGGCCGCGGCGGGTCGATGCCGGCGAAGGAGTCGTACTGTTGACTCCAGAAGGCGTTCCCCCACGCGTCGTTCAACGCGTCGACGTCGCCGTAGCGCTCGCGGCACCAGTCGCGGAACGCGTTGGCGCAGTCGTCGCAGTAGCAGCGGACGGTCTCGTGGCAGCCGTACTCGTTGTCGGTCTGCCAGCCAGCGACCGCCGGATCGTCCGCGTACCGCTCGGCGAACCGCTCGACGACCCGTTCGGTCTCCTCGCGGTACGCCGGCGAGTTGAAGCACGTGAACCGCCGGCTCCCCCAGTTGCGGACGGTGCCGTCGCGGTCGCGCTGGCGCACGTTCGGGCGCTCGTCGACCAGCCACTTCGGTGGCGTCGCCGTCGGCGTGCAGAGGACTGCCGCCATGCCGTGTTCGGCGACGAGGTCGATGGCTTCGTCCAGCCACTCGAAGTCGAACGTCCCGCGTTCCGGCTCTACTCGCCCCCAGGAGAACTCCGCCATGCGGACGTACTCCAGGCCGGCGTCGGCCATCGCGGCGACGTCCTCGCGCCAGCGGTCGCTCGGCCAGTGTTCGGGGAAGTAACAGACGCCGATGCTCATGTCGAATCCTCGGTATTAGGTGTGGTCATGGTCGGTCGAACGTCAGTCGGTTCTCGCCGGGCGAGAGAACGACCGTCCGGACGGAAACCGCCCCGTCCGTGGTCGTCTCCGCGCGTTCGCCCGGTCCGGTCGCGGCGACCGGCGATTCGCCCGCGACGTCCGCACTGCTCGTCGCGGGGGTCGGCCGCCGGTGGCTCCGGTCGGCTCCGCTCGCGGTACTGGAGGCGACCGGGTCGTACGTCCAGTCGCCGGGGACGGCGACGGCGACCGCCCGCGGCCCTTCACAGGAGAGGGTCACGTGGAGGCGGCCGTCGCGCCAGTCGCTCCGCGCGATCCGGGTTGCGAGGTTCCCGAGGTGGTCGCTCCCGACGAGTCGGGGGCGCGCCCCCGCTGGGGCGAGATGACAGAGCTGGCAGCCGTGCGCCGGGACCTCGCGCTCGAAGGGGCCGTCGACCAGTTCCGCGTTCCAGGCGTCCCAGACGAGCCCGTCGTCGAGCCCGTGGTCGGCCGGGTCCACGCGGACCGTCCGTGCGTGGTCCTCCCAGTTGAAGGCCGCGACCGCGAGTCCGCCGTCCGCCTCGCGCTCGGCGACGACCCGCGTCGGGAGCTCGCGCTCGCCGACCGCGTGGACGTCGCCGCGCTCGATGGGCGGTAGGGACCGCTCGACGAGTCGCCGACCCGACGGTTCGATGTCCGCGACGCGGTCGCTGACGACGTTCGTGCCGCCGAGGAGCGCCACGATGGCGGCGAACGACCGTCGTTCCGCGAGCGTCAGGTCGGTGGTCTCGCGGACGAGTTGACAGTCCGGGTCGTTCAGCCAGAGCCGCCGGTGGGCCCACTGCCGGTTGAGGACGTTCCGGACGGCGTTCTCGTGGGCTGGCTGGCTCTCCGGGCTCGCCCGCCAGTGGGGTGCGGTGTCGGGGCCGACGCGCATCGCGTCGACGAGGCCGACGGACTGGAACCCCGGCGCGCCACATCCCAGGATCGTCACGTCGTCGCCGACGGCGTCCCGGATCGTCGCCAGCCCGTTCCGGTACGCCTCGGCGCGCGTGGCGGCGTCGTCGAAGCGGTTGCCGGGGAGCGCCGCCGCGTACAGGAAGTCGAGCTTGAGGTACTCGACGCCCCAGTCGTCGACGACGGTCGCGAACGTCTCCCGGAGCCACGCCTCGACCTCGGGGTGGGTCGCGTCCAGCCCGTACATCGGGCCGTGCCGGGGTGCCGCCGACACCGGCTCGCCGTCCTCGTAGAACGGCGCGAGCCACAGCCCCGGGACGTGGCCGGCGTCACCGACGTCCTCGAACAGCCCCGCGGGGTCGTCGAACCCGTCGGCGAGGGTCGTCCAGTCACCGAACGCGGCCTGATAGCCGTCGTCGAGCTGGATCACGTCGACCGGGACGCCCCAGTCGTCGAGGGAGTCGAGGTTCTCGCGGACGGCGCCTTCGGTGACGTCGGCGAAGTAGTGGTACCACGAGCACCACCCCGTCGGCGCGTCCTCGGGGACGGTCGCGTCCATGCGGTCGCCGACGGCGTCGCCGACCGCCGCGAGCGCGTCGCCGAGCGGACGCGTGCCGTCGACCCGGAGCGTCGGCAGTTCGAGGCGCTCGCCGGGCGACAGCGTCGCCCCGTCGCCCGGGCAGACCGCGGTGACGCGGTCGACGCCGTCCGAGTCGTGGTCGACGTCGAACCGCGTCACGAACCGCTCGTGGTCGAGGACGGCGAGCGTCAGCGCCGACCCCGGCCCCGCATCGGGGACGAGCCCGACGAGGCCGTGGGAGGCGTCCCGGGGTGCCGCCAGGTCCCGCATCTGCGGGCGCTTCCCCGCCGGCTCCGGCGCGAAGCGCTCGCCGACGGGGAGCGTCGCGGTCGGCGTCCAGGACTGGTAGCCGTGCCAGTAGACGCTCGCGTTCCCGCCGTACGCGGCCGCGGCGTCGGCGAGGAGTGCCGGGTCGCCGACGGCGACCGCGTGGTCCCGGGGGTTCTGGACGGCGACGTCCACGTCGACCGCGCCCTCGACCGCTCGCAGTTCGACCGTCGTCGACCAGGCGTCGTCGAACGCCACCCGGAGCCAACCGAGCTCGCGCACCACCTCGCGGACGCCGCTCCCGGGCGTCAACGTCGGCCCTTCGGCGTCGGGCGCGGCAAGCTGGAGCCGCCCGGCGAGCGCGCACTCGCCGCCGCGTTCCACCCGGAGCGTGCACGCCTCGGCGTCGAACGCGACCGTCGTCTCCCCGGCCCGCAGCGTCAGCGACCCGTCGGGCCTCACGCCCGCATCACCCCCCTCGTCGACGGTGTCGACGTCGCTGCCGCGGTGAGGGCGACGGGTCCGCGCTCGCGAGCCCCGAGGCGGTGACTGTCGACTGGCACGTTACCACTCCGCGACGCTCCCGTCCTCGTGGCGCCAGACGGGGTTGTGCCAGTCGACGTCGCCCGCCTTCGCGCGGACGTGCTCGACGTCGATGTCGACGCCGAGCCCCTGCCCATCGGGGATGTCGACGTAGCCGTCGCGGTACTCGAAGACCGACGGGTCCGCGAGATAGTCGAGGACGTCGCTGGTCTCGTTGTAGTGGATGTCGAGGCTCTGCTCCTGAATGAGGGCGTTCGGCGAACACGCGTCCACCTGGATGCACGACGCCAGCGCGATGGGGCCGAGCGGGCAATGGGGCGCCATCGCGACGTCGTAGGACTCGGCCATGTCCGCGATCTTCTTCACCTCGGTGATGCCGCCGGCGTGCGAGACGTCCGGCTGGATGACGTCGACCGTTCCGTCCTCGAACACCGCCTTGAACTCCCAGCGGGAGAACATGCGCTCCCCGGTCGCGATCGGCGTGGTCGTGTGACATGCGATCTCCGGGAGCGCGTCGTTGTGCTCGGGCAGCACCGGCTCCTCGAGGAACATCGGCTCGTGGGGCTCCAACGCCTTCGCCAGTCGCTTGGCCATCGACTTCGAGACGCGTCCGTGGAAGTCCACACCGATGTCGACATCGTTACCAACAGCCTTTCGGACCTGTTCCAGTCGTGTCGCCGCGGCCTCGACTGTCACTGGGGTGTCGATTCGTTCGATCTCCGCAGTTGCGTTCATCTTCAGTGCTGTGAACCCAGCGTCCACCTTTTCGTTGGCCTGTTCGGTTACCTCGGACGGACGGTCGCCACCGATCCACTGGTAGACGCGGATCCGGTCCCGGGCGGCGCCGCCGAGTAACTGGTGGACCGACGCCCCGAGTTGCTTACCCTTGATGTCCCAGAGCGCCTGGCCGCGGTACATCGTCTGCCAGTGGTCCTCGATCCGGGACGGGTCCGTCCCGAGGAGGTACGTCTCCACGAGCTCCTCGACGGCCGCCCGCACGGTGTGGGCGCGCCCCTCGACGACCGGCTCGCCCCACCCGACGACGCCGTCGGAGGTCTCCAGGCGCAGGAACAGCCACCGCGGCGGCACCTCGTAGAGGTCGTAGTCGACCACGCGACTCATACGGACTCACCCACGGATGCGGTGCGAAGCTCCGCGCGACGCGGGCCGCCTGTGCCGGTGGCGGCGTCATCACAGTTCACGCTTACTCACCTCCTGTAGTGGTGTACTCGCCGACGGCGACGTCGGTCTCGTCGGTCATCGTCTTCAAGGCCTCGCCGGTCGCGACGTCGAAGAGGTAGAGCGCGGCCTCGTCAACCTCGAACCGAACGGTCTCGCCGGGCGCGGGCCTGAGGTCGTTCGCGATGCGTGCGGTCAGTTCGAGGTCGCCCATCCCCATGTAGAGGAAGTTCTCGTTGCCCATCGGCTCCACGACGGACGCCTCCGCCTCGTTCCCGTCGGCGTTCACCGGCCGGATGTCCTCCGGGCGGATGCCGACGCGGACGCGGTCGTGGCCGGCGACCGGCGTCGCGTCCTCGAGCGCGTACTCGAACCCGGCCGGCCCGGTGAGAGTCCCGCCGTCGACGTCCGCGGTGAGCAGGTTGATCGACGGCGACCCGATGAAGTTCGCGACGAACTCGTTGGTCGGCGACCGGTACACCGCCTCCGGCGTCCCGACCTGCTGGAGCGTGCCGTCGTTCATCACCGCGATGCGATGCCCCATCGCCATCGCCTCGGTTTGGTCGTGCGTGACGTACATCGTCGTCACGCCCAGCTCGTGCTGGAGCTCCTGAAGCTCGGTCCGCATCTCCGCGCGGAGCTTCGCGTCCAGGTTGCTGAGCGGCTCGTCCATCAGGAACACGGCGGGCTCGCGGATGATCGCTCGACCGAGGGCGACGCGCTGCTGTTGACCGCCCGAGAGCTCTTTGGGCTTTTTCCCGAGGAGGTCGCCGATGCCGAGCATCTCCGCGACGTCGTCAACGCGTTCGCGGATCCCGGCCGAACTCAGCCCCGAGGAGAGCTTCAGGCCGAACCCGAGGTTCTTCCGGACGTTCATGTGCGGGTACAGCGCGTAGTTCTGGAACACCATCGCGACCTCGCGCTCGCGCGCTTGGAGGTCGGTGACGTCCCGGTCGCCGAACCTGATCGCGCCGCTCGTGACGTCCTCCAGGCCGGCGACGCACCGCAGCGTCGTCGTCTTCCCGCACCCGGAGGGGCCGACGAGGACGAGGAACTCGCCGTCCTCGACCGTGAGGTCGACGTCCTCGACGGCGACGATGCTACCCGCTTCGTCGTTCTCGAACTCCTTCCGTAGCGAATCGATCTGTATCGTAGCCATGAGTGTCACTCCTTGACCGAGCCGGCTAGGATGCCGCTCACGAAGTACTTCTGTAAGAACAGGAACAGCAGGAAGATCGGGACGATGGAGAGTCCTGCCGCGACCATGATCTGGTCGTAGTAGACGCGCTGTGCACCGATGAGGTCGCTGATCGCGACCGGGATCGTGTACTTGTCCTGCCCGAGGATGACCAGCGGGAACAGGAACAGGTTCCACTGGAACAGAAAGAGGATGATGGAGAGCGCGGCGAGCGACGACTTCATCGTCGGGAGCGCCACCCGGTAGAACACCTGGAACTCGGTCGCGCCGTCCATCCGCGCCGATTCGAGCAGCGCGTCGGGAATGGACTTCATGTTCTGGCGCATGAGGAAGATGCCGAGGGGGTTCGCGGCCCATGGCAGGATGATCGCCCAGTACGTGTTCGTCATCCCGAGCCTGCTCATCAGCAGGAACAGGGGGATGACGAGCAGCTGGATGGGGAGGACGAGCGTCGCGAGGATCGAGTAGAAGATCGGCTCTTTGAACTCGAACTCGTATTTCGCGAACGCGAACCCCGCCATCGAGCACAGCAGTATCGAGAGCGAAGTGTAGACGGTCGCGATGAGGATCGAGTTCCCGATGGCGCCGAGGAACCCGAGCTCGAACCCGAGCACGCGTTCAACACCGAGGATGGCGACGTCGACGCGCCCCTGGAGCGCCGCGAAGTTCTCCGCGAAGTGCCCGCCGGGGAGCAGGCGCGGTTCGGTCGCCGTCGAGAGGAACGCGCTCTCGGGCAGCGTCATCGCGACGAGGATCCAGTACAGCGGGACGATGGTCACGAGCGTCGCGACCAACAGCACCGCGTACGTCAGGACTTTCCACGCGAACTCCCGCTGGGCTTCACGCACCGTCGTCACCTCCGAGCGCTTTGATCTGGAAGACGCTGAGCGCGCTCACGATCGCGATCAGTACCCACGTGAGGGCGCTCGCGTACCCGAGCCGGAAGTCGATGAACGCCGTCTCGTAGATGTACTGGACGATGGTGCGCGTGGCGGACAGCGGTGCGCCCGCGTCGCTCACGATCAGCGGCTCGCTGAACAGCTTGAACGTCCCGATCGTCGACGTTACCGCGACGAACAGCAGCACTGGACGGAGCTGCGGGAGCGTCACGTACCGGAACTTCTCGAGCCTGTTGGCGCCGTCGATCTCCGCGGCCTCGTAGAGTTGCTGAGGGACGTTCTGGAGGCCCGCGAGCAGGATGATCATGTTGTAGCCGGTCCACCGCCACGTGACGGCGCCGACGATCGTGAACCGCGACCAGAACTCGCTCGTGAACCACGGGATCGGGCCGATCCCGACGAGCCCGAGCGCGTAGTTCACGAGCCCCTGCTCCTGCATGAGCAGGACGAACACGGTCGCGTACGCGACCAGGTTCGCGGAGATGGGGAGCGCGAGCGTCGTCCGCCACAGCCCCCGGAGCCTCACGAACGACGCGTCGAGCGCGACCGCCAGCCCCAACGCGATAGTGATCATCAGGGGCACCTGGAACAGCAGGATGAAAACGGTGTTGTACATCGCGTTGTGGAACTGGCGGTCCGTCAGCAGTCGCTCGTAGTTCCGCAGGCCGACGAACTCGAGGTTCGAGATCGTCTGCACCGGGAAGTAGAAGAACCCGAGGTCGATTGCGAACACCGTCGTCCCGCCGACGCCCTGGAACGTGAAGAACGACAGGTAGATCGTGTACAGGATCGGGAACAGGAGGAACACCGCGAACAGTACGAAGAACGGCAGCAGGAACACGTACGCGACGCCGGGCAGTTCCGGCAGCCGCTCCGTGAGCGCCTGCCGCCTGTAGCGGAAGGCGTCCACGAGCGCTTGGCGGCGTGTCGACGGCGGCGTCCCCGTTCGGGCGTCCGAGCCGGCCATGTCTGATCAGGCGATGTCGCGACCGGTGCGGTCGGCGACGTCCTGGGCCGCCTGCGAGACCGCCTCGCTCGGCGACACGTCGCCGGCCATCATGCTCGAGAAGTTCTCGTTGATCGCTTTGGTGACCTCCGGCGTGTCGACCGTGTACCGGTACGGCGGGATCTCCGGCGCGATATCCGCGAACAGCCGGCCGGCACCCTGCCCGCCGAGGAAGTCGTGGCCCTCGTCGAACGCCTCGCTCTGGTACGCCGGTTCGTACGCCGGGAAGATGCCGTACTCCTGGTACATCTTCAACTGCTGTTCCTTCGAGGCGAGCGTGAACTGCATGTAGTCGAACGCGCGCTGGGCTTTTGCGTCGCTGACCTGGTCGGCGATGACGAGGTTCGAGCCACCCCAGTTCGTCGCTCGCGGGCCACCTTTGGAGAACGCGGGCGGTTTCATGACGCGCCACTTGCCGGCGGTCCCGCCGAGTTCGGCCTTCAGCGTGCCCTCCATCCACGCGCCGCCGTTGAGGGAGGCGATCGAACCCTCCTTGAACGCGTTGAACCACGCGCTCGACCAGGACGCGACGTCGTTCGCGATGCCGGCGTCGCGGACCCTCTTGAGGGTCCGGGCGACCGCCACGCTCTCGTCGTTGTCGAAGGCGACGGCGCCGTCCTCGGCGAACGGCTGGCCGCCGAGCATCCGGTAGAGCATCCGCCAGAGGCCGTCGTAGTCGTTCGACGGCAGGTTGATCATGTACTGGTCGTCGGGGAGCTTCTTGCCCTCCTCGATGAACTGGTCCCAGGTCTCGACGGTCGTCAAGTCGATCTCGTTCGATTCGAGGACGTCCTTCCGGTAGAACGTCCCGACGGGGCCGATGTCCCACGGGAGCGCGTACGTGCCGCCGTCCTTCTCGAGGGGACCCCACTTCCCGGCGACGAACCCGTCTTTGATACCGGCGTCGTCGATCCACCCGGAGATGTCCCGGAGGCCGTTGGTGTCGACCCACGCCGCGGCGTCGACGCTCTCCATGGTGGCGATGGCGGGGGCACCCTCGCCGGCGAGGAGCTGGGACTTGTACTTGTCCTTCATGTCGGCGCGACCGAACTGCTCGACGGTGACGCTCCCGCCGTTGGCCTCCTCGTACGGCTCGTCGGTCAGGTCGAGTGACTCCGCAGCGACGTCCCAGCTCCACGCGGTCACGCCGTCGGCCATCCCCACGTCGCCGCCGTCGGTGGTGTCGTCGCGGCCGCCGGTGATGCACCCCGCGAGCGCCGCGGCGCCGCCGACGCCGAGTCCTTTGAGCACGGTCCGTCTGTCGTGACTGCCCCGTTCACCGGTCATGTCGATCACTACCACACACAACCGAGACTAATACTTAACCGTTTTGTTAATCTCGATATCATCGCCTCGACCCGACGCTGTCTTTCATTTACTACCGGTTATTTGGCGAGCAGGAACACCTATATGTACGAATTCCCATGTTTCACTCCGTTCGGTATCAGTGAACGGCTGCTGACACGGTTCGCGCCCAGCCCGGCGGGAACGACCGTCTCAGTTCGTCTCGAGGGTATTGACTGGATCCTACTGGGCGAACCTACACGAACGTTCACGAAGGACCGTTCTTTGATAGCGAACAAGCTTATAACCGTACCGGTACCACCACGGATATGGTCGAGTATCCCGTCGGCGCGACCGGCGCGACGTTCCAGATCATCGAGGCGCTCGCGGCCGTCGAGCGCGCCGGCGTGACGGAGCTCGCGGAGGAACTCGGGCGGTCGAAAGGGAGCGTCCACGACCATCTGGCGACGCTCGAACAGCTCGGGTACGTCGTGAACGAGGGCGGCGAGTACCGACTCGGGCTCGGGTTCCTCGAACTCGGAACCGGCGTCCGGCGTCGGGAGAAGCTCTACCGCGTCGGTCGGCGGGAGGTCGAGCAGTTGGCGTCCTCGAGCGGCGAGACCGCGAGCCTCGTCGTCGAGGAGGCCGGCGAGGCGGTGTTCCTCTACCGGAACGGCCACGGCGCGGACGCGACGCTGCGGGACGGCAGCCGCGTGCCGCTGTACGCCTGTGGGGCCGGGAAGGCGATCCTCGCGAACCGCCCGCCGGCAGCGGTCGGAACGGCGTTACGAGGCGACGTCGAGGGCGCGACCGACCGGACGCTCGTCGACGAGGACGAACTCAGACGCGAGCTTCAGACGGTCCGGGACCAGGGACTGGCGTTCGACCGGGGAGAGCTCGACCCCGACAGGCGGAGCGTTGCCGCGCCGGTCGTGGACGACGACGGCCGCGCCGCCGGTGCGGTCGCCGTCTCGGGACCGACCGACCGTATGACCGGCAAGCGCTTCGAGGAGGACGTCCCGGGCCTGGTCCTGAGCAGCGCGAACGCCATCACCGTCGAATTCGTGAACTGAACCACCGGTTGTTCACTCATGGCGAATATACTCTGCTTTCGGGGTTCGGAGGACCTGAGAGACCGGTTCCTTTCATCACTCACGGACTCGTTGACACTTTGGAGAGCGGAGTCATTCATCGATAGTGAACGAGCCGTGGTTCGTAGCCGTGCGTCGGCAGTATAACCGTCCTGACACCGGAGAGCGGCGGGTTCAACGCTCGCGAGGCCGTTTCGCTCGAACGCGGCTCGAAATCATGGGCGGAGACCGCGCGCGAGAATCACCGTACGGCAGTCTCTTACATCGAGACCGCATGGGATAATACTCGTTCGTCCGGCGGTGCCCCCTGGGTAGCCGTCGGCGCAAGGGCTTGGGGACGGCGAGGGCGCGCCGGTGCGGCCGTCAGTCGTCGCCGACCGACTCGGTCGCGGCGTCGGCGGCCCCGTCACCGCCGCGGGCCATGGTGACGACGTAGATGCCCACCGCCATGACGACGCCGCCGAGCGTGCCGAGGCTAACGACCGAAGGACAGTCCAGCCCCGCGACCTGTCGATCCAGGATTCACATCCTCGATCCCCGCTCGAAGATAGCTTTTCAGGTGTTCCGTGCAGAATCCAGCAGGCGTGCACGGCGGACACCCCCGATACCGAGCGGCAAGCAGGTGACGCCGACGCGAGAGAGGTCCTCAGCGTGTCACAGCTGAACGACCGAATCGCGTCTGTCGTCGAGGAGACGCCCGCCATTCACGGTGTCCGCTGTACCGGAGAAGTCACTGACCTCCACCAGAACGGTACGGCGCGTTATCACGTTCACCGACGGCGACGCCGATTCCCTGTGTGGTCCGGGCGATACCGGGAGACGCACGCCAAGCTCGAAGACGGGACCGAGGTCATCCTCGAAGGCGACATCGACTACTGGGTCGAAGGTGGGAAGGTCGACCTCACACCGTTGGAAGCCATCGTCGTCATCGACGGCGACCGGGCGGCCGCCGTCGAGTGACCGCGAAGCGAACTCGAAGCATGACTGGTTCGACGACGAGCAGAAACAGCAACCGCCGGCGTTCTCGGAGCGGGTCGGCGTCGCCACGTCCCTCCGAGGGGATCCCCGGCACGACATCCAGAACGCGATCCATGAACAGGACCCGACCGTCGACATCCTGGTGAAGGATGCCACCGTTCAGGGGTCGGACGCGCCGACGTCCCGATTGTGGACGGTCGACACCGAAAATCTCAATAATAAAAACAGTGTTCGAGAGCGAGAGTACCGCGGGATGGAGTTGAACACTGAGCTTCATCAACAGCCGCGGTGTTGTTTCTCGTTCAACGAACCCCAAGTCGATCTCGTCCAGACAGTCGACGATGCGGGCGTTTTCGGGCATAAAACACGCAGAACACGTACCGCCTCATTCTTCCTCTCTATCCGAACACCGCCGGTCTTACGGCCATAGATCTTATGTAAGTTGAGACCGACGGAACCATAAGTTTGCCAACAAAGCAAGTCAGTACTGACTCGGGGCTCAACGCGGTGTACGTCGGTACCCAATGGGCAGACACGGTCGTCGGACCTCTCGAAACCGCTCTTTCTCAGCTGGTAGTTCACACAGTTCCGGATACGGCCACGGCACGGTCCGACCACACTCCGACCGCGTTCGATTGCGTCATCTCCGAGTACGTGTTGCCCGATGAGACTGGCACGGCGTTTCTCTCCTCGTACGTCGGCGACTCTGATTTGCCGTCTCTGCTGTTGGCGAGTGAAGACGCACAACCGACAGCGTCAGAGGTAGTGTCGGCGAACGTCACGGACTACTTCGTGATCGACCGGATGGATGAGGACTGCGCCACGTTGGCGGGGAGCATCGAGAACGCAGTCACCCGGCGGAACGCGTCACACAACGAGCGGCTCGAATTTGCTCTCGAACTGGCAGACGCCGGGGCCTGGGAATACGAGATCGGAACCGGGACGGTGTGGTGGAACGAACAGGCGCGGGCAATTCACGGTGTCTTACCGGAGCGGACACTCTCCCCGGCCGGGATCGACGAACTGTACACCCCCGACGATCGACGGCGAATCAGGGATGCGTTTGACCGCACGATCGACGAAAGGGAACCGCTGGACGAAATCGCCGAACTCGACAGTGACGACCGGCAGTGGGTACGGATACGTGGCAAACCGATAACGAGCGGCGGGTCAGTCACCACTGTTAGAGGGAGCTGTCAGGATATTACGTCGTTCAAACGGCGCGAAGAGCAGTTCAAGTTCCTTCACTCCGCGGCGACGGAACTGATACAGGCCTCGTCTCGGGAAGAGGCCGCACAGATCACGATCGACGCGGCAAAGCACATTCTCGGTTATTCCAAAGCGGCCTTACGACTCGTCGACGAGAACGACGAAGTGCTTCGCGTCTTTGCCACGACGAAAGATAACGTCGCGGCGGCCGGAGAGCGACCGGACTATCGCGTCGACGAGGACGTCCCGGCCGCAGAAACCTATCGTCGAGGCCAGCCAAACGTTTTTAATGACCTCAATGCGACGCAAGACGAGTACGAACGAGGGGCGTTGCGCTCGGGCTTGTACGTTCCCGTCGGCGACCACGGAGTGTTCAGTTGCGGCAATCTCGACCCCGACGCGTACGACCAGACCGACGTGAACATCGTCGCTGTACTCACGAAACTGACGGCCACGGCTCTGACCCGGATCGAGGTCGATCGCGAACTCCGACAGAAGAGAGACCAACTCGAAGACTTCACCGGAACCGTGGCTCACGACCTCAGAAACCCTCTCAACAGCGCTGACGGATACCTTGACATTGCTCGCCGCGATCCACAGGACGCCGATTTCGAGGTGATCCAGGACTCACTCGACCGCATGGGAGCGATCATCGATGACTTGCTTAGGCTTGCCCGAGCCGGCAAGTCACTGGACAACGTGACTTCGGTGTCATTGGCCGATGTTACGGAGGAAGCCTGGCAGCACGTCCAGACCGATGGTCTCACCATGGCGGTAGAGGACGATATCGTGATCGATGCCGACAGAGAACGACTATTGCACGTCTTGGAAAACCTGTTTCGCAACGCTATCGACCACAACGATCCCCCCGTCTCGCTGACTGTTGGCGCGCTTGAGGCGACCCAAACCAGCGGTGGCGCGTCGAGATCCGGGTTCTTCGTCGAAGACGACGGGAGCGGCATTCCACCAGACGCCCGCGACGAAGCGTTCGAACACGGCCATACCAGTTTGGAGGACGGAACGGGGTTCGGACTCTCGATCGTGCAACACGTCGCCGACGCTCACGGGTGGGATGTCGAGATCACCGAGGGACGCACTGACGGTGCGCGGTTCGAGTTTAGAAACGTCCCTCTCTCCTCGGAAAAGATCACGCAGTGAACTACCCTCCTTCCCGCACTCGGGGCAATGGCCCCGCTCGCTCGTCGAGACGACGATCCCACGACCCGACGAGGTGTTCGCCGACATCTCGGCTTCCCGGTTGCCCCTCCTCTCGGCCGCCGTCTCGCCCGAACTGTGATGGCCGCCGGACGGTGCGTCCTCGGCCTCGGCAGGTCGGAACGATGTCGACTCCCGGTCCGCCGGGAACGACCCCGACTGACCCGTATCACTCGCCTTCCCGCATGTACTCGTCGAGTTTCGCCGCGATGGCCCGGGCGAACTCCTCGTCGTTGAGGTGGGTGTCCGTCTCGAGGAGCTCCACGTCGTCGTCGATACCCTCGCCGAGCGCATCGAACAGCGCTTGGTCGGCCTCGGGGCCGTGGAAGTCCTCGCCCTCGACATCGAGCATGGAAACCCCGGCCAGCGGCAGGGCAAGCGCCGTAGGCCCCGTCGCGGCGTTCAGTTTCTCCGAGACGATCCGCCCGAGTTCGGCGTTCTCCTCGGGCGTGGTGCGCATCAGCGTCACCTGCGGGTTGTGGACGTGGAAGCGCCGCCCTTCGAACTCCTCGGGGACGGAGTCGCGTGGCCCGAAGTTCACCATGTCCAGCGCGCCCGTCGAGACGACCTGGGGAATGCCCGCCGCGCCGGCCGCGTCCAGCCTGTCAGGGCCGGCGCTCAGGACG
>PXSA01000040.1 GCA_003023565.1 Halobacteriales archaeon QS_9_68_17
GGTCGACTACGTCTCCAGGTCGGGCGTCCCGGTCCGCGGCAACGACATCGACACGGACCAGATCATCCCGGCCCGCTTCATGAAGGTCGTCACCTTCGACGGTCTCGGCGAGTTCGCGTTCTTCGACCTGCGGTTCGACGAGAACGACGAGCCCGAGGACCACCCGTTCAACGAGGAGCGCTTCCAGGACTCCTCGGTGATGGTCGTCAACGCCAACTTCGGCTGCGGGTCGTCCCGCGAGCACGCTCCGCAGGCGCTGATGCGCTGGGGGATCGACGCGATCATCGGCGAGTCGTTCGCGGAGATCTTCGCGGGCAACTGCCTCGCGCTCGGCGTCCCGACAGTCACGGCCGGCAGCGAGACCGTCGAGGCGCTGCAGGACTGGGTCGACGAGAACCCCGACGGCGACATCGAGGTCGACGTCGAGGCGGAGACGGTCACCTACGGCGACCGAACGGTCGACATCACCGTCGACGACGCCCAGCGGAAGGCGCTGGTCGACGGCATCTGGGACACCACCGCGCTGATGAGGTCCAACGCCGGCGCGGTCCGCGAGAAGGCCGAGGAACTGCCGTACGTCGAGGACTCGGCGATTCCTGAAGCAGAATAACTCGTACCGTTTCGAACGTCCGCGACGCTTGGCACCGTTCGACCGGCGTCCTTCTTCCGGGGTAGCGGTCTACCCGGTTCTCGCATCCGGCCGCAACGGCAACCTCGGGGACGACTCGCCGACGCGGGACTGAAACGCTTTCGCGTTCCCGCCGGCTCCGTGAGAGTGGCCTTCTTGAGGTCGGAAGTCCGGCCCGCGTGTCACCGCGTGGATGCGTCTCAATACCTCTCCAGCGGCAGGTCTCCCGACTGTGAACTACCGGATCCGGCGCGGCCGACGAGACGGCCGGCCGCTACTTCGGCACCCAGACCGACGGAACGTGCCGCCACGCCTACCGCTTCTCTGGCTGCTCCGTCACCTCCCGGAGGCTTCGGGGCCACGCGTCGAGCGCGTCGCGGATCCGCCGGTACGAGAGCGTGCTCTCCTCGTCGAGGACGAGCCGAAACCGCCGTCGTCGTCCGCCGCTCGCCAGAACCGGTTCCAGTCGACGGTGTCGTCGTGGGTCGCGTCTGTCATGGTGAAAACGGTGTCGCTGACGGCTGGTCGCCGTTCGATACCTCGCCCCTCAGTCGAGGAACCGCGCGACGTCGTTCCCGGACTGCATCCCGGCGTTGGCGAGGCCCTCGGGCATCTCGGAGAGCCAGAGCGCGCTGGCCTCTGCATCGGGGTCGGCCGCTAACTCGGCGGTCGGCTTCGAGTCGTCAGCCGTCGGCGTCGCGCGGAAGACGACCTGTCGCGTCGTCTCGACGGGATCGTCGTCGCCCTCGACCCGGTGATGTACCGTGCGGACGTGCTCCGGCGCGTCGATGCGGGCGGGGACGCCGGTCATCTCCTCGACGGCCCGCTCGGCGGTCGCGACGTAGTCCTCTCCGGGTTCGACTTTCCCGTTCGGGAGCACCGCCGCGGGCTCGTCGGCGTCGAAGAGGGCGAGGACGGCGTCGTCCGTCGCGACGCCGACGATCGCTCGACCGGCGTAACCGGCCTCGCAGTAGTCTCCGTTTTCGTGGACGACCGTCTCCTCGCTGTGTTCGACGGCCGGACGGTCGAGGAGTTCGGTGGGGTCGGTGATTCCCCCGTCGTCGGGAAGGGCGGTGTCTTCAGCGGGACTGTCAGACGTTGGCGTGTGTCGTGTCATGTGTTAGCTCGGGTGAGCCGCGTGGTCCGTCGATCGATGCTCCGCGGTCAACCGGCGCAGTAGTCGTTCCCCTCCGAGACGGCGTCGCCGCTCCCGACGGTCGGAGCAGTCGCTGGCCGCGGCTGAACGGCCGATCGAGGTCGTGACGGGTCGGCTTTCGAACGCCGGACCGGTAGCTACAGGGAACTCCTACAAGAAAACACCGATTTCGTTTCAGCTGTTTCCTTTATGTAATAATTCGTCATCCGGGGTTAAATATCTTCGGGTGGCACGGACGCTCTCCGGCGCGCTCGACCCGACAGTCGCGGAGGTGCGACCGGCGATGTCGGTCCGCCGTTCGTTCGACTCGGTCGGGAACTGACAGAACACCTGCCGATACCGAACCCCTTTCTAACCCCGGACGCGTCGGACAGAGCAATGACTCACCGGATCGCCGTCGTCCCCGGCGACGGGATCGGCCAGGAAGTGACGCCCGCCGCGGTCGAGGTGCTCGAAGCGCTGGACGTGGACTTCGAGTTCGTCGAGGGCGACGCCGGGGACGCCGTGAAGGCGGAGACCGGCGAGGCCCTGCCGCTGGAGACCCGCGACCTCGCCGCGGACGCCGACGCGACGCTGTTCGGCGCAGCGGGAGAGACGGCGGCCGACGTGATACTCCCGCTCCGGGAGGTCGTCGGATCGTTCGCGAACGTCCGTCCGGCGGTGACCTATCCCGGCCTCGATGCGGTACGGGAAGACACGGACCTCGTGTTCATCCGGGAGAACACGGAGGGCGTCTACACCGGCATCGAGTCCGAGATAACCGAGGGCGTCACGACGCTCACGCGGGTCATCACGGAGGAGGCGTCCCGCGACATCGCCGAGTTCGGCTTCGACTACGCCGCGGAGAACGGCTACGACGACGTGACCATCGCGCACAAGGCGAACGTGATGCGCGAGACGGACGGGTTGTTCCTCGAAACGGTCGAAGCGGTCGCCGAAGAGCGCGACGCGGTGTACGACACGGCGCTGATGGACGCGCTGGCGATGCACCTCGTCATGCATCCCGAGGAGTACGGCGTCGTCATCTGTCCGAACCTCGCCGGCGACATGCTGTCGGACCTCGCCGCGGGCCTCGTCGGCGGTCTCGGCCTGCTCCCCTCCGCGAACGTCGGCCGGGACAACGCGCTGTTCGAACCGGTCCACGGCTCCGCCCCCGACATCGCGGGCGAGGGCGTCGCGAACCCGACCGCGATGGTCCTCTCGGCCGCGATGCTGCTCGACCACCTCGGCCGCGGTGAGGCGGCAGAGCGCGTCCGCGCCGCGACCGAGACGGTCCTCGACGAGGGGCCGCGGACGCCGGACCTCGGCGGCGACGGCACGACCGACGGGGTGACGCAAGCGATCGTCGAGGAACTCTGAAGGCGCGGGCGTAGCGGTTCGACCCCCGGACGGACGAGAAAAGGCTAGGGTCGTAGTTCGACGTGGGTGTACGACAGCGATCGATACGGCAACGCTCCTGTTCGCCGCGCCCGGCGGCGTCGAACCCGTCGCGATACTGCTGCTCGCCGCGCTCCTGTTCGGCGCACGGAAGATCCCGCAACTCGCCAGGGCCAGCGGTGAGGCGATAGGCGGGTTCAAGAAGGGCCGCGAGAAGACCCGACAGGAGCTCGAAGGACTCCGCGAGGAGAACTGACGCCGCCGCCGTTTTCCGCCCCGCGACGCGCCGACAGCGCCGTGGCCGCGGTACGTCACCGCACCCCTGCCGACGCCACCGCCGACCGTTAGCGCGGGCCACGCTTAAGACGGTCCCCCGTGTTGACCACGCTATGCCCAAGGTCCATCTGGACGAGGAAACCGTCGAGCGACTGGACGGCCTGCGCGTCGACGACGAGACCTACGACGACCTCGTCAACGAACTGATCAACATCTATCAGGCCGAGGAGCTGACCCTGTTTCGCTCGGGCGACGGTTAGCGCTCGGCGACGGACCGGATCTCGTCCCACTTCCCCCGCTGTTCCAGATGCGCCTGCAACTCGTCAGCGTAGTCCTGCGCCAGCGACGCGGCGGCCCGTTCTCGCTCGTCGTTCCCGCCGCCGTCACCCCCGCCGAGACCGAGCGCGTCCTTGATACCGCCGAGGAGGCCGCCGCCGGAGGACCCGCCCGTTCCGCCACCGCCGCCGGCACCGCCCATCTGGCCCATCTTCGAGCGCGACTCCTCGATGGCCGGCAACACCTGCCCGATCTTGCTCGTGTCGGCGACGATGCGGGCGGCCTCGGGGTCGCTCGGGTTCTCTATCTCCAGTTCGACGGCGGTCATGATCATCCCCCACTCCTGATTGGAGAACCGGGAGTCGCGGACGTGCTGCGAGAACTCCTGGTCGACCGTCATCCGATCGCCGACGATGCGGTCGGTCCACTCGCTGTCTGTCATACCTCTCGGTTGGGAGAGAAGCGGTATCAGGGTTTCCCCCGGCGGTCGCCGACCGCGGCTACGATACCGGCTTGCGGTGCGGTCGGTCCCACGGTCGCCCGGGCACCGGATCGCCGGCCCGACTACTGGATCGTCACGTCGGCTTCGAGGCTCTCCTTGAGCGCGTCCCCGACCTTGCAGAGCTCGTGGGCGCGCTCGATCACGGCCTCCTTCCTGTCCTCGTCGAGGTCGCCGTCGGTGGAGACGTCGAAGGCGACCGACTCCAGTTTGTCGTCGTCGTTCAGGTCGCCGGTCGCGTCGATCTCGATCCGGCCGAGGTCGCCCGCGTCGCGCTGCTGCGCTCCGACGCGAAGCGCGGGCACGTAACAGGACGCGTACGCGCCGAGCAGGGCCTCCAGCGTGTCCGGAGCCTCCTCACCCTGTGCGTCGACCGTCGACTCGAAATCGCCGGTCTGGTTCGTCGTGCTGTACCCCTCCTCGGAGACGCTGTGGACTTCCTTCGCCATGGCAGTTCGAGTCGTCAACGGCGGTCGTCGTAAGCGTTGTTCCACCGGCGGAACCGGCAGGTAGGCGGCGCGTCCCGGTGCCGGCCGCGAGGGTCTCGGCGGGAAACGGGGCCGGCCCGAGACGCGGCGGCGTCAGCGACAGAGGTCGTCGGGGTCAGTACCCCTCGCTCAGGTCGAACGTCTCGTCGCCGTCCAGCACGTGGACCTCGGCGTCGCTCCCCGTGTCTTTCACCTCGTTCACGAAGTCGTCGGTGTCTATCTCGATCGGCGGGAAGGTGTCGTAGTGCATCGGGAACGCGTGGTCGACGTCGAGCCAGTCGACCGCGATGGCGGCCTGCATCGGTCCCATCGTGAAGTGGTCGCCGACGGGCACGGCCGCGGCGTCGGGTTCGAGGTACGGTCCGATCACGTCGCGCATCTCCGTCATCAGGCCGGTGTCGCCGGCGTGGTAGAACGTCGTGCTCTCCTCGTCGGCGACCTGCGCGGGCTTCGTGTCGCTGACGACGAAGCTCGCGGGCGGGCCTGCGGAGTACTCGTAGCCCGTGTTCACGCCGTTCGTGTGGTCCGCGCGATGCATCGTCACGCACGCGTCGCCGCACTCGACCGTACCGCCGAGGTTCATCCCCATCCCGCCGACGGCGTCCTCGAAGCCGAACTCGTCCTCCGCGAACGAGACCAGCTCCGGCACCGCGACCAGCGTCGCGTCCGAGTAGTGCTCGGCGTGCCCGACGTGGTCCGCGTGGCCGTGCGTGAGCAGGACGTAGTCCGGGTCGACCTCCTCCGGGTCGGTGTCCGTCTCGGGGTTGTCGAAGAACGGGTCGATCAGCAGGGACGTGTCGCCGACGTCGACGTGCCAGGTCGAGTGGCCGTACCAGGTCAGTTGCATCGGTCGTTCCGAGGTACGGTCGATCGACACTTAAACCCGGACGGTGGTCGGAACGGATCGCCGCCGTTTCTCGCCGTCGCGGGGCCGCACGGCCGACACTGGTGGCGTCGGTTCCGGTGCTCGCAGGGACTCGGCCCGCCACCGATCTCGCGGAGACCGACCCGCTCACCGTTATACCGTCCCCGGTCGAAGGAGGGGTATGCTCACGCTCCGGTTAGACGAGTTCACGGTCGAACTGAAGGACGGCGCGGTCAAGAACGTCGGACCGTCGAACAAGTCCGCGTCCACGAAGCTGTTCGACGTGACCGACGCCGAGGCGCGGGAGTTCGGCGACAAGCGCGTGAAACTCGTCTTCGAGGACGAGGACGGCAACGAGGTGCAGGTGGCGCTGTTCCCGGAGGACGTCCGCTCGATAGTCGCCGACGTGGAGGCGATGGAGGACGACAGCCCGGTGTTCGAATAAAGCCCCCGGTCGAAACGTTTCGACAACCGTTTTAGTCCGGGGGCATTTGTCTCCGGCAAATGGGTACCTGTATCATCTGCGGTACGCCCACGGACGGGCGGATCTGCAGTAGCCATGAAGAAGACGTCGCTTTCGAATTCAGAGGCGACAGCGCGGACGAACTGACCCCGGGCCGCTACTACCGCGGCACCGTCGACGGCTTCGCCGACTTCGGCGTCTTCGTCGACATCGGCGACAGCGTCACCGGCCTGCTACACAAGAGCGAACTCGACCAGCGGCTCGACAGCCTCGACTGGGACTCCGGCGACACCGTCTACGCGCAAGTGACGGACGTCCGGGACAACGGCAACGTGGACCTCGGCTGGTCCATACGTCAGTCAGAGGACAAGTTCCGCGGGTCGCTGGTCGACGACCCGAACGCCGACGCGCCGGAGGCGAGCGCGGCGGGAAATGAAGACGCGGTCGCAGAGCCCTCGGGGGGCGGTGCGGCCGCGGCGAGCGCGAGCGCGGTGACGACGGAAACGGTCGAAGGGCCGGAAGCCGTCGAGGAGTCGGAAGAGACCGCCGAGGAGCCCGAGGAGACCGAGGAGACGGTCGACGAGACCGACCCCTCGCGTGTCGCTATCGGGACGCTCTCGGACCGCGTCGGCGACGTCGTCCGCATCGAGGGCGAGATCACCGGCGTGCGCCAGACCAGCGGCCCCACCGTCTTCGAACTCAGCGACGAAACGAGCGCCATCGAGTGCGCCGCCTTCGAGGAGGCCGGCGTCCGCGCGTACCCCGGGGTCGACGTCAACGACTACGTTCGGCTGGAGGGCGAAGTCGAACTCCGCCGCGACGAGTTGCAGGTCGAGACGGAGTCCCTCGTCGTCCTCGACGGCGAGGACGCCGAGGCTGTCGAGGATCGGTTGACGGCCGCGATGACGGACAAAGCGCGACCCGACGAGGTCGAGACCCTCGCCGACAGCGAGGCGCTACGCGCCTCGGGCGACCGGACGCAGTCCGGTGACGACGACCCCGCGGCGGTCGTCGAGAGCGAGGTTCGCGACGCCGCCGAGGCGATCCGCCGGGCCGTCTTCGAGGCCCGCCCCGTCGTCGTGCGTCACAGCGCCACCGCCGACGGCTACGCCGCCGGCGCGGCGATAGAGCGCGCCGTCCTGCCGCTGGTCCGCGAGGAACACGTGAAGGCCGACGCCGAGTACCACTACTTCGAGCGTCGCCCGCTCGACGGCGAAGTGTACGACATGGACGCCGCGACGAACGACGTCACCCGGATGCTGGAGGCGCGCGAGCGCCACGGCGAGCAACTGCCGCTCGTCGTCCTCGTCGACGCGGGGAGCACGCTGGAGTCCCGCGACGGCTACCGCCTGCTCGACCTCTACGGCGCGGGCCGCGTCGCCGTCGACGCCAGCCACCCCGACGAGGCCATCGTCGACGAGGTCGACACCGTCGTCAACCCCAGCCTCGCCGACGAGGGCGAGGGTGACGGCATCACCACCACGGCACTGGCCGCGAACGTCGCCGCGAACGTCCGCGAGGACGTCCGCGACGACCTCCGCCACCTCCCCGCCGTGAGCTACTGGACGGACGCCCCCGAGCAGTACGTCGACCTCGCCGAGGCGGCGGGCTACGACGAGACTGCCGTCCGCGAGCGTCGGGAAGCCATCGCGCTGGAGGCGTACTACCAGTCCTACGACGACAAGCGCGAACTCGTCGCCGACCTACTGTTCGGCGACACCGACGCGCCCGGCGACGCCGAGTCGCTGGCCGCACACGTCAGCGAGCAGTTCCGCGAGAAGCTCGACACCGAGGTCGAGACGGCCGACCGGAACCTCTCGCTGCGCGGCGAGAACGGCATCACCTTCGCGGTGCTCGACACCGACTCGTTCACTCACCGCTTCGACTTCCCCCCGACGACGCTGCTGCTCGACGAACTCCACCGCCGCCGCGAGGACGGTCGTAGATCGCAGCGCGATTTACGAGCCAGTCAGAACGCGGAGCGTTCTGACGACGCCGTCGGAACTCGTTCCGACGAGTCCCCGCTCGACGATGCTCGCGAGGACGCCGACGAGCCGTTCGTCACCCTCGGCGTCGGCGACGACGAGCTCCACCTCCGCAGCACCGCCCCCGTCGACGTCCGCGCGGTCGGCGAAACCGCGCGCGAACACGCCGACGAGGCCGGTATCGCCGTCGTAGGTGGCCGCGACGGTCACCTCGAGTTCCTCACGGGCGAGCGCGACGCCGTCATCGACGGCGTGGTCGCCGCCGTGGCCGAGGAACTGGGCGAGTAGCTCGCGTCCTTCTCTCACGTCCGACCCCCGATCAACGGTAGCGCGGCCCTCCGCCGAGCGACACGCTTAACCCGGCGACGCCGCGAAAACTGGGTAATGAGTACCGAGTCGGACGCCACGGAGTCCGAGGCGTTCAAGCGGGTCTGCGAGGAGCTGATCGACCGCATCCTCGCGGGCGAACTGGAGCGCGACGACGTCGAGTCAGCGAAGCTGGACGTCTGTTCGGAGCACTCCTCGCCGAAGGTGCCGAAGAACTCCGAGATCCTCGATCACGCGCCGCAGGAGCGCCGCGAGGAGCTCGAATCGGTGCTGCGGCGCAAACCGGTGCGGACGGCGTCGGGCGTCTCGCCCGTCGCCATCATGACCAGCCCGCACAACTGTCCCCACGGGAAGTGCCTGTACTGCCCGGGCGGTCCCGACTCGGAGTTCTCCAGTTCGCAGAGCTACACGGGCAACGAGCCGGCCGCCGCCCGCGGCGTGCAGAACGACTACGACCCGTACGGGCAGGTCCGCCTCCGACTGGAACAGCTCCGGGAGATCGGCCACCCGGTCGACAAGGTCGAACTCATCCTGATGGGCGGGACGATGACCGCGCGGAGCCACGACTACCAGGAGTGGTTCGTCAAGCGCGCCCTGCAGGCGATGAACGAGTACGACGTGGACGGGGAGCCGGAACCGGCCGAGGGCGAGAGCTTCGCGCAGGACCCCGAGGAGTACGACTTCGAGTACGTCGAGGACGTTATCGCCCGCAACGAGACCGCGGACGTCCGCGACATCGGGACGACGTTCGAGACGAAGCCCGACTGGTGCGACCGGGAGCAGATAGACCGGATGCTTCGCCTCGGCGGGACGAAGGTCGAGGTCGGCGTCCAGACGACGTTCGAGCGTATCAACCGCGAGATGCACCGCGGCCACGGCGCGCAGGCCTCCATCGACGCGAACCGCCGCCTCCGCGATGCCGCGTTCAAGGTCGGCTTCCACATGATGCCCGGCCAGCCCGGCATGACGAAGGAGATGTGCCTGGAGGACTTCCGCCGCCTCTTCGAGGACGAGAAATGGAGGCCCGACTACCTGAAGATATACCCCACTCTCGTCGTCCGGGGCACGCGGACCTACGACATGTGGCACGATGGCGAGTACGACCCGCTCACCAACGAGGAGGCGGCCGAACTCGTCGCCGAGATCAAGTCGATGATCCCGAAGTACACGCGCCTCCAGCGCGTCCAGCGGGACATCCCCGCGGACTTCATCGACGCCGGCGTCTGGAAGTCCAACCTCCGGCAGCTCGCCAGACAGAAGATGGCGGACCACGGCTGGACCTGCGACTGCATCCGCTGTCGCGAGGTCGGCATGAACGACCAAGCGCCGGGGGACGTGGAACTCGACGTGATGACCTACGAGGCCGCGGGCGGCACGGAGCACTTCATCAGCTACGAGGACCCGGACAACGACCTGCTGGTCGGCTTCTGCCGCCTGCGGTTCCCCGGAAACCCTCAGCGCGCGGAACTGCGGGACGCCGCGCTCGTCCGCGAACTCCACGTGTACGGGCCGATGGTCGAAGTCAGCGAGGCGCGAAGCGCCTCGGAGACATCGAGCGGCGACGAGCCGCGAGACGGCGACGAGAGCTACGACTGGCAGCACAAGGGGTACGGCCGGACACTGCTCCGGAAGGCCGAAGCGCTCGCCGCCGACGCCGGCTACGAGACGGTGAGCGTCATCAGCGGTATCGGCGCGCGGGAGTACTACCGGGAGCAGCTGGGCTATCACCAGGACGGGCCGTACGTGAGCAAGCGGCTGTAAATCAGAGTGCGAGCGTAGCGTACGTCTCTGTCTGACCGGCCGACCGCCGGCGACTAAGTCACCCGTCGTCGGGCGTCCTGACGACCACGCGGCCGTCGCCGTGGACCGTTACGTCACAGCCGCTCAACCGGAACGAGAGCGTCGCTCCCTCCCGACTGGTTCCGCCGTACGAATCGGCGAAGATAGCGTTGAGCGCGTCGGGATCGACGGTCTCGTTGAGCGCGTCGACCGCTCTCGGTTCCAGGGTCCGCACCGCGGCGACCGCGGTGACGACCGTCGCGCCGAGCGAGTCGTCCTCCTCCCAGTCGTGACGAGCGACGTGGACGTCCTGCACGGAGCGCGTGTCTTCGGTGTTGGCGTCTGTCATATGGGTTCGAAGTCGTTTCCGTGGCGGCCCCGCGATCGCTCCGTCCGCCGGCCTCGTGTCACGGATCGGATACGGGATCGGATAAGAATTGTGGCAAATAATAGCACGTCAAGGAGACGTATCCGTGTAGTTCAAACGGTAAACGTGGTGTCGATGAACGTCATAACGGCGAACCCGGCGACGAAGGTGAGCGTGGAGGCGTCGGCGTAGCCGTGGGCGTGGCTCTCGGGGATCATCTCGCGGAAGATGACCGCCATCATCGCGCCCGCCGCGACGCCCGCCGCGAGCGGAAAGGCGTCGACGATGTACTCGACGAGCAGGAAGCCGACGACGGCCGCGACCGGTTCCGGCACGCCGCCCGACAGCGTCGTGTAGGACACCGTCTTCAGTTTCGACACGCCGGCCTGGTCGGCGGGGACCGCCATCGCGAAGCCGTCGGGGACGTTCTGAACGGCGATGGCGCTTGCGATGGCGAGTCCGATGCCCTCCTGTCCGCTCGCGAAGGCGATACCGACCGCGAGGCCCTCGGGGATATTGTGGATAGTGATCGCACTTCCCACGAGAACCGCCTTCCGGATCCTGTCGTCCACGTCCGGGTCTTTCGGAACGTCCACGATCGCCTCCGCGTCGATCGGCGTCGCGTCCGTCCCCCGCCCCTCACCTCGCTCGCGGCCGAACAGCAGGTGGATATGTGGGACGAGGCGGTTCGCGGCCAGCAGGAACAGGCCGCCGATCCCTAACCCCGCGATCACCTCCCGCACCGACCCGAGTTCGAGGCCCGGGACGACGAGCGTGAACACCGCCGCTCCGAACATGATCCCCGCGGCGAACCCGAGCGCGGAATCGTACGCCTTGTGGCTGATCCGGGAGGTGACGAGGACGGGCAACGCACCGATCCCGGTCGCGCTCCCCGCGAGAAGCGCGACCACGACTACTTCGCCGAGCGTCGACATGGGTCCGGAAACGATAGCCACAATCAAAAAGTGCGACGGCATGGGACGGAGACGAGTCGTCGGTTCGCTAACCGAGCGTATCCGAACCCGTGAGAGGGAAATGTTAGGAAACGAACTATAATATCTCGATCCACGACGTGGCACGCACGTCTCCGGGATCGCCGCCGGCGCGCGGAACGACCTCGGTATCGTCGACACTGCTCCGGACGCGGGGACCGCGGCGCTGCGCGTGTTCTACGCGGGCGACGGCGGCCTCGCCACGACGAGCGCCGGCGTCCTCACGGCCGCCGACTACGCGGCGTCGTTCGACGAACTGTAGTCCCGTTCCGCCGACCGCCGGCGAGCAGACCGATCCCGTATGGACCAGAAGCGGGAACTGACGAGCGTCGACCTCGCGGCGCTCGTCGGCGAACTCGGCAGTTACGAAGGGGCCAAACTCGACAAGGCCTACCTCTACGGCGACGGCTTCCTGCGGCTCAAGACCCGGGACTTCGACCGCGGGCGGGTGGAGCTACTGGTGGAGGTCGGCGACGTCAAGCGCGCGCACGTCGCGGACCCCGGGAACGTGCCGGACGCGCCCGGACGGCCGCCGAACTTCGCGATGATGCTGCGGAACCGCCTCTCGGGGGCGGACTTCGCGGGCGTCGAGCAGTTCGGCTTCGACCGGATCCTCCAGTTCCACTTCGAGCGCGAGGACGAGGACACGACGATCGTCGCGGAGCTGTTCGGGCCGGGCAACATCGCCGTGCTGGACGCCAACGACGAGGTGGTCGACTCGCTGGACACCGTCCGCCTGAAGTCCCGGACGGTCGCGCCCGGGTCGCAGTACGAGTTCCCGGACACGCGGGTGAACCCCCTCGACGTGGACTACGAGGCGTTCGCGGGGCTGATGGACGAGTCCGACACCGACATCGTCCGGACGCTGGCGACCCAGCTAAACCTCGGCGGCATCTACGCCGAGGAGGTCTGTACCCGCGCCGGCATCGAGAAGACCACCGACATCGCCGACGCCACGGACGACCAGTATCGGGCGGTCTTCGACGCGATAGAGCGCCTCCGCGCGGAACTGGAGAACGCCGAACTCGACCCGCGGGTCTACGTCGAGGGCGACCGATACGTCGACGTGACGCCGTTCCCGCTCTCTGAGTACGAGGGCCGCGAAGCGCGAAGCGCCGCGGGGAGTCGGTCGGAAACCGACGGGATCCACAGCGAGTCCTACGACACGTTCAACGCCGCGCTGGACGAGTACTTCTACGAACTCGACCGCTCCGACGACGAGGACGAGGTCGTCACCGACGACTCGCCGGACTTCGAGAACGAGATAGAGAAGAAGCGACGCATCATCGAACAGCAGGAGAGCGCCATCGAGGGGTTCGAGCGGCAGGCCGAGCAGGAGCGCGAGCGCGCGGAACTACTGTACGAGCGCTACGGACTGGTCGACGACGTGCTCTCGACGATCCAGGACGCCCGAAGCCGGGACACGCCGTGGGACGGGATCGAGGAGCGCTTCGAGGAGGGAGCCGAGCGCGGCATCGAGGCGGCCGAGGCCGTCGTCGGCGTGAACGGCGACGAGGGGACCGTGACGGTCCGCCTCGACGGCACGGACGTCGAACTCGACGCGAGCGAGGGCGTCGAGCACAACGCCGACCGCCTCTACACCGAGGCCAAGCGCGTCGAGGAGAAAAAGGAGGGCGCGCTGGCCGCTATCGAGAACACCCGCGAGGAGTTGGAGGGAGTCAGAGAGCGCAAGCGCCAGTGGGAAGAGCGCGGCCCCGAAGACGGGGACGAGGGCGAGGCGGACGAGGAGACCGAGAACGTCGACTGGCTCTCCCGGCCCTCGATCCCGGTTCGCCGTTCCGAGCAGTGGTTCGAGCGGTTCCGCTGGTTCTACACGAGCGACGACTTCCTCGTCATCGGCGGCCGCGACGCCGACCAGAACGAGGAACTCGTCAAGAAGTACCTCGAACCCGGCGACCTGTTCTTCCACGCGCAGGCCCACGGCGGCCCCGTCACCGTGGTCAAGGCCACCGGGCCGAGCGAGTCGGCGAAGGACGTGGCGATCCCGCAGCAGAGCAAGGAGGAGGCCGCGCGGTTCGCCGTCTCGTACTCCTCGGTGTGGAAGGACGGCCGCTTCGCCGGCGACGCGTACATGGTGACGCCGGACCAGGTGAGCAAGACGCCCGAGAGCGGCGAGTTCCTGGAGAAGGGCGGCTTCGCGATCCGCGGCGACCGAACGTACTTCCGGGACGTGGCGGTCGGCGTGGCCGTCGGTATCACCTGCGAGCCGTCGACCCGGGTCGTCGGCGGCCCGCCGTCGGCCGTTCGCGACCAGGCCGAGACGCATATCGAGGTCGAACCCGGCCAGTTCGCGCAGGCAGATGCCGGGAAGAAGCTCTACCGCGAGTTCCGGGAGCGCTTCGCCGACACCTCCTTCGTCCGGAAGGTGGCCAGTCCCGACCGGATCCAGCACTTCCTGCCGCCGGGCGGCAGCCGGATCGAAGGGGACTGACGGCAGGTGACCGTCGATGATGGCCGAAGACGCGCTCAACTGTTCGTTCCGCGGCGACCGGACGCCTGGTACGTTCGCCGGCGGCGGCGTCCTCGCCGTCTTCGCCGCGTTCTACTGTCACCTCGTCGCGACGCGGTACGTCGGCCTCGCCTGCGCCCGAGCGGGCGGGCCGGCGGCCCGCTGTGACCGACCGCGGGAACGCGCTGCTGCTCGCGGGCACCGCCGGCTGGATGGTCGGCCTCGCGATGCCGCGTTTCGGCTACGCTTGCCCCCCCCCGCGCCGAATGGCAGGGCACTTATCCGGGTAGGCCGGAGGTGAGGACATGAGGATACAGAGCCGGAGCCCCGCCGAGGAGGGCAAGGAGCGGGTCTCGCTGGTCCCCGAGAGCCTCGATGACCTCTGGCACCTACAGTACGTGCTGGAGCCCGGCGACCTCGTCGCGGGCGACACGACACGGCGCATCCAGCGCGACGACGACAGGATGCGCGACACCGGCGGTCAGCGCGAGCACATGCACGTCACCATCGAGGTGGACACTGTCGAGTTCGCCAAGTTCGCCAACCGGCTCCGGGTCGGCGGCGAGATCATCGACGCCTCGCGCGAGGACCAGCTCGGCTTCCACCACACGGTCAACGTGGAGGAGCGCGACGAGATCACCGTCACGAAGCGGTTCAAACCGGACCAGATGGACCGCCTCGAAGAGGCCGCCGAGGCGACCGACGCGCCCGACGTCGCCATCGCGACGGTCGAAGAGGGGGAAGCCCACATCCACACCGTCGCCCAGTACGGCACCGACGAGTACGGGTCGTTCACGGGGACGACCGGCAAGGGCGAGTACGCCCGCTCCCGCGACGAGCTGTTCGGCGATCTCACCGCCGCGCTCGGCCGCATGGACGTCGACGCGGTCATCCTCGCGGGTCCCGGCTTCACGAAGCGGGACGCGCTCGACTTCATCGAGGACGAAACGCCGGCGCTGGCCGAGAAGATCACGACCGTCGACACGAGCGCCGTCGGCGACCGCGGCGTCCACGAGGTGCTCAAACGCGGCGCGGTCGAGGACGTCCAGCAGGAGACCCGCATCGCCGCGGAGGCGGAACTTATCGACGAACTCATGCACCGCATCGGCGAGGGAGCGAAGGCCGCGTACGGCCCCGACGAGGTCGCGAAGGCCGCCGACTTCGGCGCGGCGGAGACCCTGATCGTGCTCGACGAGCGCCTCCGGAAGGAGCGCGGCGCGGTGACCGAGGACGAGGAGGGCCGCGAGTGGGACGTGGACGTGAACGAGATCGTGACGAACGTCGAACAGCAGGGGGGCGATGTCACCGTCTTCTCCTCCGACTTCGCGCCGGGCGAACAGCTCGCCAATCTGGGCGGCATCGCGGCGCTGCTGCGGTACCGGATGGAGTGATCGGGTCGCCCGCGTTCGCGCTCGCGTGAAGGGATCCGACCCGGACAGGCCGGTGATAACCCCGATTGGTCACGTCCGGGCGGTCCCGTTCGGCGTTCGATAGTGTCCCGACCGTGAAATCAACGCTCGGCGGAACAAAACACTTCAGGGTATCGAGACGGTCCGAACCGGCTCGACACCGCCGTCCGAAGCCATCGGTGTGGACCACGGACTGACCGCACCCGTCCACCACGCCGGCGATGAACGAACAACGTCAGCGGCTCCTGCGACGGACGAGACGCCGCTCCGGACTGGTCGGCGAGGACCCGCCGGAGGAGACAGACGTACAGGGGACGGCCGTCGAACCGAGCGCGTTCGTGTTCGACTGCAAGCGCCTCGGTGCGGTCCCCGACGGGGAGCGAGCGCATCGAAGAGACGAAAACGCGACTCGAGCGGGAACGGCTCGAACGCCGACAGCGGATCGAGCGCGGCGGTATCTCCTCCGAAGAGGGCGAGCGGTTCGTCGAGACCGTCAGGGGGATCGAGCGCTCGACGCGCTGGAGGGGACCGGCTCTCCGAGCGTCGAGGAGCTGCGACGAAAGGAGACCGCCGACGCGGACCGGTTGCGGACCCTGGTCGACCGGTTGCCGTAGCGGTGCTACGTCGTGCGCCGGTCCCCGCCTACCGGTTTTCGAGCGACCGCGCGCAGGACTCTTCGAACGAGCCGATGCTGTTGTCCATCAGTTCGATGAGCACCGACGCGAAGTTCGTTCCGACGCTCCAGAACGCCGTCTCCCGGTCGATACCCGGGACCTCGCCCTCGCCGAGCACCGAGAGGAGCACGCCCTCGCCGTCGACACGAACGATGCGTCCCGTGCTGGACCCCTCCTTCTCGAACATCGGCGGCGGCGCGGTGACGACGACGTTCTCGTCGGCGGCGAAGGCCTCGCGGACCACGTCGTTGACGCTGACGACCGTCGTCGGGACCCCGTCCGCGGCGCGGTCGCGGAGCGCGGCAGCGATGTCGTCGGTGACGAGGTCGGCGTTCGGCGTGCCGAAGACGACCGACTCGTCGGCTTCGCGGACCAGTTCGACGATCCGGTCCTCGATCTGGTCGCGACCGCGGATCGTCCAGATGTCCTCCTGCTCCTCGTCGTCGTCGCTGTGTTGTTCGCGGACGGTTTCGACGTAGTCGAACGCCTGCTCCTGCTCCTGCTCGAAGCGTTCGCGGAGCGTCGACCGCGCCGCCTCGATGCTGACGGGGCGGTACCGCATCGGGTTCGACTGCTGGACTTCGATGAGTCCGCGCTCCTCGAGGCTCTCGGTCGCGCTGTACACCTGCGATCGCGGCACGTCCGCGACGCGGTGGACCTCGCGAGCGGTTCCGGCCCCGAGTTTCTGTAGGGCGATGAACACCTTCGCCTCGTAGCCGGTGAGGCCGAGGCGTTCGAGCGACTCGACCGCGTCGCCCTCGTTCATCAGTCCTCACCACCGTCGGTCTGGACGGGCACTTCGGCCTCGCGCCCCTCGGCACTCACGCCGTCGGGAGCGAGATAGCGCATCCAGACGACGAGCAGGCTCGGCAGGACGACGACGCTCGCGACGAACGCGTAGACGATCGTCAGTCCCGTAATGACGCCGAACTGCTGGAGCGCCGGGAAGATGGCGAGCGAGAGCACGCCGAACCCGCCGACCGTGGTCGCGGCGCTCCCGAGCAGCGCGCCGCCGGTGCCCGTCACGCTCGTGTCCATCGCCTCCCAGACGTCGTCGCTGCGCTCCAGTTCGAGGTTGAACCGTTCGCTCAGGTGGATGCTGTACGCGACCCCAAGCCCGATCGTCAGGCTGGTGATCATCCCCGTCAGGACGTTGAACGGCATCCCGATGAGGTACATCGTCCCGAGGATCCACGAGACGGAGAGCGCGACGGGCAACAGCGTCACGACGCCGAGCGTCGCGCTCCCCTCGGTGATCCGGTACGCGACCATCAGGAACGCGAACACCGCCGCGAGGGTGATCAGCAAGCTCTCGATCACGGTGTCCAGTAGCTGTCCCTGCACGATCTCGTTGACGATGGGGCTCCCGGTCGCGGTCGCCGTCCAGCGACCGCTCTCCCCGTCGTCGTCGACCGCGGCCGCGGCCGACCGCATCCTCTCGGTCGTCTCGGCGGTCGTCAGACCGCCCCGGACCGACACCTCGACCTGCACCGCGCGGTACTCGCCGCCGTCGCGGTGGACCACCGTCGAGGCCTGCTCCGGCGCAACCTCGTACAGCGTGTCGTACACCGCGGTGAGGTTCTCGTCGGGGATCCCGTCGCCGTCGGTGTCCGTCTCGTCGACGACGGCGGCCATCGTGTCGTTCCGTTCGGCGACGCCGCTGATGACGGAGTTGGGGCTCGTCACCGAGGGATCGCCGCCGGAGGTGACGAACGCCACCTCGTTCTCGGACACGCTCTCTTCCGCGCGGTCGACGCGTTCGAGCGTTTCGGGGTGCGTGACGTTCCCCTCTATCAGCACGTTGGCGGCCTGGTCCTCGCGCTGGAAGTTGTCGTTGATGTACTCCAGGTTCTGCTTGACGGAGTACTCACCGGGCTGGAACGGCTCCGGCAGGTCGTACATGTAGTCCGGCGGGTCGTCCGCGATGAAGTCCTCGTCAGAGAAGCTGGTGTCGACCTGCGTCGCGCCGTACGCGCCGGCGACGCTGACCGAGAGCGCCAGCACGATGACGACGGTCGGTGCGACCTTCGCGGCGGACGACCCGACGGCGAGTACCTGACTGAAGCGGCCGCCGCCGGTCCCGAACGCCCGCTTCTTCCGGTCGAGGCCCCGGCGTTCGAGGAAGCCGTCGAGTTCGACCTTCAGCGCGGGGACGAACGCGCCGAACACGACCAGGGCGACGGCGATACCGAACGAACTCACGACGCCGAAGTCCTGAATGGGACCGAGGGGACTGGTGAGGTTCGACAGGAACCCGATGACGGTCGTCGCCGTCACCCAGACGAGGGCGATGCCGACGCCGGCGAGCGCGGCGCGCATCGACCCCCGGACGCTCTCCCCGCCGACCGCGTCGCCCTCCCGGCGCTGCTCGCGGTGGCGCATGAAGATGTGGATCGCGTAGTCGATGGAGAGCCCGATGAGCAGGACGGGCACCGCGATCATGATCTGGTTGAACGTGATGTCGACCCAGCCCATGAACCCGAACGTCCAGACGAGGACGGTGAAGATGCCGACGAACCCGAGGACGATGTCGAGCAGGTCACGGTACGCGACCAGCAGCGTCACGAGGACGAAAAGCAGCGCCAGCGGGCCGACGATGGCGATGCTGTCGCTCATCGACTGGTCGGTCTCCTGGCTGATGATGCCGAAGCCGAAGATGACGTGCTCCTCGTCACTGCCGCCCGAGCGCTTCGCGAGCTCCTGGATCCGCAACTGCGTCCGGGAGAGGTCCTCCGAGACCGCTCCGGGGGCCGCGGCGTCCGACTGAGTCGACTGGAACACGACCGTCATCCGGGCGTCGGCCGTGGTCGACCCCGGTTCGTAGCTCGCCGACATGAAGCCGATCGGGCCGTTCCCGCCGCCCTCACCGTCGGAGAGGAGGGTCTCGACGACCGCCTCGACTTCGGAGGCGTTCATCCCCTCCAGTTGGCTCTCCTGCTCGTCGAGCGGCGGCAGTTCCCCCGCCTGAACGTCTTCGTTCAGGTCGCGGAGGTCCTCGCCTTTCTCCCGGACCTCCTGCTGCCGTTGTTCGAGTTCAGCCGAGCGGTCCTGCAGCGCCGCGTACTCCTCGCTGAGGACGCTCTCGTTGCCCGGTCCGGCGTAGGTCGCGAGGGCGTACGCCGCCTGACGCTCCCGTTCGGACTCGGCTTCGCGAACCATCCGCGAGGCCCGCTCGAACGTCGCAGCGTCGTCGTCGGTGAGGGTCACCGGCGTGTCCGCGTCGACGCGCTCGAACACCGCGCTCTGGTTGGCCTCGGGGTCCCGTTCGACGGTCCCCAGTCCGCGCCGGAGGGCGTCGGTGGTCTCGTTCAGCGCCTCCTGGCGCGCCCGGAGGTCCGCGTAGTCCTCCCGGAGGCTCTCGTTCATCGCCTCGAACTCCCGCCGTTCCTCCCGGAGCATCCCGAAGGCGGCGACGTAGTTCGACACGCCGACGATCGGGTTCTCGTCGTCGAGCGAGGCGTTTATCGACTCGTTCTCCCGGAAGGACTGCTGAAGCCGAACCGACCGTAGCAGCGACGCCTTCGAGAGGACGTTACCGCTCTCGTTCCGGACGATCACCTGTACGGTCGTCGTGTTCTCGCGCCCGGACGTGAAGTTCGTCTCGATGTACTCCTGTTTCGCTTCCTCGACCGACCCGGTCTCGAACTGGTCCAGCGAGGACGACTGTTCGACCATCCCCGCGCCGCTTCCGACGACCATCGTCAGCACGAGCATCGCCGCGATCACTGTCTTCGTGTGGCCCGTGACCGCCGCGGTAAGGCGATCAATGATGCTCACGACCGGTCACCTCCGTCACTGACGGTGTTGGTGTATATCTCATACGACAACTCTGTTGTTATGGCTCTACTAACAGTATCTCGGTCTTAAGGGTGATGGTTCCGCCTCCGACGGCGAGGAAGTACCCTACCGGCTACTCGATCCGGAGCGTCGTGAGGTCGGAGGCGATCCGTACGTCGCCGTCGTAGCCCCTTTTCACGGCCTCGATCATCTCCTCGTGGTTGCCCTCCGCGTGCGGGTAGAAGTGGGTGAGGTAGACGCGACCGGTCTCCGCGCCGGCGAGGGCCTCGCCCAGTTGCGAGGGCGTGGGGTGGTTCGACACGTCGACGCCGTCCGGGAACGAGCAGTCGTGCGCCAGCACGGCCGCGCCGTCGGCGAAGTTCGCGAGGCCCGCGAACGCCTCGGAGTCGCCGCTGAAGACGAACGCGTCGCCGAACCGGTAGGCGAGACAGGGCATCGAGTGGCGCGTCTCGTAGCCCTCGACGTCGAACCCGGCGACGGTGAACTCCCGCGCCCCGACCTCGCGGATCCGGAGGTCGACCTTCCCCTGCAGGTAGTCGTGAACGTCGAGCAGGTCGTCGACCAGCGCCTTCGTCCCGGTCGGGCCGGCGACCGCCAGGTGTTTCTCGCCGGCGAGCCAGCGCGCCTTCAACAGCGGGAGCAGGTCGGCGACGTGGTCGAGGTGGTGGTGCGTGAGCAGCACCGTCGAGACGCCCTCGTAGCCGGCGTCGGTCCGCGCGAGGCGGTTGAGGACGCCGCTCCCGCAGTCGACCAGCAGTCGCCGGTCGCCGTCTTCGAGGAGGATGCCGGTCTGTGCCCGCTCGCCCGTCGGCATCGCGCTCCCCGTTCCGAGAAAGGTCACGTGCATGCCCGTCCCTGCGGGGAGACGGCCGAAAAGCGTTGCGTCGTCCGCGGCCGCGGTCCCACTACCGACCCCCATCGCGGCCGGCGACGCGCTGCGTTTCACTTTCGCTTCGCCTTCCAAACCCTCTTGCCCGCCGGGACCCTGGTACCGCTGATGGATGAGAACGGGGTGCCGGTCGACGAGCGCGATCCGCCGTTCGACCCCGACGACGCGACGATCACGGACGGGGACGTCCTCGAACTGCTGGAACCCGCCGTGCGGGAGTGGTGGGTCGAGGAGTTCGGCGAGTTCGTCCCCGAGAACGACGGCTTCTTCACGCCGCCGCAGGAGGGGGCGATCCCCCTCGTCCACGAGGGGACGAACGCGCTCATCGCCGCGCCGACGGGGAGCGGGAAAACTCTCGCATCTTTTACATCTATTATCAACGAGCTGTTCCGCCGCGAGAAGGCGGAGGGACTGGAGAACTCCGTCTACTGCCTTTACGTCTCGCCGCTGAAGTCGCTCGCGAACGACATCCACCGGAACCTGGAGGTGCCGTTAGACGGCATCACCGGGATCATGGAGGATCGCGACGAGTCGGTCGACGAGGTTCGCCACGCCATCCGGCACGGCGACACCAGCGACAGCGAGCGCCAGAAGATGCTGCGGGAGACGCCGCACATCCTCAACACGACGCCGGAGACGCTGGCGATCCTGCTCAACTCGCCGAAGTTCCGCGAGAAGCTCCGCACCGTCGAGTACGTCGTCGTCGACGAGATACATTCGATCGCCGACGGCAAGCGCGGGACGCACCTCTCGGTCAGCCTCGAACGCCTCGAACGGATCGCCGACTCGTCGCCGACCCGGATCGGCTGTTCCGCGACGATCGAACCGCTCTCGGACGTGGCGGAGTTCCTCGTCGGGCAGGACGACCCCGGCGGCACTCACAGGGACTACGAGATAGTCGACGCCCGCTTCGCCCGGGAGTTCGACATCGAACTCCACTGCCCCACGGACGACCTCATCAACACGCCGCGGGAGGTGGTCCAGAGCCGCTTCTACGACGAACTGCACGACCTGATACGGGACAACACGAACACGCTCGTGTTCACGAACACGCGCTCGGGCGCGGAGCGGGTCCTCCAGAACCTCCGCGAGCGCTTCGACGCCTACGACGAGGGCAACTCCGGGTGTCACCACGGCAGCCTCTCGAAGGAGGCCCGGCAGGACATCGAGGGGCGGCTGAAAGACGGGACGCTCGACGTGGTCACCTCCTCGACCAGCCTCGAACTCGGCATCGACATGCCCCACGTCGACATGGTGGTGCAGGTCGGATCGCCGAAAAGCGTCGCCGCCCTGCTCCAGCGGGTCGGTCGCGCGGGCCACCGCGTCGGCCAGACCGTGACGGGCCGCGTGGTCGCGCTCGACCGCGACGAACTCGTCGAGTGCGCGGTCATGCTGAAGAAGGCCGAGGAGGGGTTCGTCGACAGCGTCTCGATCCCGGAGAACGCGCAGGACGTCGCCACCCAGCACGTCTACGGCATGGCGATAAACGAGGTGATGCCGGAGCCGGAACTCCGCGGCGTGCTTCAGCGCGCCTACCCGTACCGGAACTACGGCGAGGACCGGTGGGAACAGCTCATGCGCTACCTGACGGCCGACTACGAGGGGCTGGAGGACAAGAACGTCTACGCGAAGGTCTGGCGCGACGAGAACGACCCACCGGACGGCGAGCACCACTACGAGGACTTCCCGGTCGGCGAGTTGCTGATCGGTAAACGGGGCCGCCTCGCCCGCGTCATCTACATGACGAACATCGGCACCATCCCGGACTCGTTCACCTGCGACGTGTACACCCGCGGGAGCAACGAGTGGGTCGGCAACTTGGACGAGAACTACCTCGACACGCTGGAGAAAGGCGACGTGTTCGTCCTCGGCGGCCGGAACTTCCAGTTCAGCTACCGCCGCGGGTCGAAGGTGTACGTCGACCGGACGAGCGCGCGCCCGACCGTCCCCTCATGGTTCTCCGAGCGCCTGCCGCTGTCGTACGACCTGGGCAGGGAGATACTGGCGTTCCAGGGCGAACTCGTCGAGCGCCTCGAAGCCGGCGGCGCGCCCGCCGTGCGGCGCTGGCTCCGGGAGTACCCGCTGGACGACGACAGCGTGCGGGCCATCGCCCGGATGTTCGACCAGCAGACCCGCTACGCAGGCCCCGAGAGCGTCAGCACGGGCGAGCGCATCGCGGTCGAGGAGGAGAAGGACCGCGACGAGTACGAGCGCCACTACTACGTCCACTCCAACTACGGCCGGCGGTTCAACGACGGCCTCTCGCGGGTGCTCGCCTACCGGTGTGCGCAGGAGACCAACGCCAACGTCTCCGTCGCCGTCGCGGACAACGGCTTCACGCTCTCGATGCCGCTCAACCGGAAAGTCGACGTGGCGGGCGTCCTGCGCGACCTGAACGCGGGCGACGTGCGCTCGCTCCTGCGCGAGAGCATCGGGGACACCGAACTGCTCCAGCGGTACTTCCGGATCAACGCGACGCGCTCGCTGATGATCCTGAAGCGGTACAAGGGGTACGAGAAGTCCGCGCAGGAACAGCAGGTCTCCAGCGAGATGCTGCTCGGCTTCGCGGAGGACCTCGACGACTTCGCCGTCATCGAGGAGACGTACCGCGAGATCCTGGAGGACAAACTGAACGTCGCCGGCATCGAGGAGGTGGTCGCGGCCATCGGCGCGGGCGAGGTGACGGTCGCCGAGCGGACGGTCGCGTCGCCGTCGCCGCGCGCGTTCGGCCTCGCGACGCTGATGGCCAGCGACGTGGTGCTCGCCGACGACGAGAGCGCCGCGCTGCAGGCGTTCCACGAGCGCGTCGTCGACGCCATCGGCGACGAGGTGGAGACGACGAGCGTCCTCGCGGGCGACGAGTGAACGGCCGCCGCCCGCGACCGACTTCTAAATGGCTCGCGCCCCTTGGGAGCGTATGGGACCGTCGCTACTGTCCATGGAATGGCGCGACCTCCTGTTCGCGCACTACCCGGTCGCGCCGGAGCGCCTCCGCGCGCGACTGCCCGAGCGCGTCTCGGTCGACACCTACGAGGGACAGGCGTGGCTCGGCGTCGTCGCGCTCACGATGGGCGACGTGCGGCCGCGGTTCGCCCCGTTCGGCCGCACGTTCCCGCAGGTCAACCTCCGCACGTACGTCACGATAGACGGGGACCCGGGCGTCTACTTCCTCAGCATGGACGCCGACGACCGACTGGCGGTCACCGCCGGTCGCCGAGCGCTCGGCGTCCCGTACTTCGTCGCGGACACGTCTCTCAGTCGGCGGGGCGCGGAGGTCCGCTTCGAGAGCGAGCGGACCCACGCCGGAGCGGCCGACGCGACGTTCCGCGCCACGTACGGCCCCGACGGGACCCCCGACCCCGTCCGCTCGGGGACGCTGGAGGAGTTCGCTATCGACCGCTACCGGTTCTACCTCCCCGGTCGAGACGCCATCTACACGGGAGTTCTGGACCACGACCCGTGGACGCTCCGGACGGCGTCGGTGACCGTCGACGAGAACACGCTGTTCGCGGCGAGCGACATCGGTCGCCCCGCGGCGGAGCCGCGCTGTCACGTCGCGCCCGCCAAAGCGGTGACGCTCGGCGACATCGGGCGGCGGGCCGAAGCGGAACCGCGGCAGGAACCGGTCCGGATCTAGGACCGCGCCCACTCGACCATCCGGGCGTACGCGTCGTCCGTCGCGAGCGCGTCCGCGTCGCCGACGAGCACCAGCGACCGCTTGGCCCGCGTGAGCGCCACGTTCACACGACGGTAATCCTCGAAGACCGGGCCGTCGAGGTCGCCGCTGGCGACGAACGAGACGAGTATGACCTCCTTCGAGGAGCCCTGGAACCGGTCCACCGTGTCGACGGTGACCGCGTCGGGCACCCGTCGGGATATCTCCGCGACCTGCGCGCGGAACGGCGCGATGACGCCGATATCACCCCGTTCGACGCCCGCCGCGGCGAACGCCTCGACCGTCTCCGCGACCCGCTCGGCCTCGACGGCGTCGGTGTGGCGCGACCCGTCGCCCGGCACGTCGATCATCGTCACGGGGTCCCGCAGGTGGTCCGGGAGCGCGCTCACGTCCGCTTCCGGGAGGTCCGAGAGGCGTTGGGCCGCCACCTCGCCGGTCGCGGGCCGGAGTTGGCCGTCGTAGAACTCCCGGGAGGCGTAGGCCTGAATCCGCTGGGCCATGCGGTACTGGCGGTCGAGCATGACGCCGGCGTTCGGGTGCTCGTCGATGAGGCGCTCGAACAGCGACTCGGTGAGGTCGTTCTCGGCGCGGACGACGGGGGGCAACTGCTCGTGGTCGCCGACGAGGACGAACCGGTCGGCGAGGTTGATGGCGGCAAGCGTCTCCGGCTCGGTCAACTGGGCCGCCTCGTCGACGACGGCCACGTCGAACGACTGCTCGCGCATCACCCGGGACCCGCAGGTGGCCGTCGTCGCGGCGACGACCGGGGCCTCGCGGAGTTCCCGGACGCGCTCGCCCGGGTCGCCGCGCTGTTCTAAGCGCACGTCCTGCATGTCCTCGCGGACGCCGGACTCGGTGCCGACTCGGAGAACGGCCTCGAAGTCCCGGTCCCGAACCGCCTCCAGCGCGTTGTCAACCGCGCGGTTGGTGAACGCCGACAGCAGGACGCGGTCGCCCCGTTCGACGAGCGCCCGGATCGTCCGGGCGATGGTGTACGTCTTGCCCGTCCCCGGCGGCCCGTGGACCAGCGCGAACTCCTCCGCGGCGACGGCCGTCGTCACGGCATCGTTCTGCGCCGCGTTGTTGTCGATGAACGTCTCGCTCACGTCCCCGAACGCCGGGTCAGCCCGGTCGAACAGCACGTCCTTCCGGCGCTCGCTCCCTTTCAACAGGCCGTCGTGGAGCGCCGTGAGCATGCGGTCGGCGGAGAGCTCCGAGGGGTACACGTCGAGCCGACACAGGTCCACCGGTTCGTCGGCGCTGACGACGACTGCCTCGTCGAGTCGTTCGACGCGGGCCAGTTCGGCGTGTCCGTCGACGGGGTCGCCGTCGCTGGCCAGTACCACGTCGCCCTCGCGGATCTTCGAGACGGCGTAACCGGACTCCGTCTCGCTGCCCGACGAGCGTCGCTCGTCGACGTCGTCCGTGCGTTCGGCGCGGAGTTCCCACCGGCCGCCGTCGAGTTGCCGGCGGTCGGTCGGCTCCAGGTCTACGAGCGCGCGGTCGTCGTCGGCCCGCTCCTCGCCGGTCTGTTCCCACAGTTTCGCGTACTCGCGGTGGGTCTCGCGGCGCTCCTCCTCGATGGCGCGGTAGAACCGGTCGAAGTACTCGCGCTCCTCAGCGGGGATCGCCCGGCCGATCCGTCCGGCCTTCGACTCCTGGTCGAGGCGGCCCGAGACCACCTGACAGGTGTCCTGCTCGAAGCAGTAGTCGCAGGTGGCGTCCGCCTCGTACCCGGTCGGCACGTCCATGTCGTGTTCCATCGCCGCGATCTCGTTGCGCGTGCGGACGACGAACTTCAGCAGCCCGTCGCCGACGGAGAACTCCTTTGCCGGCGAGAGGTCGCCGGTCGCCTCGGACCGGTCGAGCGCGGAGTTCTTCGTGTACAGCAGCGTCCCCGTGTCGGCGGGGACGCCCCGCTCCTGTAACAGGAGCGCGTAGCAGGCCGCCTGGATCTTGTCGTGGAACCGCGGCTCCCGCTTCGTGTTCTTCCCGGTCTTCAGTTCGACCGGCATCCCGCGACGGACCGCGTCGGCCCGACCCTTGATGCCGAACGTCTCGCTGATGAGCGTCTGCTCGCTGCGCCACTCGCTCTCCGCGGGCGCGAACGCCCGCTCCGAGGATTCGTCGGCAGCGGCCGACCTCTCCTGGTCCGTCAGCACGCCCTGGTTCAGCCAGCTCTCGATGGCCATCGCGTTCCGGCGGACCTCCTCCTCGACCTCCTCGCGCGTCCGCCCGAGCAGGCCCAGTTCCAGCCCCGCCTCCTCGACGCGGTCCGGGATCGACTCGTCCAGGTCGCGCCCGCGGAGCAGGTCGCCGAACACCTCGTGGACGATGGTCCCCTTGACGACCGGGTACGCAAGCGGGATCCCCGAGAGCTTGTTCAGGTAGTACATCCGGGGGCACTGCACCCACGAGCGGACGTCGGTCACGTCGACGAGGAAGTCCGGTTCGAGCACGACGTACGAGTCGCCGGTCGTGGCGTAGCCGCCGTCGTAGTCGTCTCGCTCCGCGTCGGTGACGAGTAGCTCCATCCCCGGTTCGACGAGTTCGGCCGTCGCCGTCCACTTCCCCCACAGCGTTACCGGCACCGGCTCCGCGCCCGCCGAGAGCCGGACCGGCACCTCCGCGAGGTCGCTCTCGCCGTACTGCGTCGAGACGGTTCGAACCTCGGCCGCGCCCGCGGCGGTTCCCCGAACGTTCACTATCCCGTCACAGGTCGCCCGGCCCCAAAAGCGCTACTGGTCCGGGTCACCGTTCGGAGCCGCGGACGGACCCGCCCTCCGAGCCTGCCCGGGTCGCCACGACCGACACGTTCTTTCCGATAGGTTCGCAACGTCCCGACATGCGGGTTCGCGACTGGGACGACATCGTGGAGGACGTCGTGGAACAGGACGTCGACCCACAGGGCTGGCGCGCCGTCGCGGGCGACCGCGGGGGCGGCGTCGGCGAGGACCTCTACGTCGGTCACCCGGCCGCGGGCGTCTACCAGCTGAAGACGTACGCCAAGAACCCGTTCAACGTGCGAGGGGTCGGCGCGCGCGTCGCCCGGCACCTCGACGACGAGATCGGGTCGTACCTCCCGGCGGAGTCCGACACCGGACGGTTCGCCGTGCGGTCGCCCCCGGACGACGAGGACGAGGCCGAGGACAGGGCGTCCCACCTCGAAGCGGTGATCGAGGCCCACGCCGACGCGCCGACGACGCCCGGCGACCTGTTCGACGACGTGATGGAGGCGCTGGACAGCCCCGCGTTCGGCCCGATGGAGTACGACCAGTACGACCGCCCCGACGAACTGGACGAACTCTCGTCGACGTTCGAGGAGGCCGAGGAACTGCTCGACGCGGAGTTAGAGGACCTCGTCGACGACGACGGCGTGGGGCGCGGTTTCCAGTGAGTACAAACGCGCGGCTCCCGTGTAGTGCGGTATGACCGCCGCCGACACGGTCCGCGAGTACTACGAGTCGCTGCGCCGCGGGGAGCCGCTGTACCCGTACTTCGTCGAAGACCCCCGGACGGCCAAGTTCGGGGTCTCGGAGTCGCTGCTTGGCTACGACGACGTGGCCGAGGCGCTCCGCGAGCAGAGGCGCACGACCGAAGCGTGGACGGTCGACTCCCGCCGGCTCAGCGTCGCCGAGCGCGACGGTTATGCCTGGTTCAGCGACGAGGTGGACCTCGGGTGGACCGATTCGTCGTCGGGCCGCAGGCGCGCGTATCCGACCCGCTGGAGCGGCACGCTGGAGCGACACGACGGCGAGTGGCTGTTCGCCGAACTGCACGTCAGCGCGCCGGACGAGTCCCTGGCGGCGGCCGGTGACTGAGATGGTCGGCCCGTCGATCTCGGAGGAGCAGCGAGAGCGGAGTCGAACGCGACTGAAGGCCGGGTTCGTCCTCCTCGTCGGCGTGTCGGCCGGCATGATCGCGGTCCAGGGGAACGCGTCGCTGCCGAGCGTCCTCGCCGTGGTCGCCGCGGGGCTCGTCCTCGGCGTCCTCCTCGTGTACTACCTCTCATCGATCGTTCCCTGACCGGGGGCGGGCCTGGAATCACCTAACCGAAACCGTCCGCCTACCTCGCGGTCGGCGACGGTCGCGACGGGTCGCTCTCCGGCGACTCCTCGGACGTTAGCCGTCGTGGACGACGTAGAACCGTTCGTCTTCCGGGTCCTCGACCACCGCAGCGTCGCTGTCGATAGCGACGTCGACAGGATCGCCGAGCGACACCGCCTCCGCCCGGGGAAGCTCGCGGACCGCCGGCGGGAGCGAGACGACGCTTATCCACTCGTCGTGCTCCGCTCGCGCCGCGTCGAAGGCGAGCCGTTCAGGGATCGACGCGGCGGATCCACGACCGCGGCGAATCGACCTCGTCGGGCGTCGGGAGGGTCTCCGGGCGCTCCCACACCGCGCCGGCGGCGGCCACGCCGCGTTCCTCGGCGACCGTCTCGAAGAACGCCTTGCCGCGTTCGTACTGGCGGCGCTTCAGCCCGAGCCCGAGCGCGCGGCGGACGAGGTGGGCGAGCGGGCCGCGGCCCTGCCGGCGCTGGTCGAGTTTCCGCCGGAGGTCGGCGTACTCGTCGTCGAACGCGTGGTCCATCAACAGCTCGGCGTACCCCTCGACGACGGTCATCACGGCGTCGAGTTCCTTGAACGCGTCGCGGTCGAGCGACCCGTCGGCCACCGCGCCGATGCCGCGTTCCATGTGTTCTTCGAGGTGTTCTGAGAGCCACGGTGCCGCGCCGAACTCGGCCGCGTGTGTCACCTCGTGGAACGCGATCCACCGTCGGAAACGGGCGTACTCGACGTTCAGCGAGTCGGCGGTGCGGCGGATGTTCGGGCGGACGAAGTAGAGCGCGTGGTCGTCCGGCTCCTCGGCGAGCAACAGCGGGTCGTACTGCCCGAGGACGTTGCGGGCGAGAAAGCCGAGCATGAAGCTCGTCGATCCGGTGTTGACGACGCGCGCCGCGCCGGGGAAGAAGTCCGCCGTCTCCTCCTCCAGCGGCCGCATCAGGCGGCCGAACGTCTCGACGTTGGCGTCGATCCAGTGATGCCGGTTCTGGATCTCGACGGCGCGGGGCACGTCGAACTCCAGGTCGGCGACCCCGCGGACGCGGCGGCGCGCGTCGCGAACGTCGTCCGCGTAGCCGTCAGCCTCGGCCTCCGAGACGTCGATCGATCCCGCTTCTGTCGACGCCTTCGCGGCCTCAGCGACCGCGCTCCAGTCTATCGGTCCCTCGCCGGAGGCGGACGTAACGGCCCGGACGCTACGGTAGAGGTTCACGGTGAGTTCAATTGCGGCCGAGCGGACAAAACCCTTCTCCCGATGGAGACGAACGCCGCCCGGTTCGGCGGTTACGCGGGTTCCTCGACCGTGTATTCGGGTTCGGCGTCGAACTCCTCCTCGTCGTCGCCGCCGCGGACCTTGCGGACGACGGCGGCGGTGAGGACGAGCGCGACGAGGCCGATCAGGACCTTGCCGCCGCTGCCCCCGTCGTCCGCGTCCTCGACCTCGACCGCGGTCCCGCCGTCGGACCGGGAGCGGCCCTCGTCGCCGCTCAGCCAGCTGGGAGAGAACTGCGGGTTGCCATCAACTTCCACCTTCAACAGGGTAATGTCGACCATGTCTCGACGTTCGACGGGCACGGTCTTAGACGTGGGGGGCGGTCCGGGTCGGCACCCGGGGACTTCCGGAAGGGACAGGGTTTCGTCGCCGCGGTGGCAAGCGGACGCATGGACGATCTCGAACGGGCCTTGCTCGACGACCTGCTCGCGTCTTCGACCCCCTCCGGCTACGAGGCACCGGGCCAGCGGGTGTGGGTCGACTACGTGAGCGACTTCGCCGACGAGGTCCGCACCGACGACTACGGCAACGCCGTCGCGGTCGGCGAGGGGAGCGGCCCCGAGATCGCGGTCGCGGGCCACGCCGACCAGATCGGTCTGCTCGTCCGCGAGGTCGACGACGACGGCCACCTCCACGTCAGCCCGGTCGGCGGGATGGACGTGACGGTGACCCGCGGCCAGCAGGTGACCGTCCACGCGGGCGACGGCGAGGTGCCCGGCGTCATCGGACAGACCGCGGTCCACGTCCGCGAGGACGACGACGACGAGGAGCGCGTCGCCGACCAACTCGTCGACGTGGGCGCGGCGGACGGTGAGGCGGCCCGCGACCTCGTCTCCGTCGGCGATCCGATAACGATAGACGGCGACGTGACCGACTTACAGGGGTCCCGCGTCGCCGGCCCCGGCATGGACAACCGCGCGGGGATGTGGACAGCGGCGGAGGCGCTCCGCCGGTCGGTCGCGGCCGGCGTCGACGCGACGGTGTACGCCGTCAGCACCGTCCAGGAGGAGGTCGGCTTGCGGGGCGCGCGGATTGTCGGGTTCGACCTCGACCCGGACGCCGTCGTCGCCGTCGACGTCACGCACGCGCTCGACTACCCGGACGCGCCCGATGACCGCGCCAGCGACGTGGCGCTCGGCGACGGCCCGGTGCTCTCTCGCGGGAGCGCGAACCACCCCGTCCTCGTCGACGCGCTCCGCGCGACGGCCACCGACGCGGGCATCGACGTCCAACTGCAGTCGGCGTCGACGGCCACCGACACCGACGCCGACGCGTTTTACACGTCCAGAAGCGGGATCCCGTCGACGTATCTCGGGGTCCCGAACCGCTACATGCACACGCCGGTCGAAGTCGTCGACACGGCGGACCTCTCCGCCGCGGCCGACCTGCTCGCGGCGTTTCTCGCCGGCGCGGGGAGTTACTCCCCCTTCACCGTCGATATCTGACCCGCCTTTCCGGTACGTTTAAGCACGAGTCGAAAGCCGTTCACGGTATGAGCGAACGTCCGCTCGACGTCCTCGAGGCGTCCGTCGGCGAGGAAGTGACCGTGCGACTCAAAGACGGCGAGGAGTACGGGGGCCACCTCACGGGCTACGACCAGCACATGAATCTCGTCCTCGAAGACGCCGAGGGCGAAGACACAACGATTATACGCGGCGATAACGTCGTGTCGATCATCCCATGACCGGTGCAGGAACCCCGAGCCAGGGCAAAAAGAACACCACGACCCACACGAAGTGCCGACGGTGTGGTGAGAAGTCGTATCACGTCAAGAAAAAGGAGTGTTCGTCGTGCGGTTTCGGCAAGTCGAGCAAGCAGCGCGGCTACGAGTGGCAGTCGAAGGCCGGCGAGTAACCGCTGTCTGACGAACTCTCCAGGCGCTGACGTGGTCTTCTCGAACCCCGACCGCGTAGCGGCCGCTCCGTCTCTAACCGGGGACTCGCGTCCAGTGATCGGTCCTTCCGACCGCCCGTACCTGCCGCTCGCGGCCGTGAGAGACGGTAACTCACGATCCGGGATGCGATACAAGAACGTGTATATTCTTCGCTAAAGAGACGGAGAATAGGGCACGGTTGCGAGGATTTATCCCCGGTGGCTCGCTACGGTCGCGTATGTCAGACGGGCATGCCGAGAGGCAGTCCCGGACGGGACTGACGGAGAAGTGCGGCGTGGTCGGCGTCTCGCTCTCCGACCGCGACGCCGCGCGCCCCCTCTACTACTCCCTGTACGCGCTCCAGCACCGCGGGCAGGAGTCGGCGGGCATCGTCACGCACGACGGGTTCCAGCAGCACAGCCACGTCGAGATGGGTCTCGTCGGCGACGTCTTCTCCGAGGACGACATCGAGAGCCTGAACGGACCGGCTGGCATCGGCCACGTCCGCTACCCCACCTCCGGGAGCGTCGACTCCTGTTGCGCCCAGCCCTTCTCCGTCTCGTTCAAGAGCGGGTCGCTGGGGCTCTCGCACAACGGAAACCTCGTCAACGCGGACGAGATCCGGGACGAGCTCGCCGAACTCGGCCACGCCTTCACCTCGGACGGCGACACCGAGGTGATCGCTCACGACCTCGCGCGCAACCTGCTGGAGGAGGACCTCGTCCGCGCGGTCAAGCGCACGATGGGGCGCATCCACGGGTCGTACTCGCTGACGATCACGCACGACGACACCGTGATGGGCGTCCGCGACCCGCAGGGCAACCGACCGCTCTGCATCGGGACGCTCGACGACGGCTACATCCTCGCCAGCGAGTCCGCGGCCATCGACACGCTGGACGGCGAACTCGTGCGCGACGTGCGGCCGGGCGAACTCGTCGTCCTGCAGTCCGACGGACAGGGGTTCGACACGTACCAGTTAGTGGAGCGGGAAAACACCGCGCACTGCTTCTTCGAGCACGTCTACTTCGCCCGCCCCGACAGCGTCATCGACGGCAAGCGCGTCTACGAGGTGCGCCGCGACCTCGGCCGCGAACTGTGGGCGGAATCCGGCGTCGACAGCGACGTGGTCCTCCCGGTCCCCGACTCCGGCCGCGCGTTCGCCTCGGGCTACGCCGAGGCCGCGGACGACGTGGAGTTCGCCGAGGGCCTGATGAAGAACCGCTACGTCGGCCGGACGTTCATCATGCCGACACAGGACGGGCGCGAGCGCGCGGTCCGCCTGAAACTGAACCCCATCAAAAGCACCATCGAGGGCAAGACCGTCACCATCATCGACGACTCCATCGTCCGCGGGACGACCTCGACCCAACTGGTCGAACTCCTCAAAGACGTCGGCGCGGAGGAGGTCCACGTCCGCATCGGCGCGCCGCCTATCGTCGCGCCGTGTTACATGGGCATCGACATGGCCAGTCGCGACGAACTGATCGCGGCCGACCGAACGGTCGAGGAGATCGCCGACGAGATAGACGCCGACAGCCTCGCGTACCTCTCGAAAGACGCCGTCGCCGAGGTGCTCGAACAGTCCCGCGGCGACCTCTGTATGGGCTGTGTCACCGGCGAGTACCCGTACGACATCGACGGCGAGGGGACCGACCGCCCCGCGGCCCCGAGCGACGACTGATCGGCCCGGCTCCGCCGACCGCAGGCGATCCCGGCACGATAGCACACCACAAACACTGTTTTAGTGTGGCTTGCCCGACACTCTTCCATGACAGGACCGGCGTTTCTGGAGGGCGAAACGGTATCGCTCCGGACCGTCGAGGAGGAGGACCTGGAGTTCCTCCGCGACGGCGTGAACGACCCCGACGTGTGGCGCACCACGCTAATGCACGGACCGAAAAACGTCGAACAGGAGCGGGAGTTCTTCGAGGAAGTCGTTTGCGAGGAGGGGTCGGTCGACCTCGTCGTCGCGGACGGCGAGGACCCGGTCGGGATGGTCGGACTGAACGGACTGGACGAGGGCAACGGCGTCGCCGAACTCGGCTACTGGATCGCGCCCGACCACTGGGGGAACGGCTACGCGACCGACGCCGCGCGGACGGTGACCGAGTACGGCTTCGAGCAGCGACGCCTGCACCGCGTGCAGGCCCGCGTCGTCGGCTTCAACGAGGCCTCGGCGTGCGTACTGGAGAAGGCCGGCTTCGAGCGCGAGGGCGTCCACCGCGGTGCGGCGTTCGTCGACGGCGAGCACAGGGACGTAGTCCGGTACGCCCGCCTCGCGACGGACGAGTGACCGGCCTCGGACGCCGCCGTGTCAGTAAATCACGTACAGCATCGCGTACACTACCTCGCCGAGCGCGAACGAGACCAGCCACAGGGCGGCCGCGACGCGGCCGACCCGCGCGTGAACCGTCTCCCGGAGTTCGCTCGCCGACCGCGTCCACGCGAGCAGGAGCGCGTAGTAGACGAACGGGAGCGTCAGGACCGCGAGCGTGATGTGAATCGCCAGAACCGGGAGATAGACGTACGTGTAAACGCCGTCCGGGCCGGGAAACGCGGCCGGCCCCTCCAGCGCGATCCGGTACAGGTACAGTACGAGGAACGCGACGAACAGGGCGAACGAGGCGAGCATCAGTCGTCGGTGCCGCCCGACGCGACCGCGTCGGATCGCCCGGACGCCGGCCGATATCGTCCCGATGGCCGCCGCGCTGACGACGGCGTTGGCATGCGGGATCGCTGACAGTACCGCGTCGGGGGCGTGCGGGAGCGCCGCCCCCGGCACCGCGCCGAGCGCGGCCCCGAACACGAGCGCGAGCGAGACGACGGTGAGCAGGCCCGTGGCCGCGGGGACGTGTTCCCTCATCCGGCGTTGCATGGTCAGGGGTTGGGTCCGTGGCCCCAAAGACGTTCCTTTCGCGGACCGCCGGCCGCGTGGACTCGACCGGAGACGACCGTTTCGAGAGCACTGTGGAGTTCTCACCACTCGTATGTATAAAAGAAAAAGTACCCCGTGATCTGTTACTACCGTATCCATTTGGGGGTCCGCGCCGATATCGGAAGCATGGAACGCGGGTACCGGGTCGTGCTGGTCGCCCTCCCCGTGGGGGGCCGCCGGCTGTGCCGGCACCGACCCCAATATCGACGCCGGGTCCGACGACGGGGCGAGCGCGACGACGACCGCCGCGAGCGGGAACGCCACCGACGGAACGCTCGGGGTCCATCTCATCAGCGTGGGACAGGCCTCCACGATGCTGGTCGTCGGCCCATCCGGCGAGACGATACTCGTCGACACCGACGATCACGGCGACGACGGGGAGTACGTCCTCGACTACCTCCGCGACCGGACCGACTACCTGGTGACGACCCACGCCGACGCGGACCACACCGGCGGCCACGCGGCCGTCATCGAACACTACGAGACGCAGTCCGGCGGGATCGGCGCGGCGTACGACCCCGGCATCGCGGCCGGCACCGCGACGTACGACGAGTACCTCGACGCGGTGGAGGACTACGACGTGACGCTGTACGAGACGAGAGCGGGCGACGCGATCCCGATGGAGGGAGCGACTGTCGACGTGCTCGGTCCTCCCGACCCGTATCCCGACGGTGGCGCGTGCAACGAGAACGATGTCGTCCTCCGCGTCGCGTACGGGAACACGTCCGTCCTCCTGCCGGGCGACGCCGAGGACCATCAGGAGACGCATCTCGTCGACACCTACGGTGACGACCTGAACGCGACGCTGCTCGCCGCCAGGCGAGGACGATAATCCTTGGCCGCCCAATAATTTCGCCACGGAAATTATTAGTAACGTACTACGTTAATTTATCCGAATTATTAAGATAAATTCATATTACTATGCGTAGAGGTATGAAGTGCAATGTCATCCACTAACTCACTCAAGGCATATCTCGCAGACCACCCGCGAATGATCGGCGCGCTGTTTACGATCCTGATGTTGCTGTCGCAAGCCGGTACCGTGGCAGCCGGTGGCGTGCAAGCCCAACCGGGTCCATGAATTACAGGTCGAGATCGGAGACTGGACCGTTCCACTGAAGTTTCGATCCGAACTTCACCGGGAACTGGTGAGAGGAGAGATACTCTTGGAGTTCAGCGCTATTGAGTTCTATCGACTCCGTTTTGCCCGGGAGAAGCACGTTCTCGTCGAAACCTTCTACCGTCGGAGTTATATAAGATCCTAGCTGGTACTCTCGGGTCGGATACGCCGTGATCTGAAGTTCGAACGTCTCATCATCTGTTGGATTGACGTCACAGACTATCGCCGCCCCTCCGTCTGACTGAGCCATATCAGCACCGCCGTCGCCGACGATGAGATACTGGTCGCCGATCGAGGTGTGGTCTCGAACGAGCTGCAATGCTCCGCGAAGCGGAAAACCGACGTGAAGGAGACGCGCCAGTGCCTCGCCGATTTCGACCGCCTGTTCATTAACGACATCGCTTAGCGTGCCGACGCCGCCGGTCGCACCGCGCTCCGCGAGCGCCTTTGCCTGATTGAACGATCGGCAGGCGTTGAGGAGGAACACATCGATATCGACGGTATTGAGGTCTCTCACGTCCAGTTTACCGTCGGCACACCGCAATCCATTCGGCGTCGCGTGACCGATGTAGTGAAGAAAGTCGTGGCCGCCATGCTGCAATACATCAGACAACTGTTCTATCGACAGTTGAGTGTGCGATTCGACGTTGAATGGGAGTTCCTCGCGACTGCCGTAGACACCGTCAAGCGAATCGAACTCGTCGATCATCCGCTCGTCGTTGCAGACGACTGTGATGTCGATCCGGCTCGTCCGTTCGTCTCTGGACAGGCGATTTTCGAACGCTTCGACGGTTGCTTTGGTCGCACCCCTGGGAATGTGGTTTCCGAACCAGGCATGTTCGATGGACTCGTTCGTTGTTTCCGGCTCAACCAGAACATTAGAGTCCGTCGCTTTCTGGGCGTCAGAACGCAACAGCGCTTTCGAAGCGTCTTGATTACCAGAGTCAGATATGCCTCCGGGCGACCGTGAATACGTCGGCGCGGGCGTCCTGGGTTGAGAGATCCGTGTGCCGCGTGGTTCTCGAACGATTCCGAGGTCGTTGACCACGAACGGGAGCGGCCGGATACCGTCGGGATTCGACGGGATATGAGCCGTGAGACACCAGTCCGGAACGTACTCAGTCACGAGGTCGTACGGAACCTTGAGGTACTGCTGGATTTGCTCTTGCAACGGTCGACCGTGAACTTCCTCCAGATCGAAGGGGAGGTGAGGTTCGACCATCTGTCGCTCTTGCAGTTCTATCTGGTACATCCCCTCGGTCCGGAGGATGCAATCCAGGAAGAAGATCTGTTTGAGGACGCGGGCAACCTCATCCTCGAACCACCGCCGACTCGCGAGTTCCCACTCGAACCCACCGGCGGTTTCGATACGCGGCACCTCGCCGGGCACCACGTCGGCACCGAGGTAAAACGCCAACGACGAGACGGTGTAGATGTGCCTGTACTTGGGCGGGACGTAGATCCGGATACCCGTGTTCGGCGTTTCGAGCTCGTCGGGTATGTGGAGCTCCTCGCCGCGTTCGAGAAGCGGCGGGTGGCCCCTGAGGGTGGGATACGACCGCTCGCACGACGCCGTCTTCAGCGCCGATGGAAGGGCGCTGACGGCGGTCATCAGGTCGTGTGGGTCGTCGGGAACCGTGATCGTGGCAGCGGGGTTCTTGTGGTACGACCGCGATCCGAAGTCGATCACTGGTGTCCCTCCGAACTCGATGTATAGGTGGTTGGCCCCGGTCTCGACGGTCATCGAGTCGGCGACCCGAAAGTATATTTTTATCGGTCCGCCCATATCGACGCTGTACGAGCCCGAATCGAACGAATACTGTTCGTGTGAGTTTATCTTAGAGAGGAAGTCACCGTCCGAATTACGGATGCAAACGCCGTCGAGCCTGTCGAAGTACATCCCATCCGTCTCGAACCGGCAGGCGTGCGTTACGGGGAAGTTGAACCTGTCCGTGTCGATCCTCGTCGGTTCGACTGGACCCGCGGTCCGAAACGTCAACTGGCGCTGTTCGACGCGGTCGACGATCCTGACGCCAGTCGGATCGTCCGTCGCGGAGTAATTGATAGTCATTGCTGATGTACCTGCAGATATATCCCAATTGCAGCCCAGCGATAAAAGACTATTCCAGACATGAAGGGCCGGTGTCAGAAGCCCTGTCCTATTCGTATCCCCGGCTACCGACCGCGATGGCTCTCATCGAGCCGTTTCGTTAGAAGTTGTGCGTGGGTGATGTCCGCGAAGGGAGATCACCCGCATCGACTTCGGCGGCAGGGCCGTCAGTTCCGGTGGACTGTGTCCGCCAATGCGATGCGTGGGACCGGATTTGAACCGGCGGACCCCTACGGGACAGCGCCCTCAACGCTGCGCCGTTGGCCTAGCTTGGCTACCCACGCTCGCGGTGTCTTACTGCGATCTCTCCTATCCGGGGAAGGAAGTAAAGGGCTTTCGTTTCGCTTGCCGAGATCGACGGGAACGCCGTCCGAGTCCGACCGCTGGTATCATCTATCACGGAAAAGCGGGTGCTTAAGAACGCCTCGGCGTTAACCCCGAGTATGGCAAAATACTCGACGGGCGGGTCATCGGGCTCCGGCGGCGGCGACGCCTGCGAACTCTGCGGTACAGAGAGCGAGTCGCTCCGCGGGGCCAACGTCGCCGGGGCGCAACTGCAGGTCTGCCCGGACTGCGCGCCCCACGACGACAACGCCCACAAAGACGAGAAGAAGCGGACCGGAGGAGACGGCGACGGGGACCGGACGCGGGAGGCGGTCAGCAACGCCGCGAAGGCGAGTCCCGCCTGGAACGACGACTCCGAACACTGGGAGGAAGAGGGGACGAACTACGACGACGACCAGTTGCCGTATCTGGTGTCGGGCTACGGCGAGGAACTCCAGTCCGCGCGGCAGGACGCGGGGCTCCAGCGGTCCGAACTCGCCGAGGAACTCGACGCCGACGAGTCCGACCTGCTGGCGATCGAACAGGGTCGCGCGACGCAGGCGGGCGTCGGTGGGAGCCTCGTTCGAGCGATCGAGCGACGTCTGGACGTGACGCTGGTCGCGTCGGCGTAGCGGTCGATTTTTCCCCGTCGGGCGTGTGGACCCATCCGATGAGCACGTTAGCGGCCGCGGAGCCGTACACCACCCGGTTCCAGACGGCGGTCAGTACGGTCGACGGCAGGGACGTGACGCTGGAGACGACGTACTTCTATCCGGAGAGCGGCGGTCAACCGGCCGACCGCGGCGAGATCGACGGGATCGACGTCGAACACGTTCGGAAGGAGGGCGAGCGTGTCGTCCACACCCTCTCGACGGCCCCGGCATGGAGCGCGGGACACCGCGCGCTCTGTGAGGTGGACTGGTCGTTCCGGATGTACTGCATGCGAGCGCACACGGCGAGCCACGCGCTGTACGGCGCGGGCCGCCGCGTGCTCGACGACCTCGGGTACGGCGGCTTCGGCATCGACGAGGAGAAGGTGCGGATCGACTTCCGAACGTCGACCGATGTCACCGACTCGACGCTCGTGGAACTGGAGCGACTGGTGAACGAGGCGGTCTGGGACTCCCGAGACGTCTCCTGGGAGGAGGTCCCGCTGTCGGAGGCCCGCGAACGCGACGACGTGGCGTTCAATACGAGGACCGAGGAGGGCGTGTTCGGTGAGGCCGACACGGTGCGGATCGTTACGGTAGAGGAGTGGGACGCGGCCGCCTGCGGCGGGACGCACGCCCGGAACACGCGCGAGGTCGGTCCCGTGACGCTGCTCGACCGGTCGAACCCCGGCGAGGGTCTCACTCGCGTCGAGTTCGCCGTGGGCGGCGCCGGCATCGACCGGCGGGCGACGGAGAAAGCGGCGGCGCTCGACGCGACCACGGCGCTCGGGACGAGCGTTGCCGACCTCCCGGCGGCGGTCGAGCGCCTCCAGGCCGAACGGTCCGAGCTGGCGAAAGAGGTCGAACGGCTCCGGTCCGAGGCGCTCGACCACCGGCTAGAGCGACTGTGCAGCGACCCGGTCGAACGGGAGGGACGGACCTGGGTCGTAGGTACGGTCGACGGGGTCGGTCCGAACGACGTGGACGACCGTGCGCGAGAACTCGCGGGTCAGCGCGCGGACGTCGTGGCGCTCGTCGGGAGAGACGACCCTCCGTTCGTGGTAGTGGGTGCTGCGGCGGGCGCTGACGCCATCGTCGACGACGTCACCGCCGCGTTCGGCGGAGGCGGTGGCGGTTCGGACCGCGTCGCGCAGGCTGGCGGACTGTCGGGCGACCCGGAGACCATCGCTGCCTACCTGAAGTCGGGCGAGATCCCCGACGGGTGAGGGCCGTTACGGCAGGGTCGAGCGGCATCGTTGTCACCGCCACACTGCAGAGGCATGACCTGACAGCAATCTTACCTCTTAGTTCTCCCTTCTAAATTTTTATTCTAAGAGCAGTAAACCTCTCCACAGCCTCCGGAAACAAACGGTAGCGTCGACCACAGTGTGGTTCACGGTAACGTCATACTCATCGGTGAGAGATCGTGGTCTTCGACCGAACGGAGAGCCGTACCGATGGATAGCCTGTCCTTCGTCGCGGGGTCGACCGCCCGGCGCGAGGTGCTGTCGGTACTCGCTTCCGACCCGGCCACGCGGTGCTCGATCCGTCGGGGTCGAGCAAGTCGTCGGTGTACGACGCGCTGAACAAGCTAGAGGAAAAGGGGTTCATCTACCAACGCCACGACGTTGCTTGTCCGCTTCGCGGACTGCGCTGTCGCCCGAAAATCGGAGGGTTGGGATCACGAGGATCTTCGGTTCTCGTACGACTCCTTGAGGGTGGGGCATTGCCCTGTCTTCCAGATAACGTTCACCTTTTTTACTCCACCACCGAAGAGGCGAGTATGGAGCTATCCGACGAGCAACGCGCGGTCCGAGACGTGGTGCGGGAGTTCGCGGAGGAGGAGATCCGCCCGCTGGCGCGCGAAGCGGACGAGACGCAGTCGTTCCCCGAGGAAGCGTGGGACGGCCTCGCCGACCTCGATCTCACCGGCCTGACGGTTCCCGAGGAGTACGGCGGCTACGACGCCGACCGGCTGACCTACAGCGTGGTGAACGAGCAGGTCGCCTACGGCATGCTCTCGGTCGCCACCGCGCTCTCGGTCCACTGCCTCGCGACCTCCTGTATCGCGACGTTCGGGAGCGAGGACCAGAAGGCGCGCTGGCTGCCGGAGATGGTCGACGGCCGCCCGGTCGGCGCGTTCGCGCTCTCGGAACCCGAGGCCGGATCGAACCCGGCCGAGATGACCACCGAGGCTCGCAGAGAGGGCGACGAGTACGTCATCGACGGCGACAAGCAGTGGATCACGAACGGCGAGCGCGCGGGCGTCGTCATCGTCTTCGCCAAGACCGACCGCGACGACCCGAACAGCGTCACGCAGTTCCTCGTCCCGAAAGACGCCGCCGAGGAACCCTCGGCGAGCAGCCGGACTGCGTCCGGCGACGCCGACGGACCGCAGGTCGGCAAGAAGGAGGACAAACTCGGCCTGCGCGCCAGCGACACCACGTCGCTCAGCTTCGACGGCGTGCGGATCCCCGTCGAGAACCGCCTGACTGAGGAGGGGAAGGGGATGAGCGCCGCTCTCTCGATCCTCACCGGCGGCCGGATCGGCATTGCATCGCAGGCCGTCGGTCTCGCCCAGTCGGCGCTCGACGAGGCGGTCGACTACGCCGGCGAGCGCGAGCAGTTCGGCAAGCCGGTCGGCGACATCCAGACGATCCGGCACAAACTCGCCGACATGGGGACGCAGGTGCGGGCGAGCCGCCTGCTGACGCGGGACGCCGCCGCCCGCGAGGACCGCGGCGACGACGTGCGCATGGCTGCGAGCATGGCGAAGTACTTCGCCAGCGAGGCCGCGATGGACGTGACCAACGAGGCGGTCCAGATCCACGGCGGCTACGGCTACGTCACCGAGGGCGACGTCGAGCGGCTCTACCGCGACGCGAAGATCACCACTATCTACGAGGGCACCAGCGAGGTCCAGAAGACGGTGATCGCCCGCGAAATGCTGGAGTAGTCGTCGCGGAGCCTCCGCCGAGCGTCGGTCGACCTACTCCGAGACGGGCGACTCGTCGGGGTCGACCGGACCCGTACCGATCCCGTCGGCCGCGTCCGACTTCTCGTCGACCGATGCAGAGGCGTCGTTCGTCGGGGTCGTCTCGTCGCCGTTCGACTCCGGATCGTCGTCTCCCCCGTCCGACTCGTCGCCGCCGACCGGACTGGCGGGGACGCCGACCATCGTCTCGCCCGGGTCGACGTCGTCGACGACGACCGCGCCCGCACCGACCGCCGCCCCCTCCCCGACGGTGATGTCGCCGACGAGCGTCGCGTTCGCCCCCATGACGACCTCGTCCTCGACGGTCGGGTGGCGCTTCACCGGCCGTGGGTCGTTCCCGCCGAGCGTACAGCCGTGATGCATGTGCACGTCGTCGCCGACCTCGGCGGTCTCGCCGATGACGACGCCCGCCCCGTGGTCGATGAACAGGCGGCGACCGATCTGGGCGGCCGGGTGGATCTCGATCCCCGTGAGAAAGCGGCTGAACTGCGAAAGGAGACGCGCCGTCAGGCGGAACCCGCGGTTCCACAGCGCGTGGGCGATCCGGTGGAACCACACCGCGTGCAGGCCGGCGTAACACAGCGCAACCTCCAGTTTGCTCTTTGCGGCGGGATCGCGCTCAAGCGCGGCGCGCACGTCCTCGCGAGGGCCTTCAAGCATGTCGCGTCACCCGTCGGGACGACGGCGGTCGGACGCGCGCGGCGGCCGCTTCCCGACCCGACGGGCGGCACCCACAGCGACACCGGGTCCGGCGAGCGCGCTCGCGGTCGACGGCGGTGCCGACGGTGTGGCTGTGAGACGCCATACGTACGGATCGGCCGCTCGGACCCAAAACCCGTTCGGTTCGTCCTGTCGACCGCAGTGCATTTGCGCCGGCGGCGCGTACGGCCGGGCGTGCCATACGAGGAGTACGACGCCGTCGTGTACGACCTGGACGGAACCCTCGTCGACCTCGTCGTCGACTGGGGCGCGGTCGCCGCCGACGTGGAGACGGTGTACGAGGACGCGAGCGTCGATCCCGCCGGCCGGAGCCTGTGGGACCTGTTAGCGGAAGCGCGCGACCACGGCCTGTTCGACGACGTGAACGCGGCGATCGCCGCACACGAGTGCGAGGGCGCGCGGCGGTCGCGTCGCCTGCCGCTCGCGGACGAACTGTCGTCGCTCGACCGGCCGGCGGCGGTCTGCTCGCTCAACTGCGCCGAGGCCTGCACCGTCGCGCTGGCGGAGCACGGCTTATCCGAGTTCGTCGAGGCGGTCGTCGGCCGCGACACCGTCGAGACGTGGAAGCCCGACCCGGAGTCGCTGCTGGCCGCCGTCGAAGCGACCGGCGTCGATCCGTCTCGGGCGGTGTTCGTCGGCGACTCCGAGCGCGACGCGCGGGCGGCCGAACGCGCGGGCGTTGACTTCGTCTACGTGGACTGAACGCGGCGGCGCTCCCGGAGGAAGATACCGACGCCGGTCACGAGCCAGACGAGCGCGCCGACTCGGACCGCGAACCCCGCGCGGGCGGCCCACGTGGGGAGCGTGGCGAACAGCGACAGGACCACCACCAGCGGGACGCCAGCGAGGATGGTCGTCACGAAGGTGAGCTGCATCACTCGCGCGTAGTCGACCTCGTCTGGGGGCGTCCCGTGGGCCGCGTCCTCGGCGTCCCCGGAGTCGACGCGTTCGGGCACGGGTAGTGGCTAGGAGCGCGCGGTGTAATGCGTGGCGGTTCGGCGCGGCGGTTCACAGCATCGGCCGGGCGAGGATGTACAGGCCGACCGCGACGGCGGCCGCGCCGAAGGCGCGGACGACGCGGGCGTATCTCGCCGGCGGGTTCCAGCCCTGCCCGTACTGGCCGGGGTCTCTCGGACCGCGGCCGACCGTCTGCAGTCGGAGGAACGCGCCGGGGAACCCTATCAGGAACAGTCCGAGACCGATCGACAACGCGATCGCGAGGAGTTCGCGGAGGCCGTACATATCGGAGCGCTCGCACGCCCCCACCGAAAAGGTACCTACGGCGGACGGTCACGGCCGAAGACGCTGTCCTTTTATCGTGAGGAAAGCGAAGGGTCGCGTATGCCAACCGTTCCGGAGGTCCGTGAGCAGGCCGGGTCGGAGCCGATCACGATGATCACCGCGTACGACGCGCCCACGGCGTCGCTGGTCGACCGGGCGGACATCGACGTCGTTCTCGTGGGAGACAGCATGGGCAACGTCTCGCTGGGCTACGAGTCGACGCTCCCGGTCACGGTCGAGGAGATGGCGAGCAGGACCGGGGCGGTCGTCCGCGGCACGGACGAGGCGCTCGTCGTCGCCGACATGCCCTTCCTCTCCGTCGGGGTGAGCCGCGAACGGAGCGTCGAGAACGCCGGCCGGATGGTCAAAGAGGAGGGCGCGGACGCGGTGAAACTGGAGTGTGGTTCTCACACCGTCGACCTCACCGAGCGCCTCGTCCGGCTCGGCGTTCCGGTGATGGCTCACCTCGGCCTGACGCCCCAGCAGGTCAATCAGCTCGGCGGGTTCACGCGACAGGGGACCAGCGACGACGCCGCGCGGGAGATCATCGACCTGGCGGTCGAGCACGAGGAGGCGGGCGCGTTCTCGCTCGTCCTCGAACACGTCCCGTCGAACCTGGCCGCGGCGGTCACCGACGCCATCGACATCCCCACCATCGGCATCGGCGCGGGCCCGGAGACGGACGGGCAGGTGCTCGTGTTCAACGACGTGGTCGGTCTCAGCGAGCGTGCGCCGCCGTTCGCGGAGCAGTTCGGCGACGTTCGGAGCGAGATCGAGGGCGCGGTCGGCGACTACGCGGAGGCGGTGCGCTCCGGCGAGTACCCCGCCGAGGAGCACAGCCACGAGACGGAGTACGACGACCTCGGGTACTGAGCCCCGGCTACTCCAGTCCGCTCAGGAAGTTCCCGACCGCCGCGTTGAACGACCCCGGCCGCTCCAGCATCGCGAGGTGCGCGGCGTCGTCGATGACCGCGAGCGCCGCGTCCGGCAGTTCGTCCGCGAGGTACTCGTGGAACCACGGCGGCGTCAGGCGGTCGTTCTCGCCGACGGCGGCGAGGGCCGGCACGGCTATCTCGCCGACCCGGTCCCGGACGTCGAACCCGTGGCAGGTCCGGAAGTCCCGCGCCGTCACCTCCCGGCCGCACTCGCGCATGGCGGCCTCGGAGAGTTCCACGAGGTCGTCGTCCGGGTCGTCGAACAGCGTCCCGGGCTCGTGGAGGAACTCGACCGCGCGGTCGAAGTCGTCCGCGAGCCAGCCGAGCAGGTCCTCGTTGACGGAGAGCCGCGCGCCCGTGCCCGCGAGGACGAGCGCCTCGGGGTCGAAGTCGCGCTCCAGCGCGACGTGCATGACGACGGCTCCGCCGAGCGAGTTGCCGACGAGGACCGCCGCGTCGGTCGCCTCCGCGACCGCGATCACGTCGTCCGCGTACGCGGAGAGGGTGCTGTACCCCTCCTCCGCGTCGATGTCGTCGGAGTCGCCGTGGCCGGAGAGGTCCATCGCGACGACCGGGCGGTCGTCCGCCAGACGGAACTGCGACTTCCAGACCCCTTTGTTGCCGCCGCTGCCGTGGACACACAGGAGCGGCGCGCCGTCGCCGCCCCTGTCGGAGCGCCGGTAGGCCGTCTCGCGGCCCCGGTGCGTGACGGTTTCCATACCGTCGGTTCGGCGGGAAACCCCTTAAAACTCGACGCGCCCGTCGGTATCGATCGCTGTGAACCGCAATTCATCCGGAACGCCTTCTGGCCGTTGCGTGTGGGGATCGTCAACGAAAAGTATAAATACTATTGGAGCTAACTTCGGGTTAGTCACATGAACATCGACCAGTTCGCGGAGGAGGACGGGCGGGTCGTCCGCGAGTACGGCTACGGCGACGACGTAGTGATCGCGGCCGACCTCGGTCCGTCGGTTGCCGACGCCGACGTCGACGTGCTGGCGGACACGGCTATCGTCGTCACCGGCGCGGGCGAGGACGAACCGCGGATCGAACTCGATCTCCCGGAGGGGGACGCGGAAGTGTTTATCAAAAACGGCGTCCTCACTATCGAACTGAAGGAGGAAGCATGAAGCTCACTGTCAAACCACTCAAACAGAAGGACGCGGGGCGGGGACTGGCGGCCATCGACCGGGCTACGATGCAGGAGCTCGGTCTCGAAAACGGCGACTACATCCTCATCGGGGCCGGCGAGGACCGCGCGGTCGCGCGGGTCTGGCCGGGCTACCCGGAGGACGAGGGCAAGGGCATCGTCCGCATCGACGGGCGTCTCCGTCAGGAGGCGGACGTCGGCATCGACGACCGCGTGGCCGTCGAGACGGCGGACGTCAGCCCGGCGACCAGCGTGACGGTCGCGCTCCCCCAGAACCTCCGTATCCGGGGCAACATCGGCCCTCTCGTCCGCGATAAGCTCTCCGGACAGGCCGTCACCGAGGGCCAGACGGTGCCGTTCCCGCTCTCGTTCGGCCCCATGTCCAGCAGCGGGCAGTCCGTCCCGCTGAAGATCGCGTCGACCGAGCCCGGCGGCACGGTCGTCATTACTGACTCCACCGACATCCAGATCAGCGAGAAGCCCGCCGAGCAGATCTCCGGCGCGGCGGCGGGTGCCGGCGGCGGCGACACCCCCAGCGTCACCTACGAGGACATCGGCGGCCTCGACGACGAGCTGGAACAGGTCCGCGAGATGATCGAGTTGCCGATGCGCCACCCCGAGCTGTTCCAGCAGCTCGGCATCGAGCCGCCGAAGGGCGTCCTCCTACACGGCCCGCCGGGCACCGGGAAGACGCTCATGGCGAAGGCCGTCGCCAACGAGATCGACGCCCACTTCGACACCATCTCCGGCCCGGAGATCATGTCGAAGTACTACGGCGAGAGCGAGGAGCAGCTCCGCGAGGTGTTCGAGGAGGCCGAGGACAACGCCCCCGCGATCATCTTCATCGACGAGCTCGACTCCATCGCCCCCAAGCGCGAGGAGGCGGGCGGCGACGTCGAACGGCGCGTCGTCGCGCAGCTGCTCAGCCTGATGGACGGTCTCGACGAGCGCGGCGAGATCATCGTCATCGGCGCGACGAACCGGGTCGACGCCATCGACCCCGCGCTCCGCCGCGGCGGTCGCTTCGACCGCGAGATCGAGATCGGCGTCCCCGACAAGGAGGGCCGCCGCGAGATCCTGCAGGTCCACACGCGCGGCATGCCGCTGGTCGACGGCATCGACCTCGAGCAGTACGCCGAGAACACCCACGGCTTCGTCGGCGCGGACCTCGAGTCACTGACGAAGGAAACCGCGATGAACGCGCTCCGGCGCATCCGCCCGGAACTCGACCTCGAGTCCGAGCAGATCGACGCCGACGTCCTCGACGAGCTACAGGTCACGCAGGAGGACTTCCGCGAGGCGCTGAAGGGGATCGAACCCTCGGCCCTGCGCGAGGTGTTCGTCGAGGTCCCCGACGTCACGTGGGAGCAGGTCGGCGGACTGGAAGACACCAAGGAACGCCTCCGTGAGACCGTCCAGTGGCCGCTCGACTATCCCGAGGTGTTCGAGCAGATGGACATAGAGGCCGCGAAGGGCGTGCTGATGTACGGCCCCCCGGGCACCGGGAAGACGCTCATGGCGAAGGCCGTCGCCAACGAGAGCCAGAGCAACTTCATCTCCATCAAGGGTCCCGAACTGCTGAACAAGTTCGTCGGCGAGTCCGAGAAGGGCGTCCGCGACATCTTCAGCAAGGCCCGCGAGAACGCCCCCACGGTGGTGTTCTTCGACGAGATCGACTCCATCGCGGGCGAGCGCGGCCGCGGTACCGGCGGCGGCAGCGAGGTCGGCGAGCGCGTCGTCTCGCAACTGCTGACCGAACTCGACGGCCTCGAAGAACTGGAGGACGTGGTCGTCATCGCGACGACCAACCGCCCGGACCTCATCGACAACGCCCTGCTCCGGCCGGGTCGCCTGGACCGGCACGTCCACGTGCCCGTCCCCGACGAGGAGGCGCGCGAGAAGATCTTCGAGGTCCACACCCGGAGCAAGCCCCTGGCCGACGACGTCGACCTGGAGTGGCTCGCCGGCGAAACCGAGGGCTTCGTCGGGGCCGACATCGAAGCGCTCGTCCGCGAGGCCTCGATGACGGCGTCCCGCGAGTTCATCAACTCGGTCGACCCGGACGAGGTCGGCGACAGCGTCGGGAACGTCCGGGTCAGTCGCGAGCACTTCGAACAGGCGCTCGACGAGGTAACTCCCAGCGTCACCGAGGAGATCCGCGAGCAGTACGAGGAGATCGAAGAGCAGTTCGACCGGACCGAGGTCGAACCCGAGGAACAGGTCAGCCGGACGTTCCAGTAAGACGGGCGGCGACCGTCGTCACACCGTTTTACCCTCCCGCTCCTTTTTTGAGTCTCCGATACAGAGCATAGAACATGGCCAGTTCGACCACCAACACCCTCCTGAAAGCCCTCGGCGCGGCAGTCCTCGTGATGGTCCTCCTGAGCGTCGTGGGGACCATCGTCTCCATCGTGATGGGCGTCGTCGCCACCGTCGTCTCGCTGGTCCTGTCGTTGCTGGTTCTCGGCGTCGTCGCGTGGGCCGTTCTCGGCCTGGTCTCCTTTCTCGGTGATGACTCCACCGCGGCGACCGGACGCCGCGGGAAGCCGTGGGACGACGCGGTGACCGAGAGCCGGGGATGGCGCAAGCACCTCCCCGGCGGCGGGGACACGACCGGGACCCGACGCGACGACCCCGCGGACCGACTTCGCGAGCGGTACGTCGCCGGCGAGATCGACGAGGCCGAGTTCGAACGGCGCATGGACCGACTGCTGGATCGCGACTCGACCGACAGAACGGGCGGACGGAACGGGACCGGTCGGAGCAGCCGCGACCGGAACTGGGAGCGGTAACCGTCGCCCGGAGCAGCCGCGACCTCCAGGTCCGAGAGGATCCCTTCGGCGTGATCCTCCGGTGAGACGCCCTCGTGCGCGCGTCGTATCGCTCCGTCCGGCCCGATGACGTACGTGTTCCGGAACACGCCGTCGAAGGCGTCGCCGAACGTCTGCTTCTCGCCGTCTGAGTCGTACGGCGTCGCCACCTCGCCGAACTCGTCCGAGAGGGGGGTGTACGGGATCTTCAGTCGAGGCGCTTTGCGGCGTCGCGCTGGACTAGCGGTTCGACGTTCTGTTCGGGGAGCGTGACGACGTCCTCGGCGGTGAGGTCGTACTCCCGCTCGTCGACGCCGAGGATCTGCCCGACGTCCTGCGTGATCCGGACCGTGACGCGGTCGGTGTCCGCGGCGACTTCGGACGCGGCCGCGTCGGCCGGTCCGGCGGAAGACGCGCCCTCGCCGACCCACTCGCCGTCGGCGACCGTCTCGTCGCCCGCCGAGTCCCGTCTCGGCGCGTCGGTGTCGGCAGTGCCGGCGGGATCAGGGGCCATCGCCGGACCCGATGCGGTCGGGGCGTCCGCCGGCGTCCTGGCGTCGCTCGGATCCGCGTCTACCGCTCCCGGGTCGGCTTCGTCCGGGCCGTCCGCCGAGGCGCGCTGTCGCTCCGCCTCTGCGACTGGGTCCGGAACGCCGTTTCCCGGCTCCGGCGGTGACTCCGGATCGCTCGCTCCGTCCGCAACGTCCGGGTCGTCGCCCATCAGGTCGGCGGCGCTGACGCCGCCGTCGTCGGCCGTCGAGGGGTCGGGAGTCGGGTCGTCGGGGGCGGGTTCGGCGTCGCCGGACGCCGCGTCCTCGCCGGCCAGCACGTCCAGCACGCGGCCCTTGTTCGCCTCGATGCGGTCGACGATGTCTGCGAACAGCTCCTTCTCCTCGGTCGTCAGCCCCTCTTCGTCGGACGGCATCCCGGCCGCCGCGAAGCTGGCTCGCTTGACGATCTTGCCCATCCGCCGCTCGTACACCGCCTCCACGACCTCCTCGGCGGTCTCTATCTCGTCGGTAAGCCGACCCACTTCGGGGTTCGAGAACGGGTCGTCGGCCTCCTCGGCCGCGCGGTCCCGCTGGGCCTTGAGGCCGGCGACGTACTGGCCTACGTCCTCGTAGAACGAGTCGCGGAGACGCTGCAGGCTGTCCTTCCGGCGTTCCTTGTTCTGGACAGACCGCAGTTCGTCTAAGTTCATTCTTCACCTTTCTCCGCGTCGCCGCGGGCCATCAGGAAGACGCCCACGTGCTCCGGTAGTGTCTGTGCACCGTCCGAAACCGTAAAGGTATGGTCACCGAGAGAGACGTCGCCGTAATCGGGGTTGCCGACCGGCGGCAGGCCCGTCACGTCGGTCACGTCGACGTTGATCGAGTTCCCGCGGAACGTCTCCGGGACGGCGTCGACGAGCGGGTCGAAGTCGTCGAGGTCGTCGCGGTCGAGCCGCTGGACCTCCAGTCCGCTCCCGCCGTGGAGGCTCCCCGGCAGGCGGATGAGGCGGTTGGTGTCGGTCGTGACCGGTTCGTCGATGGGTGCACTCTCCGTTTCGAGCACGTCCTCGGCGAGCGTCCGCGCCAGCTGGAAGAAGGCGGGATGAACGTCGACGTTCCCCCCTCGGATCCGGTCGGCGTTCGACCGGGCGGCGGTGAGCACCGCTTCGGACCGCTCCGCGCCGATGCCGTCGAACTCCTGTAGGCGCTCCAGCGCGTCGTCCTCGTCCAGCCCGAGCAACTCGTCGACGAACGCGTAGATCCGGTCGTTGACGCGCTTGCTCCACCCGCCCGACGGGTCGAGCGTCCGTTTCTGCGCCGGCGTCTCGCGGCCCATGCCCGCGACGGCCTCCGTGTCGACGAGGTCCTCGAAATCGACGTCGATGCCGCGGACGTAGTCGACGACCTCGCGGCGGCGCTCGCTGTCGAGCGCCCGGACGCCCTCGTCGCGGACGTGGACGTGGTAGCCCCGCCCGCCGGAGAAGACGACCGTCAGGTCCTCGACGCCGAAGTCGTCTTCGAGGAAGTCGAGCAGGCGCAGGAGCGCGTCCTTGCAGGCCGCCAGCATCTCGGGGTAGCCGGCCTCTTCGGGGTCGACGCTGGGCAGGTGGTCGGCGTCCAGGTCGAAGACGAGGTCGGCGGAGCGCCACCCCTTCTCGCCCATCGAGTTCGCGCTCGGTTCCTCGTAGCGCCCGGCGGAGAAGTAGACGTGTCGCGGGCGCTTTCGTTGGAGGAAGTCATCGAGTGAGCCGACGTCGAACAGCGACCGGTGTCGGACCATCGTCGTCCCCGGCCCTTTCGTCCACGGGATAAATCCCCACTCGCGGTCGGGGGCGTCCGGCGGGGGCGTGATCGACGTGCGGCGGTAGTGGTCGCGGAACCGGCCGCGGAGATACCCCCGAGTGCGCTCCTCCATGTCGTCACCTCGGTTAACGGGGCGGCGATAAAACAGTGCCGAACCGGGTCGTCGAACGGGCCGCCCGCGAGGTGGTCTCCCGAGTGGGTCGCTACCCGCGGATGATGTCGGAGAGCCGTTCCGCGATCCCGGCGTCGGTACCGAGTTTCAGGTAGTACGCGTCGCCGCCGTCCTCGTAGTAGTTGTCGATACGGCGTTTGATCTCGAAGCCGAGATGCTCGTAGAACTCCAGCGCGTTCTCGTTGGTCGTCCGGGCGTGACAGGTGACGGTCGCGTGGTCGTCGACAACGCGCGCGACGAGTTGCTCGCCGAGACCATCCCCGCGATGCTCGGGCGCGACGGCGAGAAAGAGGATGTAACCGTCGCGGCGGGCCGCGACGAAGCCGACTAGCTCGTCGTCCACGAAAGCGACGTGGACCGTCGAGCGGCGGTAGGCGTCGGTGAAGAAGCCGCGGCGTTGCTTGAGCACGCCGTCGCGGGTCCGGATCTGCTCTTTCAGGTCCCACGCGTCCTCGACGTACCCGTCGCTGCCGGCCCCGACGACCCGGATGTCGACCTTGACGCTCACTGTGTCTTCGTTGTGGATCGGCGAATATAACTCCACCGGCCCCCTCTATCGACCGGAACGACGCGGTCCGAAACCACAAGCGGACGGCACGGCAACGGGCACCCATGCCGTACGAACTCCGCGACCACACCGCGGACGTCGCAGTCGCCGCCACGGGCGAGACACTCGGCGGAGTCTTTGCCGCCGTCGCCGACGGACTGGCGGCGGCGATGGCCGACGAGGTACCGGCGGACGGCGAGCGCTTCGACGTGACCGTCGCCGCGGAGAACCGCGAGGCGCTGCTGTTCGACTACCTCGACGACCTCATCTACCAGCGCGACGTGCGGGGCGTCCTCCCGGTCGCCCACGAGGCGACCGTCGAGCGCGTCGGGGACGCCTCTGCGGACGGGGGCGGAACAGCGACCCGAGAGACGACGCCGACCGCTGGTCGCTCTCGGGGAGTGCCCGCGGTGTGCCCCTCTCCGAGCTCCACGCTCGCGAGGTGAAAGCCGTTACCTACTCCGGGATGGACCTCGCGCGCATCGACGAGGGCTGGCGCGCGTACGTCGTCTTCGACGTGTGAGTCAGTGCGTCCACCCCGTGGAGACGAAACCTATTCCCGGGTTCCGGCGCGACTGTCGCCTATGACCACGTACGACGCGAACGGCATCACCCTGCACAAGGTGCGGGACTACGTCTGGGAGATCCCGCAGGAAGGCGGGATGCGAGCGCCGGCGCGCGTGTTGGCGAGCGAGGCGCTGCTGGACGAGATCGGCGACGACAAGACGCTCCAGCAGATCAAAAACACGACCCATCTCCCCGGCAGCACGAAGTACGCCGTCTGTATGCCCGACGGCCATCAGGGGTACGGCTTCCCCGTCGGCGGCGTCGGCGCACTGGACGCCGAGAACGGCTGTATCTCTCCGGGAGCGGTCGGCTACGACATCAACTGCGGCGTCCGGATGATGACGACGAACCTCACCTACGACGACGTGCGTGGGAAAGAGGAGGAACTCGTCGACTCCCTGTTCGCCGACGTCCCTTCGGGCCTCGGCGGCGGCGGCATCGTCGAGGGCGACGCCGACGCTGTCGAACAGATCCTCGCCCGCGGCGTGGAGTGGGCCGTCGAGGAGGGGTACGGCGTCGAGGACGACCTCCGCGCCTGCGAGGACGAGGGTCGGCGGCCGGACGCCGACCCCTCGGCGGTGTCCCGGAAGGCGAAGGACCGCGGCCGAAACCAGATCGGGAGCCTCGGCAGCGGGAACCACTTCCTGGAGGTCCAGCGCGTCACCGACGTGTTCCGCGAGGACGTCGGCGCGGCGTTCGGCCTCGAAGCGGCCCGGATCGTCGTGCTGATCCACTGCGGGAGCCGCGGGCTGGGCCATCAGGTGTGCAACGACTACCTGCGGCAGATCGAGCGGGAACACGGCGACCTGCTCGCGCGGTTGCCCGACAAGGAACTCGCCGCCGCGCCCGCCGGCTCCGACCTCGCCGAGGACTACTACGGCGCGATGTGCGCCGCGATCAACTTCGCGTGGGTGAACCGCCAGCTAATCATGCACCGCACCCGGCGGGTGTTCGAGCGTGTCTTCGACCGGACGTGGGAGCAGATGGAGATGGAACTGCTGTACGACGTGGCGCACAACATCGCGAAAAAGGAGACGCACAGCGTCGGCGGCGAGGACCGCGAACTGTACGTCCATCGTAAGGGCGCAACGCGGGCGTTCCCCGCCGGGCGACCCGAAGTCCCCGCGGCGTACCGCGACGTGGGTCAGCCCATCATCATCCCCGGGAGCATGGGCGCGGGGAGTTACGTCCTCCGCGGCGGCGAGGAGTCGGTGGACCTCACGTTCGGGTCGACGGCCCACGGTGCCGGCCGGCTGATGAGCCGCACGCAGGCGAAGCAGGACTACTGGGGCGACGACGTGCAGGACGACCTCGAACAGCGGGGCGTCTACGTGAAGGCCCGGAGCGGCGCGACGGTCGCCGAAGAGGCCCCCGGCGTCTACAAGGACGTGGACGAGGTCGTTCGCGTCTCGGACGCCCTCGGTATCGGTGACAGGGTGGCGCGGACGTTCCCGGTCTGTAACGTCAAGGGTTAGCCGGTCCGGAACTCGCTGACGCCGTCGTCGCCATCGTCGTCTTCTTCGAAGAGTTTCCGTGCGGTGAGCGTCACCGTCGCCTCCGGCGAGTCGTCGTCCTCCCAGGGGCTCTCGTAGACGGATATCTCGGCCTCGGTGACGTCCCAGCCGGCGTCTTCGAGTAACGATACGAGTTCGCGCTGTTCGTCGAGTGCGTCGTCGTTCATGGGTTGAAGTCGAACCGCGGCGTGTCTTCGAGCGACGGGCCGTCGTCGACCTCGCGCCCGTCCTCGTACTTGACGTAGTTCAGGTAGAAGGTCCGTCCGCAGCCGTCGTCAGAGTCGGGCGAGCCGATCTCATCGGACGACGTCCGACCGCCCGGAACGCTCTGCGTTCCGATGCAGACGAACTCGATGCCGTCGGCGTCCTCGTACTCGCCGGTCGTCGCGGCGTACTCCCGGTCGCCCTGTGGCTCTTTCGTGACGGACTTGTCCCGCAGGTACGGGTCCCGGTCGATGGAGACGACGGCGTCGCAGTACGGACAGGTGTACGTGACGGAAACCACGACGACCCGTACGGGCCGCGCGAAGTTATCTCCGACGGGTCGGACGCCGAGACGCAGGCCGCACTAACGGATAGCGAACAGACGGCCTGCGAGTCCGCGAGGGGGATCGCCGTACGCCCGCCTCGTCCGCCCTCGCGGCGATTCGTCAGTTCACGTCGGGTCTGGTCCCGGGTTGGGTGATAAACCTTCGGCTGCCAGTTGCCTACAGTAACCGACCGGCCGCGCTCGGATGCGCGACCGAAGTGAGCGCTCCGAGCGGACACCGGAAGACGCTTCGCGCCTTCCGAGCTGCTTGCAAACGCGAAGCGTTTGCAGCATCACGAAACGGCTTCGCCGTTTCGGTCGACCTCCTTCGCTTCGCTCGGGAGGACGGGGAAGGGCAGGCGCTAGGAGCGTGCCTCGGCGACCGCCGAGGCTCGCGCAAACTGGCGGCCCTGGTGTCTTCGCGAACGAAGTGAGCGAAGGCTCGGAGCGGCGAAGCCGCTCCGGTGGACATTGAAACGGCGACGAGATCGCTGCCAAGCGATTTCGAGGGCTTTCTTGGGCAAGGGCTTTGTCGGGCGGGAGTCAGGATCACGGTATGATCGACGAGACGGTCGAGGAGATCGAGGAGATGCAGACTCACAGCTCCTCCGTCGTCGCGGTTAAGGCGACGCGCGCGCTGGGGGAACTGCTCGACCGGGAGTTCGCGACGGTCGAGGAGTTCCACCGCGACCTGGAGCGCAACAGCAGCACGCTCCGCCGGGCGAACCCCTCGCACGCCTCGCTGCAGAACGCCCTCCGCGAGGTCGAGGAGTCGGCGCTGGAGGCGGACGACGCCTCCGTCGACGCGGCGAAAGAGCGCCTCGGCGACGTGATCGAGCGGGTCGTCGACGACGTGGAGTCCGGCAAGCGGCAGGCGGCGGCAAACGCCGCGTCGATGCTGCAGGACGGAACGACGCTTTTGACCCACGCCTACTCGTCGACGTTCCTCGAAGCGCTCGAACTCGCCGTGCAGGAGGGCAAGTACTTCGAGGTGTACGTGACGGAGGCCCGGCCGCGCTATCTCGGCCGGAAGACGGTGCGGACGCTCGCGGCGATGGACCGGGTCGACCCGACGCTCGTCACCGACGCCGCGAGCGGGCACGTCATCGAAAAGGTCGACCGCGTCGTAACCGGGATGACTTGCATCGCGGACGGGAAACTGTACAACAGGGTCGGCACGCTCCCCGTCGCGGCGACGGCGGCGCAGGTCGGCGTACCGATGACCGCAGTCGGCTCCGGCGCGAAGATCATCGAGGAGGGGTTCGTCTTCGAGAACGAGTTCCGCTCCGGCAGCGAGGTGATGCGCGAACCCCCCGAAGGGTTCGACATCGAGAACCCGAGCTACGACGCGACGCCGGTCGACCTGCTCGACGTGGTCGTCACCGATACCGGGCGACGGGAGCTCTGAGCCCCCGGGAGTTTTTCCGAGGCCGAACGTAGACCCAGGCGATGAGCGACGCACTCGCACGGACGGCCTGGTCCCACGAACACGTCGCGGTCAACGGGGTGCGCCTCCACTACGTCGCCGCGGGTCCGGCATCGGGGCCGACGGTGGTGCTGCTTCACGGGTTCCCGGAGTTCTGGTACTCCTGGCGTCACCAGATCGAAGCGCTCGCCGACGCCGGCTATCGCGTCGTCGCGCCGGACCTGCGGGGCTACAACGTCTCGGAGAAGCCCTGCGGCGTAAGCGCCTACCGGGTCGGGACGCTGGCCCAGGACGTGGCGTCGCTGGTCGAGCGCGTCGCCGGCGGCGAGGCCCACCTCGTCGGTCACGACTGGGGCGGCGTCGTCGCCTGGGAGACGGCTGTCCGCTACCCCCGTACGGTCTCGTCCCTCACGGCGATGAACGCGCCCCATCCCGGTCCTTTCCTGCGGGAGCTCCGTCGCCCGGAGCAGGCGAAGCGGTCGTGGTACACGTTCTACTTCCAGCTACCGCGCCTACCGGAGGCGGGCTTTCGCGCGGGGGACTTCCGCGTCCTGGACAAGATGTTCCGCGAGGACCCCGCCCGCCCCGACGCGTTCACCGACGAGGACGTGCGCCGCTACAAGCGAGCGCTGACCCGTCCCGGCGCGCTGACGGCCGCGCTGAACTACTACCGCGCCCTCGGCCGCGGGATGCTCCGACAGGCGGCCAGAGAGGTCGTGTACGGCGACGGCGGCGTGACGGAGGCGACGCTGTCGCCCGTGCGGGTCGACCAGCCGTCGCTGGTGCTGTGGGGGATGGAGGACACGGCGCTGTCCCCGCGCTTGCTCGACGACCTCGAAGAGTGGGTCCCGAACGCCAGGGTCCAGCGGCTAGTCGATGCGAGCCACTGGGTGCAAAACGACGCGCCGGCGGAGGTGAACGACCACCTCGTCTCGTTCCTCGCCGGCGAGAGCGAGCGGTAGGCTGTCGCGACCCAGCGCGGCCTCGACCCGTTCTCCGCTCTCACCCGCCCGGGAGCGGTGCGGTCGCCGTTCAGGCGACCTCGACCCACTCCCCGGACTCATCGCTCCGTGCGATGGCGTCCAACACCTCCTGAGCGGCGTAGCCCTCCTCGAAACCGGGCGTGAACTCGCCGTCGTTCTCTCCGGCGGTTGCGTCGCTTTCGCTTCGGGACGCCGTCGGCGTCTCGCCTGCCACCGCCGAGAGGAACTCGTAGTTCTCGTGGACGAACGTGTGCTCCCAGCCGATGACGTGGCCCGGCGGCCACCAGTGGTCGACGTAGGGGTCGTTCTCCTCGGTGACGAGGACCGTCTCGTAGCCGCGGTCGCCCTCCCGGTGGAGTTCGAGTTCGTTCAGTCGCTCCAGCGAGAACCGGAGGCTCCCCTCGGAGCCGTGGATCCCGATCCGGTTGTCGTTCTTGTGGCCGGTCGCGAACCGCGAGGCCTCGAACGTCCCCATCGCGCCGTTCTCGAACTCCGCCTGCGCGCTGTAGGCGTCGTCGACGGTCACCGGGCGTGTCTCGTTTTCCCCCTCGACGGGCCGCTCGTCGACGAACGTCTCCAGGTGGCCGGACACGCGCTCGATATCGCCGATGAGAAAGCGGGCGAGGTCGACCGTGTGCGACCCGAGGTCGCCGAGCGCGCCGCTGCCGGCCATCCCCTCGTCGTTGCGCCACGACCACGGTGCGTCGGGGTCGACGAGCCAGTCCTGCAGGTAGGTGCCGCGGAAGTGCCGTATCTCGCCGAGTTCGCCGGCGTCGATCAGGTTCCTCGCGTACCGGATCGCGGGGACGAAACGGTAGTTGAACGCACAGCCGGCGGGAACGCCGGCGTCGCGGGCGGCGTCGCGCATCTCGCGGGCCGACTCCAGCGTCGGCGCGAGCGGTTTCTCGCAGAACACGGGCGTGCCGGTGTCGAGCGCGGCGATAGCGGGTTCGGCGTGGACGTGGTTCGGCCCGAGGTTGTAGAAGACGTCGACCTCCTCGATCACGTCGCGCCAGTCCGTCGCCGTCCGGGAGAAGCCGAGGCGGTCCGCGGCGTCCGCGAGGGCGTCCTCGTCGCGGCCGACGATCACGTCGCGCTCGACGTCCGGCGCGTCCGGGAAGAACATCGGCAGGCGCGCCAGCGCGTTCGCGTGGGCCTTGCCCATGAACCGATACCCGAGTACGCCGACCTGTAGGCTCATGGCCGTTGGTTCGGCAGGGCGGTCTTTCAGTGTTTCCCGACCGCTGCGGGGCCGTCGTTTCGACCGGCGCGTCCGGCGTCGGGGAGGACCGGAGCGAGGCGGTGACCCTCCGGCTGCGGCGCGAGGCGGCGGTCGACGTGGACGCGGTCCGGCGGGCGATCCACCGGACGCGCCACGCGGAGTGGACCTCCGTCGGGTCCGTTCCGACGTGGAGCGACGGGACCGCGTCCGACTCAACACGCTGGAGGACGTGGTCGACGTCGCTGTCGACGGCGACGGGCGGGTCGTCCACGACGAGCGGTGGGACCTCTTCGCCGTGTTCGACGGGGACGTGGTCTACCACTACTGTCGGACCGGCGAGTGAGAGGAGATAGCGTGCCCGAGCGTCGGCCCGACGGACGGCGTCTCGGGGTCCCCGGCCGGTGGGCCGCAGGGGATCGGCGGAGACGGCGACCCCTGACGGCGTCTCACCCGTCGACGAGGGTGGGAACGGGCGTGAAAACAGCGCCGGAACGCGGCCTGCGGTGCGGACGCGGGGCCGTCGGTCGGTGTCTCGACTACTCCGCCCAGTACGCGTCGCCGGGCTGGGACTCGAAGACGGCCCGTCGGAGCACGTCGACGGCCTTCTCTAACCCCTCTGTCGAACTGGTGAGCGAGTCCTCGTGTTCGATCGAGAGCGCGCCGTCGTAGTCGACCATCCGGAGCGTCGAGACGACGTCCTTCCAGTGGCTCTCGCCGTGCCCGTAGCCGATAGAGCGGAACAGCCAGGAGCGGTTCGGCTCGTCGGTGTACGACGTCGTGTCGAGCACCCCCTTCTCGCGGGCGTTCGCGTCGTACACCTTCGTGTCCTTGGCGTGGAAGTGGTGGATAGCGTCCTCCTCGCCGAGCAGGCGGATCGCGTCGGTCACCTCGATCCCCTGCCAGTAGAGGTGGGACGGGTCGAAGTTCGCGCCGATGCGCTCGTTCGTCGCTTCCCGCAGGCGCAGCATGCCGTGCGGTTCGTACACCAGCATGTTCGGGTGCATCTCGATGGCGACGTCGACCCCGCGGTCGGCGGCGTGCTCGGCGACTTCCTCCCAGTAAGGGATGGCGACGTCCTCCCACTGGTACTCGTGGGCGTCGGCGTGCTCGCTCGGCCACGGCGCGGTGATCCAGTTGGGCACCTCGTCGTCCGGGCCGCCGGCGGGCAGACCGGAGAAGGTCGTGACCGTGTTCACGTCCAGTTCCGCGGCGAGGTCGATCGCTTCCCGCAGTTCGCGGTCCGCATCGCTCGCCGTCTCCTCGTCGGGGTGGATGGGGTTGTTGTGGGTCGCGAGCGCGCTGACCCGCATGTCGTGCTGGGAGAGCAGGGCGTGCAGGTCCGTCCGGGCGTCCTCGTCACCGAGGTGCTCGTCGCGCGGCAGGTGGTCGTCGCCCGGATAGCCGCCGCAGCCGAGTTCGACGGCGTTGACGCCGATATCGTCCAGATACTCCAGCGCGTCGTCGAGGTCGCGACCGCCCAGCGGGACGGTCAGTACGCCGATGTCCATGTGTGTTCGTACCGACCGCGCCGGGCAAAAATCAGGGGGGTGCCGCAACGGGACCGCGTGACCGACCCCCGCTCACGGACGCTCGTCGGGGTCCGGGCGGACGCCGGGTCTCACGGAGGCAGTCGTTCAGTCGAGCTGTACTTCGTTCGCCGTCCGCAACTGGACGGCGCGGTTCTCCTCGCTGGATCGGTAGATGGCGTCGATGACACGCTGGACGGTCAGAGCCTGCTCCATCGTGTTGCGGTCGGGCGCTTCGCCGGCCTCGACGGCCGCGAGGAACGACTCCTGCTCGGCATGATGCGCGTCGTTGGGACGGGTCTCGACCTGCGTGTCGGTCAGGTGGTCCGTCCCGACGCCGCTGGACCCGTAGATGGTGAGGTCGCCGTTGGCCTTATCGAACTTCGCGCCGGCCTCGGTCCCGCGGATGATGAAGTCCTGGTTGTTCTCGCGGTTCGTCGCCCACGCGGACTCGAGCGAGACCGTCGCCCCGTTCGCACAGCGGATGAACGCGCTGGCGGAGTCGTCGACGTTGAACCCCTCGGGACCGATGTCCTCGCCCCACATCTCGATGAAGGAGTACTCCTCGCGGTCCCCGAACTGTGCGCGGGTCTGGCCCGACACCTCGACGACCTCGGGGAAGTCGAGGAAGTACAGCGCGAGGTCGATGGCGTGGACGCCGATGTCGATCAGCGACCCGCCGCCCGCGACCTCCTTCGAGGTGAACCACGACCCGCGGCCGGGGATCCCCCGGCGACGGATGTAGTTCGCCTCGACGTGCCGGACGTCGCCGAACCGACCGTCGGCCTGATGGGCCTTGACGACTTCGACGGGGTTGGCGAACCGGTTGTTGAATCCGGCCATACAGAACGCGTCGGCATCCTTGGCGGCGGCCGCGATGCGCTCGGCGCTCTCCACCGAGTGCGCGAGCGGCTTCTCCAGCAGCACGTCGATCCCGGTTTCGAGCGCGTCGGTCGCGTACTCCTCGTGGAACTTGTTCGGGGTGGTGATGATGACCGCGTCAGACACCTCGAACAGCTCGTGATGGTCGTCGTACGCGGCGATCCCGTACGTCGCCGTGAACCGCTCGCGGGCCTCGGCGTCGATATCCATGCCGCCGACCACGTTCGCACCGAGCTCGCGAAGCCGGTCGACGTGGTACTGACCGATGTTCCCCAGCCCGATGATCCCGACCCGGGCCGACGTGTTCTCGCTCATAGTTATACTTCACCGATCGTCGCGTTTAACTCTTTCACGTCGCCTCGTAGCGTCATACGTCGGTCCTGATAGGTCTTCGTCGATATCTCAGTACAGTTGGCGCTCCTGCTCCTCTCGCTCTTCCTCCTGCTCCGCCTGCTGCTTGAGTCGCCGCCGACCTCGCCGGTACTGGCGGATGCCCGGGACGATCTTGTTTTTCAGGTCTAGGAAAAACGACACGATGCCGTAGATCCAGAAGAAAAACAGGACCGTTCCGCCGCCGAAGTAGACGAGTTCGGCGGTGCCGACCATCTCAGACGTCACCTCCGGTCTCGCCGGTCTCCCGCCCGGTGCGTTCCCCGGCGACCTGCCGCGAGGGCATGCCGTGGAGGATCGCCTCGCCGCTGCTGGAGTCGAACAGGTGGATCTTCGACCGGTCGAGGACGACCTCGATGGTTTCTTCGCCCCGGATGTCGGAGTCCGGGTCGACGCTCATCAGCAGCTGGCCTGCGCCGCGGCCCTCCATGTCCATCGACGCCTCGCCGTCGCCGAGCAGCAGATAGACGAATATCTCGTCGCCCATCGGTTCGAGGACGTCGGTGGTCGCACCGATCCGCTTCGTCGGCTCCGGGAGCGCCCCCGCGGTCTCGACCGGGTACACGTCCTCCGGGCGGATCCCCATCGTGACGTTCTGGCCGGTCGCGACGCTGTCGACGGTCGCGGGGTCGAAATCGAGGTCGAAGTACTCCGTCTCCAGCCCCGACTCAGTGATCGAACCGCTCATGAAGTTCATCGAGGGCGACCCGATGAACCCGGCGACGAAGAGGTTCGACGGCTCGTTGTAGCAGGTCAGCGGCGGGTCGATCTGCTGCAGTTCGCCGGCGTCGAGCACCGCGATGCGGTCGGCCATGGTCATCGCCTCCGCCTGGTCGTGGGTGACGTAGATGATCGTCGTGTCCAGTTCCTTGTGGAGGCGCTGCAGTTCCGTCCGCATGTGGACGCGGAGCTTCGCGTCGAGGTTGGCGAGCGGTTCGTCCATGAGGAACACGTCCGGTTCCCGGACGATGGCGCGGGCGATGGCGACGCGCTGTCGCTGGCCGCCCGACATCTCGTCCGGCATCCGGTCGAGCATCCCCTCTAGCTGGACGATGTCGGACGCCTTCTCCACCCGGCGGTCGGTCTCCTCCTTATCGTAGTCGCGGAGCTGGAGGCCGAAGCTGATGTTGTCGTACACGTCCATGTGGGGAAACAGCGCGATGTTCTGGAACACCATCGCCACGCCCCGGTCTTTCGGCGGCAGCGTCGTCACGTCGCGGTCGCCGATGTGCACCGTCCCCTCGGAGGGTTTGGTCAGTCCGGCGACCATCTCCATCGTCGTTGATTTCCCGCAGCCGGACGGGCCGACGAGACAGATGAACTCGCCGTCTTGCAGGTCGAGGTTTATGTCGTCGACGGCCGTGACGTCCTCGTAGCGTTTCGTGATGTGTTCGAGTTTGACTTGTGCCATTGTGTATCACTCCTTGAGTGCGCCTGCAGTGAGGCCGCTGACGATGCGTTCCTGCGCGACGACGACGAGGATGACGACGGGGAGCACCCCGATGATGCTCGCCGCGGCCATCAGATGGAAGTCGGTGGTGTACTGACTCTGGTAGCTCAGGATCCCGCCGACCAGCGGCGACCACTGCGCGGCCTGGTTGTCCAGCGCCATGATCGACGAGAAGAAGTACTCGTTGTACACGGCGATGAACGTCAGCACCGCGGCGGTCGCGACGCCCGGCGCGGACAGCGGGATGATGACCCGGAACAGCGCGCCGAGCCGCGTCGTCCCCTCGACCCTGGCCGCGTCCTCCAGCCCGTCGGGGATCTGGCTGTAGAACGTCGTCAGGATGAAGATGGCGAGCGGCAGGAACAGCGCGCTGAACGGCAGCACCATCGCCGTCGGCGTGTTGACGAGTCGGGGTGCCTGGAACAACTCGACGCCGAGGAACGGCACCGCGACGGCGTTCCCGGTGAACGCGTCGAACAGCGGCACCAGAAACGCCGCGGGCGGGAAGTACGAGATCGCGAGGATCCCGAGCATCAACGCGCCCCGTCCCGGGAACTCCAGCCGTCCGAAGACGTAGCCGGCGAGGCTGGCGATGAACAGCACGATGATCGTCGTGACGATCGCCAGCACGAAGCTGTTGAAGACGTAGAGGTGGAACGGTATCTGCTGGAACACGTCGCCGAACGCCGCCCAGTTCGCCTGTCCCTGCGGGCGGAGCAACGGGAGGTCCCACTCCCCGCCGAGGATGAGGCGACTCGGCGTCAGCGCCAGCACCAGCAGCCAGTAGAAGGGGAACAGCGTCGTCACCAGGAAAAACACCGTGACGATGTAGAACAGCGCCCTGTAGAGGCGCTTTCGCTGCTCGTCGTCGTGAATCACGCCCTGCGTCCATCGGGCAAGCGCCCCGTCTGAAGACTCTGATGACATGTTAGAACCCCTCCCTGTACTGCTGGTAGATCACGCCGGCGACCGCTATCGCGATCACTCCGGCGGTGACGAACGCGACCGCGGCCGAGAGGCCCCGCGCCGTGATGAACGTCGAGACGACCATACAGGACAGCGACGGGACGACGGTGCAGTCCGACGTGATGTCGATCAGCCCGTAGATCCGCATCGCTTGGATGGTCCGAAACAGGATCGCGACGCCGAGCGTCGGCAGGATCAGCGGGAACGTGATCATCCGGAACTGCTGCCAGCGCGTCGCGCCGGCGACCTTCGCCACGTCGTAGAGGCTCCGGTCGATGCTCTGTAGCCCCGCCAGTATCAGCAGCGCCATGAACGCCGACGTCTTCCAGATGTCGGCGACGATCACGATGAGCAGTGCGCTCGACGGGTCGTTGAGCGTGTTCCGTGCGGCGACGACGCCGAGGGGCGCGAGCACCTGCGTCGCGAACCCGGCGCTCGGGTGGAACATCAGGTGGAAGATCATCCCCTGAATGACGATGGGGATGGCCCACGGGATGATGATGGCGACCCGCACCCATCGGCGTCCGTAGAAGTCCTGGTCCAGCACTAGCGCCTGTCCGAGGCCGATGAGCGTCTCGAAGAAGACGCTCACACCGGTGAAGATGAGCGTCACCGCGAGCGCGCTACGCAGGAGCCCCTCGACGTGGACGAACGGGAACGATCCGTCGACGACCACCTCTCCCCACAGGAACCGGGGACCACCGAACAGCCTGTCGGCCTGTCCGGTGAAGAGGTCGACGTAGTGTTGGAAGCCGACCCACTCGGGGTCGCCCGTTCCCACGATGCCCGTGTACAGCGACAGCTCGAACGTCCGGATCAGCGGGTACAACGCGACAGCGCCGAGCAGGAGAAACACCGGCGTCAACAGCAGGTAGGCGAACCCCGTCTCGCCGAGGTTCTCCATCCAGCGCACCAGGGTCACGTGCGGCCCCGACCGCCGGGATTCCCTCGCCGGACTTCCCTGTGGTTCTTCGGCGCTCATCGGTCACCCTTCTTCGGTGTCTTCCAGGTCGCCCTGGAGGTCCGCCATCGCCTGATCGGGTGCTTTGGACCCGGCGACGGTGCTGTTCGCCTCGCGGGCGATGAAGCTGGACTGAGTGGACCACACGGTGGTCACCGGCCGCGGCATCACGTTCTCGCCGGCGACCTGCAGCGTGTCCATGTAGTTGCCGATGGGCTCGATCTCCTGCGCCTGGTCCGACCCGAACAGCGCCGGCTTGGGCGGTAGCCATCCCCAGATGTCGAGCATGCCGAGGTACACCTCGTCCTGCATCGCCGTCCGGAGGATCTCCATCGCGGCGTCCTTGCTCTCGGAGTTCGGGTTGAGGACGACGTGCCAGCCGCCGAGCGCGGAGGTCGTCCCGCCGGTACCGGGCTGGGTCGCTTCGTCCTCGGAGACGGCGTACGGGATCGGCATCGCGCCGTACGCGTCGGTCCCGAGTTCGCCCGCGTTCAGCGTGATGGCGTAGGGCCAGTTGCGCTGCATGACCGCCTCGCCGTTGAGGATCGCCTCGCGGGCGTCCTCCTCCTGCCAGGACGTGATCTCCGAGGGAGCGATGTCGCTGGCGTAGTTCCCGAAGTTCTCGTCGACGCCCTCCGTGAACGTGCGCATCATCCGCAGCGAGTCGATCACCTCGGACTCGTTGACCGTGACCGGGCGCTCGCCCATCGGACCGAACAGGTTGTCGCGGCCGCCGAAGTACGCGCCGCCCCACGAGGACATGACCTCGTTGAACGTACAGCAGGAGGTGCCGCCGTAGTTCGCCCACTGCGTGGCGAAGCCGAACTGGGCGTCGGAGGCCTCCGTGATCTCCGCGGTGATCTGGGACCACTCCTCCCAGGTCATCGGCTCCGTCGCCCACTGCTCGAAGTCGGAGTCGTCGTAGCCGGCTTCCCGGGCGTAGTCCTTCCGGTACTGCATCGTGGGGAAGTCCGGGAAGTACGGGAGACCGTAGAGGTCGCCGCTCTCGGGGTCCCGCGCCGTCGACGTGAACCCCTCGAAGAACTCGTCCTCGATGGTCTGGAGTTCGCTCTCGTCGAGCTCCTCGCTCATGTTGGCGATGAGCCCGCGCTGGATGAACGTGTTGACCCAGCCGTTGTCCATCAGCATGAGGTCGGGTTCCGTCTCCCCGGCGTTGAGCAGTTCCGTGTAGTTGTCCCGGCGGTCCCCGGTGTTGTTCGCGCCGCCGCGGAACTCGATCTCGATGTCGTCGCTGAGGCCGTTGTCGTGATACAGCTCCTTGATCTCGTCCGCGGCCTCCTGACTCGCGGTCGGGTCGTATCCCCAGACGACGGTGTTCCCGTTGTCGCTGCCGTCGCCACCGTAGATACACCCGGCGAGCCCCGTTGCGACGCCTGATGCCCCTGCCGCTTTCACGAACGTGCGTCGGGAGACGCCGCTGCGTCGCCCCGTTTTCTCGCTATTGCCAGCCATTGCCATGGAAGTATGTGATACATTGATACTTATAATTAATGGAGCGGATACTACAGGTGTTGTTAAAATCTCCAGTCGATCGGCGGCGACCGGGCGACGGAAGCGATATCCAGCGCGTCGGAGTCGGGGAATATCCGCGGTCGACGCGCCGGGGAGAGCGGTCGCTCGGTGGCGGGATATCGGAGAACGGACAGACGCTCGTCGGCCCGGCCCGCTTCGGCCGCGTACGCGGCGTCTCAGTCCGCGATCCCGGACACGGTGATCCGAACCGCCTCGACCGCTTCCAGCATCGCCCCCCAGCCGCCCACGACCCACTCGCGGTCGCCCGTGTCCACGACGAGGTGGACCTGCCCCGCGACCTGCGAGAGGGGCGGTTCCGTCGCATCGGCCGACGAGACGCCGGCGTACTCCGTCTCGACGATCCGGCCCGATAGCTGGACGCGCTCGTCGGTCGCCGTCTCGTACCCCTCCACGGTTACGTCGACCGTCGCCCCGTCGTCCAGCAGGGGTTCGACGTCCTGGACGCACTGCCGGATGTCGACGTAGGTCATCGGCGGCTCGTCGGGATCGACGGCGTACAGCGGCTCCCAGACCTCCCACAGGCAGGTGAGGAAGTACCAGTGGAACACGTAAGTGTGCGTCCTGTCGTCGACGAGGATGCCGTACTCGTTGACCGAGCGGGCGTGCGGCGTGAAACACGTCCAGGTCCGGTCGACGAGCGCGACGAACGGCGACGGTAACTGCCTGTGTCGCGCCTCGGTACAGGTCTCGGCCAGTTCCGCCCGCCCCGGGAGGTCGCCGTCCGACCCGTCCGGCGTGTACAGCGAGAGCTTCACGTCGACGCCGTTGTCCAGCGCCGTCCGGAGGGCGGGGGCCAGCCGCTCGTACTGCTGGGGGTCCGTCGATAGCTGGACCTGGTTCTCCGCCGTCTCGATCAGCGACTCGGCGTGGTCGAGCACGGTTTCGAACCGCTTGACGATGCTCACGCGGTGGTTCTCCATCGCCGGCTGGTTCCACCGCTCCTCTATCTCCTCGGCGGCCGACGAGAACCGCTCCGCGCGGGTCTGGAGGTCGTCCAGCACGTCGGCGGGACTGTGCGCCCGCGCGTGGAGGCTCCCCTGTTCGTACGTCTCGATGTACCTCTTCCGCTCGAGGTCGCGCAACACGTCGTAGATCCGCGGGTCCGGGACGGAACTCGCCTCCGCGATGTCGGTCGCGGGCGACGCGCCCAGTTCCAGCACTGCGACGTACGCGTCGGCCTGATACGGCGAGAGGCCGGCGTCTTCGAGGATCTCGGTGAGTTCGTCGCTGTCCATTACCGTTATTTTTCCGGCCTTTCCCCATTCAAATATCTGATAGTTTCCCGCATTAGTCCTTCCCCTCGGCGGGCCACGACGGCCGTTTCGGCCCCTCGATCCGCGCGATTTCCTCGTCGGAGAGGTCGACGTCGACCGCCGCGACGTTCTCTTCGAGGTGGTCGATCGTTCGCGGGCCGATGATCGGCGCGTCGACGACCGGCTTGTGCAACAGCCACGCGAGGCTCACCTGCGCCGGCGAGGCGTCCCTCTCGTCCGCGATGGCGCGGACCTCGTCAAGCACGTCCCAGTTCTCCTCGGTGAAGCGGTTCCGGGTGTACTCGTCGGCGTCGGCCCGCAGGCCCTCTTCCGGGTCCGTATCGCGCTCGTACTTGCCCGTCAGGAAGCCGCCGGCCAGCGGCGACCACGGGATGACGCCCACCCCCTCCTCCTCGCAGACCGGCAGGAGGTTCGCCTCCTCGTGGCGGTCGACCGCGTTGTACTCCGGCTGCATGCAGACGAACCGCTCGTAGTTCTCCACGTCCGCGGTGTACAGCGCCCGTTGGAACTTCCAGTTCGGCATCGTGCTCGCGCCGACGTACCGGACCTTCCCCTCGTTTACGAGGTGATCGAGCGCCGACAGCGTCTCCTCGATCGGCGTGTTCTCGTCCCAGCGGTGGGTCTGGTAGAGGTCGATGTAGTCGGTGCCGAGTCGGTCGAGGCTCCTCTCGGCCTGCTCCAGAACGTGCTTGCGCGAGAGCCCTTGCCCGTTCGGCCCCTCGCGCATCGGCCCGTACACCTTCGTCGCGACCACGAGTTCGTCCCGCCGGCCCTCTATCGCCTCGCCGACTATCCCCTCGCTTTCCCCCTGCGAGTAGACGTTCGCGGTGTCGAGGAAGTTGATCCCGAGGTCGATCGCTCGGTCGAGTATCTCCTTGCTCTGTTCCCTGTCGCCGATCATCCACGGCTCGCCGGACCCGAAGTTCATGCATCCGAGACAGAACCGCGACACCTCCAGACCCGTGTCGCCGAGGTACGTGTACTCCATGGCAGACTCTTGCACGAGATCAGGTACCACAGCCGTGATTAAAAACTCCGGTGACTGATAATCGGGGCGGACCCTCCGCCGCCGGAACGCTGAAAACGCCGGACTAACAAGTGGGAGGGCATGGCGACGCTACTCGACGCCGTCCGTCGACCCGAATACACCGGCGAACGGCGGTGCTGGCCCTGTACGACCGTTAACGCGGCTCTCGTTGCGCTCGCGAGCGCCGCCACCGTCGCCGTCTCCGTTCCCGCGGCGGTCGTCGTCGCGGCGCTCGGGTCCGCGGGCATCGCCCTGCGCGGCTACGTCGTGCCGTACACGCCGCGGTTCGCGCCCCGGATCGCGGCGGTTCTCCCCGGCGACCTGTTTCACGACGAACCCGGCCCGAGCGACTCGCTCGGCGCGGCGGCCGACGGCGAGGGCGTTCTCGCCGCTCTGACCGACGCCGGCGTCGTCGTTCCGGAGGGCGAGACGCTGTTTCTCGACGACGGTTTCCGGGCGACGTGGCGCGAGGAGGTCGCCGCGCTCCGCGAGATGGACGACGACGCGCTCGCGGCGGCCGTCGACGACGCGGCCGTCAGGACCGCCGGCGCGCGCGTCGACCGCCTCCTCGTCAGTCTCGACGGTCAGCCCCGCGACTTCCTCGCTGGCCTCGAACGCGATGTCGACGACTCTCCCCTTCACGAGACGCGACTCTGCGGCGGGCCGTCGAACCCGCGCGAGGGGCCGCAGGACGTGCTCGCCTGCGCGGACTGCGGCGAGCGGTTACACACGTTCTGAGCAGGCGGATCCGCACTCGGACGACGGGGATCGCACTCGGACGGTACTCGTTTTCAGTCCTCAGGGCTCGTACTCGGGCGGTTCGTCGCGCCCGATCCGGATCTCGTGAGCCTCCACGTCCTCGAAGGCGGCGACCTGCCCGCCGATGTCGACCGCCTCCTCGTCAGTCTCGACGGTCAGCCCCGCGACTTCCTCGCTGGCCTCGAACGCGATGTCGACGACTCTCCCCTTCACGAGACGCGACTCGCCGGTCTCGACGTCCCGGCCCTGGATCGTCGCGTAGAACTCGCCGCCGGACTCGATGAGGTGTTTCACGCACCGCCGAATAGAGGCGTAGCGCCGGGGGAACGGGCGGTCGCTCCCGTCCGTGGCGAGCGTCTCCTGTGCCGTCGTCCAGAGGACGGTGCCGAAGAAGCCGCTGACGAGGAAGCCGAGCGCGGATCGGTTGAAGATGACGCCGTAACGGTCCTGGTCGTCGCGCAGCGCGTCCTGCGTCGCGTAGATCGAGTACTCGCCGTCCGCGACGACGATGACCGGCGTCGTGATCCCCCGGCGAGCGCGGGCGGTCGTACAGACCCGGAGGTAGTCGAACTCCTCGGGGTCCGGCGCGGTCGCCGCGGGCGTCATCAGGAGTTCGACGCTCACGCCCCTGCGATGTGCGGCCGCGAGGTCGTCCTCGAACCGCTCCAGCAGCTCCGGCGTCAGCGAGAGCGATAGTTCGTACTCCGCCTCCTCGATGACCTCCTCCAGATACCGGAGGATCGTGGAACGGGACTTCACGAGCGAGACGGCCTCGGTGTCGCGGGCGGGGGCGGTGTAGCGGGACTCGAGTTCGGACACCATCTCCGACAGCGAGGTCTGGACGTCCGCGTAGGCGTCGTCCGGGTTCACCGCGATGATCTTCATCGGGCGGGACTCCCGGAGTTCGACGAGGCCGCGGTCGCTCAGGCTCCGCACCGTGTCGTACACCCGGGGCTGTGGGATCTCGGTCCGATCGGCGATCTCGCTCGCGGTCAACTGCCCGTGTTCCAACACCGTCAGATATGCCTCTATCTCGTACTCCCCGAGGTTGAACCGCTCCCCGACCCGCTCCATCGTCGTCCGGAGGTCGTTCGTGGCCATGTGGCACTCACCGTGTTCCCCCGTTAAATGATTTATCGAAGTCCGAGTAGCACGCGATTTCGAAAACGAGTTTGTTTGGCCCGTGAGGGTACATGAACGTCCGGTCTTCCGGGCGGTCGTCCGCTGCCCTATCGCGTCGCTCGGAGAGGCCGGCGTAGTACTGCTTCACGCGGTCGGCGAACGCTCGAAAGGGACCGGTGTCGAACTGCGGGTCGTGGACCTCGCCGGGGATAGTCGACGTCGTTTGCTGGCTCCGGACGGGCGTGAATTCGATAGTCAGCGAGTCCGTTGAAGCTCCAATAATACCGTCGCGGAGGCCTCGCCGGCGCGTTCGACGCCCGCGTTGTCCAAGGGCGTGCCACACGGACAGCGGTTAAACGACTGGCACGCTTATCCCGCCGACATGGAGACGCGAACGACGCCGGAGGGTGAAACGGTACACGTCGACCGAGAGGAAGCCGAACGCGGGTCGGAGGGTCCCTTCTTCGTCGCCTATCTGACGCCGGAGCGCGAGCGCAGGTACGGCTGGTTCTGTGCCAACTGCGAGACGTTCGACAACGCGATGGACTCGATGGGTCGCATCGAATGCAACGTCTGCGGGAACTTCCGGAAGCCGACCGAGTGGGACGCCGCCCACGAGTGAGAGGAGCTACCGCACCTGTAGGGGCGTTCGGCGACCCGGACCGCCGGAATACCGAAACGACTCGTCGCGGTCCGCGTGACAGCCGGCGGATGCTTTCGACAGCTGTCGTGTGAGAAAACTTATTACCCGGGCCGTGGTACCGAGTACCGAATGGGACCTGTTGCCACGCCCCTCGACGAACAGGCCAGATCGATCTTCAACGACCTGGGGTACACCGTCACCGGCGACGGGGAGGAGTTCCGCGCCGAGCGAGCGTGGAAGTCGGTGCAAGTGACGGTCACCGAGGAGCCGGACGAAACGCCGGACTCCGGACGACTCCGCTGTTTCGTAACCTACCGTGAACAGGCCCCGCGGCTCCGCGACCGACTCCAGCGCTCGGAGCCGGAGTACGAGTGGGCGATCATCTGCGTCGAGGAGGACGACGAATACGAGGTCGTCCGTGCGCCGCCCTGCCGCGACGCCGCGCTTTAGCCGAGGCGGTCGCTCGTCGCGGACAGGCCGGCGTCAGCGTCCATGCCCTTGCTGTCGAGCACGTCACCCGACGCGCTCATGAGAAACTCGCTCGGACCGGGTCCCATCGGCGTCCTGGCGGTGCGAGTTCGCCGACCTCCGGCGGGTCGTCGGAGTTCCGAACCACGGTACCACGTGTGTCGGGACCCGTCAGAAACCCTCGTCTCTCGGAAACGAGGGCGCGGTGCCGTATCCTCCGCGCCACTGACAGTTAACAGCGTGGCCGGTGACACGTCCGGTATGGCCATCGCTCAGACCGCCGGCGAGACGGCGGGCATCGTGGAGCAGGCGATCGAACGGTTCGTCGGCGACATCGCGGCCGCGCTCCCCCGCCTCATCGCCGGTCTCGTCTTTCTCCTGCTGGCCGTGGTCGGCTTGAAAGCGGTCATGGTCGTCGTTCGCGCGCTCCTGGGACGAGCGTTCGCCGACGAACACCCCGTGTACCGCCGGTTCCTCGGCCGCCTCGTCGGACTCCTCCTGTGGTTCGCGGTCGCGCTCGCGTTCCTCTCGGTGCTCGGCCTCAGCCGGATCGCCGCGGCGCTCGGGACCGCGAGCGGGTTCGTCGCGCTCGGTATCGCGTACGCGCTCTCCGGGATGATCGAGGACGCCGTCGCGGGCATCTACCTCCTCCGCGACCCGGATTTCATGCCCGGCGACACTGTCACGTCCGGCGAGAAGACGGGCGAGGTGAAAACGATCGAACTCCGCAAGACCCGACTGGAGGTCGACGGCGACACGCTGGTACGGGCGAACGGAAAGATAGAGTCGGAGTGGACGAAACACGAGGGCGAACGGACGGGCGACCCGGCGCACTGATCGCCCGAGAGAGAGGGTAACGCGCGGTATCAGGTCACCGAGGCACTTATGCGTGGGCGCGCTCAACTCCGGGCATCGTGATGGTCGGCCACGCGCTGCTCGCGTTCGCCCTCGTCGCCGGGGCGCTGTCCCTGACGGGGTACGCCCGCGAGCGGGCGCTGACGGTCGGCCTCGTCGCCGGCGGGTTCGCCGCCGTTCCGGACGCGGACATGGCGTACGCGCTCGTCGGCCTCCTCGGCGCGGACTACGGGAGCGTTCTCGCCGTCACCGAGTCGTTCTGGGCGACGAGCACCGTCGTCCACCGCTCGGTGACGCACTCGCTGGTCGTCGCGGTGCCTGCGGCCGCCGCCGTCGCGCTGTGGACGGCGGACGCGTCGTCCCCGCTCGCGGCCTCGCAGAGCGCGTCCGACCGCCTCGACCGGGGAACCGCGCTCCGTGCCGTCGGTGTCGCCTTCGCCGTCGGCCTCGTCGCCGCGGCACTGTGGGTCACCGGGCCGCTCGCCGCCGTCGTGATGGCGGTGTTCCTCCTCGCGGGGCTTCTCGTCGCGACGCTCGCCGACGCGTACGGCGACCTCGGCCCGCGCGCGGTGTTCGGCGCGGCGCTCGTCGGCCTCTGGTCGCACCCGTGGGGCGACCTCCTCACCGGCGAACCGCCGCTGATGCTGTACCCGCTCTCTGACGCGGTGCTCGTGGAACGCCTCGCGCTGTCGGCGGACCCGACGGTCCACCTGCTCGGCGCGTTCGGCTTCGAACTCGCGACGGTCTGGCTGGCCGCCGCGGTCTACTGCCGTCTCTCGGGGCGCTCGCTCCCCGCGTACGTCCGTCGTCGGGCGGCGCTCGGCGCGGCCTACGGCGCGGCGGCCCCCGTCGGTGTCGCCGTCGCGGCGCCGTACCGCTGGCCCCGCTCGCCGCTGTCGCGGGTCCGCCGCGAGAACTGGGTGACGGACACGGACGGGCTCCGCGCCAGCCTCCACCCGGCCGCGTGGCCCGCGAGCGCGGACGACGCGCTCGCCGCCGGGCTGACCGGACTCGCGGGACTCAGCGCCGCACTGCTCGCGTACGCCGCGGCGTACGGGCTGTTCGCGTAACCGGGACGCACCGCTGGCCCCGTCCTCGCCGCCGGCGGTTTCGAGCCGAACCATCCGTTATCGTAGGTATCGAATAACCAACCTTTCACGCCGATCCGCGCTATGAGGGCGTACGGGTACGGACATCGAGAAACCGTTTCGCGACCGCCAGCCACGCGCCGGGCGTGGGTTCTCGTCGGCTTTCTCGGCCTCGTTATGGTCGAGGAGGCCGTCGCCGGCGAACTCCTCTAGACCGGGTTCGCCGGGGCCGTTTGCCCGCTCTCGCCGCTTCGGGTCGTTGCGTACCGCGACTCCGAGGTGACTCCCCTGGGAGGTCGTCGAGTTCGCCATCGCGGAGATAGCGCTCGCGACGGGTGCGCCGCGCGTGCTCATCCAACATAGCTTCGGGAATACGGTGAAGGACCTGCTTTTCGACCTGATCGACGGCGCGGCCGTCGCGGCCCGGGGAACCGCTCACCTCACAGACGTAGTCAGCGCCATCGAGAGCCGTCCAGACGCCCGAGCCGGGACCGAGTGACCGTTCTGATTCGCACGCATCGGCAAGGAAACAATCAAATAGCGTCCTGCGTTCCCTTAGTCTATGGACGGATGCGGAGCTCTCAGTAGACGGGAGATGCTCGCCGGTCTCGGCACGGCGTCCGCTGCGGGCACCGCGGGGTGCGTGTCGGAGCTGTGGGCCAGTTCCACCCGAGACGCTCCGCAACAGATATCGCTGAACGTGAAGACCCTCCCGGCCGACGCCGATACGGCAAGCGGAGTCGGAGCTGCTTCAGGACGTTCTCATCAACCACGAGTTCGACATCTTCGTCACTCGTCACCCCGGCATCGACAACCCCGACGAGCTGTACTCCCTGCTACACTCCGTGTTCGTGGAGGAGCAGGGCTGGCAGAACCCGTTCGGGGTCACCAATGTCACCCTCGACGAGCGGCTCAAGCAGCAGCGGACGTCGGAAGGTAATACGCGCCGGGTGGCTGTCGCGAGCATCCTCCGGAGCGCCGTCTCGGTGCAGCCGTTCTCGGTCGTCGCCTATCCGGAGTTTCTCACGGCGGTGGACGTGGAGTTCGGCTCCGAATGGACCGTCACGCCGCTCCAGAGGAAGCTCGATTACCTGCGCCTCAGGCCGGAGGACCCGGCCGTCGAGGACCGCGGGGAGCTGAGCGTCGCCATCATGAACGCCGACATCACGGCGAACCGGAACCCCATCGCCGTCGAGTACCACGACCGCGACCAGTTCATCGGCATGCTGTACGACCAGCTCGCGGAGCGGGTCGACGGCGAAGTGGTCCCGTGGCTCGCCGAGGACTGGCGGTGGCTGGACGGGGAGAGCGACACCTCGACGGCCGTCGTCACGCTCCGTGAGGACCTGCAGTGGCACGACGGCGAGTCGATCACCGCGGACGACGTCGCCTTCACGTTCGAGTTCCTCTCGGACACGTCGATGGGGAACGCGAACGGGACGGTGCCCGCGCCGAAGTACCGGTCGCAGTCGGATCTCGTCTCGGAGGCGTCCGCGCTCGGCGCCCGCGAGTGTCGTATCGATCTCGCGGCATCGAGTCTGGAGGTGGCCGCTTCGGCGTTTACCGTCCCGCTGCTCCCGGAGCACGTCTGGACGGAGCAGACGGAACTGGTACGGGAGTACCTGACCCGTGCGATGATCTGGGAGAACCGCCAACCCGTCGGGAGCGGGCCGTTCGTCTTCGAAAGCGCCACTCGGGGCGAGTCGGTAACGCTCCAGCGGTTCGACGACCACTTCCTCCGGCGGGAGAGCGACGCGGAGTTCGACGACCCGGTTTCGCAGTTCGCGGGCGCGCCGCGGTACGAGTCGCTCAGCTTCACCGTGACGCCGTCCAGCGCGGCGGCGATCGAACTGGTCGAAGAGGGCGATATGGACATCGTCGGGTCGACGCTCGAATCGGACGAGGCACCGCGGGCGAACCGCTCCGACTCGGTTCGCCTGCTCGTCGGCGACCCGCGGGAGTTCTACATCGTGGGCTTCAATACGCGCCGGACGCCCCTGACGAACCCCCGTTTCCGACAGGCTCTCGGCCGGCTGTTCGACCGCGAGGCCATCGCGCAGGAGATATTCGACGGCTACGCGTTCCCCTCCGACACGCCGCTCTACGATGGGAAGTACGTGCCCGACGACCTGACGTGGGACGGGACGAGCGCCGTCGGTGCGTTCCCGGGTGAGGAGGGAGAACTGGACGCGACGGCCGCGAAACAGACGTTCAAGGACGCCGGCTACCGATACAGCAGCGAGGGCGAACTGCTGAGCCAGGGGCAATCGTGACCCGGGACCGCATCACGACCACCGTTCTTAACCGGTCTCGGGCGAACTGAAAGGTATGGGCTTGGCAGACGTCGTGATGCGGCTCACGGTGATGGTCGCGATCCTCCTGAGCGTCACTGCGGCCGTTATCGTCGGCCCTCGCCGCGTTTTCCGTGCAGTCGGGGACTACCGCTGGCGGCTCGCGGAGATCGGACCGTACCTCACGGTCCTGCTCATCGTGCTCGGTGTCCGGAAACTGACGATGGACTACACCGGACTCCTCTCGTGGGCGCTCGACTGGAACATCACCCAGACCATCTACAGTCTGGAGGGGGCGCTCGTCGCCGACGTTCAGTCGCTACGCGCGCCGCTGCTGACGGACTACTTCGTGTTCATCTACCTCTACGGCTACGTGTTCCTCCTCCTGTTCCCGTTCGTCGCGTACTTCGTCCGTAGCGATATGACCTCGATGAAGGAGCTGATCGTCGCGTACACGTTCAACTACGGCGTCGGCCTGGTCTGTTACGTCCTCTTTATCGCCTACGGTCCCCGGAACCTCATCCCCGACATCGTCGACTCGCTTTTGTACGTCACGTACCCGCAGTCGCAACTGCTCACCGGCGAGGTCAACCACAACACCAACGTCTTCCCCTCGCTGCACGCCTCGCTGTCCATGACGACTTTCTTCCTGGCGTGGCGGACCAAGGAGGAGTACCCCCTGTGGGTCCCCGTCTCGCTGGTCCTCGGCGTCAGCGTGGCGATATCGACGATGTATCTCGGCATCCACTGGGCGACGGACGTCGTCGCCGGCACGGCGCTCGCGGGGCTAAGCATCTTCGTCACCGAGTACATCGTCGACCGCGATCTGCTGGCGGAGTGGGGACCGTTCGGCAGGGAGTGGGACCTGTTCGACAAGGCCCGGCGGTAGGTCACGCGCCGTCGACGCCGTCGCGACCGTCCGCGTCGCCCCCCGCAGCGGCCCGCTCTCGGTGCTCTGCCTTGCGTCGCTGGTACTCGTCGTCCTCGCGGACCCGGTCGAGGTACTCCTTGTAAACGAGCGACGCCTCCCGCTTCTCCTCGTCGTACCACCGCTGTGGCTCACGCTCCTCGCCGTCGTCGCTGCGCTTTCGCCCGCCCGGGTACTTCGCGTACCGGAGGCTCCGCGTCCACCCCATCTGGAGGTACTTGCGCGCCATGTCCATGCCGACGAAGTCCCCGTCGGCCCGGTACTCCCGGTAGCGCTCGAATATCGCCTCCGCCGCCTCCTCGGCCTCCGATAACGACTTGATCCCCCACAACGGCAGGAGCTCGTTCTTGTACGGTTGGACTTTGAACACCCCTCGCTCGCCGCGTCCGATCTCGTACTCCTCGGGGCGTTCGCGGAAGTCCACGTCGTACGCTGGGTCTTCGCTCATATCCGACCGTTCGGACCGAAGGCGTTTAGGAGGACCGGGAAACGCGCTCGCTCGCGGCGGACGGGGGGCGCTCAGCCCCCGCTATTAACAGGGGCGACGACGAAGTGAGACCCGTCTATGGTCTTCAAGAAGATCACGCTCATCGGTACGAGCCCCGAGAGTTTCGACGCCGCGGCCGACGACGCCATCGACCGCGCGGAGGACACCCTCCAGAACATCCAGTGGATCGAGGTCGACGAACTCGGCGTCGAACTGGCGAGCACCGAGGACCGCGAGTATCAGGCGGAAGTGACCGTCGCGTTCCGACTGGAGGACTGACAGTCCGGTAGCGGTCGGTTACCGGTTCTCGCCGACGAACTGCCGAACCGTTCGATCGCGGACGCAGTACGTCCACGACGGCGGCGTCCCGCGGTCGTTCGACAGCGTGTTCTGCCCCGCGACGGAAGGACCGACTATGCTTGCAGTCGCTGGCGGCGACCCGTCGAGCGCCGTCGCCGCGAGGAGTCGCGCGTCGGGCGGGTGCCGACCGAACGGGAAGCGATGAGTATGGACGGCAGCGAGAACGGCGATACCGACGGCGACGGGAACGACGGCGGACGCGCCGTCGTCCTCGCGGTCATCGCCTGCACCTGCTTCGTCGGATTCGGCGGCGGCGTCGTGTTCCCATCCTCCCGAACCTCGGGGCCGTCCTCGGCATCTCGCCGTTCACCGTCGGCCTGGTCCTCAGCGCGAACCGGTTCACGCGCCTGGTCGTCAACGCGCCGTCCGGCGCGCTGGTCGACAGGGTCGGGACGCGGACGCCGTTCGTCGTCGGCCTGTTCGTCGAGGGCGTCGCGACGCTGGGGGACAACGTCGCCATCGCGTCGAGCGCGCCCGAGGCGTGGTTCCTCCTCGCCCGGATCGCGTGGGGCGTCGGCAGCGCGCTCGTGTTCGCGACGGCGTACACCATCACCGCCGACGTGAGCGATGCCGGGTCCCGCGGCACGAGCATGGGGCGGGCTCGGGACGATGGTCTCGCTGCCCGCCGTCGAAGCCGTCGGCCCCGTCTACGCTGCCTGCGCGCTGGTCCCGGCCGCCGCGGGGCTGGTGCTGCTGGCGGGCGTCTACTCGCACACGGGGACGCTGAATCCGGGGGTAGAAGGAGAGCCGGCCGACTACGTTCGGAACGACTCGCCGCAGCCGCACTCGCTGACGACGTTCGGGTTCTCGACGTCGAACCCCTCGCCCTGCAGGCCCGTCTCGTAGTCCAGCACGCTCCCCTCGATGTAGTTCATGCTGGCGGGGTCGACGAACACCTGCAGCCCGTGGTGCTCGTAGATGGTGTCGTCCTCCTCTGCCTCGTCGTCGAAGCGCATCCCGTAGGAGAGGCCGGCACAGCCGCCCTGCTGGACGAACAGGCGGAGGCTCCTCCTGCCCGAGCAGTTCCAGCGCCCGCTCGGCGGCCTGTTCCGTGACGGTGATCTCGGGGCGGGTCTGCCCTTCCCCCGCGGCGTCCGTGCTCATACGCTGTATGACGTAGCCGAACGTGTTAACCCTGACGCCGGTGCGAAACATCGTGTTTAGTTTAGCGAGTTCCACCAGACGGCGAACGCTTGCAGCCACGTTTCAGCGATTGCTGGATCGACGTGACTGAAGCTATTGCTGAACGAGGACGTACGCTGTTTTACCTCTCTAAAGACACGTTCGACGGCATTCCGATTTCTGTGGCGGACAGCCTGAAATCGAAGCCCTGACCGACGCAACGCTGCCGTGAGGTGCTTCGCGTGATCGACGAGAAACACGGCATCTTCGACGTCGTGTTTCTCGCGGAGTTCCCGGAGAAACCGCTCGGTCAATGCGGTCGTAGTCGTCGTATACAGCCGTAGATGCAGGAATCTGTTCGTCTCGGGATCGACGGCGGCGTACAGCCAGAACTGCTTCCCGTTGATGCGGATCACCGTTTCGTCAACGGCGACGTGATCCGGACTCGCGTCGTTGGCGGGCTGTAGATCAGCTTTCTGCACCCAATCGTGGATAGCTTTCCGCGACCGTTCGACACCGAAATTCTCAATTTCCGAGACGGTATTCGAAAGCGATAGTCCAGCGAGATGGAGCCGAATACACAGCTTCATCAGCTGTCGCGGTGTCCGCTCTCGCTCCACAAAGTCTAATTCGATCCAGTCGCTACAACCACTGAGGCGGGCGATTTTCGCCATAGACCAGCTGAAAATCTCCCCGCCTCATCCTTCAGCGTTAACTAAACACGACCAAGATACCGAATTGCACTTGGGAGCTAGGTTACGAGGCTGACAATTAAAGGTCCCAGAAAGAGGGTAGCAGATGGAACTCAATACCTGGGTTACAACCCTGTCCTCTCTGTCGTCCTCACGTGGAGGCATGGAACACTGCTCCTCAATCAAGTCTGGTCCAGCATCACGCAAATAGGTTTGCTCCGAGCCGCATCCTCAATGATGCACACTCTTGGGTCGTCCCTCTCGGGTTGACCGCCACGTAATACGTCCCCTCTCGCTTGCACTTGTATTCGAGTAGCGAGAGGAACGTTCGCCACGCAGCAGAGGCGGTATTGCGACTATTCGACAGCGATTCCATCATTCCCTTCACGTTCAGGCCTTCGACCACCACAAACTCACTGGAGTCTAAGTGGAAACAACATCTCGTGAATCGTTCTATTGAAGTTTCAGACCTGAAGGGAGTGGCTTAGATTGTTAAACCGGTCGTCGAATAGGACGCCCTCGGAAAAAACCTGTCATGAAAATCCGTCGCTAGCTTTTCTCGCATAGATTCTCGCCGCAACTGGCGTGCGCGGTCCTCGGAGAGGTAGTTCCGGAGGACGACCTCGGGGTCGCTGCTACCCTGCTCGGCGGCGATGTCTTTCAGGCCCGCGATGACTTCTTCGAGCGTATCTGTCGGACCGTGGCTCTATTTCTGCTCGCTGGGGTAATGTTGGTTACCAGGTGTAGGATTGGAGCGTGGTGTTGCGTGCGTCAATGAAGAGGAGTGAATCGGGAGTGACACAGAGTGGGGAGCCGACTCCGTTGCCTAATCGTTGCCATCGTTCGTCGCCGGTGGGTGAGTATGCGATGAGGCCACGGTTCATGGTGCCGACGAGGACTGTGTTGGGGCTGGCGACTGGTGGGGCGAGTGTTGGGCCGGTCTCGGCGGTCCATCGTTTGGTTCCGTCTTCGAGTGTTCGGGCGACGAAGTGGTCGGTGTTCCCGCTGGCGACGTAGATGGTGTCGTTTGCGATGGCGGGGGTTGGTGCTCTGGTGTTTGGTGCTGGTTGTGACCAGAGTTTGGTTCCGGTGTTTGCGTTGAGGGCGATGATTGTGCCGGCGGATGTGATGGTGATGAGTTTGTTGTTAGCGGTGACTGGTTGGCAGAGTGGTTTGCCATTAAGATCGGTGGTCCATTGTGTTTCGCCAGTGGTGCTGTTGATGGCATAGGCTGTGCCGGTTTCGTTGTCGCCGGCCACCGCGTATATTGTTTTATCAGTGCGACAGATACCGCGTTGGGTGAGGTCTGATTCGGAGAACGACCAGTTGATGGAGCCATCGTGGAGTGACCCGTGGTAGACAGTCTTTGAAGCGCAGACGGTGTAGGTTTGATTGCCGGGGAGGATGGGTGAGTGGATGGCGCCGAGTTGGTTTGTCCAGCGTTGTGTACCGGTGTCGGGCTTGACTGCGATGACTGCGTCGAGGGTAGGGTAGAGGGCTGTTTGACAGCTGAATGCTGGGGTGTGTTCTACGGGAGTCCCTGTGTTGACGGTCCAGTTTTTTCGTCCAGCTTGAGTGTAGGATGCGGCGGTGCCAGCTCCGAGATAGACGGTGTCGGTGGTGGTGACGATGCCGCCATCGCGGTCTCCGACATCGAGCGCCCAATTGGGTTCTGGGGGGGTGGCGAGTTGGTGGGTGGTGCTACCGGAGTTTTGTGGATCGGACTGAAAGGACGTCCAGGTGGTCGCTTCGGTTGATTGGGTGCAGTCGCGGGGTCGGGTCTCTGTGGAGGGTTGTCCCAGCGTTGTACAGCCGGCGAGGAGTGGGACTGAGGCGAGGATCGTTCGTCGTGGGAGGCGGCGCATGGAATCTGTGTACTGAAAGAGGGGGGTTGTTGGTTGGTGGGGTGTTATTCCATGTGGAATTCGTTCCACAAGGTGAAGGAGTTGGCGTCGTAGCCCCAGTTGTCTCGGAAAGTATGTTCTTCGAAGTGATCCATGATTTTATCACCGGTACTCATGGCGGTGTCGAACTCGCATTCAGAGCCGACCCTGAATTGGTTGGTTTCGAGCATGTCGCCTTCCCAGTCGAATTCCCATCGGGCTTGGTCGGTGACGGTGTTGTCGTGGCGGACTACTTTTGGTTGGTAGTAGGTCCAGCCGATACTGACACCACCGGTTCCGATTTCGACACTGGCACTGCTGACGCGACCGCTTTTGCCGCCACTGGGAGCGTGTGAGGTGACTGTGGGGCCGGAGGGGTCGCCGTTGTCCCATTGGTGTTTGATCGCTTGGGTGTATTCGTTCCGCCAGTCGTTGTCACACTCATCGATATTGTCACCGGGAATCATGGTGAAGTCCTGTTGTATGGACCAGATATATCGATCAGGGTCTTCGGTGAACTGGTAGAGGTCACTGGCACTGATGATTGCCCCTTCGTTACAGGCTTGGAAGTCGACGCTGCCGCCGGTGTTGTATTCGTAGCCGCCGTCTGAACTCAGGTTCTTGTCGGGTGCATCACTGAGGCTCGTCATGCTCGATCCTCCGCGATTTGGGCGGCGACATTTTGTGGCTCTGCTGCGTCAGCGACTAGGTTCTGGAATTCACGGGTGCGCTGTTTGACGTCCCGGATGGATTTTTTCGATGCGTCTGTCGGGACAACGCCGGCGTAGTATTGACTTTTGGCGTTGGGGTAGACTTTGATTGCGTACGAGACCATTTTGGCGCCGTTTTGGATTTTTGGGCCGACGACGACTTTCTCATCGGTTCCCTGTTGTATTCGATGTTGCTCAGCTGCCCTTTTTGTAACGTCCGCATTTCTGAGTATCTAATTGGATTGTCCTTTCGACGGTATTCTGAGACCTGTAGGCCGGGGTTTCCTTCTGCATTCACAGTCGGGACGATTCCGGACGCTGCCAGTGCTATACCGCTAGTTTTGAGAATATCTCTTCGCTTTAGGTTCCCTGGGAGCTTGTCAGTTCGATCCGACATGCGACTGCATCGAGACGGGTTGTAATCAGATAGTTTTCCTAGTTTGAATTGATACTTTCTCCATCAGAATCGTGTTCAACGGTGACTGTCATCAACCACTCTTCAGTATCGTCGCTCTGTAACAGGACATCAACTGGCTTCTGTTCCTCACCCCTCATACAGCCGCTGACGATACTCGATGCGCCGAGAGCACAGCTGGAGAGAACACGACATCTGGAGGGCATGACCGAAGGAAACATCTCGAAGTGACAAATAATTTGTTTATCCCCGATAGGTTCGCGTTCTCATTCTAACGGCTGTTTCATCGATGTGACGTCCAAGGATACGTCGGGGTTTGGAGACACCGGAAATCAGAACTGGTAGATACAGACGCCACCCATATCACACAGGTAACGTTTCTTTTTATCGACGGTGTCGTGCGAAAGGGCCGCCGGTTCCGCCCCGCCGGGCTCGTCCGTCGCTCCTCTCACGAGCGGCCGCAGTCTCGGGAGCAGCCACGGCCCGGCATCCGCGCGTAAAGCAGGCCGCCGCCGGCGAGACCGGCGGCTACCGCGACGACGCCGGGCACCGTCCCGACGAGCGGGACCGTCAGCGGCTCGGGTGAGAGCAGCGTTCCGACGCTGAACCCGACGACGACGGCGAGGAGTTTCCCGGTCGTCGGAGCGGTCAGTCGCTTGCGAACCGATCCCACGCGTAGATGTTTTCCTCCTCCCGTACATCAAGTTCTATGGAATGGGAGAGGAAGACGACTGGCGCGGTCCGGTCGCTACCGATCCTCGGCTCTGTGGCACTCTACCGCGAGCAATGCACCGGCGACGAGCGCGTACGCGACGCCGACCGCGAGCACGCGCGGTGCCGGGGGGTCTCGAAACAACCGTACCGCACCGGACGTGTACCCGAAACCGAGCAGCGCGCCGGTCGCGGTTCGGACGGGGTTCGCGCCGTCGACCGTAGAGAACGCCGTTACAGTCCAGTCGACGAGTGCGAACGCGGGCAGGACGGCGATCAGTACCGGCGGTGCCGTCCACTCGCCGACGACGGCGACGCCGAGTCCGACCGCGATACCGGGGTAGATCCCGGTACAGCGAGCGCAGAGCCGAACGGTTCGGCCCCGCACGCCGACCGCGTAGCACCGGTCGTGTTCGTCGGCCTCGTGGTGCGAGAGGAGAAACGGCGCGGTTCGTCGGAGCCCCACCGCGAGTCCCTCCCGGAGCGATCCCATCTCAGTTGACGTACTGCGCCTGGAACTCCGCGTCGGACTTCGTGAGGTAGATGATCCCTTCGACCAGCGCGACGAGGCCGGGGATGAGCGTCCACGAGAAACAGAGGTACAGCAGCCCCAACTTCGTATCACCCATGTAGAACTTGTGCGCGCCCAACGCGCCGAGCAGGAGCGCGAGGACGGCGGCAGGCACTCGCTCGACGTCGTTGCTCGCACTCACCTGCCTGACGCCACATTCCGGACAGATCTCCGCCGCCTCGTCGATCTGGTCGCCGCAGTTCGAGCAGAACTTCTTCCCGACTGCCCCGCCGCCCGCCGCGCCACCGGCGGTCGGCTGTTCCACCCCGCACTCGACGCACACGTCGGCGTCGGGGGCCATCTCCTCACCGCAGGAGTAACAGTAAGCCGTGTCTGAACTCATACCGGCCCAACTGACTGAGCAGTGATAAGTTTTGTTCACGAGAACCGGGACCGGGACCTCTCCGGTCGGCCCCGGTCGGCAGATCCGTCCTCGCGGAACGTGATTCGACTCGCTACCGCTCGCCGAACCGCTCGCGCACGCTCTCGGCGTGAGCTTCGAGGCCCTCGGCCTCCGCGAGCGCCGTGACGGTGTCCCGGAGGTCGCCGAGCGAGTCCTTCGAGAGGCGCTGGACGGTCGTCGAGCGCAGGAACGTGTCGACCGAGAGGCCGCCGTGGCGCTTCGCGCCGCCGTTGGTCGGAAGGACGTGGTTGGTGCCGCTGGCGTAGTCGCCCGCGGCGACGGGCGTGTGCGGGCCGAGGAAGACGCTGCCCGCGCTGTCGATCCGCTCCAGCACGGACTCGTCGTCCTCGGCCTGGATCGAGAGGTGCTCGGCGGCGTACTCCTCGGCGAACAGTATCGCCTCGCTCATCGACCGGGCGCGGAACACCCCGCTCGCGTCGTTGTCGAGGGCGGCGCGAACGGTCTCCGCGCGCTCGCGGCCGTCGACGCGCGCCTCGACGGCCTCGGCGATGGCGTCGGCGGTCGCCTCGTCGTCCGTGACGGCGACGGCGGAGGCGTTCTCGTCGTGTTCGGCCTGCGCGACGAGGTCCGCGGCCACGTACTCGGGGTTTGCCGTCCCGTCGGCGACGACGAGGACCTCGCTCGGCCCGGCGAGGACGTCGATGTCGACGTCGCCGCGCACCTCGGCCTTCGCGGCGGTGACCCAGCGGTTCCCCGGGCCGACGACCGTCTGGACGCGGTGGACCGTCTCGGTGCCGTAGGCAAGCGCCGCGACGGCCTGCGCGCCGCCGACGCTGTACACCGTGTCCGCGCCGGCGGCGTGGATCGCCGCGAGCGTGACGGGGTTCATCTCCTCGGCGGGCGGGGTGGCGACCGCGACCTGCTCGACGCCCGCGACTTTCGCCGGAATCGCGCCCATCAGCGCGCTGGAGGGGTAGGCCGCGGCCCCGCCGGGGACGTAGACGCCGACTCGTTCGAGCGGTCGGAAGCGTCGGCCGAGTTCGCGGCCCTCGGAGAACTCGCGCGTCCAGTCCTCCGGGCGTTGGGCCTCGTGGAACTCCCGGACGTTCTCCGCGGCGTCCTCGATGGCCTCGCGGGTCTCGTCGTCGATTGCCTCGTAGGCGCGCTCTGCCTCGTCGGTGATGTCGAGGTTGCCGACCGAGACGCCGTCGAACTCCTCGCAGAACTCTCGGACGGCCACGTCGCCCTCCTCGCGTACGCGTGAAACGATATCTCGGACGTCGTCGCGGACGGCCT
>PXSA01000041.1:0-77022 GCA_003023565.1 Halobacteriales archaeon QS_9_68_17
TACGCCGTCGGCGTGGTCACATCCGAGTCTCCTCGCCACGGGCGATAGATCTAAGGAAGACCACGGGGGTACGTTTCGGGAGGAGATCGAACCCGCCGAACGGACTTCCCGCACGCGGGTTCGACCCGAAACGCGGGGGTTCGACGCGCGTCGACCTAATCGACGATGATCTCGTCGTCGCCGTCGTCGATGACCTCGCGGTCGGTCCCCATCTCGCGCTCGTAGCGGTCGATCCAGTCGGCGAAACACTCCGGACAGAGCCGCTGGGAGTCGATCTGGGAGCGGTCGACCGTCAGGCGGACCGTCCGGGCGAGCGCGTCGGAGACGGAGTCGCCGCAGGCGTCGCAGCCGTCTGTCATGGGAAAGCCGTGGCACCCCGTGACAATAGCCTTTTATGTTGTCCGGAACGCGCGGTCGCCGGCGTCGCCGAGGCCGGGGACGATGAAGCCGTCGTCGTCGAGGTGGTCGTCGATGCTGACGGTCAGGAGGTCCACGGGGTACTGGTCGTCGACGCGCAAGAGGCCGTCGGGGGCGCTGACCGCCGAGAGGACGATGAGGTGTTCGGGGTCCGGCGAACTCTCGACGACGTGGTCGAGGACGGCGCACATGGTGCTCCCGGTGGCGAGCATCGGGTCCGCGATGATGACGGTGTCTTCCTCCGTGATCTCGGGCAGTTTCACGTAGTCGATGGTGATGGGGAACTCGCCGTCCTCCATGCCGGCGCTCTCGTCGCGCGAGGCGCTGATGACGCCCTGCCGGGCGCGCGGGAACGCCTTCAGCAGGCCCTCGACGAACGGCGTGGCCGCGCGGAGGACGTTGATGATGACGACGTCGTCGAGCCCTTTCACGCGCTCGCCCATCGTCTCCTCCAGCGGCGTCCGGATGGAGACGTACTCCGTCTCCATGCGGCCGTCGATGATCTCGTAGCCGCAGAGGCGGCCGAGTTTCACGAGGCCCTTTCGGAAGGCGACCTGTTCGGTTTCGACGTCTCGGAGCTTTGAGAGCGTGTCTTTCGCGAGCGCGTGGTCGACGACGTACGCGTCGCCGTGGTCTTCGATAGTCATTGGTCGGAACAGCGTTCGCGGAGGATTATAAGGTACCGATCCGTAGGCCCCCGTGATGACGAGTGTCGAGGTTTCGCGGTTCGTCCCGGCGCTCCCCGCGGCGGTCGAGCGAGCGCTGACGCCCGCTGCGGTCGTGGAGTACGAGGGCAGTTTTCAGGTGCGCGACGTGGACGAACGCGACGGCGAGTGGCTGGTCACCGCCGGCCGCGCCGGCGTCGAACTGACGCTTCGGTTCGAGCGCCGCGGCGACGACCTCTACTACGAACAGCAGGGCAGCGAGGGACCGCTCGACCGTCTGGAGACGACCCTCTCGCTGTCGCCGAAGAACGAGGGTACGCGGGTCACTGCGCGCTCGACGGTGGCGACCGGGATGCCGCTGCCCTCGGTCACCGACCGCATCGCGGCCTGGAAGCGCAAGGGCGAACTGGAGCGCGCGCTCGACGCGCTGGCGGCCGACCTCGACTGAACGGCGCACGCCGGGGTCGTGCGCCACCGTCGCACACCTGCGCCGGGGTTTAAGCGGGTCCGCGACCACATTCGGATATGGGTGTCTTTGACACGGTCCGCGACGCGCTCGCCGCGTCGACGGAGTCGCCGAACCGCGGCGGCACCGGCGACGGGTCGGCGGGGGCGTACTGGTGTCACGACTGCGACGAGCGGATCCGCGACGTGGACGTCGACGGCGACGACGCGCCCGACTGCCCGGAGTGTGGGACGGCGATGGAGTTCGAGCGGTCGGTCGGTTCGACGGGGTGTGCCTGCTAGCGGGTGACGACGAACGTTATCGCCATCATCACGAGCGTCAGGAGCGCGACGTTCGCCCAGTCGAAGGGCGCTCCGCCGGCGAAGGCGTACCCGCGAACGACGACGTAACTGAACAGGCCGGACAGGACGGCGTTCATTACGAGCAACACGCGCGGGTCGCCGTCCGACGAGGGGGCCATGGAAGTTCGTGACAACGCGACCGGCTTAAAAGTATATTGCGCTCGACCCCTTTCCTCCGGTATGCCGCTCCGGAACCGGGAGGGCGAGTCCGTCGACTCGGTCCCGTTCGTAGTGGTAACGGGCCTCTCCTTTCTCGTCATCTACTCGTTCGGCCCACTGTACCTGCAGGCGCTCGGCCTGACGATCGGTTACGGTCTTCCCGTCTGTACCGTACTCTTTCTCGCTATCGCCGGGACCGCTTACTACCGGATGGTCTGGACGTATAGACCGGACGCCGAGGCCCTCGTCCCCGGCGGCGTGAGCTTCGGCCAACTCTGGTACGCCATCCTGATCCTGATCGCGTTCGTCCTGTTGCTGTCGCTGCCGTTTCTCATCGGCTAGCCTACCGTCTCGGGGACAGCGGTTGAGTGCCCGTCGCGCAGGCCCGCCACCCTTTTGAACCCCACCCCCGTCATGGGGACACATGACACTGACGGATCGGATCGAGGCGTACCGGGAGTACCTGCTGGAGGTGCTGCACGGCCTCTATCACGGAATGATCGAGCATCCGGCGTACGAACTGATCGAGAAGGAGGCGGAGGACACGGACGACGTGTTCCTCTTTGCCTGCTTCGCGGACGCCTTCGGCATCCCGAGTCCGATCTCCTACTACACCGCCGAACTCCTGCCGTACCTCGGCGAGGAGTTCGAACACTGGGAACGGCGGATGTGGGACCGGGAGTCGCTCGTCGAGCGCAAGGGACAGCAGTACCACTTCTGAGATGGAGCAGTTCGTCTTCTTCGGCGGCAAGGGCGGCGTCGGCAAGACCACCGTGTCGAGCGCCTACGCGACCCGATGCGCGGACGCGGGGTTCGAGACCCTCGTCGTCTCGACGGACCCCGCCCACAGCACGTCCGACGTGTTCGACCAGCGGTTCGACGACGACCCGAAACGGGTCGAGGGGTACGACGGCCTCTGGGCGATGGAACTCGACCCCGAGGAGGAGGTCGAGGCCCACATGCAGGAGATAAAACGGACCATGAGCGACCAGGTGAGTCCCGCCATCGTCAACGAGATCGACCGCCAGATCGAACTCGCCCACCGGACGCCCGGCGCGTACGAGGCGGCGCTGTTCGACCGCTTCATCGGCGTGATGCGCAACGCGGACGAGTACGACCGCGTCGTCTTCGACACGTCCCCGACCGGGGGGACGCTCCGCCTGCTCGCGCTCCCGGAGTTCCTCGAATCGTGGATCGAGCGACTCGTCGACAAGCGCGCGAAGAGCATCGACCTCTACGAGAAGGCGGCGATCGGCGACAAGGACGCCCGCCGGAAGGCGAAGGAAGACCCGATCATCCAGCGCCTGCAGGAGCGCAAGGAGATGTTCGAGTTCGCCGGCGAGACGCTGCGCGACGACGCCGCCTTCTTCCTCGTGTTGAACCCCGACGAACTCTCTATCCGCGAGACCGAGCGTGCGATCGAGAACCTCACCGAGTACGGCCTCGGCGTTCGCGGCCTCGTCATCAACAAGGTCTCGCCGGCACCGGACGACGACGAGCAGGGCCGGGGCGCGCAGTTCCTCCGCCGCCGCTACGAGACCGACCGCGAGCGGGTCGCCGCGATCCGCGAATCGTTCGACGAACCGGTCGTCGCGGAGATCGAGTTGCGGATCGAGGAGATCAAAGGGGACCTCCTCGCGAACGTCGCCGACGAACTCGGCCTGGAGGTCGCCGCGTCCCCGCTCTGACCGAACCACGCTCGTCGCGAACACCGCTCAGATCGGGGACGTTTCGCTCACGCGATCGGACGGAGAGAGCGAACGACCGCCGTATTTGATTACCGTACAGTATCGTACAGGAACAAAAGTTTAAATCATAGTCTAACATGTATCTACCACGAGGCAAGTTACCATGGTACAGGTAATATGGCTAGTGCTTGCGGTGCTGGCGATGTTCAGCGCGGGGTATCTCGGATACTCCCGATATCTCGCGAACTTCGTCGAACTCGACGGAAGTACCGAGACACCGGCACACAAGTACGAAGACGGCCAGGAGTACGTACCGGCGAAGAAGCCGGTGCTACTGGGGCATCACTATTCGAGTATCGCGGGGGGCGCGCCCATCGTCGGACCGATCACCGCGAGCGTGGTGTGGGGCTGGGTCCCCGCGCTGTTGTGGATCGCGATCGGGAACCCGCTGATGGGTAGCGTCCACGACTTCGTGTCGCTGTCGGGGAGCCTGCGCCACGAAGGCAAGTCGATCGGCTACATCATCGGCGAGTACGTCGGCGACCGCGGGAGGGACATGCTGCTGTGGTTCGCGTTCCTGACGATCATCCTCGTCGTCGCGGTGTTCGCGCTGGTGGTCGCCATCGTGTTCAACGCCTATCCGCAGGCGGCGACCGCGAGCTTCATCTACATCGCACTGGCGCTGGTGTTCGGGGTCTGGCTCTACCAGCTAGACCTCCCGTTCATCCTCGGCACCGCTATCTTCGTGGCGGGCGTGTTCGCCGGCATCGGCGTCGGGATCGAGTACCCCATCGCGCTGTTCCCCGGCGACTACCCCGCCGGAACGATCGTGTTGATGTCGGGCGGGGGGTCCGCCATCCCCGGCGCGGGCCTGTTCGGCGCGAACATCGCCGCGTGGATCCCGGTGGTCCTCGTGTACGCGTTCGTCGCCAGCGTCCTGCCGGTGTGGACGCTGCTTCAGCCCCGCGACTACCTCTCGTCGTTCCTGCTGTACACGGGCGTCGGGGGGACCCTGTTGGCGATCATCGTCGGGACGGTCCTCGGCTCCGCGAGCGAACCGCTGGTCGTCAACATCGACGCGTACTACGGGTTCATGGGGACGTCCGGTCTCCCGCTGTTCCCGCTGTTGTTCGTCACTATCGCGTGCGGGACGATTAGCGGGTTCCACTCGCTGGTCTCCTCGGGGACGACTGCGAAGCAACTCGACAAGGAGACCGACGCACGTCTCATCGGGTACGGCGGCATGCTCGGCGAGGGACTGCTCGCGACGGTCGCGCTCTCGACGGTCGCGCTCGTCGGCATCACCGTCGAGGGCGGCGGTATCGGCCAGGCGCTCCCGAACTTCGCGACCGGGGGCGGTATCTTCCTCACTAGCTTCGGCATCCCCGCCGAGATCGGTGCGCCGTTCATGGCGCTCGTGCTGGTGAGTTTCCTCCTGACGAGTACCGACACGGCGTGTCGCCTCGGACGGTACATGATGGAGGAGATCGTCGGAACGCCCGAGACGACGACTCAGGAGTACGCGGCCAACCGCTACTTCAACTCGGGCCTGCAGGTCGTGCTGGCGTACTTCCTCGTCGTCAGCGGCCGCTGGGCGGACCTGTGGCCGCTGTTCGGCGGCGCGAACCAGTTGCTCGCCGCGCTGGCGCTGCTGACCGCGACCGTCTGGCTGGCCAACTGGTCCGACACGAAACAGCTCATCAGCACTGGCGTCCCGATGGCGATCATGACGACCATCACGGTGCTCGCGCTGCTGTATCTCGCCTTCATCCAGAACTTCCAGCAGAAGTTCCTCGACAGCGAGTGGATGGCGCAGGCGACGACGCTCGACATAGTGTCGAGCTCCTTACAGATCGTCCTCGCGTTAGTGCTGGTCGGACTGGCGCTGTCGCTGGTGAAAATGGGCTACGAGAACGTCCGAGAAGCCCGCTCCGGCCCCGCACCGACGACCAGCGAACCGTCCGACGACTGATCCGACGCGGTCATTTTTTCGTGGCTCACCGCGCCGACCAGCGAGCGGACGCGCTCCCGCTCGTCGACGCCCGCGGGCGCGACGACGGGGACCGACACGTAGTCGTCGCCGTGCCGGACCGACGCGCGGTAGATAGTCACGTCGACCCCCCGCGGTCGCCGTCGCCTCGTACGCACGGAGCGTCGTCCGGTTCCCGAGGCGCGTGACGGTGCGGTTTCCTGTCGCCGCCGCCCGAGGTGTCTCTCCGCCGCCGAGACATCCGGCGGTGAGGACGAGGAGGAGAAGGCGTGTGCCACCGTATCGGGTACTAGGTGGTTCGCCGGTAACCGGCTTAGTGGTGGTGCGGCCGTGCGTCAGATCTGCAAGCGCCGCGCGATCAGACGGAGCAGTCCCGGTTCCTCCCGCTCGATCGGTTCCCACGTCGTCAGGGCCTCCTCGATGTCGGCCGCCTCGCTCGTTACGACGTCGCGTTCGTCGGGGGCGACCACGGCGAGGTTGACCTCGTAGTGCCCGAAGTAGCCGTACTTCAGCAGGGTGCGGTCGCGGAAGTCCGCGACGTACTCGCGCACGTCGTCCGCGATGGACGGGACGACGGTGACGAAGGTGAACTCCGTTCCGTAGTGTTCCTCGTCCGCCTCGACCCGCTCGTCGGCCAGGTCGTGACCCAGTTCGACCAGCGTGTCGAGGTCGGTCGGCGAGAGCGTCCGGCGGCGTCGCAGGTACAGGTGCTCGTGGGTCTCGTGGTGGGCGTAGGACAGAAGCGGCGTGAAGAAGTGCTTCTCGCTTTCCATCTGCAGGCGACCGTACAGCGCGAACCGCTCGCCTCGCTCGCTGACGTCCTTTTCGAGGTCGTAGTTGAACAGGAGTCGGTCGCTCAGTCGGTCGACGTACCCGTCGTCCCACTCGGGCACGTCGGGGGCCGCGTCCGGCGTCGCGCCCGTCTCCCCGTCTCGCTCCGGTCCCGGCGACTCCCCGCTCATCGCTCGTAGGGGTGGACGTCGTCGACCGCGGGCGTGCCGAGGACGAGCACGCGCGCGCCCTCGTCGGCGTCCTCCTCGCCCGGTTCCGGTCCGTAGAGACCGACCGCGACGTTCTCTACGTCGGCCGACTCGCTGGTCGACCGCCGGACGCAGGGCCGGTCCGGCGTCGGTTCGACCTCGTCCATGTCCACGCGATAGTATCCCATGGGCGATACTGTCATCGGAAGCCTAAATATACTGTCGGCGGCGAGACCGACCGGACCCCGCCGTCGCATCCCCGGGAAAGGTTTATCAGGGTTCTTCACCCATCTTCGGGACGAGAGCCATGGACAGCGACAAGAGCGAGGCCTGCGGCCGCTGCAGCATGACGGCCGTCGTCGACGCCAGCGACGGCGAGGCCGAGAACCCGTTCGACGGCGAGCGCATCGAGGTCGACGCCGACGAGATGCGAACGGTCGCGAAGCCAGCGATCGTCCTTGGTCGGGTGAAAGACCGACTCGACGAGTTCGCGACCCGGTTGACGTACGGCCGGTAACTGCCGCAAAGGGTTTAACGGATCCACCGCTACCCCGACTCCAGCGCATGGAAGAGAGCATCTCGGGGTTCAAAGTCCGAGGGACCTGGGGCGACGTCGTCGAACACGGCGAGCGCCTCACCCGCGCCCTCCGAGACCTCGACGTCAACGAGCCTTCCGACGACGAGGCCGAAGAAGACGACTACGTCGCCGCCTTCGAGGAGTGGAACGAGTGGCGGCCGAAGCCCCACGAGCAGATCGAGGCGGACGTGAGCGAAAAGACGGCCGACCAGGCCAGTATCAAGGAGGGGAAAGGCGAGAAGGCCGGCAAGGACCCCGACGAGGACATTCAGACCGCCGGCGAGAAACTCACCGAATCCTACGAGAAACTCGAAGACGACGACGCCGAGGGCGCGGTCGGCAAGTGGGGCGAGTCGCTGGAGTACGTCGCCCGCGCCGCCGACTCCGCCGGCCGCAAGGCCCTGCGCGCCGTCGAGGACACCGTCTACCAGCGCGTGATGACCCAGATCGCGCCGTACTACTTCGACAACGAACTCGTCAGCGCCAACCTCCAGCACGACACGAACGGCGACGAGGAGACGTTCACCTTCGAGATCAACGTCAACGACGACGCCCTGAAAGACGGCGTCTCGGAACGCCTCGCCGAGTACGAGGACACCGTCGACCGCTGGCACGTCGACACCGAGCGCGACACGGAGAACGTCGAGGCCGTCGAGGGCGTGGAAGCGCCGAAACAGGAGGAGCGGTCGAAACCGTCTTCGAACTGAGCGGCGTTTCGTCGCCGCGATCGCGAAGCGGTTTCGAAGAACCCGGTCTTCGAACTGAGCGGCGCTTCATCGCCGCGACCGCGAAGCGGTTTCGAAGAACTTCGTCTTCGAACTGAGCGGCGTTTCATCGCCGCGGTCGCGAAGCGGTTTCGAAGAACCCCGTCTTCGAACTGAGCGGGCTCTCTACCCTCGCCGATCTTCCCCGCCTACAGACCGAGACGGCAGGCACTTGTATCGGCCCGCAGTAGCGAAACCCCAATGGTAGACGCCGCGACGCTCGCGACGGTCGTCGTCGCCGGACTGGCGAGCCTGTTCATGGCGTGGGCGATCGGTGCCGGGTCCAGCGGGTCGACGCCTTTCGCCCCCGCGGTCGGCGCGAACGCCATCTCCGTGATGCGGGCAGGGTTCATCGTCGGCATCCTCGGATTCGCCGGTGCCGTGTTACAGGGCGCGAACGTCTCCGAGGCGGTGGGCCGCGAACTGGTCGGGGGCGTCACCCTATCGCCGATCGCGGCGACGGTCGGACTGAGCATCGCCGCGGTGCTGGTCGCCGCCGGGGTGTTCAAGGGCTACCCCATCGCCACCGCGTTCACCGTCACGGGGGCGGTGATCGGCGTCGGGCTGGCGATGGGCGGCGACCCGGCGTGGCCGAAGTACCGCGAGATCGGCACGCTGTGGGTGCTGACGCCGTTCGCCGGCGGCGGCATCGCGTACGGGACCGCGAAGACGCTGCGCGACGAACGCGTGCCCGAGCGGGTCGCGATCCCGCTGCTCGCGTGGGTCGTCGCCGCCATCGTCACCAACGTCGACTTCGTGGTGCTCGGCCCGGCCGGGGAGGCCGCGAGCATCGCCGGGACGCTCGCGCGGTCGGTCGCCGACGGCGGCCTCGCGGCGCGCGCCGGCATCACGGTCGGCCTGGCGCTGGTCGCCGCCGGCGCGCTCGCCCGGGACGTGGACGCCGACCCGGAAGCCGGCCAGCGCCACTTCCTCCTCGTGCTCGGCGGACTGGTCGCGTTCTCCGCGGGGGGGAGTCAGGTCGGACTGGCGATCGGCCCGATGCTCCCGCTGCTGGAACCGTTCGCCGTCCCGCTGACGGCGGCGCTTGTCGGCGGCGGGGCCGGTCTCCTCGTCGGCTCGTGGACGGGCGCGCCGCGGATGATCAAGGCGCTGTCACAGGACTACTCCTCGCTCGGGCCGCGACGCTCCATCGCGGCGCTCATCCCCTCGTTCGCTATCGCGCAGGCCGCCGTCTTCTTCGGCATCCCCGTCTCGTTCAACGAGATCATCGTCTCGGCGATCATCGGGAGCGGCTACGCGGCCGGCGGGAGCGGCGTCAGCGGCCGGAAGATGCTGTTCACCGTGCTCGCGTGGGTCGCGTCGCTGACGACCGCCGTCGTCGCGGGCTACGTCGGCTTCCTGGCGGTCGGCGCGATAGTCTCCTGACCGGGGCCGGCCCTACTCCTTGGGCGGTATCTCGTCCGGTTCGGTGTCGAGCGTCTCGCCGTCCTCGTCCGCCAGTTCCGAGAGGCGGGCGCTCATGATGCGGGTGTTCTCGACCTGTTCGACGGTGATGCGGACGCCGTCGTACTCGATGGACTCGCCCTCCTCGACGAGGCGACCGGCGCGATTGAAGATGAACCCGGCGATGGTCTCGAACTCCTCGCCCTCGGGCAGGTCGATCGCCAGCGCCTCGTTGACCTCGTCGATGTTGACCTCGCCGCGGACGACGACCGTCTCGTCGTCGAGGTAGTCGATCGGCTCCTCCTCCTCGCCCTCCAGTATCTCGCCGACGATCTCCTCTATCATGTCCTCCATCGTCACCAGTCCCTCCGTCGTCCCGAACTCGTCGATGACGATGACCATATGCATGCGGTTCTCCCGCATCTCGGTGAGCAGTTCGTCGACGTTCTTCGACTCGGGGACGTGCAGCGTGGGCTGGATGAAGTCCTCCAGTTCGAGGTCGGCGGCGTCGGCCGCGCCGTAGTTCAGGTCGCGGACGAGGTCGCGGATGTGGACGACGCCGATGACGTTGTCGAGGCTTCCCTCGTACACCGGCAGGCGGGCGTGGCCGCTCTGGATACAGGTCTGGATCGCCTCCTCGACGCCGGCCTCCTTCGGGATGCCGGTCATGTCCAGTCGGGGGGTCATCACCTCCTTGGCGATCGTGTTGTTGAACCGGAAGATACGCTGGAGCATCTCGCGCTCGTCCTCCTCGATGACGCCCTCGCGCTCGCCCGTCTCGATCATGTCCTGTATCTCGTCGCGGGTGACGTAGGACGTCTCGATGGCCGAGCGACCGCCGGTCACCTTGTTCACGACCCGGCTGAGGTAGTCGAACGTGACGATGAGCGGCAGGAGGACGTACTCCGAAGCCCTCAGCGGGCGCGCGATCTTCAGCGCCCACGACTCCGTGTTCTCGACCGCGTAGGACTTCGGCGCGCTCTCGCCGAACAGCAGTACCAGCGCCGTGATGCCGAACGTCGCGACGGCGACGGCCTCGCCCTGGCTGAGATACAGCGCCAGCAGCCCCGTCGCGATCGACGACATCGCGATGTTGACGATGTTGTTGCCGACGAGGATCGTCACCAGCAGCCGATGGGGGTCTTCCTTCAGGTCTCGGAGGGTCTTCGACCCCGGTTTCCCCTCCTCGACGAGTGCCTCGATGCGGTGTTTCGCGAGTGAGAACATGGCGATCTCCGAGGAGGAGAAAAACGCCGACAGTCCCATGAGAACCGCGAGGACGGCGACGCCGACCGCCGTCACCGCGGTGTCGCCGAACGCGACGTCGAAGACCTCGTACGCCTGCGCCGGCCGCGAAGGGAGCCAGAGCCCAGATATATCCATCAACCCCCTACTTGCCCTGCCTCCGAATTAACTCTTGTCACGTTTGCTGTGTTCCGACCCGACGAGAACCCCCTTTCCCTGCCGTGAGCGAAGGTTATACGCCCGGACCGACCGTTATGGATACGCATGGGCGACCCCGACATCACGTTCTACCGGCTTCAGGCGTGTCCGTTCTGCGAGCGGGTCACGCGCAAACTGCAGGAGCACGGTCTCGACTACCGGTCCCGGTTCGTCGAACCGATGCACTCCGAGCGAAACGTCGTCAAGCGGGTCAGCGGGAAGCGGACCGTCCCCGCGGTCGTCGACGAGAACACCGGCGTCACGATGAGCGAGAGCGCGAACATCGTCGAGTACCTCGACCGGACGTACGGGGGCGAGGGAAGCGGAGCTTCTCGAACGTCGTCAGAGCAGAGCCCTGACGGAAGCGAGCGTTCGCGCGGCGAGCGCGACGGCGGAGGTGAGGCCCGATGATCGACTTCGAGGTCGTCGACCTCGCCGAGACCGACCACGTCGGCCAGGGCGACACCGCCCCGGACTTCACCCGGCCGCTGGTCAACGACGAGTACTGGGAGGACGCCGCCCTCTCCGACCTGACCGCCGACGGACCCGTACTGCTCGTCTTCCACACGATGGACGGCGCGTTCCCGACGACGTACATGTGGAACGAGATCCGCGACCGCGCGTGGGACGAGGGCAACGACCTCACGGTCGTCGGCCTCTCTATCTCCTCGCCGTACGAGCACAAGGCGACGGTCGAGCAGCGGCGGATCGACTACCGCCTGTTCAGCGACCCCGGGAACGAGGTCGCCGAGGCGTACGGCATCGTCAACGACCTCGACGGGATGACGGGGATCAGCGAACCCCGCCCCGCCGTCTACCTGCTCGACGACGACCGCACCGTCGAGTACGCGTGGGTCGCCGACGAGTGGCCCGCGTTCCCCGACTACGACGAGGTCGAGGACGCGATAGAATCGTTGTAATAGCCCCGGGTACGACCGCCCGGGTCGAATTGATTTTCCAACTCTTGGCGGTAGTTTTTACTTTGGCGGCGGTGAGATAGCGACCGGAGTTCATCATGATCAACCGCAGGCAGTTCATCGAAGCGACCGGTGCGACCGTCGTCGGTGCCGGAGTGCTCTCCGGGTCGGCGGCGGCCGCGAAGGAGTTCGAGTACCGCACGCCGGTGTTCACCACCTCGGACCTCAGCGTCCGGGAGGAGCCGTCGACCGGCGCGACCCGGGTCGCCGTGGCCGACGAGCGGACCGGCGGCCGCGTCTTCGAGGGGCCCGAGACGAGCGACGGGTACACCTGGTGGAAGGTCCAGTACTCGGGCGACAGCGACGACGGGTCGGTGACCGGGTGGTCGGCGGAGAACTGGCTCGCCGAGGCCGACTTCGCCTGTCCGATGACGGGGGAGGTGACGTCGACGTACTGGGACACGCGGGACGGCGGCGACCGCTACCACCGCGCGGTCGACTTCAGCACCGGCGGCGGGCAGTACGTCCACGCGGCGGCGGACGGCGAAGTGATCTACGCCGGGTGGGCGAGCGGCTACGGCCGCTTCGTCAAGGTCGAACACCCCGGCGGCTGGGTGACCAGCTACGCTCATCTCGCCGAGTTTCGCTGCTCGCAGGGCGACACCGTCGAGAGGGGCGACCTGATCGGGATCGAGGGCGACAGCGGGGTCGGCACCGGCCCACACCTCCACTTCGAGGTGCGCGACACGAGCGGGGCCAAGCGTCGGTCGTACTACGACGACGGCGAGGAGGCGGTCCAGGGGACCGGCGTCCCCCGGTCGTTCTACTGACGGGACGACACGCTTTTTTCCCGACGGCGGCGACGTTCGGGTATGACCGACGTGTCGAGTGCCGCCGAGGCGGTCCGGGCGGGCGACCTCGTCGTCTACCCGACCGAAACTGTGTACGGGTTGGGCGCGGACGCCCTCGACCCCGACGCGGTCGAGCGCGTGTTCGCGGCGAAGGGACGCGACCGCTCGAAGCCGCTGTCGCTGGGCGTCCCCGACGCGGACGCCGCGCTGTCGTACGTCCGGCCGACCGAGCGCGCGGAGCGGTTCATGCGTGAGTTCCTCCCCGGCCCGGTCACCGTGATCTGCGAGCGCACGGACGACGTTCCGGACGCTCTCACGGCCGGCAGCGACCGCGTCGGGGTTCGCGTCCCGGACCACGACCTCGCGCGGGAACTGCTCGCCGAGGCCGGCCCGCTCACCGCGACGAGCGCGAACCCGAGCGGACGCGGGAGCGTCACCCGGGTGGCCGACCTCTCCGAGGAGTTCCTCGACGGTGTCGACGCGGTCCTCGACGCCGAGCACGGCCCGACAGCCCATCGGACGCATGATGACGGCGAGACGCCTGGCACCGAGAGCACGGTCGTCGACGTGGCGAACGACGAGGTCGTCCGCCGCGGCGCGAACGCCGATGCCATCGAGGCGTGGCTCCGGAAGCACTGAACGGAGCACCGACGCGTCGCCTCCGGCCGCGCTCTCAGGACAGCAGCGAGCGAAGCGTCCGCGTCGACACCCCGCACTCGTCGCTGTACTCGCAGGGGTTGCACTTGTCCCGGTTCTCCAGCCGCGGCGGCGGGCCGTCCAGCGACTCGACCGCGCGGAGCGTCCTGCGGTAGGCCGCCTTCTTCCGTGTCGTCAGCCGAACCTCGCGGACGGTCCCGTAGGCGGGGTACTCGACGAGCGCCGTCTCGACGGGTCGCTCGCGCTCCCACGCTAACGCCTTCGCGGCGGCGACGGCGTGGACGGCATGGGGGTGCCAGACGCCCTCCTCCGGCGGACTCCCCGGCGAAACGAGCGACGGGCGCGGCGGATCCTCGATGACCTTGTGTGCGACGCCGCGGCAGTCCTTCCCCGAGAGCCGCACGTCCCGCCGCGGCGGGTCGACGAGGGCGGGCCAGTCGTCGAATCGGTCGCGGGCGCGCCGGAGGTTCCGGCGGTAGCGCTCCGGCGGCACGTCCGTCGGGAGGCCCGCGAACGCGGCGTCCGGCGCGTCGACCAGTTCGTCGTACCGGAACGCGAGGGCGCGGCGCTCGGCGACGTCCGGCGGCGGGTCGCGGTCGCCCTTGCGCGCGTAGTACAGCTTCCGCGGACAGTACGCGGCGGTTCGGAGGTCGCTGAACGCGATCACGCCACTGGGTGGCCGCGAGTTGGTACAAAAAGGTGTGGCCGGCCACGCGACCCATCTCTCGTCGACGTACTTTTTTGATGGAAGGTATTATCCCTCATATGGATGATGGTGAACTCGTGGAAGCCGCCCCATTACTAACCGGAACTCTTCGGAATCGACGACAAGATGTGAAAACGAATTTAGTCGAGTTCATGATATCTTTAGATAATGTTGGCTCGGAAATCACTATTGATGAGCTGATGGGGATAGCTGATTCTCAGGTGGGAGTGGAACTGGACAAAGCATCTATAACAAGCTCGTTGGATGAACTAAAAGAACAAGGAGTTGTAGAACACGTTTCGGGAAAAACGTTTCAGATTATTGAGCAACCAGAGGTTGACACATTTAATGATTTAATTGACCCGATTTGGAATGAATTTTCCAATAATCTATCTGATAGGGATAAAGATGTTGATGTGGAGTTTATACACGATGAAATTGAGAAAGCATTCAAAAATTTCATATATGACTTCTTCAAGGTGATATTCGAGTCTTCTGAAGAAATGGCAGAGTACGAAATTGATACATTAAAGACGATTAACTTCGAGGAATTGATAGATGAAAAAATATCCGAATATAAAGTTGATAAAGACGAATTATTCAAGTATACTCTCAAGGACTATCTAAACAATCCTGGTGAAGAATTTAGAGAGTTTACTAAGCGAGCCTACACTGGCATTATAAATTACAATATTCTCCGTCGAGAGGAAGAGACAATACAATTTGAGCTTCAGGTAGAGAATAAAGTATTATTTTTAGATACTAATGTTCTTGTGGCGATTTTATGCAGGACAGATGACTTCCATCCATTAATAATGAGTACTCTCGACAGAGCAAAAGAACTAGACTATGACCTTTACTATTTGCCACAGACTGCGGATGAATTAAAGACGTTTATTGACGGCTCTAAACACGAGTTAGATGAGTTCCGTAGCTCTGGTGGCAACAAGAACGTTATAGATAGCCAATTTGTTAGGGATTACGTCCAGAGAGATATCTCATATCGTGAATATTTTGATACAATTTTCAATAACTGGCGAAACCAATTAGAGTCAAGAGGAATTGTGGAATATAGTGAGGACCTTGAGGTTGATGTAGACCTTTATGAAATTGCTGATGAAACCATTAAGAAAATAGAGAGACTTAAAGACCAGCAAGGTTCGTCAATAAAGGCCCCACACAAAATCGACCACGACGCAAAACTCTTATCACTTGTTGCAGAAGCTAAAGAGGATGCAGAGAATCCCAATATTGGCCCGTTTATCGTGTCTTTTGACCGAACAGTAACAACAGTAGGAAACCTGAGAGAGACTGGTTCTGGTAAAGACATTTCGTTGCATCCACGGAGTTTATTGGAATATATCTTAGCTTTCTCTCCAGCTAAAATAAATGAGGGTGAGAGAGGTGATGTTGCGGTCGCCCTTTTACGAAGCGCAACAAATTTCGATGAAACAATAGATGTTGACGAGTATACCAAACTAGTCCGTCCACGGCTTGGACTTGAAGAGGGTCAAGAGGAACTATTGGCTCGTGTACTGGAGGAGTCGGATAAGTATTCAGAATTGGAGGAAGCCTTAGAACAAGACAGAGGGGACGAAGCTGATGAAATCGCTATTGAAATTCTGTCTGATGATTCTTTCTTGCGAGAATTATCTGAAGAATGGGCACTTAAAGAACGAATGCGTGAGGCCGCTCAGACAGTAGAGGAAAAGGAAGAAGAAATAGACAAATACAAGAGGAGATATGAAAATGAAAGAGAGCTTCGAGAGTCTCTACAGCAATTAGTGCAGCAAAGCGGAGAACAGAATGTGTTTATTCAAAATTCTCCTGAAGCTACTGCTGAAGCAACATCGGAATCTACCTCACAAGCCTCAGCAGAGGCTCAAGCACAGTCTATTCAGGAATTCAGCGAAGAGGTTGATAATTTCATAGACACTCTGGAACTCAGGCTTGAGACGAGCATAGAGGAATCTGAGCTTCCACCTCCGCCAGAAGATACTTCAGATATTAACAGAACACGGAAGTGGCTGAACAAAGTGACCGCTGGCATCGCTTCAGGTGCAGCGGTGAAAGGAGGTGAAGCGTTACTCCCATGGGCTCAGGAGCTATTGGATATGGCCATAGAGTTGGGTGGTGCGTGAATCCGAATAACCAATGAAGGACAAAAACCTGACCGCATAGTGGACGTATTCACACAGGCCAGTCAGCCCGTCTTCAACGGGGGTGGGGGGGAGAGGACTACAATATAGAGACAGTTAAGAATAATAGTCAAATTCGATATATTAAGATGGCATCGAAGGGTTTATTACACAACAAAAATCCTTTGTGAATTGCTCTACTAGCTACTTACGTGGAGTCCGACTCGTCTTCGGTGGTTGTTCGAGAAATGTCATCCTTCTCGCCGAGATATATTTCGGCCCCGTCTTGCGCGACCTTCTCGGCGAGGACGGCGCATTTCACGCGCATCGGGCTGATATCGACGCCGAGCATGTCGGTGACGTCGTCGCGGTCCATCTCGTCCAGTTCGTCGAGCGTCCTGCCGCGGAGTTCGCCCGACAGCATGCTCGCGGAGGCCTGACTGATGGCGCAGCCGTCGCCCTGGAACGCGACCGCCTCGATGGTCTCGCCGTCCTCGTCGAGTTTGACGTCCATACGGATCTCGTCGCCACACATCGGGTTCTCGCCGACGTGGGTGAACGTCGCGTCCTCGATCTCCCCGTAGTTACGGGGGTTCTTGTAGTGATCGAGGATCTGCTGTCGATACATGTCCGAGCCCATTCCCATTGTTGGCACACGGTACGGGCGGACCGCGGAAAAGGATTCCGAGGGACGCGTTCGCACGTACGCGACGGTCTGGCGCTTTGCTCCGGCGAACTCGCGTTCGCACCGCCCGGTCGCTCAGACCTCGTCGAACGGCCCGCCTTTCGCCGCCGAGAGGCGGCGGAACTGGTCGTCCGACAGCGAGACGGCGGCCGCGCCGATGTTCTCCTCTAACTGCTCGGTCGTGCGCGCGCCGATGATCGGCGCGGTGACCGCGTCGTGGTGCGAGAGGTAGGCGATAGCGACCTGCGCGGGGGTCGCGCCGACCTCGCCGGCCACCTCGCGGACGACGTCGAGGACGTCGAAGTTCTCCGCCGTCAGGTAGTGGTCCTGCCAGCGGTCGCCCTCGGAGGCGGTCGAGTCCTCCGGCAGGTCGGCGTCGCGTTCGTACTTCCCGGTCAGGAACCCCTGCGCGAGCGGGCTCCACGGGACCGTGCCGACGTCGTACTCCCGGCACATGTCGAGGTACGGCCCCTCGGTCTCCCGGTCGATCAGGTTGTACCGGGGCTGGGCGAGCTTGAACGGTTCGTACCCCTTCCGGCGGGCGATCTCGTTCGCCTTCGCGACCTTCCACGCGTTCGGCACGTGCGTCGAGGTGCCGAGGTAGTTTACCTTCCCCGCCTCGACGAACTCGTTCAGCGTGCGCACGAACTCCTCGACGGGGGTGTCGTCGTCGAAGCGGTGGGTGTACAGCACGTCGACGTAGTCGGTGTCGAGGCGCTCTAAGATCCGGTCGATCTGCCGCCGGAGGTGCTTCCGGTTCAACCCCCCGCCGTTCGGGTCGTCGTCGCGGGTCGGCCAGTAGACCTTCGAGGCGATCACGAAGTCCTCGCGGTCGCGCTCGTCCAGCCAGTTGCCGATCCAGCGCTCGCTCTTCCCGCCGCCGTACACGTCGGCCGTGTCGATGAACCGGCCGCCGTGGGCCTCGTAGGCGTCGAGCAGGTCGTAAGCGCGACCCTGGCCGATCTCTGTCGTCCCCTCGGGCGTCTCGCGGCCGAACCGCCACGTGCCGAACGCGAGCTCGCTCACTCGGAGGCCGGTCCGCCCTAACGGTACGTAATCGAGGTCCATCGAACGTGACTGATGGGTGACCGCGACAAGAACCGGTCGGTTCCGGTCGGTGCCACCGGTTCCGGCGGCCGGTCACGCCGGCCGTCGGGGTCCCGGCTCTTCGACGGTGCCGGACCGGCGGGCCGCGGCGACCCCGAGAAAGCCGGCGACCGGGGCCGCGACGTACACCGCGATCACCGTGCTCACGAGCGCCGCGCAGGCGAGGCCGCAGCACGCCCACGACTTCCACATCGAATTCAGCATAATTCGTATACGACGACGCAAAACGTCCGGTAGGGGCGGGCCAGCGGCCCGTTCCGGAAAGCGGGCGTTCAACGGGTGACCACGCGGTCGCGGCTCAGGCGAACAGTTCGCGAGCGGCGTCGATGCCCTCGACGAGGCGGTCGATCTCGTCGCGCGTGTTGTAGACGTAGAACGACGCCCGCGCGGAGGCGGCGACGCCGAGTTTGTCGTGGAGGGGTTGGGTGCAGTGGTCGCCGGCGCGGGTCGCCACGGCGAAGTCGTTGAGGATGCTCGCCAGGTCGTGCGCGTGGACGCTCTCTAAGTTGAACGCGACGAGGCCGGCCCGTTCCTCGCCGACGGGCGGCCCGTAGGTCTCGACGTCGTCGAACTCCGCGAGGCGCTCCTGTGCGTAGGCGGCGAGTTGCCGTTCGTGGCGCTGCACGTTCTCCATCCCCAGGTCTTCGAGGTAGTCGACGGCCTCCGCCAGCGCGATGCCCTGCGCGATGACGGGCGTGCCGGCCTCGAACTTCCAGGGGAGGTCGTGCCACGACGACTCCTCGTAGGTGACCTTCTCGATCATCATCCCGCCGTAGTTGAACGGCTCCATCTCTTCGAGGAGGTGCTTCTTGCCGTAGAGGCCGCCGATCCCCGTCGGGCCGAGCATCTTGTGGCCGGAGAAGGCGTAGAAGTCGGCGTCGATGGCCTCGACGTCCACCGGCTGGTTCGGCACCGCCTGCGCGCCGTCGACGAAGACGAGCGCCCCGTGGTCGTGAGCGACGTCGGCCAGTTCGTCCACCGGGTTCACGGTCCCGAGCGTGTTCGAGACGTGGAGCACGCTCACCATCGCGGTGTCGTCGGTAATGACCTCCTTCGCGTGGTCCATGTCGAGGCGGCCGTCCTCGGTGACCTCGATGTACTTCACGTCGGCCCCGGTCCTCTTGCCGATCTGCTGCCAGGTGACCAGCGACGCGTGGTGCTCCATCTCGGTGAGGACGACCTCGTCGCCCGGGCCGAGCTCGTTCAGGCCCCAGGCGTAGGCGACGAGGTTCTCGGACTCGGTGGTGTTTTTCGTGAACACCATCTCCTCGCGCCCGCCGCTGGCACCGACGAACTCCGCGAGTTCGTCGTGGGCCTCCTCGTAGGCGATCGAAGCCTCCTGACTCAGGTGGTGGAGGCCGCGGTGGACGTTCGCGTTCGTGTGTCGGTAGTAGTGGGCGATGGCGTCGACCACCGGATCGGGCGTGTGCGTCGTCGCGGCGTTGTCGAGGTAGACGACCTGCTCCCCGCCGAACTCCCGCTGGAGGATAGGGAAGTCCTCCCGGATGGTTTCCACGTCGAGCGGTTCGGATTCTCGGGTTTCCATTACGTGATCACAGGCGCTCGAAACAAAACACTCCTTCGGTCGCGGATACGTCCGGAGTCGACTTCGGGCGGAGCCCGTGCTCGTCCGGACGGTCGCTCCGGCGGTAGATCGTCGGTGGCGAGACGTCGCAGCGTTCGCTGAGCGCGTCCGCGGACATCGGTTTCCGGCTGGTCTCGATGAGGGTTCCTGGCGTACTCGCCGTCGAGCAACGAGAGCACGGCCGCTTCCCCATCGTCCGGCACTGGTCCCGACTGCGGAAAACCTGACATAAAATCATCCACGGCTTCGCGCGCTGAAACCGCGCCCGACGCGTGCGAACACGGATCACTTAATCCGACCGCGATCCTTGCGGGGCGTATGGTGACGAAACGTTCTATCGCAGTGACGGGTATCCTGCTCGGCGTCGCGTTCGCCGGCGTCTTCCACGCGATCGCCGCGCTCGTGTACGATACCGGGCTTCGGTACGTCGGTCTCGGGGTCGCCGCGCTCGCGCTCCTCGGCATCCTGCTCGAAAACGTCTCGATCACGGGGCCGCCGCGAGAGGATGAGTAGGCGTCGGCGCACCCCCCGACCCGCTACCGGTACGCCTCGAACTCCTCCCCGAACAGGAGGAAGTAGGCCGTCCCGACGAGCCCGACGGCGGCGGCGAAAGTGAACGCGACCTCGGGACTGACGTACTCCCAGAGATAGCCGCCAAGCGCCGCGCTCGGGACGACGACCACGTTCCGGAGCAGGTAGTAAGTGCCCGTCACTCGCCCGCCGGCACCCTGTTCCGCGGGGCCGACGATCAGGGCCTTGTGTGAGGGGAGGCCGGCGAAGCGTAGCCCCGAGAACGCGAACACGAGGACCATCGCGGTCGCGTTCGCGGGGGCGTAGACCAGGACGACCGGGAACACCGCGTAGACGGCGAACCCGAGCGCCACGACGGGTTTAAGACCCACGCGCTCCGCGGCTTTCGCCGCCGGGGCCATCACGAGGAGCGCGACCAGCATCTCCACGCCGAGCAGGTAGCCGAAGAAGGCCTCCGGCGAGAGGTCGACCGCGTACGAGACGCCGCCGAGCGCGACGGTCGCCTCCAGGCCGACCTCCAGAAAGCGGGTGACGACCAGCACGAAGAAGACGTACACCATCCCGTTCGCGAACCGGACGAGCGTGTCGCCGACCAGCAGCGGCCGCAGTTCGTCGGGCATCTCGCGCAGGTCCCGCCTGACCCGGGCGATCCCCTCGAACGACCCGCCGATGCTGTCCCGACTCGCGTCGTAAAGGACGTGTTGTACGGCGGTCCCGACCGCACCGAACACGACGGCGACGGCGAGCACGAACTGGAAGCTGACCGTGAACTCGTCGCGGAGGCCGATGAGGACGGCGGCGAGCACCGGGCCGATCAGGAACGCGGTCCGGCGGAACGTCTCCGTGCTGGCGAACCCCGCCGCCAGCCGCGACGGCTCGGTCGCCTGCTTGACGACGGCGAACGTCGCGCCGAGACCGAACGACTTCCACGCCTGCGCGAGGACGAGGCCGACGAAGACCCAGATCCACGGACCGACGGTGACGCCCGCCACGGTGACGGCACCGACGCCGGGCGCGACCAGCCAGACGGCGAACCCGAGCGTCGACAGCAGGCCGAAGACGGTCAGCGCGTACCGCGAGCCGATCCGGTCGGACACCGCGCCGCCCGGGTAGGGATACACCGCCGAGATGACGTTTCCGAACGTCCCGAACAGACCGACGACGAAGCCCGACGCGCCGAGCGCCGCCATGTACTCGGGGAGGAACCGACTGGTCATCTGAAAGCCCAGGCTGAACGCGAACATCGCCAGCGAGAGCACCAACACGTCGCGTCGCAGCGCGAAGAACTGCCGGAACGCGTCGACCGGTCCCGCCGCCTCGGCCTGCTCCCGTGCCATGCCGATGGGTGGTCGTCGCGTTCCCTAAAGTTACCCTTCCGAAAAGACCCCGACCCGGCACCGTCTCAGGCCAGTTGCAACAGTTGCGCGTGCAGCGTCGACTCCACTTCGAGGACGTTCGCCTCGTCGACGAACCCCTCCTCGACCGCCAGTCCGACCGCCTCGCGGCCGACGATGTTGGCGACGGTGGCGCGGGCGAGGCTGTCGACCACGGCCGCCTCGTCGACCGACTCGCCGCCGTAGAACTCCTCGGTGACGGTCAGCGAGACGTTCCCCTCCTCGAACGTCTCGCCCAGCAGGTCGTCGTCGCAGACAGCGACGAGCAGCCCCTCCTCCGTCTCGCGCTCGTTGACGATCACTCTACCAGCTCCTGCTCGGCCTCCTTGCGTATCTCCTCGGCCTCCTCGGCGATCTCCTCGGCGCGGTCGTACTCGCCGAGTTCTTCGAGCGCGCGGGCCTTCTCCTCGAGGACGGTGGAGTCGCGCATCCCCAGGCGGATCGCGTTGTCGATGCTGTTCAGCGCGTCCTCGGCGAGGCCGCGCTCCAGCAGGAAGAAGCCGCGGTTGTACCACGCCTGCGCGAAGCGCTCGTCGACCTCGACGGCCTTCTCGGCGTGTTCGAGCGCCTGCTCGCTCCGGCCGGACTCCCAGAGCGCGTACGCGAGGTCGGTGTGTGCCGTGGCGGCGTGTTCGCTCTCGTCGTCGATGCGCAGTGCCTCGCGGTAGGAGCCGATCGCGGCGTCCCACTCCTCCAGTTCGGCGTGGGCCGCGCCCTTGTTCGTCCGGGCCTCCTGCTCGACGCGGTCGTCGTCGGCGTACCGGGCGGCCCGCTCCAGGGCGTCGGTCGCCTGTTCGTAGCGGTTGATCCGCATGTACTCCAGCCCGACGTCGACGAGCGCGTCGGCGTCGATCCGGTCGTCCGGGACCGCCTCGTCGTCCAGGAGGTCGGAGACGACGCGGGAGTCGACGGGGTCGACCTTGTCGGTGTCGACGTCGAGTTCGGGCGGGTCGATGTCGAACTCGTCGTGGGCGTCGGAGAAGCCCTGCCCCTCCGAGAACCGGTGGTCGTCGGAGTCGTCAGTCATAGTCGCGAATTAGCGGGCAGCGTGGTTAAGGTCTGCGACCCAGAAAGCCCCCGCGACCGACTGGCGTCAGTCGCGTCGCCCTCGATGTCCACCGGAGCGGCTTCGCCGCTCCGAGCCTTCGCTCACTGCGTTCACGGAGACGCCAGCGAGCGCCGTCGCGCTCGTTCGGGGCCGCCGGGTTGCGCGAGCCACCGTGAGGCCTGGCCTCGCGAGCCTTCACTCGCGCTGCTCGTGCAGACCCCGCGGTCGCGGACACGCTTCGAGTGCCTGCCCTTCCCCGGCGCTCGGCGCGCTCACGTTCGTTCGCGCCGCCGAGCGCGGCCACGCCGCAACGACCGTTCCGCCGTCCCGTGACCGGGGACGTATCTTCAAGGGTTCAGCCGTTGCAGTTCGTGTATGCGACTGTTCGTCAGTATCGACCTGCCGGACCAGTTGGCGGACCCGATCGGGGAGGTTCAGGAGCTGTTCGAAGGGGCGGGCGGTCTGAACGTCACCGACCCCGAGCAGGCCCACGTGACGATGACGTTTCTGGGGGACGTGGACGAGGACCGCCTCGACGAGGTGACCGCCGCCGTCGAACGGGGGGTGGAGCGCGGCGTCGACCACGCCGGTATCGCGGACCCGTTCCCGGCGCGGTTCGCGGGACTGGGCGTGTTCCCGAGCCCCGACTACATCAGCGTCGTCTGGCTCGGCGTCGAGGTCGGCAAGGAGGAGATGACGGCGCTCCACGAGTGTATCGAGGACGAAACGACCGACATCGGCTTCGACCCCGAGGGGAACGAGTTCACCCCGCACGTCACGCTCGCCCGGATGGAACACGCCGACGGCAAGGAGCGGGTACGGGAGGTCGTCGAGGACCGCCACCCCACCGTGGGCGAGATGGTCGTCGACGAGGTGCGCCTGACGAAAAGCGATCCGACGCAGAACGGACCCGAGTACTCGACGGTCGAGTCGTTCCCGCTGTAGTCCCGCAGCGTGGAGACGCGGCGCGTCTCGTCGGGGACCGCCTCGCCCGTGCCGCGTCCGTCATCGGGTCGTCGTGCCGGTCGCTCGCACCCGCGGGGTCAAAGGAACAAGATTTTAAGCGGCGGCGGGGTAGCTAGTCCCACTATGGGTAAGAAATCGAAGGCGAAAAAGAAGCGGCTCGCGAAGCTCGAGAACCAGAACAGCCGGGTGCCGGCGTGGGTCATGATGAAGACGGACATGGAGGTCCAGCGAAACCCCAAGCGGCGCAACTGGCGGCGTAACGACACCGACGAATAATGAGCGCTAACGACTTCGAGGAGCGGGTCGTCACCGTTCCGCTGCGTGACGCGAAGGCCGCGGCGTCGCACGAGCGCGCCGACAAGGCGATGACGATCGTCCGCGAGCATCTGGCCCAGCACTTCTCCGTCGACGATGCGGACGTTCGCCTCGACCCCTCGATCAACGAGGCAGTCTGGTCCCGGGGACGCCGGAAGCCCCCGAGCAAGCTCCGCGTCCGCGCCGCCCGCTTCGAGGAAGAGGGCCGCGGCGTCGTCGAAGCCGAGTACGCAGAGTAACTTTGCTTCGCGCCGCGTTCTCCGGTTCCGCGTACGTCGGCGTTTTCGCTCGCGCGACCGCTACCTGTCTGCTCGTCCGTCCCGACGTCGACCAGTCGCTGGTCGAGGACCTCGAAGACGAACTCGGGGTCCCCGCGGCGGCCACTACCGTCGGCGGGTCGGGCACGGTCGGCGCGTTGGCCGCCGGCAACTCCGCCGGGCTGCTGGTCAGCAGCCGGCTCCGCGACGTCGAACGCGAGCGCGTCGACGAGGTCGTAGATGTCCCGGTCGCCGAACTCCCCGGGCGTATCAACGCCGCCGGCAACGTCGTTCTCGCGAACGACGCCGGCGCGTACGTCCACCCCGACCTCCCGCGAGACGCGGTGCGGGTCGTGCAGGACACGCTCGACGTGCCGGTCGAACGGGGCGAACTCGCGGGCGTCCGCACCGTCGGCACCGCCGCCGTCGCGACCAACGACGGCGTGCTCTGTCATCCCGAAACGACCGACGGAGAGCTGGACTTCCTCGAGGACCTGCTCGACGTCCGCGCCGACATCGGCACGGTCAACTACGGCGCGCCGCTGGTCGGGTCCGGCCTCGTCGCCAACAGCCACGGGTACGTCGCCGGGCAGGACACGACCGGTCCCGAGCTGGGTCGCATCGAGGACGCGCTCGGCTACATCGACTGACCCCGTCGTTTCCGCCGCCGCTGTTCTCTGGCACCGGTCCGTTTCCCGGCCGCCGCCGGGAGGTTCATGTAGGAAGATTCTTCCGGCGCAAAGCCGGATGGTGAGACATGAGTCAGTTTACTGTAAGCGGTGCGTTCCAGTCGCGTGACGGCTGGGCCACGTTCGAGAAGTCGGTCGACGCCGAGAACGAGGCCGTCGCGGTCGAGTACGTTTACTCCCGGATGGGGAGCCACCACGGTCTCAAGCGCGCGCAGATCGAGATCTCGGAGGTAGCCGAATAATGATGGGCGGCGGTCAGCAGGAGCTACAGCAGCTCTCCCAGGAGATCCAGGAGATCCAGGAACGGGTCGAATCGCTCGAAGGTGAGGTCGAGGACCTCCAGACCGAGAAAACGGAGATCGACGAGGCCATCGAGGCCATCGAGACGCTTGACACCGGCTCCATGGTGCAGGTGCCCCTCGGCGGCGACGCCTACCTCCGCGCCGAGGTTCAGGACATCGACGAGGTCACCGTCGGCCTCGGCGGCGGCTACGCCGCGGAGCAGGACGAGGAGGGCGCTATCGACACGCTGGAGAACAAGAAAGGCGTCGTCGACGGCCGCATCGACGAGGTCAACTCGGAGATCGCCGAGCTCGAGTCCGAGAGCGAGGAACTCGAGCAGAAGGCACAGCAGATGCAACAGCAGCAGATGCAACAGCAGATGCAGCAGATGCAACAACAGGAGCAGAACGACGACGAGTAACGGGCGATGTTCGACAGTCTGAAGGACAAGCTGGGTAGTTTCCGCGACGAGGCTGAGGAGGTCGCCGAGGAGAAGGCCGAGGAGCTGGACGAGGACGACCTCGAAGAGCTGGACGAGGACGAGCTGGAAGCGCTCGAGGACGAGGCGGCCGACGCCAGCACCGACCCCGACGCCGAGAACGCGGGTCCCGAGGCGGCGGCCGCCGCCGCCGAGGAGTCCGACCTCGACGTCGACCCCGATTCGGCCGCCGCGGTCGACGAGGGCGAGACCGCCGCCGCGGACGCGGAGTCCCCGGAGACGGCCACCGCGGCCGGGACCGTCCCCCGCGAGGACGAGGACGCGCCGACGAGCGACGGCGCGGAGCCCGACACGGACGCCGTCGACGCCGACGGGAGCGACGGCGCGGAGCCCGACACGGACGCCGACGGGAGCGACGCGGCGGAGCCCGACACGGACGCCGAGAGCGCGGCGGAAGACGCCGACCCGGAGAACGCCGACACCGAGGACGCCGCAGACGAAAAAGAGAGCAGCGGCGGCCTCCTCAGCAAAGCGAACCCCTTCTCCGGCGGGTCGAGCGCGGGGGCCGAGGAGACGGACGCCGACGACGCGACGTCCGGGGAAGCGGAGACCGCCGAGAGCGCAACGGACCCGACGGAACCGGACGCCGGGGAGCCCGAAGCCGACGCCGCCGACGCGGAGACGACCGCCGACCCGGTCGAGGGAGAGACCGCCGAGGGAGCGGGCGACGCTGCGGGCGGAGGCGACGACGTTGAGTCCGAGGACGAGGACGGTACCGGCTTCGCGGCCAGGGCGAAGGCGGTCGCCACAGGGCAGTTCGTCATCGAGGAGGCGGACCTAGAGGACCCGCTGTGGGAGCTGGAGATGGCGCTGCTGGAAAGCGACGTGGAGATGAGCGTCGCCAAGGAGATCCTCGGCAACATCGAGGACCAGCTCGTCGGCCAGACCCGGCGCTTCACCGAGAGCACGGGTGCGGTCGTCGAGGAAGCGCTCGGAGAGGCGATACTCGACGTCATCGGCGTCGGTCAGTTCGACTTCGACCAGCGGGTAGGGGAGGCGGACAAGCCGCTGGTCGTCATCTTCACCGGCGTCAACGGCGTCGGGAAGACGACGAGCATCGCGAAGCTCTCGCAGTACCTCGAAGAGCGGGGCTACTCGTCGGTGATGGCGAACGGCGACACCTACCGCGCCGGGGCGAACGAGCAGATCCGCGAGCACGCGGACAACCTTGACCGGAAGCTCATCACCCACGAGCAGGGCGGCGACCCCGCGGCCGTCATCTACGACGCCGTGGAGTACGCCGAGGCCAACGACGTCGACGTCGTGCTCGGCGACACGGCCGGCCGGCTCCACACCAACGAGGACCTGATGGACCAGTTGGCGAAGATCGAACGCGTCGTCGGTCCGGACATGACGCTGTTCGTGGACGAGGCGGTCGCCGGTCAGGACGCGGTCAACCGCGCCAAGCAGTTCAACGAGGCCGCGGAGATAGACGGCGCGGTCCTGACGAAGGCCGACGCCGACTCGCAGGGCGGCGCGGCCATCTCCATCGCCCACGTCACCGGGAAGCCGATCCTCTTTCTCGGCGTGGGCCAGGGGTACGACGACATCGAGCCGTTCGACCCCGACGAGATGGTCGGCCGACTGCTCGGCGACGACGAGTAGACAGAAGGCGCTTGCTCGCGCGGGGAGAGCCGGCGGACGATGCCCTCCCCGCTCTCGCCGCGCCCTGATTGCCCTACGTAGCGCCTCGCTGTCGGCGCTCGCCGCCGGCTGTCTCGGCGGCGGATCGGGTCTCCCCGACGCCGGCACGTCAGCGGACGCGACGACCGCGGAGTCCTTCGACTGCGAGAACGCGTCGCGGCCCGCTCCCGACGTGGCCGCGGGCGTCGAACGGGAGTCCACCGTCGACGGCGAGGCGCGAACCGAGACGAGCGACGGCGACGCGGTCGTCGCGTGCGCCGCGGCCCACGAGGAGGCCTACCGCCGGAACGACCTCGCCGCGGCCGAGGGCGAGGACCTGGTCGGATCCGGGTTCGGTTCACACGGTTCGGAACCGGTCGACCGTCGGGGCGGCGTCGCGTTCGTCCGCGTCGGGTACGCGTATTACGCGAACGTCGTTCGGGAGAACGGGCTCGTCCACGCCGACTCGCCGGTCTACGCCGCGACGTACGCGGTGAGCGACTGGGGCGTCTCGCGAGCGGTCAGTGGGACCGCGGACCCCGACGGCAGTCTCGACCCGCATCCTGTCGAGGACGGGTCGCTCGTCGCCGACGTCGAGTGATGACAACCACTACGGCGCTGCACTCCGTGCATAGCCCATGGCTCGTGCGTTCGGCTTCCATTCGGTCGACGAGGAACGCGACCTCGACCTTCCGGTCGAAGGCTCCGTCCCGGAGTGGCTGTCGGGCAGTCTGATCCGGAACGGGCCGGGGTCGTTCGAGACGGCGGACGGGTCGGTCGACCACTGGTTCGACGGGTTCGCGATGCTCCGGCGGTTCTCGTTCGACGGCGGCGACGTGCGGTACCGGAACCGGTTCCTGCGGACCGACGCCTACGAGGCGGCGCGACGCGGCGAGTTCGCGGGCGGGTTCGGCACCGGCGGGGGCGGCCTGCTGTCGCGGCTGAAGTCGTTCGTCTTCGACGACCCGTACGACAACACGAACGTCATCGCGGAGCGGGTCGGCGACGAGTACGTCGCCATGACGGAGTCGACGCGCTGGGTCCGGTTCGACCCGGAGTCGCTGGCGACGCTCGGCCACGTGACGTACGACGGCGACGACCCGAGCGGCGACCTCGCCTGTGCGCACCTCCACCGCGACCCGTGGACGGGTGCGGTACTAACCTTCGAGACGGCGTTCGGGCGCACGTCCGAGTACCACGTCCACGAACTGACCACGCCGAACGAGCGCCGTCACCTCGCGTCGATACCGACCGCGGAGCCGGCCTATATCCACTCCTTTGCCGCCACCCGGAACTACGTTGTCCTCGTCGAGTTCCCGTTCGTGGTGAACCCGCTCGAGTTCTTCCGGCCGGGCGACGGGACCTTCGTCGAGCGCTACCGGTGGGAGCCGGACCGCGGCACGACGTTCCACGTCGTCGACCGGCGGACGGGGCAAGTCGTCGCGGCCCCGACGGCGGGTCCCTTCTTCGCGTTCCACCACGTCAACGCCTACGAGCCGGCTGACGAGGCGGACGGGCCTGACGTAGTGCTCGACGTGGAGACGGTGCCCGACGCCGCGTCGGTCGACGCGCTGTATCTCGACGCACTCGCCGACGGCTTCGACGCCGACGGCGGCGCGATCGACCGCTTCCGGCTGTCGACCGACGCCGGCGGAGCGGTCGACCGCGAGCGGCTGTACGACGGCGGTACCGGCCTCCCGACGGTCTCTCCCGCCGTCCGGCTGCGCGAGCACCGGTACGTCTACGCGCAGCGGTTCGACGACCCGGACGAGAACTGGGCCACGGCGCTGGTCAAGGTCGACGTCGAGTCCGGACGCGTCCGGGAGTTCTCGCGGCCGGGGTGGTTCCCGAGCGAACCGATCTTCGTCCCGTCGCCCGACGCCCGGCGTGACGCGGACGACCCGGACGCCCCGCTCGACGCGCCCGAGGACGAGGGCGTCGTCCTCTCCGCGGTGCTCGACCGCGACGCGGGCCGGTCGCTTCTGGTCGTCCTCGACGCGGCGACGATGGGAGAGCTGGCGAGAGCCCCGCTTCCCCACGCGCTCCCGTTCGACTTCCACGGCCGGTACTTCCCGGCGGTGTAGGCCGCCGGCACTTCCGAGGTCGAGCGCGGCCGAACGACTATGTGGGTGCTTTCCCTAGCGCGAACGTGACAGACAGCGACATCGACCGACTGCTCGTCGCCGGTGCGTCCGGCGGCACCGGCCGGGAAGTGCTCCGCCTCCTCGGGCCGCGTCCAGTGACGGTTCGGGCGCTGACTCGGTCGCCGGAGCGTCGGCGCTCGCTCCGCGCGGCCGGCGCGGATGAGGTGGTCGTCGGGGACCTGTTCGACCCGGACGACGCACGGCGCGCCGCGGAGGGCGTCGACGCGGTGGTCTCCGCCGTCGGCTCCGGTCCGCGAGCCCTCCTCTCGCCGGGGGAGTTCGTCGACGGCAGGGGGAACCGGACGCTGCTCGACGCGGCGGTCGACGAGGGCGCGGAGAGCTTCGTCATGGAGTCGGCGCTCGGCGTCGGCACCGACTCGGCGAGTTGGCTGGGGAGCGTCTTCGACGCGGCCATCGGACCGATCCAGTGGGCGAAGGCCGACGCGGAGGCGGCGATACGCGGCGCGTCGGTCCGGCACACTGTCCTCCGTCCCGGCGTCCTGACGGACGGCCCGCGCACGGACGAGGTCAGGGTCGCGCGACCCGGCGCACACCTGTGGGGAGCGGTCGCCCGGGCGGACGTCGCGCGCCTGCTCGCCGCAGCGCCGTGGACGCCCGAGGCGGCCGACGAGACGTTCGAAGTCGTCGGGCCGTGCGGTGGCGGTCGCGGAGAGCCTATCGCCGCCGACTGGCGGCTTCCCGGGCACTGAGGGCGTCGCGGGACAGCGGCAAGGGTTCCGGCGCTCCGCGAGGAGTCGCCTCTCGACGGGCGCTAACGCGCTGACGGCCCTGTAGGGTCGTCCCGGTTCGGACGCTACTCTTTTGCTCTACTCGTACAACATCCGAGTATGGCCGAACAGACGGACGTGCGGTCGTTAGAACTAGTCGGGACAGTGGAACCGCGATACCGGAACGGGTCGATAGAGACCACGCCGGGAGCAGCGCTCGATGCCGCCGGCCTCAGAGCGGCATCGTCGTTGTTCTTTCAGGACGACGGGGACGTCCTCGTCGCGGTCGGGACGGGCTACGAAGCCGACGGCCGCAGTGACCGCGACGGCCGCCCGATCCACCAGCGGGGTCGCGTCACGGTCCCCGAGCGTTTCCACGAAATCGTCGGCCTCAACGTCGAGGCCGTGCGAGAGAACGGCCCCCGACTGGCCGTTTACGCTGGGGAGGGCGTGCTAGCGTTTCGTCCCGTCGACGAGCTCGACGTCACTGTCGACCGGGGGGAGGTGCCGGGATAATGGCCGCCGAGATCGAGCACCTCGACGACATGATCGACCGGCTCGAGACAGAGGCCCGCGAGCGCTGGGGCGAACGCTGGCGGATCGACGTGACACGGTGGGCCGATGAAACGGTCGACGTGGTAGCCGTCCACTCGAACGGACTCGTGACCGACCATGACGGCGACGAGAAACTCCACGACCTCGAACGCCTCTACACCGATGGTGATGGACGAATAGCGTACGAACACGTCCATGTATGCCACGAGAAAGTGGCCTCTCGGTTGGAAGAGACGGTACTCCACGATCCGGCCGCCGATGATGGGCTGACATCAAAAAATACGAGCGTTTAGAGCGGCCGTTCGACCCCGACGCCCCGCGATTTATCGACTACACCGACCGCGCCGAGCGGTACGGGACGGAACTCGATCCGCACGGGGCCGGCCACTGATACGGACTGCTGTAAGGCAGTCCCGGCGCAACCGCGAACGGGATGCGGTTGCACCGGGAAACAGTTAGGGCAGTCCGTATAACGCTGCGGGACTGGCGCGACGCCGTCGATAATGTATTTCATCCTACCGTTCGCTTCCGTTACACTTTTGGGAGATAGCGACCAATGACGACCAGAACCAGATGGACCGCCACCGAATGACCGAGGACGCCACCGTTCTGGTCGTCGACGACGAGGACAAACTGGCGGACATGTACGTGCTCTGGCTCCGCAACGAGTACGACGTCCGGACCGCGTACGGCGCACGCGAGGCGATGAACGAACTCGACGAGTCCGTGGACGTCGTCTTGCTGGACCGACGGATGCCCGGCGTCTCCGGCGACCGGTTCCTCGACGAACTCCCCGAGGAGCGGTCGTTCAGCGTGGTCATGATCACGGCTGTCGAGCCCGATTTCGACATCGTCGAGATGGAGTTCGACGACTACCTCTGTAAGCCCGCCAAGCACGACGACCTGTCGGCCGCCATCGGCCACCAACTGCGCGCGCAGGACCGCCAGGAGCCCCTGCGCGAGTACCTCGTCGCGCGTTCGAAGCTCACCGTGCTCGAAACGGAGAAGTCGCCCCACGAGCTGTCCGGCCACTCGGCCTACGAGGACCTCAGGGCGACGACCGAGCGACTGGAGGCGACGCTTCGGCGCTCGATCGCCGACTTCGACGACATCGTCGAGGACTTCCTCGCGATCGACCGGGGCGCGTAGCCCGAGAAAAAGCCTTTAACACCGTGGTGCCGTAGGACGCGTAATAATGGTACTCGACGATCTCGGGAGTTCGCTACGGGGCACGCTGGACAAGCTCCGCGGCAAGTCCCGAATCAGCGAAGAAGACGTCGAGGAGGTGGTCAAGGAGATCCAGCGCTCCCTCCTACAGGCCGACGTCGACGTCTCCCTCGTGATGGACCTGTCGGACAGCATCAAGGAGCGCTCGCTGGAGGAGGAACCCCCCGCGGGTACGACCGCGCGCGAGCACGTCCTCCGCATCGTTTACGAGGAGATGGTCGACCTCGTCGGCGAGAGCACGGAACTCCCCCTCGAACAGCAGACGGTCATGCTCGCCGGCCTCCAGGGGTCGGGGAAGACGACCACCGCCGCCAAGATGGCGTGGTGGTTCTCGAAGAAGGGCCTGAAGCCCGCAGTCATCCAGACCGACACCTTCCGCCCCGGCGCGTACGACCAGGCGAAACAGATGTCCGAACGCGCGGAGGTCGACTTCTACGGCGACCCCGACGGCGATGACCCGGTCGAGATCGCCCGCGAGGGGCTGGCAGCGACCGAAGACGCCGACGTCCGCATCGTCGACACGGCCGGTCGCCACGCGCTGGAGGACGACCTCATCGCCGAGATCGAGGAGATAGAGCGCGTCGTTCGGCCCGACCGTTCCCTGCTCGTGCTCGACGCGGCCATCGGGCAGGGCGCGAAGGACCAGGCCCAGCAGTTCGAGGAGTCGATCGGCATCGACGGCGTCGCCATCACCAAACTCGACGGGACGGCGAAGGGCGGCGGCGCGCTCACCGCCGTCAACGAGACGGGGTCCTCCATCGCCTTCCTCGGCACCGGGGAGGAGGTGCAGGACGTCGAGCGCTTCGAGCCCGACGGCTTCATCTCGCGCCTGCTCGGCATGGGCGACCTGAAGCAACTCACCGAGCGCGTCGAGCGCGCGATGCAGGAGACCCAGGAGGAAGAGGAGGAGTGGGACCCCGAGGACATGCTGCAGGGGCAGTTCACCCTCCGGGACATGAAAAAGCAGATGGACGCGATGAACCGCATGGGGCCGCTCGACCAGGTGATGGACATGATCCCGGGCTTCGGCGGCGGCATCAAGGACCAGCTCCCGGACGACGCCATGGACGTCACGCAGGAACGCATGCGGAGCTTCGAGGTCATCATGGGCTCGATGACCGAGGACGAACTGGAGAACCCCCGCCAGATCGGCCAGAGCCGCACCGAGCGCATCGCCCGCGGTAGCGGTCAGCCCGAGGAGCGCGTCCGCGAACTGCTCCAGCAGCACAAGATGATGGAACGCACCATCAAGCAGTTCCAGGGCATGGGGCAGGGCGACATGGACATGCAGCGCATGATGAAGAAAATGGAGAACCAGGGCGGCGGTGGCGGCGGCATGGGCGGGAACTTCCCGTTCTGAGCGACCTTTTCGCAACGACCTTTTTCCCGCTCGGGTCCGCTTCGCGGACCACTCGCGGCAAAAAGCTCGGCCAAAAAGGCCGCGCCGAAGGCGCGGTGAACCGCTCGCTACGCTCGCGGACGTTTTTCCAGTACTGCCTGCCCTTCCCCGACGCCGGACACGCTCTCCGAGCGGTCCGCCGCGGCCGGCGACCGTCACCGCGCGTTCAGCGTCTCCACGATGGCGTCGAGTTCCTCGTGGTGGGCCGCCTCGCGGGGCGCGGTCAGCGGCGAGACGCTCGCTTCGCCGTCGACGACGGCACGGCGGTCGGACCCCACGTCGTAGCGCTCGCGGACGTCGTCGATGTCGGGGAACGGGTTCTCGTAGCCGACGGTGTGAGGCCAGAACTTGTCGCGGAGGGCGACGTAGCGCTCGCCCTCGCCGACGGTGAGGTCGTCGGGGACCTCGGCCCCGTGGTCGACGGTCACGTCGAAGTCGTCGTCGGGGTGGGTGACGCGGATGCGGGGGTCCTCGGCGTCGACGGGGGCGTTGACGTTCAGGAGGTCGACGGCGTCGAAGACGCCCGCGTCGAGCGAGCGCGAGACGAGTTCGCGGGCGACGGCGGCGGGGGCGTCGAAGTCGTAGTCGGTCGCCGGGTGGGGGAAGAACTCGACGTTGTGGTAGGCAGAGACGGCGACGGCGGGCGTGCCGAGGAAGGCCGCCTCCATCGCCGCGCCGACGGTGCCGGAGCGCCCGATGACGTACGCGCCCATGTTCGGGCCGTGGTTACAGCCCGACACCACGAGGTCGAACTCGCGGTCGAGGCCGCGCAGACCGTAGGCGACACAGTCCGCGGGCGTCCCGGCGACGGCGTAACCGCGGTCGCGCTCCGCCAGCGTCGTGTGCGTCGAGCGCTTGCGTCCGACGCCCGACTGGTCGTCCGCGGGGGCGACCACTGTCACGTCGCCGACCGCCTGTAGTTCCCGGTGAAGCGCCGCCAGCCCGTCGCCGTCGATGCCGTCGTCGTTCGTGAGGAGGATGCTGACCAAGGTGTACGAGAGTACGAACTCGGTCCCGTAAGCCTGCCGGAGTGCGGCGGGGAGTCGCCGGCTTTTATCCTCCCCGGGCGTGTGGTGCCCCTATGAGCGTCCGCGAGGTGGCCGTCGACGCCTACCGGGAGGCGTTGCCGGTCCTCGGGGTGAGCGCGGTCGGCGGGCTCTTCGCCGGGATGATCCTCGGCGGCATGAACGCGGAACTGAAGGGGGTCGCCGGCCTGCTGGTGCTCGTTCCCGCCTTGCTCGCCACGCGGGGGAACGTCTACGGCGCGCTCGGCGCGAAACTCTCCTCTGCGCTCCATCAGGGGCTGGTCGATCCGGTCTTCGATGCCGACGACGACCGCCTGGTCGCCGCCGTCACGGCGGCGATGGCCAACGGCGTCCTGGTCAGCGTGTTCGCGGCGGTCGTCGCGTTTCTCGTGCTGTTCCTGCTCTCGCGTCCGTCCGCCTCGCTGCTCACGCTCACCGCCATCGCCTTCATCGCGGGTCTGCTGTCGGGCATCGCGCTGACGGTCGTCGTCGTGTTCGCCGTCTTCATCGGGTACCGTCGCGGCCTGAACCCCGACACGCTCGTCGGCCCCGTCGTGACGACGACCGGGGACGTGTTCGGCATGGCGACGCTGCTGATAGCAACCAGACTCGTGCTGACGCTGGGAGGGGGCTGAATGGCCGGGTCGCGAAGCACGACGTGGACGGTCCGGGGCATCGCCCGGGCGATGCTCCCGCTGCTCGCCGTCCTGACGGTGATCGAGGTCGGCAGCGGTCTCGTTCTCGATACGTTCGAGGAGCAACTACTCCGGTACCCCTCGCTTCTGGTCCTCGTTCCGGTCACCATCGGCACCGCCGGCAACCTCGGCAGCATCCTCGCGGCCCGCCTCTCTACCGCGTTCCACCTCGGGACGCTCTCGTTCGCCCCCGACGACGACCGCCTGATCGGTAACGCCGCCGCCACGGTCGCGCTCGCCCTGACGGTCTTTCCCGTCGTCGGGACCAGCGCGTGGCTGGTGACGCTCGCGACGGGCGGTACGACGCTCGCGCCCGGCACGGTCGTCCTCGTCGCGACGCTGTCGGGGGCCGCGCTGGCCGTCCTCGCCGTCGTCGTCACGCTGGTCGCCACCTACGCCGCGTACCGGTTGGGGCTGGACCCGGACGACGTCGTCATCCCGATCGTAACGAACACCTGTGACGTACTCGGCGTGCTCGTTCTCTTCGCAGTCGTCCGCTTCGTCGTTTGAGACGGAAGGGTCAAGTAAACGTATCACCGCGGTGGGGGTATGCGACGACGCCGCTATCTCCAGGCAGTTTCGACGACCGCCGCCGCGCTCTCGCTCACCGGTTGTACCGGCGAGGGAGGCGACGGGAACGCTCAGGCCGACGACGACACGGACACGTCCGCGGACGGCGGGAACCGGCAGGTCGACGCCGCCATCGCCACGGCCGTCGGCGAACTCAACACGGCTGTCGGCGAACTCGACGCCGCGCAGACCCGCTTCGCCGAGGACCGGTCGGTCGAGTTCGAGGGCGTCGCCGACCGCGTCGAGACGGCGCGCTCGGAACTCGACAACGCCGAACCGGACGCCTCCGACGACCAGCGGGCCGCGATCGAGGAGGTCCGCGCGTACGCCGCGGTCGTCGCGGCGATGAACGACGCCTTCCTGACGCTCGTCGACGCCGAGGACGGGATAGAGACCGTACAGTCCGCCGTCGAGAGCGAGGCGTACGACCGCGCGGGCGACCTCGTCGACGACCTGTCGACCGAGACCGGCGACGCCCGGTCGACGCTCGGGGGCGCGAGCGACGCCGCGGAGGGGCTGGACGCGGACACCCTCGAATCTCGCGATTCGGTCGAGATCACGAAGGTCCGCGACGGGTACGACCAGCTAACGGCGCTCGCCGCCGGTTTCGACGCGCTCGCCACCGTCTACGGCGACCTGACTGACGGCCTGGCCGCGTTGGCCGAGGGCCGCGCTCACGCCGACGAGAGCGACTACTCGGCCGCCGCCGAGTCGTTCGGCGACGCCGAGGCCTCGTTCGACGCCGGGACCGCCACCGCGACCGACGCGCTCGACGCGTCGCCGCCCGAGCGCGTCGCCGCCGAACTCCGTGCGCTGTCGTGTCGCGGGGGGCACCTCTCGACTGCGGCGGGTCACTTCCGCGCGAGCGCCGAGGCGGCCGCCGACCGCGATTGGTCCACGGCCCGAGAGGAGCGCGAGGCGGCGGAGGACGCGCTCGACGCGGTCACTGAGTGCTGACGCGTCCCACGCCCGCAGGGCGGTGACGCGACCAACGGAACCTCGCTCGCCCCGCCGCCGGAGTGACCCGTGCAGTGGTTCGTCGACCGCCTCCCGGGCACCGTCCTCCCCGCGTCGCCGAGAGAACGCCGTTCATCGCGCTCGGCGTCGGCCTCGCCGACCTCGCCGTGGAGTTCGGCGCGGTCCGGTACATCGCGGGGCTGGCCGCGGGGCTGACCGACCCCGCGAACCTCCCGCGGGAGGTCGGCACCGCCATGCGCCGCTACTCGGCGACCCGTTCACGCCGCGGCAGGCCGTCGCGACGATGTTCGTCGGCGTTCGAACATCGCCCGGCGATTCTCGAACCAACCGGAACCCGCGGGTTCTGATGACGGCATCGTCTCCTTCACCGTCTCGACGTTCAAGCGCTCGGTCCCGTTCCAGTACGGCATCCGGGGTCCGGAGTTCGGCTCGAAGGTGATAGCGGTGAACACGGCCTGAAGTGGCGTTTATCGCCGTCGCCCTCGCGGTGCTTTCGGTCCCGCTGTGACTGCGTCGGCCAGTTCGCGGAATCGCTCCGCGGCCGTACTCTCCGGCGCGACCGTGCTCACTGGCTTGCCCGCGCGTTGCGCTCGCGCCACGACGCGCGACTCCGGAACCGCCGTCACCGGCGCGCCGAGCGCTCGCTCGACGCGGTCCGTCGGCGGATCGCGGCCGGCCCGGTTCAGCACGACGCGGCTGAGGCCGGCGTCGAGTTCGCGGGCGAGTTCCCGCGTCCGGACGAGGTCCGCCACCGCGAACGCGTCGGGCAGCGCCACCAACGCACAGCGGTCCGCGGCGAACAGCGGGAGGCCGGCGTCGGCGGTCATCCCCGCCGGGCAGTCGACGACGACCGTTCCGTAGGCGCCGGCGACGGCGTCGACCGCGTCCACGAGCGCCGCGGGGTCGGCGGCCCGCGCGCCGGCGAGCGTCCGGCCGCAGGGCAACAGGTCGACCGGCGCGCCCTCGTGGACCGCCTCGACGGGGTCGGCCCGCCCGGCGAGGACATCGTGCAGGTCCGGACCACGAGACTCGGGCAGGTCCGCCATCCCGAGGTCCGCATCGACCGCGACGGCGTCGAGTTCGGCGGCGAGGTTGAGCGACACCGTCGACTTGCCGACGCCGCCCTTGCCGCCGGCGACGGCGAGGATCACGACAGCGTCCTGAGCGCCGCCGCGGGCACTTCACCGTCGACGGCGTCGGCGCGGTCGGCGAGCGACTCGGCGGTCCGTCGCCTCGGGGAGACTCGTCGCCGCCGCGCAGTCCTCGACGGTCTCGACGCGCGCCTCGACGGCGGCGAACCACTCGACGACCGGAGCGGGAAGGCCCTCCTCGCGCGCCTCGTTCGCTTCCTCGGCGTCTCGCTCGGTCGTTCCCTCGGCGGCCTCCGGGGGCTCACCGAGGTCGTCCGGCGGCAGCACCGCGTCTCGCGGCGGCGAGGGGTCGCCGAGCTCGCGCAGCACGTCCGCCGCGTCGCCCGCCGCCGATACCTCGCTCGCGTCGACTGCGTTCCCCGCTGCCCCCTCTCCGCGGTCACCTCGCCGCTCTACCGCCTCGCCGACGCGCCGACTCTCCGCGACCCGAACCGGCGGCGACGCGGGCGGCGCGGGACTGGCGAACCCGATTCCCGTGCGCTCGCCCGGCGAGAGCGTCCGCTCGACGGCGTCGTCGTTCCAGTCGTCGACCGGCACGCCGCGGCGTCGCGGGGGCCACACCGGTCCGCCGAGCGCGTGTTCGAGTCGCACTCGCCGCGTCACGTCGCCGTCGTTCCGTACGACCGCCTCCACGAGCGTCACCCCCTCTCGCCGGTCGGTCCGACACGTTATCTCGACCATGGCGACGCTGGCCGCGGTCTCGTATTTAAACCCTGATAACGGGGGCGTCGAGATGGGCGGTCGCGGCCGCCGGCGACTCGAAGCGGTCGCAGGCGAGCACGACCGGCGCGTCGAGGTCGGCGACGCGGACGACCGCCAGCGCCGCCGTCACCGGGTCGCCCGCGAACCTGCCGTCCTCGTCGACCTCGCCGCGGCCCGGCACGGCGTCGACCGCGGCCGCGAACGCGTCGCGCACCGACGCCGCGAGGCGGTCGCGAGCGTCCCGCCTGAGGTTCTTCGCGCGGTCTTCCAGTCGAAGCCGCCGCGATCGCGCGTCCCGGGCCTCGCGTGCCCGTTCGCGGGCCTGCGAGAGCGCCTGCTCGGCCGCGATGCGTTCGGTCCGAACCTCGGCCAGACGCTCGACGGCCTCCTCACGCTCCGAACGCGCGTCGTCTGCCTCCGTCCCGTTGCCGGTCTCTTCGAGCGCCTTCAGCCGTCCCCGGAGCTCGCTCACGCGCTCGGCGAGCGCGGCCTCTCGGTCGCCCGCCTCGGCGACGCGTCGGCGCGCTTCCGCGCAGTCGACGGCCGGCGGATCGAGCGCGGCGAGTTCCGCCCGGACGCCGGCGAGCGCCTCGTCTTCCGGTGCCGCCGCTCCGCGAGTCCGCGCGGCGTCGGCCAGCGCGGCCCGTACGGAAAGCGTCGTCGCCGGTCCCACGGGAGAGACGCGCTCGTGGACCGGTCCCGGGTCGGGACAGGTCACCCACGTCCCCTCCCGGACCGCTCGTGCGGCGGCCGCGGGGTCGACGTCCGTCTCACGCAGGTCGACGGCCGGCCCCCGACGCTCGACGCCGTCGCGGTCGACCCTCACAGGTCGCTGTCCCGCAGGTCGGCCGGGTCGGGGTGGACCGTCCCCGCGGCGAACTTGGCGTACGACGTGCTCCGCGCGTCCCGGTTCTCGTACGCCGTCGCCGCGTCGCGCACGGCCGACGGCACCGCGGCGAACTCGTTGAACGGTTCCGTGCGCTCGACCTGAACGTCGCCGCCGTGTTTCTCGCGGAGGCGCAGCGCGAGCAGCGCGCCGAACTCCGTCTCTGCGAGAAGGGCCGCTCGGCCGAACCGCCGGACGACGGTCCCTTCGTGCGTCGAGCAGACGTTCCGCAGTGTCTGGCGCGCTCCCCTCGAATACGTGACGATCAGCAGCACGGCCGCCGCTTCTTCCGTATGATTTTAGTATCTTTCTACTGGAAACCGCTCCTCATCGACGCGGTGGGACTACTGCCGGCGAACCGTCAGGTCCCCGCCGTTCGCTTCGACCATGGCGTCGAACAGCGTCTGGATGCGGGCGACGGTCACGTCCGGATGGGCACCGGGGTCGAGGTGGAAGTGGCCTTTGGCCCCGAACGCGTACAGTCGACCGGTCAGCACGTGGAGGAACTCGTAGGCGGTCTCGATGTCGACGTACTGGAGGAGCGCGGTGACGGAGTCGAAACAGACGACGCTGGTCGCGTCGGCGTCGCTCCACTCGCTCAGTACCTCGCTGACACGAATGCTGATCCCGGTGAGGTCGCTCGGTGTCCCGACGCGCTCGACCGAGTCCGGCGCGGGACCGCCGTTCCCCCCGCCGGGCGTCTCGCCGGCAGCGATGACGTGTGCGCTCGCCGGCCGGCCGCCGGCGCGGTCGATCCATGCTTCGAGTCGGTCCTGCGGGGTCCCGGTAAACGTGACGAAAACCACGTTCGTCGTCTCGGGGTCCGACGGGTCGAGAAGTCGGATGCACGTGTCGGTCGTCGCGTCGCCGAGCGACGGCGTGAGCAACAGGATAGACGACGCGTCGTCGAGGGATGCGATGGAGTCCGTCATGGCCGTTCTGCGATGTTTTGTAGCATACCACGGTCCGATAAAACCGTTCCGGTCGCCTCAACCGCGGTCGAGGCGTTCGACCGCGGGGTCGACGTCGCCGTCGACCAGTTCACGCACGCGCTCGCGGGCCTCCCGCCGTGACGCCGCGACGACCACCAGTCCGTCGACCCGGTCGCTCCCACTGGCGCGGTAGGCGGCCAGACCGTCCTCGAACTCCGTGGCGAAGGTCCGCAACACGCCCTGGACCTCCTGTTCGAGGCCCGCGAGGTCCGTCTCGCCGCGCTCGTAGGTCGCGAGGGCGTCCTCGATGTTGCGGAGGGCGGAGATGCGGTCCATCTACGTCGTCCGGAGGTGGTCGGTGCGGGGTTCGTACACCTCGCCTTTCTGCTTCAGCTTCTCTATCTCGTGTTCCGTCTTCGAGTGGTCCATGCCGATCTCGTCGGCCCGCTCCATCACGACGTCGACCGGCGCGCCCTCGTCGTACTCCTCCTCGATGTCGCCGATGAGCTGTTTCAGGTTCTTGATCCGGTCGCGCTGGGACTTCGAGGTGCCCGTCTCGACCACGTCGGCGTCGAACTGCCCCGTCTCGGGGTCGACGCCGATATCCTGCAGACAGGAGCGAACGATCTCGATGACGCGCTCGGCGTCGTCCAAACTCACGGTGTCGGAGAGACGGACGCGGGCGCTCGCCTCCGCGAGCCGGACCAGCGCCTCCAGTTTCCGCGCCGTGACGGGGACGGGCGCGTCCTCGTCCTGCCCCTTCGCGCGGAGGTCGACGTAGAAGTCGCGGACCGCCTCCCGGGCCTCGTCGGTCATCCGCGGGTGGCAGTTCTGCTTCGCGTAGGCGACGTACTTCCGGAGGAGTTCGGCGTCGATGACCGGGTCGACCTCCTCGGTGACGTCTTCGACCTCCTCCCGGGAGACGTCCGGCGACGCCATCTCGGTGCGCTGGGTGTTCAACTCGCCGGCGTAGTTGGTCGTTAGGATGTGCTCGGCGAGGTTCTTGTCCTCCTCCTCGTCGGGCTGGTCCGTGACCGTGAAGATGAGGTCGAACCGGGAGATGAGCGCGGGTTCGAGGTCGATCTGCTCGCCGATGGACTCGTACTGGTCGAACCGGCCGTACTTCGGGTTCGCCGCGCCGAGCAGCGAACAGCGCGATTTCAGGGTGGCGTTGATGCCGGCCTTCGAGACGCTGATCTTCTGCTGTTCCAGCGCCTCGTGCATCGCGGAGCGGTCCTCGGAGTTGTGGACGACCATCCCGTTCGCGACGAAGTTGTGCGTCCCCTCGACCGTGAGGTCGTATACCTTCGCACCCTTCCGGTCGTCTATTTCGTCGATCAGGCCCTTGATCTCGTGTCGCTGCACTCGAATCCGCTCCAATGCGGCGGCACGAGTGTCGTCGAACCTGTCCGTCTCGACGACGCCGTTCACCCATCGTGAGACGGTCGACCCAGCAACGCCGAGATCCGTCGCGAGTCGCTGGAGAGCGATCCCGTATCGTTCTAGTTCGTCTCGGAGCGACACCCAGTCGTCGATAGCTGGTTCAGACTGTAGTAGATCGCGGGCGTGCGAGACCACGTGGTCCGGGTTACAGTCCAGCAGATCTGCGAGTTCGCCGCGGAGGAGTTTTCGTCGGTCGTCGACGTCGTCCGCCGTGACGGTGTCGACGGATTCCACTCGCCGCCACTTCACGTCACCCCGCACGAGGTCGCGGAACGGACCGATATTGGTTTCCGCGACTTCGTCGATGATGGCCGTGATCCGCTGCTGAACGGTAGCTTGGAGGGCCGGGGCGTCCCCCCAGCTCCGTGATATCGACTGCTGGTTGTACTCCGTTCCGTTCGCGAGTTCGCGCTGGGAGACCTGGTACCGTTCTTTGAGGTGTTCAAGTTCATCCCAACTGAGACTACTGATGCGAGAGCGGTCCTTGCGAGCCGTCTCCTTTCGCCTCTCAAAGGCGGCCAGCACATCACGGGCACAGCCGAATGAGATGTTCGCGTCGCCGTTCTCGAAGTTACAGTACGTCGCGTCGTTTATTCCGCACTCTGACTGCTGGAGTCGGAGCGAGGAGCGCAGTTCGAACAGGAGATCACCGCAATCGGGGATCACATCGAGTATCGTCCGTCCGCCGTCGACCGTTTCGACGACGTCTTCGAGCGCCTGTCGTTTCCAGTCCAGCGTGAACCCGACGTGTCGATCGAACGCGACGAGCGAATCAGCGTCGGTGATCGCGAGAATGTAGATGTCGCGTTTCTCGGGGTGCTCCCTCGTCTGGATCTGGCTCGACACGCCGAACTCTAACAGGAGGTGTTTGGCACTGAGCAAGAGTTCGTAACTGGCCGAGGTGATCTTGACGCTACGTTCGTCGACACTTCCTTCACTGTCTCCCAGCGCGCGGAGGAACGCCGCTTTCGCAAGGGACGAGGACTCCGTTACGGCCTCGGGTAGCCGCTTTCCGTCGTACGTTTCGAGGTTCATTCCGGCGTCGAGTACTCTGTCGGCGACCTGTCGCCCGGTGACGCGAACGGTTTCGACGCCGTCGTCACGCTGTTCGCTCGGCGGTCGTACTGGCGCGGTGTCGAACGTGTCTCGACCCGCGCGTTCGAAGTCAGCGAGCAGTTCTTCCTCGGCGTTGGTAAACCGGATCCCGTACACGCCCTCGTTGCGATCGTAGTACAGGTTTCCGTCTCCCGCGAGATATCCAAGGACGGCAGCAAAGGACGGCGAAACGCCGGAATCGGTCCCCTCTGGTGCGACGGTAGCCGCGCCCCCGTCCGTCGCTTCACGCGGGATCGATCGCGGCACGTACGCCCACTCACGCTCGTCAAGGTCCGCAGCGGTTTTCTCGACACGGTCGCCGTTCTTCGCGACGAAGAACGGATGGTCGGCCGTGGTGGTCAGCGTCTCGCCGCTCTCCAGCGTTACCTCGATCAGGTCGTCGGGAGCGTCGTACTCGTGGATCGCCGTCACCGGTCGGCGGACGAGTTGGCCCCGCTCCGTCATCGTCCACGCCTCGAAGTCGATATCGCGTATCGTCCGCCCGTTCGAGAGCTCTTCGATATTTCCGTCCGGCGCGACCTCGTGAGCGAGGTCGCGGATCCGCGATACCCGTCCGTCACCGAGATGGACAAGCGTGTCACCGGTGACACACCGCATCTTGTCGAGTTCGTCCACCGCGGCGATGCCCTGATCGGCGAGGACGAGCGCGCCGGCCTCCAGCGTCCACTGCTGCCCGTCGCCGAAGTCGTCGCGGACGGCGGCGGCAGTGTTATGAGTTATGATGCCATTTCCGACGAAGTTGTGCGTCCCGGGAACGGTCAGATCGAATACTTCCTTTCGACCAGTGTCGACGGCGGCGACTACCTCGTCCCACCGAAGATCCGCATCAACTACTTCACGGATGTCGGATGCAACGCCGCCGAGATCGATATCATCAAGCATTGCCTGCGCTCGTGTTCGTCCGGGATCGTCGTCTCGATGAACGTTCTGGTAGTACCGACCGGCGGGCCCCCCATCGGTAGCGATCATGGAACCGATGGGGAGTTCCTCGCGTCGGCGACGCTCGTCCGAGATGATACACTCCAGAGCCTGCTGTTTCTCGTCGGACTCGAAGCCGATAGCCTCGGCGTATCGGTCGACGTCTGCCCCGTAGATCTCGACGTAATGCTGGATGTGCTTCGATTCGATAGTCCGACCGTCGTCGAGTTCGTACGTTCCACGCCGGTCGCGCTCACGGGTACTGGCGCGGATACCGTAGGTTTCAAGCAGTAACTGTACCTGCTTAGCGAGTTCCTCACTAATAGTCGATATGAGGACACTTGATCCCCCTGCTTCACGTACGGACACGGAGCCGTCCGCGTCCATCAGCCCGCGGAGGAAGGCGTCGGCGTGCTCTGCGACCGTCAACTCCGGTGCGAGAGCAAGTTCCTCCTTCGGGGTTCGCATTCCCGCATTCGCGAATAGCCTCGCGATCGTCGCGCTATTGATGCGGATACAGGGGACTCTGTCGTCTCGGTACTCTATCTCCGGTCGCTTGTCGAACTTCTCGTCGAAGATGTCGGCTGCCCGTTCGAGCAACGTTTCGTCGCTGTTCGATATCCGGACCGTTCCACGGTTCCCGCCACGGCGGTTGAGCGCGATGTCGCCGTCTCCGAACACGAGCCCGAGGAGGTACATGAGGTCCGCATCGAATTTCTCCGGTACCGTGATGCTGTCACCGTGTCTGAGCATCAGTCGATCGAACTGCACATCCTCTCGCGTCACTCCGACAGCGTCGAGTATCCGATCTAATTTTCCTAATGGGACGTGCCGGTTCTTGAGGTGTAGGTAGATGAAGTCCTCGGACAGTTCCAGTTCTGCGGCCGCATCCCGCAGTGTCCCAAACTCTTCTCGTAATGACTCTCGAAGAGTCGATATCGATTCCCTTGCGAGACGTACCTTTTCCGTCGATAGTTCGAGGAACTTCCGAACCGGTACTTCGATCCGGTCGATATCGTCGTAGCGCGGGACAGCGACGTGATCGCCTGGGCTGACCGCAGAGACCTCTTTCCACTCGATCCCGTCGTTCCCGCACGTCAGAATCGGGGTGTTCACCGAGGCTTCGATTTCTTTTCCATAATTAGTTTCGAGTCGACGGCACGGTTTCTCCGGCATCCGCCACACGTTCGACGAGACGGAGTCGGTCATCTCCCCCGCGTCTCGATCGAACGACTGGACACCGACCATCTTCTCTACACTGGTTTCGGCGGTGACCGGGTCGGGGAGTTCCTCCTCCACGATTTCCTGGATCGACCTGAATCCCTTGTCTGTATGGAGTACAGTATCACCAGCAACGCAGAGCCCGGCGCTGGAGGAGCCCTTGCCCGAGGTGTACACCGAGCGCGGGGCGATGTTTTGGATATACGAGAGCATCTGGGAGTTGTGGGAGACGACGCCGTTGGAGACGTAGCTGTGCGTCCCGGCGACCTCCAGGTCGTACACCCACTCGTCGTCGGGGTCGACGGCTTCGATCGACGTGATAGCTTCAGCAGTCGTCGTTCCCCCGTCGGCAATGGTCGGTGTGGCCGTCCCGGTCTGCACTGTTCTGTCTTCCACTCCGCAGACTGCGACCCTGTGGGACGTGTTGAGGTCCTCCGCTCGCACGGGCGCAAACCGACCGTCTGACCGAACGAACAGGGGATGCGACGGGGTCACTTCCAGTTCCCGCCCGCTGGACGTCCGTATCCGGTACATCGTCTCCGGCGCTTCGCGCTTCCATACCTTCGTCGCACGTCGAGATTCGACCGTCCCGTCGTCGGCGAGCGACGGTACCTCGAAGCCCGCGTCGTCCCACACGCCGTCGTCTACCGGCTTCGGGTCGTCGAGGTTCTCCTCGACGAGCTCGCGGATCGGAACGTCGCGGCCGTCGCCGAGCGTAACCCGAGTATCCCCATCGACGCACTTCCCCGTTCCGGGGTCCCCTATCAGCAGCATGTGCAGGTCGCCGCGGATGCGCGACCCGTCGGGCAGGTGCTTCGTCACGCCCGAGAACAACTGGAGGATCATCGCGAGTTTCTCCTGGTCGTAGCCGTAGATGGAGGGGGCGATGGAGCCGACCATCTTCTCGTAGATGTCCGGCTGGCCGGAGAGTTCGACGATGGACTGCTTGTCGTCCTCGGTGATCTCCATGTCCTCGAACTGCTCCTCCTCGATCTCGACGGAGACGCCGTTCATGTACACGTCGAAGATGGGCGACTTCTCCTGTTGGTTGCCCTGCTGTTCGAGTTGTAACACGCCGGTCGCCGCGACGTGGTCGCCCGGCGTCACCTCGCCGGTGATGTCGTCCTCGATGTGCACGTCGATGGCCTGCGGGGTCTCGCCGCCGCGAAGGCCCTCGGGGCTCTCCTGTATGCGGACCTTCTGGGCGTCGACGAACTCCGACTGGTCGAAGTTGATCTGGAAAGGCCCCTGTCGCTCACACCCCTGGCACTCGTGGGGTTCCTGGAAGTCGCCGCTGGACTGCGGGACGCGCGTGAGCGTCCCGCAGCGCTGGCACTCGAACGCCGCTTCCTCGACCTTCGGGCGCACGTCCGTCGCCTTGCGGACGATCCCGCGGACGGAGACGAGTTTGTTCACGTGCCGGGCGCGGATCTCCCGGATCTCCGTCGTCTCGGGGAGGTTCCGGATGCGGACGTGGGCCTGTCCGAGGCTCACGTCGACCGGGAGGTCGTACAGCCGGAGCGCCTCCTCGGCGTACTCCTGTAGCTGCACGGGCTTCGAGAGGTAGTCGTCGGCCAGGTCGGGGTCGTACTTGTAGAGGTCCTGCCAGTCGACGTACAGCGACCGCCGTTCGTTGGGGTACTGCTGGGCGAGCTTCCCGATGTCGTCGCGGTAGTAGTTCCGGTAGAACTGCTCGAACGAGTCGACCAGTTCCGCGTTCTCCGCCTGGGCCATTCACCCCTGCTTAGTCCCGGATCCCCTATGAAGTTTCGCAAACGCCGGAGTGAAAGTGGAGGGCCGGCGGTCGACGCGTCGGCTCCCGACCGGCGACCGCCCGCACGCGATGGCCGCTACCACCACGATCAACAGCGTTATCCCCGTCGTTTCGGGTGACCATGTCCGTACCATCCGCGACGCTCCCCGGCGGCGACGAACTGCCGGTCGCCGGCGCGGGCACGTGGGACATCGAGGGCGACACCGTCCGCGAGTCGGTCCGCGCCGCGCTCGACGCGGCTACGCCCACGTCGACACCGCCGAGGGGTACACGAACGAGAACGAGATCGGCGACGTCCTCGCCGACTACGACCGCGACGACGTCTTCCTCACCTCGAAGGTGCTCCCGAAGAACCTCGGCTACGAGGACGTCCTCCGCTCCTGCGAGGCGACGCTCGACCGCCTCGGCACCGACTACCTCTACCTGATCCACTGGCCCAACCCCGCTATCTCGCTCCGCGAGACGCTCTCCGTGATAGAGAAGCTCCACGACGAGGGACCGGCCTGCAACGTCGGCGTCTCCAACTTCAGCGCGTACCAGTTGAGCGCCGCCCATCACGTCTCGGACGTGCCGATCGCCGTCAACCAGGTCGAGTTCCACCCCTGGTTCCAGCGCCCCGACCTCGTCGACTACTGCCGCGAGACCGACACCGTGATCGGGGCCGCCACGCCGCTGGCCCGCACGGCGACCTTCGAGGACGACACCGTGCAGGAACTCGCCGAGCAGTACGAGAAGTCGCCCGCCCGGATCGTCCTGAAGTGGGCCGTCGAGAACGACGTCGTCGTCCTCCCGAAGTCCTCCTCGCCCGAACACGTCCGCCAGAACCTCGACCTGTTCGACTGGGACCTGGACGACGAGGACCGCCGCCGCCTCGACGAGGCCGACCGCGACGACCCCGTCTACGACTTCCCCGCCCGCGACTGGAGCGGCGACGTGTACGGCATCTCGGAGTAGCTACGCCGTCGGCGGCCAGTTCGCGTCGAACCGGTACTCCTCCGCCCGGTTGATCGAACTGTCCGGCTGGTCCGGGGGCTCGACGCGGAGCGCCATCTTCGTCTCGAACTCGCTCTCGTTGACCAGGTAGAGTTCGTCGAGGTCGTCCGAATACACGACGAAGTAGTCCACGTCACCGTCGTAGCGCTCGTGGACGTTTCCGGTCGAGTTGGTGTGCTGGGACTTCCCGTGGACGTGGACTTTCCCGTCCGCGAGCCAGCCCGTCTTTATCCGGATCTTAAGCGGATCGCCGTCAGCCGTCTCGGCGACGGCGTCGTACCGCTGGTTGTCGCCGAAGGGCCTCGCGACCGGGATCGCTCGGCGTTTGAGTTCCGCCACGACGACCGCCTCAGTCGCGTCGCCCTTCTCGTGGGATCCCAAGGTCGGTGGCACCGCGAACGGATGGCCTCGGTTTCGTACAGAAACCTGTAGCGGTAAGCGCCTCGTCGCTCGGCAGTACCCAGCGACGCCTCGCGACAGAAGTGAGACCGCCGGATTCGAACCGACGGGAGACTGACCCCGCTCGTCTTCCGGGGCTCGAACCGGGAATCGAACGATTCACTCCTCACCGCCTTTCGTCGGCGGAACCGTATGGGATCGCCCGGATTCGAACCGGGGTTATTGCGTCCCAAACGCAAAAGGATAGCCAGGCTACCCCACGATCCCGCGGTTACTCGTTCGCCCGACCCAGTGTAAAGGGTTTCGCTACCGACCGCCCTCACACCCCCCACAGCACCGCGATGCCGGCCGTCGTCGCGCGGCAACCAGCAGTCGGCGGGTCGTCAACCTTCTCAGGGGCGAGGCTGCGGTTCCCGGCGTGCGATAAGCGGCGAAAACGGTCGAAACAGCGGTGACCCGGAAGCTACGGGTCGTCCTCGTTCAGTTCGATGTCGGCGACGATGTCGTAGGGGTGGTGCTCCTTCCTGACGCCGTCGAGGATGATGAACGCTTCCGTGGGGTCGAGGAAGTGGCTCGTCACCGCCCGGCCGAGGTCCGTCGGCTCGAACCCGTCGATGAACTCGTACTCCAGTAGCTTGCCGAGGGCGTGTTTCGTCGGCACGTCGCCGATCATGCGGTCGTTGAGCCGCTTCGCCTGCTTCCCGGCGACGGTGATGTTCGCGAGCGTCTCCTCGACGGCGGAGCTCTCGTCGTAGCGGGTGCGGACGGCCTCCATGTCGCCTTTGAGGAGCTTGAACGCCACCTCGTCCTCGGACGTCTCCATGCTGCCGTGGTAGCTTCCGTCGGGTTCGACGAGGACGTACACCTTCCCCTTGTCGTGGTAGTCGGGGCGGCCGGCGCGGCCGAGCATCTGGTGGAACTCCTGGACGGTGAGCCACTCGATGCCCATCGCCAGCGTGTCGAAGACGACCTGCGAGGCGGGGAAGTCGACGCCCGCCGCGAGCGCCGCGGTGGTGACGACCGCGGCGAGGTCCTGTTTCGCGAACTTGCGCTCGACGGTCTTCCGGCGGCCGTAGTCGAGGCCGGCGTGGTAAGGCGCGGAGTCGTACTCCAGCTTCCGGCTGATCTCGTGGCAGCGCCGCCGGGAGTTGGTGAAGACGATCGTCTGGCCGCGGTAGCCCTTCGACGACTTCGTGTCGAACTCCCGGCGGACGAGCTTGTTCTCGATGTCGGGTTTCTCCCTGCCGTCGGCGAAGGTGACGTGGCGCTCGATGGGGACCGGCCGCTCCTCGAACTCGACGAGGTTCGACTCCAGTTTCCCCGCGAGTTCGCTCGGGTTCCCGACGGTCGCGGAGAGGTAGATCCACTGCGCGCCGTCGTAACCGCTCTGCGGTGACGACGAGCCTCCGCTCGCTTCGTCCTCTCGCGGGCTCTGCCCGCTCGACTGGTCCGCGGAGCTGCGCTCCGCGCTACTCGCGGAGACGCCGTAGTCGCGGCGCTCCTCGGCCCACCGCTCGCAGTAGTGCTTCAGCCGCGAGACGAGGCCGTCGAGGCGGTGGCCCCGGCCCTCCTCCTGGAGGGTGTGGACCTCGTCGATGACGACGGTGCCGATGTCGCCGAGGTCGCGGCCGGTCCGCAGGGCGTGGTCGATCCCCTCGTACGTGCCGACGATCACGTCGGCGTTCGGGTCGAACCGGTTGCCGTCGTCGCGGACGCGGCTCGCGCCGACGCGGATGGAGACGTCCACGAGGTCGCCGTACTCGTCCTCGAAGTCCTCGTGCTTCTGGTTGGCGAGCGCGACGAGCGGGACGAGAAACAGCATCTTCCCGTTGCCGTTCAGCGACCGGTTGAGGCCGGTCATCTCGCCGACGAGCGTCTTCCCGGTCGCCGTCGCGCTGACGACCAGCTGGTCGCGCCCCTCGAACAGGCCGTTCTCGACGGCGAGGCTCTGGACCGGCAGGAGCGTCTCGAAGCGGTCTTCGAGGAGGCCCTGAACCCCCGGATGGAGGTTCAGGCTGTCGACGCGCACCTCGTCGATCTCGTCGGTCGTGGCGCTGATCTCGTCGAACTTCGTGAGGTCCGGGTCGAGGTTGCCCTTCAGGAGGTTCGTGATCCGCTCTAAGTCCTGCACGTCGAGCAGGAGCTCTTCGAGGCGGTCCCGGGCGGCGCTGGTCATGTCGCCCTGGTAGGAGAGTTCGCGCCCGAGCTCCTGTTTCGCGCAGCCCGGGCAGATGTACTCGTCGTCGGCCTCGATCGCGGTGTCGGCGGTGATGGGCGAGTAGCGGCCGTTCGAGGCGCAGTAGCGGCAGGGGGGGGACGAACTGATCGGGGTCGCGGGGCTCCTCGCTGGAGCCCTGCTTGATCCGGAACCGGCCCGGACGCGGCCCCGCGTCCGTCTGCTTCAGTTCGAGCTTCGCGCGGAACACCCTGGTGCCGTCGTACTGAGACCGGGTCGCGGTGCTCGCCGAGCCTCGCTCGGCGGCGCGCTCGACGACGGCGAGGTAGTCGCCGCCGGACTCGTGGAGGAACAGGGTGTCCACCTGCTGGACCTGCTGTGACACGGCGCCAGTTACGAGATGCGGGTATTTCAGGTGTTCGGAACGCTACGCGACCGTGAACCGAGGGCGGCGCGTCACCGTCGCGTCGCAGTCGGGACAGCGGTACGTCTCGCGCTCGTAGTCGTCGGCCGATTCCTCGCGGACGTCCCAGTCGCCGTCGGGCGGGCTCTCGTGCCCGCAGTCGGGGCAGGTGAGTACCGCCTTCCGACCGGACCGGGCGTCGCTGTCGGGGAAGGGGTCAGGGCGGGTCATCGACGCACGCTAGGCGCTCAGCGGGCAAAAACCTCTTGCTGGCGTCGAAACGATCCTGACGGTTCGACCGGGTCGCCGGCGCGGTCGCCGCCCCGCGCGGGTCGCCTTCGCGGCGGAGTCGCTCCTCGCGGGCTACCCGACCGCCGAGAGCGTCCGCCTCGCCGGGATCGATGACGCCGGGGTCGCCGGCGACGCCGGGGCGACGGTCGCGCGCCGGGACAGCGACATCCCGCCACAGGTGGCCGTCGTCGCTCCCGTCTCTCCCGACGAGTACGACCTGGCCGTCGGCGTGCACCCGACCGGACGACACGGGCTCGGCAGCGTCCACCGGTCCGCCGAGGAGTACGCTCGCAACGACTACCGGCTGGTCGGCGCGAGCGTCCCGCAGCCGTTTCGGACCACTGCGTCGACGGTCGCGACGATCTTGCGGAACCTGGACTTCGTCGCGCTGCTCGACGGCGAGCGGTACCACGGCGAGGAGGGCGTTTCGGCGGAGGACGGCCGGGACGTCGCTCGCCGCGGGGTCCGGACGCCGAACCCATCCCGCCGGCCGTCACTCGGTCAGTCGGATCTCGTCGTCGCCGTTCGGGACCGCACAGAGGAACGCTCCCGGGTCGTCGCCCTCGTTGCGGTACCAGTGGACGGTGCCCGCCGGGATAAGCAGGGAGTCCCCGGCCGAGACCTCGTACTCCTCGTCGCCGTCGACGGCTTCGCCGTCTGCTCGATGCGCCCCCGGCGCATCGCTGATCCCGACGACGTACTCGCCCTCCAGCACGTACTGCTCGTGTTCGACCTCGTTCGTGTGTCGGGGGACCTCGGCACCGGGGTCCAGCGCGAACCGCCGGATCGCGAAGTTCGGCGCGCCGTGGTCCTCGCCGACGAGGACGCCCTTCGAGAGGCCCTCGGCGGCGTCGACCGGCTCGTACTCCACGTCGCCCGCGCTCCTGACCAGTGGCTCGGTGTCCATGAGCGGCGGTACGTGCCGAGGCCCGTAATCGTATCGGAACGCCGCCGCGCTCGGGAGTGCTTTAATAATCAGCGCGTGGCAACGGTCTCCTATGCGAAGTTTTCGCATCGGCTCCCTGTTCGGGATCCCGATCGAACTCGACCTCACGTTTCTGGTCGTGTTGCCGCTGTTCGCCTACCTGATCGGGGTACGGATCGAAGTGATCTCCGGACCGCTCAACGAGTTCTGGAACGCCGGGATCGCGACCGATGCGCTCACCGCGGGCGCGACCCCCTGGATCATCGGGACTGTCGCCGCGGTCAGCCTGTTCGTCGGCGTCGTCCTCCACGAACTCGGCCACTCGCTGACGGCCATGCGCTACGGCTACCCGATCGACTCGATCACGCTGTGGATCTTCGGCGGCATCGCCTCGTTCACCGAGATGCCCGAGGACTGGAAACAGGAGCTACAGATCGCCATCGCGGGGCCGGTCGTCAGCCTGCTCGTCGGCGCGGCGTGTTACGTCGGGTTCCTCTTCGTGCCGGACTCGTTCGACGCCGGGCGGTTCGTGCTCGGCTATCTCGCTCTCCTCAACGTCGTCCTCGCGGCGTTCAACATGCTTCCCGGGTTCCCGATGGACGGGGGGCGCGTCCTCCGGGCGCTGCTGGCGCGGACCCGACCGTACGCCCGCGCGACCCGGATCGCCGCCGAGGTCGGGAAGGGGTTCGCCATCCTGATCGGGCTGTTCGGGCTGCTCAGCTTCCGGATCCTGCCCGTCGGCATCGCCTTCTTCATCTACATCGGCGCGTCCAGCGAGGCCCAGCAGGTGACGATGAAGGCCGCCTTCGAGGGCGTCTCGGTCCGGGACCTGATGACGCCCCGCGAGGACCTCCACGTCGTCGAGCCCCGCACCTCCGTCGCCGAGCTGATAGGCCGGATGTTCTCGGAGCGCCACACCGGCTATCCCGTCGTCGACGACGGGGAACTCGTCGGTCTGGTCACCCTCGACGACGCCCGCGAGGTGCCGGAGATCGAGCGCGACGCCTACCGGGTCGAGGAAGTGATGACCCGCGATCTCACGACCGTCACGCCCGACACCGACGCCATGACCGCGATCAACGAGATGCAGGACACGGGGGTCGGCCGCCTGCCCGTCGTCGACGAGTGGGGCGACCTCGTCGGCCTCATCTCCCGGACCGACGTGATGACCGCGTTCAACATCATCCAGTCCAGCGGATCGCTCGAACCCGCCCGGCGGACGGGGCTGTCCGACTGACGTTCCGGCGACCCGTTTACCGCTTCCCCGCCCCGGTCCGTTCCGGTTCCTGCTCGTGCCGTCACCGCGAGCCGATCCCATGGACCGCGACGTGGTCCACACCGCGCTGTGGGAGTCCGACATCGACGAGACGATCGACTTCCCCGTCGGGGGACCCGGCCTCGATCGCAACCGGTCGTTCGAGAGCGGCGGCGTCGAGAACGCGTACGTCGGCGGTGTCGACGGCGAGTTCCGGTTCAAGCACGACCCCGAGGGCGACCGGCCCCGGCGGATCCGCTCACGTCGCCGTCGGCGTCGAGAGCGCCGTCGGCGTCGAGAGCACCGACGACGCCTCCGAGCGACTGGTCGACCGCCGTGACCCGCCGGTCGAGGAAGAACCGATAACGACGGGCGACATCGGCGTCCGCGTCGCGTTCGTCGAGGACTCGAACGTAGTCGAACTCGTTGAGGAGCCGTAGCCCCGCCCGCCGACGGGTACTATATATCCCTCCGGAGCGGGCATAGCAACGGTCATTTCCCTGCCGCACGCAGCCGCTGGTATGAGCAACGACACGGTGCGGTTCGGGTTCGTCTGCGTCCGGAACGCCGGCCGGAGCCAGATGTCGACGGCCTTCGCCGAGCGCGAGCGAGACCGCCGCGGTCTGGGCGACCGCGTCGAGATAGTCACCGGCGGCACCGACCCGGCGGACGAGGTTCACGACGAGGTCGTCGAGGCGATGCGAGAACTGGATATCGACCTCGCCGGGCGGACGCCGCGCGAGGTGTCGACCGCCGAACTCGACGCCTGCGACGCCGTGGCGACGATGGGCTGTTCGACGCTCTCTCTCGACGCCGACGTCCGCGACTGGGCGCTCGACGACCCGGACGGGGAGAGCCCCGAGCGAGTCCGCGAGATACGGGACGAGGTCGAGCGGCGAGTGGCGGCGCTGTTCGACGAGTTCTTCGGGTCCGAGTCGGCCTGAGACGGCCTGAGACCACGCCGGGACCGTCCGGCACAATCTACAAGTCTCGTGGCTCCGTTCGTCGGCAGGTGTACGACTTCCACGTCCACTCGAACTACTCGGACGGCCGGTTCCTCCCGTTGATGGTCCGGGCGGCGGCCGAGGCGGGCCTAGACGGGGTCGGCGTCGCCGACCACTGCATCGTCTCCGGCCGCGAGGCGACGGACGACACCCGGACGAAGTTGGGGTTCAACCTCGACCGCACCTACGAGCGCCGGCGACGCGGCATCGAGCAGGTGCGCGAGTCGGTCGACATCGCGGTGTACGACGCGGTCGAGATGAACTATGAGCCCCGCGACGAGGCCGCGGTCCGGGAGTTCCTCGACGGGGCCGGCTTCGACTACTCGATCGGGAGCGTCCACGAGGTGCAGGGGCTGAACGTGCAGGACGCCTCGAACTTCCGCGGCATGAGCGACGACGAGCGCGACGCCGTCGTCGACGCCTACTTCGATAGCCTCGTCGCGCTCGCGGCGTCCGAACTGTTCGATATCGCGGCCCACCCCGACCTGCTGGAGCGGGTCGACCCGCTGCGCGGCCGGGCGACCGAGGACCACTACCGACGCGCCGCGCGGGCCTTCGCCGACTCGCGGACGGTGCCGGAGGTAAACGCCGGTCGCGCGCTCCGCGACGAAGCGGTCGTCCACCCTTCGTCGACGTTTCTGGACGTACTGACGGAACACGACGTCCCGCTCACCGTCGGCACGGACTCGCACGCCCCCGACGAGATCGGCGAGCGCGCGGCGTTTCTGGAGGAGTTCGTCGGCGAGCGCGGTATCGACCCGACCGGCCCGCCGTCGCTCGACGCGTAACGGTCCTCGCCGCGGCGGTGTACCGGTTCGACCGCGAGCAGAACGCCCTCTCCTCGACCGCCGTCTCGGAGTCGGTGCGGTCGCTTCTCGGGCCGCTGCCGGCGTTCACCCTCGACCGGCGCAGCGCCGTGACCCGGGCGTTCGTCGAGGAACGGACGAAGCGACCGGGAGGCGTCGATCCGCCGCGCACGCCGGGCGAGTCGCTCCCGGAGTTCGGGGACTACGTCAGCGCGAGCGAGAAGGAGCGACTCACCCGCCGGTTCGCCGAGTACTACGACATAGACCTCTCGGGGACGACCGTCGCGGTACAGGGGGCGCGTCGGCGCGAACGCCGCGTACGTCGTCGCGCTGAAGCGCATCGGCGCGGCGAAGGCGGCGCGCGGTCTCCGGCTCTGGCCGAGCAGTCCGGACCGACACCGCGTTCGAACCCCGGGCTACCGGAGTGTTTCCCCCGGCGTCGCCGCCCGGTTCACGAGCGCGCTGATCGCCAGCGCGGCGACCCCGCTCACGACCACGCCCAGCGCCGCCCCGCCCGCGACGACGCGCGGCGGCGTGCGGACCAGCCCCTCGAACCCGACGAGGGCGGCGACGACCTCGTTCAGGACGTGCGCGGCCGGGAGGGCGACGGCGACGCCGAGCGCGCTACCCAACACCCCGAGCGACAGCGCCCAGACCGTCGTCGTCCCGACGACGGTCCGCGAGGACCACCCGAGCGCCCGGAGCACGCTCAGTTCGCGGCGCTGCCGGTAGACCACGGCGACCATCACGTTCGTCGTCAGCGCCAGTCCCCCGACGACGGCGAGCACGACGAGGCTGACGGCGCTCGCGATCACGACCGCCTGATCGCCGAGGATCGACCGGATCTGCTCCTGGTTGGTCCGGACCGTGTACTCCGGGTACTCCGCTTCGAGCGCGGCTTTCACCGCCTCGGGGTCCTCGCCGTCGGCCACGTCGACCGTGATGAACGTCGCCCGGTCGGCGGCCGTCGACCCGGTCACCTCCTGCAGTTCGCTCAGGTGCATCGTCACCGTCGGCGTGCCGAGGAAACGCGAGTACGTCGGCGAGATGCCGACGACGGTGAACTCGTGTTCCCGCGCGGTCCGGATCGTCCCGCCGACGGACAGCGTGTCGCCGACTGAGACGTTGAACCGGGCGGCGGTCCGGCGGTCGATCACTATCTCGTGGGTCATCGGCCCGTCGTACGTACCGTTCGCGTAGTGGACGTCCCGCCGCTCGATCGCTTGCCCCTCCTGGATGGTGACGGACGGCCCCCTCGCGGGCGCGCCCGCGCCCACGTGCGTCTCGAACTCCGACCCGTTCGCGCTGACGTACACCGACTGGAACGCCATCGGGACCGCGGTCCGTACGTCGTCGCGGACCCCGACGGCGTCCGACACCTCGTGGGCGTCGACGACGGTGTTCTCGATGCCGCCGACGGTGCCCGGCGACAGGCGGACCGGCCCGCCCGTCACCCAGAGGTCGCGGTCGGCGGCGTCGAACTTCGCCTCGCCGGTCGCGAGGACGCCGACGCCGACGCCCGCAAGCACCGTCGTCGCGACGACGGCCAGCGCGATACCGACCGCGGCGAGGGCGGTGCGGCCGGGGTCGTGGGTCAGTTGCGCGCCGGCCACGCCGAGCATCGCCCGGACCCGGCTGAGCCGGCTCATCGACCGAGCACCTCCGCCGGGCGCGCCCGATAGCTGAGATAGACGGGGTACAGCGACGCGACGAGACCGACCACGACGGCGAGTCCGATCCCGTAGGGGACGAGCAGGGGGTCGAACGTCGCAACGGTCGACCCCTCGAAGTACGACGCGGCGAAGCGGTTCGTCGCGGCCACGCCGGCCGCCCCGACGAGGACGCCCAGCGCGCCGCCGAGGACGGCGACGGTGAGCACCTCCGAGAGGACGACGACCGCCCGCGACCGCCGCGAGAAGCCGACCGCCGACAGCAGGCCGAGCCGCCGGCGGTCGCTCGTCACCTCTAGCCCCATCGTCGTGGCGACGGCGAGCGACCCGACGACGACGGCCGTGACGAACGCCGCGGCAGCGACGGCGAGCGGCAGGTCGCCCACGTCGCCGGTCGCGACGCCGACATCGCTTCTGGCGACCACGGTCGTCTCCGGATATCGCCCTGCGAGGTCCTCGCGCACGCTCGGGTCGCTCGTCCGGACGAGCAACTGGTTCGCCTGGTCGCCGTCGGTCGCGCCGGTCGTCGCCTGAAGCTCGCTCAGGTGGACCAGCGCCACGGGGACCGACCCCATCCCGCCGCCCTCGCTGGCGGTGACGTTCACGACGGTCAGGCGCTCGTACGCCCCGCCGCGGGTACGCAGGTTCACCGACTCGTTCGCCGACGCGTTCAGGAGGTCGGCGGCGCTCTCGCTCAGGACGACCTCGTTGGTCCGGTCGCCGTCGGAGGAGCCGTTCGCGTAGAAGGGGTCGCCCGGCGTCATGCCGGCCGTCGAGACCCCGGCCACCTCGTACCCCTCGCCGGACGGGACGACGCCGACCGCCAGCACGTACTCGTCGGTCCCCGCCGCGGGGTTCTCGAGACCGACGAACTCCAGCAACACGGGCGTCGCGTACTCGACGCGGTCGTCCGCGGTGATCGACGCCGCCGTCGCGTGGGCGTCGCCGAGGCGCACGCCGTCGGCGGCGACGGTCACCGGCGACGCGCCCCGTTCGGGGACGACCCAGTAGTCGACGCCCTCGCTCTGGACGGTCGACTGCCCGGCGAGGCCGAGCGCGACGCCGGACCCGTTTCCCCAAAGACATGCCACTCGCTCTCGGATTCGGGGTCTCAAACCTGTGTGAGACGCCCGTCAGACACCTTCCGGAACCCCGATACGTTCGACAGCAACAGTCTCGTGTCTGGACGGTACCAACTGGCGTTCGTCCCGTGATATCGCCGAATCGGCGTGACGGACTTTCGGCGACACCCGCGTCGCGCCGAGTCTGGCGCTCTCGGTATCGCCGTCACGGACACCGTGACTTCCAACGAGTGCGGCCGGGGGTTTCTCGGTCCTGTAGCAAGCATTCGTAGCTATGAGCACCCCCGTCTACCGCGATCCGTCGTGGTTACGGTCCGAGATCGACGCCATCCTCTCCTTTTACTACCCGACGTGCGTCGACGAAGCGGACGGCGGATTCGTCGCGCAACTCGACGAGGAGAGCGGGGCGGTCTACGACAGCGACCCGAAGCATCTCGTCGCGACGAGTCGCTATACGGCGAACTTCTGTCGGGGGCACCGATACGACGGTCCGGAGTGGTGTCGGTCGATGGCGGAACGCGGCGTCGAGTTCCTTCGCGAGACGCACCGCGATCCCGAGGTCGGCGGGTACGACTGGCTGCTCGAAGGAACGGAGCCGGTCGACCGACGGCGAGTCTGTTACGGGCACGCCTTCGTCCTCCTCGCATACGCCGAGGCGACCGATGTCGGTATCGACGGCGCACGGGAGTGTCTCGGCGACGCGTACGACGTGCTCATCGACAGGTTCTGGGAACCGGACCACTCGCTCTGTGAAAGCGAGTACGCGGCCGACTGGAGCGAGGCCGAGGACTACCGCGGGCAGAACGCCAACATGCACACCTGCGAGGCGATGCTCGCGGCGTACGAAGCGACCGGCCAGCGGCGATATCTCGACCGCGCCCGCGAGATCGCACACGCGATAACCGTCGAACTCGCGCGGGGGAGGGAGGGCCTGCTCTGGGAACACTACACCGCCGACTGGGACCACGACATGGGCTACAACCGTGACGACCCGCGCCACCAGTTCCGGCCGTGGGGCTACCAGCCGGGTCACCACGTCGAGTGGGCCAAACTACTGGCCGTCCTCGACCGTCACGCGGACACGGACTGGGCGCTCTCTCGCGCCCGCGAGCTGTTCGACGCTGCGGTTTCCCACGGCTGGGATCCCGAGTACGGCGGGTTCCACTACACGTTCGACCCGGACGGGTCACCGGTCGTCGAGGACAAGTACGGCTGGCCGGTCGCCGAGGGTATCGGGGCCGCGGCCGCCCTCTACGAGCGGACCAACGACGAGAGGTATACGGAGTGGTACGACCGGTTCTGGGCGTACGCGGGGGAAGCCCTCGTCGCCCCGGGCCGGAACTGGTACCGGAAGCGTACGCGAGACGACGACCCCTACGAGACGGCGTCGGGGCCGGCAGTCGAACCGGGGTACCACCCTATCGGCGCGTGCGTCGAGTCGATTCGGTCGTTCGAAGCGATCCCGAACGCGGAATAGCGCGCAATGCCGTTCGTTTCACGGCCGTGTGAGCGCGACGGAGGTCTGGCGGCCCCTGAGGCGAGGCGTGCCCTACTCGTCGGGACCGAGGAGTGCGAACGAGCTACCACTGGTCCCGGATCGCGTCCACGGCCCCGTCGGCAAACAGCTCCGGCCGCCGTCGGATCCGCACGCCGTCGTCGGTCGGCACGGGCCTGACGGCCGCTCGCAGGAACGCGAAGGGAGCGCCGGCGGCCCACGCTTGCGGCGTGCACGCGGCGGGATACTCGATCGGATCGCGGGCGGCATCGAAGCCGCAGTAGAGTTCGGGCAGGCGGTCGTGTTCGAAGTACGTCGCGGCGTCGAGGACGTCGCTGGCCAACGACTCCGCGGCGTCCGCGTAGCCGTACTCGGAGAGGCCGAGCGCGACGAGCGAGGTGTCGTGCGGCCAGACCCCGCCGGCGTGGTAGGAGACCGGCGAGTACCCGGCGTCTTCGGGACTCATCGTGCGGAGGCCCCACCCCGACGAGAGGGGGCCATCGACGAGCGTCTCGACGACGTCGTCGGCGCGCGACTCGGGGATCGTCTCGGTCCAGAGGCAGTGCCCCACGTTCGACGTCACCGCGTCGACGACCCGCCCGTCGCCGAGCTTCGCGAGACCGTAGAACGAGCGGTCGGGAAGCCAGAACTCCTCGTCGAACGCCGCTTCGATCTCGCGGCCCCGCTCGGCGTACGCCGTCGGGTCCGTGTGCGGTTCGACGTCCGCATCGATCCGATCGAGAAGCGCCGCCCCGCGGTCGAGCGCTCGGGCGGCGTAACCCTGTACCTCGGCGACTGCGATCCGCCCCTCGGCGGTGTCGCCGTCGGCGAACCGGATGCTGTCCGCGGTGTCTTTCCACGCCTTGTGGTCGAGGATCCCCTCGCCGTTCGTATAGTAGACGAAGGGGTCGTCCTCGGTCCCGCGGCTCGTCCGGTATACCCACTCGAGGGCATCGGCGAGCGCGGGAGCGAGTTCCGTGACGAGCGCGTCGTCGCCGCGCCATCGGGAGAGCTCGTCGAGGAGCGTGACCCAGAGCGGCGTGGCGTCGACGGTACCGTAGTAGGGAGCGTGGGGGATCCGGTCTCTGGTGGCCAGTTCGCCGTGACGGCGTTCGTGGAACACTTTTCCCGGTCCCTCTTCTCGTTCAGGAACGTCGTCCCGACCGCGGTGGGCGGCGAAATACCGGAGCGTCCCCTCGGCGAGGGTCGGCGCGACGGCGAGCGTCTGGTGAGCGGCGAGGATGGCGTCGCGTCCGAACGGCGTCGCGAACCACGGCGTCCCGGCGAGGGGCACGGGACCGTGTTCGGTCTCCGTGGTCAGGGCAGTCAGATCCGCCGCCGCGCGCTCGAACACGGCGTCGTAGGCAGCGGTTCCGGTCTCGGCCGCGGGGAGCGAGACGGCTGATGGACGTTCAGGCGGCGACTCAGGGTCGAGCGTCGCGCCGTCGAGGGCGACCGACAGTGGGAGGTCAAAGCGCCCTTGCGGGCCGATCTCGACGGAGAACACCGCTTCGGTTGGAGAAAGCGCAGCGGGAGTACGGCCGAAACGGACCGTCGATCGCACGTCCGTCGGTTCTCCGTCTGCGGTTTCGTAGCGGTAGGTCATCGTTACCGCGTCCTCGCGGACCGCCGTGGCGATATCGCGGTCGATACCGCTTCGGAGGCCACGAACCTCGAACAGATCGGCGAAGTCGGCGTCGAACCGGACGCGCAGGTCGACCGTCCGCTGCGTCGCCGCGTGGTTGTGTACCGATATCGTCTCGGCGTACCCGGCTCCCTCCGAGACGGCCTGCCGGCGGCACACGACCAGTTCGGTGTGCTTCGCGACCGTCCGCTCCTGGATCTCGTTGACTGCGGACCCGACAGTCGACAGCGTGACCGTCTTCGCGTTGGAGGCGTCGAGCGTCTCGCCGATCGGCGTCAGCGCCGCGCCGTCGATGTCGACCTCCAGTGTCGAAAGGTACCGCGTATCTCGATGGAAGAGTCCACCCTCGCCGCCGAGCTCGTTAGGCCCGGACGTCACGAAGAGCGTGTACCCGTCGATGAGCGTCTTTAACGGCATGGTACCGTACCTCCGTGCGGTGTTAGTCGCCGATGACGGAACGCCGCGTTCACGTGCATACGATTCGGCTTCGACGGCGATAAACTAAGTTTTGGGGGTTAACAACAACTCCGAGTAGTTGTTCTGCATCAGCTTTATCATGATCAACCTTGTGCTTCCTAGCATGACAACCCGTGACCAGGTGACGAGACGGAACGTGCTCAGAGGCAGTGCGGGAGCGGTCGCCGCCGGACTCGCCGGGTGCACCGGCTACTTCACCGGGAGCGGCGACGGCTCGACGACCACGGTCGATTACTGGAACATCCACAACGGGGACCCGTTCCGGGACCCGATCAACAGCATCGTCAGCAACTACGAGGAGGAGAGCGGGAACACGGTCGAAACCAGATACGTCGACAACGACTCCATCTCCGAGCAGATCTCCAGCGCGGTCGCCTCGGACACCCTTCCGAGCGTGGGATTGCTGGCCATCCAGACGATCCAGCGATTAGGCTCCGACGGCTCGCTGTCGCCGGAGAGCGCGACGCAGGCGATCGAGGACGTCGGCAAGGACGACTTCCGAGAGGGACCACTCCAGTTCATGAGCGCGGGCGACGACGGGTACTACGGCGTCCCCGCCGACGCGTGGGTGCAGGGGCTCTGGTACCGGAAGAGCGCCTTCGAGGAACGGGGTCTCGAACCGCCCGTGACGTGGGACGCGATCCTCGAAGCGGCCGAGACGTTCCACGACCCGGACAACGATACGTACGGTATCGGCTTCGGGACGAAAGTGACCGCGTACGCCCGCCAGTGTTTCACGCCCTTCGCCCGGTCGAACGGCGCGCGAGTCCTCGACGCGGACGCCAACGTCGTCTTCGATTCCGACGAGATGGTCGAGGCGCTCTCGTACGTGCAGGAGCTGGGCCAGTACGTCCCGGGCGCGGTGTCGTTCGAGGACACGCGCAACCTCTACGGGAACGAACAGGAACACATGTTCCTGTACTCCTCGTATCTCCTCCCGGACCTGCTGTCGGACAAGGGGCCGGAGATGGTCGAGGACACCGGCCTGGCACCGGCCACGGAAAAGGAGCGCCGGAGCACCTACGGGCAGGTGCTCGGCCACGCCATCTTCGCGAACTCGGACGGCGAACAGGAGATGTCGCGCGACTTCGTGAACTACGTCATGAACGGCGAGTCGTACGTCGAGTGGTGTCACACGAATCCGGGCGGGACGATGCCCGTCCTGAAGTCGACGTCCGAGAGCGATGCCTACCGGGACGACGAGATCCTCTCGGCCTGGAGCGACACCATCGACCAGATATCGTCGGCGCTTGGCAACATGGACCGTTTCGATTTCGTCGAGGGCAAGCTGCTCCCGGCGTTCGGGCAGGTGACGAGTAACTCGCTCGTCGCGGAGGCAGTCAATCGCGTCGTGATCAAGGAACACGACCCCGAGACGGTGGCAACCGAACAGGCCGAGAAAATGCGCAATGCGCTCTCATAATGTCTCTCGGAGAACGACTCATCGCCACCGGGCCTAACAGCTACTTCGAAAGCCCGGTCGAGCGACGCGAAGCGCTCCTGGGTATTCTCCTCATTCTCCCGGCAGTCGTCCTCATCGGTGCAGTCATCCTCTATCCGCTCGCGTACAACGTCTACCTGAGTTTCACCGACGTGCCGCTGAATCCGAACCAGTCGCCGCAGTGGGTCGGCCTCTCCAACTACGTCGACCTGCTCACGTCGGGGCAGTTCTGGTCGGCGTTCTCGACGACCGTGCTGTTCACGGTCGGGAGTACGGTCCTCTCGACGGTGATCGGCCTCGCGGTGGCGCTGCTGTTCGACCGCCAGTTCCGCGGCCGTCGCCTCGTTCGCGGCCTCGTCTTGCTTCCCCACGTCACGCCGATCATCGCGGTGGCGTTCGTCTGGCAGTTCATGCTCAGTCCGCTCTGGGGCTCGATCCCGAGCCTCCTCGCGGATCTCGGCCTCTACAGCAGTCGCGTCGGCCTGCTCCAGCGGAGCGGGACGGCGCTCCCGATGGTGATCGTCTTCTCGGCGTGGCGGAACTTCCCGTTCGCGTTCCTGCTGTTCGTCGCGCGGTTACAGGCCATCCCCGAGTCCATGTACGAGGCCGCACGCATCGACGGCGCGAGCGCGATCGCGCAGTTCAAGGACATCACGCTGCCCGAACTGCGGGGTACCATCGCGATCATCGTCCTGTTGCGGGGTATCTGGGAGTTCAACGCGTTCGCGCAGATATGGCTGCTCACGAGGCAGGTGACGACGCTTCCGATCCTGGCCTACCGGACGGCGTTCGCGAACTTCGAACAGGGGCTCGGGGCGGCGATCGCCTTGCTCCTGTTCGTCATCCAGATACTCCTGGTCATCGGGTTCATCACCCTGTTCGGGGAGGACAGCGTATGAGCTGGCTCACCATCATCGCCGGCGCGGCCCGCGAGTCCGCGTCCGGCGTGCGCCTGCTCCGGCAGCAAGTGCGTCGCGACGGCCGACTGCGCCGTCTCGGCTTCTACGTCAGTCTGGGGCTCACGCTACTCGTGTCGCTGTTCCCGTTCTACGTGATGTTCATCACGAGCATCTCGCCGGACGACGCCATCTACGCCAACGACCCCTCGCTGCTTCCGGAGGCGGTCACGTTGAAGCAGTACACCGTCCTGTTCAGCTCCGAGACGTTCGCGTTCACCAGCTACTTCCTGAACAGCGCGGTCGTGGCGTTCATCACCGCGATGTTCTCGCTCGTCATCGGGGTCATCGGCGCGTACAGTTTCACCCGCCTGGAGTACCCCGGCAACACGATCATTCGGCGGGGCGTGGTCGTCGTCTACATGCTCTCGGCCATCACCGTCGTCGTCCCGCTGTTCAAGCTCATCTCCGTTCTCGGCCTCGTCGACACGCGTCTGGGCCTCCTCATCACCTACACGGTGAGCACGCTGCCGCTGACGCTGTACATGCTCTGGAACTACTTCGAGAGCATCCCGGTCGCCATCGAGGAGGCGGCCATGCTGGACGGTTACTCCCGGGTCGAGACCATCTTCCGGGTCATCGTCCCGCTCTCGCTGCCCGTTCTGGTCGCGACGTTCCTGTTCGCGTTCAAGATCGCCTGGAACGAGTACCTGTTCGCGTCGGTGTTTCTCAAGTCGCAGTCCAAGCTCACCCTCCCGATCGGGATCGAGCAGATGAACGCCAACTTCTCGAACGTCTGGGGCCAGATCATGGCCGCGTCGTTTCTCACGACGCTTCCCATCATCGTGATGTTCCTCTACCTGGAGAAGTACATGGTCGAAGGACTGACCGCGGGGGCAGTGGAAGGATGACAATGCACGAGACAGACTCACCGGACGCCGACGCGCCGGAACCGACCGCCGACAGCGACCGAACCGCCGAAGCGAGTGCGGCCGACAGTGAGGGGACGGCGCTCGCGAGGGAGATGACCGCCGAGCAGGGCGGCGAGACGGTGGAACTCGCCGCGCTGACGAAACGGTACGACAGCACGGTCGCCGTCGACAGCGTCTCGCTCGACGTCGCCGAGGGCGAGTTCCTCGTCCTGCTCGGGCCGTCGGGCTGTGGCAAGACGACGACCCTGCGGATGGTCGCCGGCCTCGAAAGCGTCACCGACGGATCGGTCATCATCGGCGGCACCGACGTCTCCCGGACCACGCCGCAGAACCGCGACGTGGCGATGGTGTTCCAGAACTACGCGCTGTACCCGCACAAGACGGTTCGGGGGAACATCCGCTTCCCGCTGCGGAAGACCGATCTGTCGGACGCCGAACGGACCCGCCGCATCGAGTCGACCGTCGAACTGCTGGACATCGACGACCTGCTGGACAAGGAGCCGGCCGCGCTGAGCGGCGGTCAACGCCAGCGCGTCGCCATCGCGCGGGCGATCGCTCGCGAACCGTCGGTGCTGCTGATGGACGAACCGCTGTCGAACCTCGACGCGAAGCTGCGTGTGCGGACGCGCTCGGAACTGCGGGACCTCCAGCAGCGCCTCGGTATCACCACCGTCTACGTCACCCACGACCAGGAGGAGGCGATGAGCGTCGCCGACCGGATCGCGATCATGAACGACGGTCGCATCGAGCAGGTCGGCGCGCCCGAGGAAGTGTACCGCGACCCGAACTCGACGTTCATCGCCGACTTCCTCGGCGACCCGTCGATGAACATCGTCTCAGTCGCCGGCGAGAACACCGCCGGCGCGACCGCCGACGGACTCGTCGCGGGACTCGCCGCGGCGTCGCCCGACCGCGCCGCACAGGTGGGTATCCGACCGGAGGACCTCTATCTCGTCGACGAGACCGGGGGGTTCGTCGAGGACGCCGCGCCGGAGGCGGCGTCGTCGGTGTACGAGTGCCCGCTGACGGTCCTCGAACCTATCGGGCGGGCGTACGAACTCACCCTCGAGGCGGGCGCGGCGCAGATGGTCGCCCGGGCCCGGACGGTGCCCGACGAACTGCGAGACAGCGACAGCGTGCGGATCGCCTTCGACCGCGACGCGGTGTACGCGTTCGATAGGAACGGAGGGCGGCTTCGATGACACCGCGCACTGCGACTGCGGCGACCGGGGTTTCACCCGGACGGAGAGAGCGTCCACGCGGCCGCGATGGCGTGAGCGGCCCGCTGAAGCGCGGGTCCCGAGCCCGACAAGGTGGTCGCCGATGGTAGAACTCTGCCTCGACGACGTCACCAGGCGTTTCGACGACGTACAGGGTACCGAGACGGCCGTCGACGACATCTCGATGACCGTCGAGGACGAACTGCTGGTACTGCTGGGGCCGTCCGGCTGCGGGAAGACGACGACTTTGCGGATGATCGCCGGCCTCGAAACGGTGTCGGAGGGCCGCATCACCATCGACGGCCGCGACGTGACCGGCACGCCGCCGAGCGACCGCTCCATCGCCATGGTGTTCCAGGACTACGGGCTCTACACCATGATGTCCGTCCGGGAGAACATGGCGTACGGCCTCAAACACTCGACCGACCTCTCGGAGGCGGAACGGAACGCTCGCGTCGAGGAGATGGCCGAGATGTTCGATATCGGCGAGCTCCTGGACCGGGACGTCACCGAACTCTCGGGCGGGCAGAAACAGCGGGTCTCCCTCGGTCGGGCCATGGTCCGCGAGCCCGACGTGTTCCTGCTGGACGAACCGCTCGCGAGCCTCGACGCGAAGCTCCGCGCCGAGATGCGGACCGAACTCCAGCAGATCCAGGAGAAGCTCGACATCACCACCGTCTACGTCACCCACGACCAGAAAGAGGCGATGACGATGGCCGATCGGGTCGCCGTCCTCGACGACGGCACGCTCCGTCAACTCGGGCCGCCCGAAGCCGTCTACGAGAACCCCGCCGACCGATTCGTCGCGGACTTCCTCGGGAACCCCGCGATGAATCAGCTCCCGGCGACCACCAGTCGCGAGGACGGCCGGTACGACTTCCACGTCGCCGTCGGCGACCGGCGGCTTCGCTTCGCGTCGATACCGCGGGGGGACCTCCCGCTCGATGACGGCGACCCCGTCACCGTCGGCGTGCGACCCGAGAACCTCCGACTGAACGACCCGGCGACGGCCGATTTCGAGGCGACCGTCTCGGTCTCCGAGTACCAGGGGAACGACAACTTCGTCCACCTCGAGATCGGGTCCCGCGAGTTGACAGCAGTCGTGCCGCCGACAGTCAGGCCGTCACCCGGTGACACCGTCCCCGTCACGGTGTCGCCCGACGCGCTCCACCTGTTCGACGCGGACACCGGCGGCGAACTTCGGCGGGCGCAGGACGGAAAGCGGCGGTCGGAGACCGTCCGCTACTGAGGCGCTGTTCTCGTTTCCGTCTCACCGGGCCGCGAACGAGGCGGTCGAGGCTCTGTTGAAAGCTCCAGAGCGTGTCTCTTCCACTCTTCTTCGGTTCGTTTACTCGGTGAGATAGGTGTTTCGCAGTTGGTCTACGTACTGCCGATCCCACTGTTTCGTCTCGATATAGTACGTCAATACAGCATCTACGTACTGCGGTGTGAGGAGTCCGCGATCGGTCAGTACGCACAGGATATGTGGGGTCGTGAACAAGATGTTTCGGTCATTTAGTGCCAAAGAAACGAAGAGATAGTTCGTTGTATTGAATTCGTCCGTAACGAACATCGCAGCGGAAAGCTCGTTTGCAAGCCAAATTCCGTGTGATTCACCCCGGTCAAGACCAAAGTCAAGCGGATCGTCAATTTCGGCATCGACGTCGTGAGTGGTGAGATGATGCGAAGCTCGGAAAACTAGGTCCGCAGCTGCCGAAAGTAGATCGTCGCTTCCCTGTGCCTTACTCACTTCGCCCAGGACACTCGATGGGACGTGGACGTCGTACCCCGTTAGCACCGTTTTGAGTGGGTCCTCACCAGTCGGAGCCCGAGAACGTCCGTCAACCACTGGTGTTGCAAGATCGAGGAGAACGTTTGTATCGACGATAGTGATGGCGCGTTCGCCCATCGCTATGAGCGTGACTCCGTCTCGTCTGCTTCGTCGTGAGGAGTCCACTCGGGAACGTCACCGTCGTAAAATTCCGCGGATGGTGGAAGTTCGCTTTCGATCTGCGGTTCGGGTGGGTCGCGGTTCAGCGAAGCTCGCAAGAGTTTCATCCGCATCGCTTCTTCTGTACCGAGGATCGATTCGACGGTCTCGAAATCGATCTCTCCGGAATAGTACGCGTCGCTGATCATCCGCCGGAATCCGTCATCGGTGGCGAGTTCTTCAATTTCGTCTCGAAGCGCCTCAATGAGGAGTTGCGTCCGAGAGACCTCGAGAAGGTCAGCGACCACGTCCGCTTGGTCTACGAGCGAAACGGGGGCGTTGAAATCGACCCGAGTTTTCTCCTCTGACATTACAGATGTGTGTAGACCCTACACATGAATAACACTGCTGGTGGAACCCTCATCCGATCACTCAGCCACCTCGCTAACAGTTGTTTTAATAAAATTCTTGTCATAGATAGTTTCAATAAAGCCACTGTCGTGGGACCGCCCAACGCCTCATTCTGGCGCCGGCACCACGGTCCGCCGGAGGTCGAAGCTCCCGTCGTCCCGGGCGACCTCGGCGAACAGCTCCCACGTGTCTCCGTGTCGAAGCACGTCCAGATAGCGGCACGTCCCGAACGACGAGAGGCCGGTCGCCCGGTCGGCGGTCGGCGAGGCGTACAGCGGCCCGTCGGGACAGGTGTCGACGAACTCGCGGAGGTCGGTCGTCATCGCCAGCCCGGTCCGCAGGTTCCACGTCCGCCCCTCGTCGGCGACGCCGCTGCCGCCGTAGAAGACGAGCCACGCCGGCGCGTCCGACGCGGGCACCACCGCGGAGACGCGCGTGTGGTGGTCGTGCCAGTACGCGCGTTCGAGCACGGGGTTCGCCGCGACGCGTTCCCACGTGTCCCCGTCGACGCTCGTCGCGAGGTGCGCCTGTTCGGACACCCCGTCCGTGCCGGCGTAAAACATGTAGTAGCGCCCGCCGACGGTCACGATGCAGGGATCTTTCACCGTTCCGGCCTCGGTGGTCCCCGGCTCGGGGCGGAACACGGGGCGACTCGTGGCCGGATCGATGTCCGCGACCCCGGCGGCGTCCGCGCACTTGTGGATCACCCAGTCGTTCCCGCCGCGGTCGACCGACAGATAGAGCTGCACGTCGCCGGTCCGGGGGTTCGTCGCGAGCGCCGCCCGCTCGGTACTGACGACGCCGAGTTCCTCCGCGGTCACCGTGAACAGCGACGAGAGGTCGCCGTCGTCGTACTCGTAGAGGGTGACCCTGTTGCCCCGACGCTCGGGGTCGCGCTCGCGGACCGCGAGATACGTCGTACCGTCGTGACGGTGGACGCAGGGCGCGCCAACCCAGTGTCCTTCGCCGCTTCCCTCGGGTTCGAGGAGCGTTTCGGCCTCGCCGAAGTCCGCCGCCGGTGGGTTCGCGTACATGGTGAATAACAACCACGCTACGGTGTTATAATTTTACACCGGGCGGCTGTCACGGCTCTCGGCCGAACGACGACAGCGACCGACGAGTCGGATCGTTCGTTCCGAGGACGTCCCGAAAGACCGGTGGGGACTTATTCCCGAAGGGAGTAGAACGACGTAGTCAGCGCGCCTCGACGGCCGCACTCGCATCCATCCAGCTATGACCGACCCCGAACTGCTCCGGAAGTTACAGGATCTCGGGTTGACCGAGTACCAGTCGAAAGCGTACGTCGCCGCCGTGCAAGCCGGCCAGATCCCCCTGAGCGAACTCGTCGACGAGTCGGGCGTCCCGCAAGGGCGGATCTACGACGTCATCGACAACCTCGAGGACATCGGCCTGGTCGAGGCCCGGTCCGGCAGTCGGGGCAAGGAAGTGAGTGCGCCCTCGCCACAGACCGTCCTCGAAGACCTGAAGCGGCGGCGGGTCAGCGACCTCTCCGAGACCGTCTCGTCGGCCGCGTCCTCGCTCGAGGAACTCCACCAGCGGACGGAGCGAGAGCTCACGGACTTCGTGTCGATGGTCAAGCGCGAAGAGACGGCGCTGCGCCACGCGAAAAGCGCCGTCAACACCGCGGACTACTGGCTGACGGTGTGTATCCCCAACGACCGGTACGCCGAACTCGAACCGGCGCTCGTCAACGCCGCGGACCGCGGCGTCACCGTCCGCGTCCTCTTTACCGGCACTGACCCGAACGAGGTCGGCCGGGAGTTCCCCGAGCGGCTCCGGATCCGCCACCGCGCCGCCGCGGACACGTTCGTCGTCGCCGACTGCGCCTACGGGATCTTCTCGAGCAAGCACCCCGCCCAGGACCAGCAGTCGTACATCATCAGTCAGGAGTCGAACCTCGTGTTGCTGTTCCAGAACTACGGCGAGCAGATCTGGAACGCGTCCCGCGTCATCCAGGAGGCAGCGGGGTTCCCGCAACGCTACCTCGACCCGTGGCGGACGATCATCGACCTCCGCGAGCGCTTCGACGACGGCGAGCGCTTCGCCGCCATCGTCGAGGGTCGGCGGACGGACACGCACGAGACCGGCACCTGGGAGGGGCCGATCGTCGAGTACGACGCCGGCGGCCCGGTCGACGTGGACTACATGCGTTCGCCGCCGACGTACGCCTCGGTCACACTGGACACCGAGGACGGCCCCGTGAAAGTCGGTGGCTGGAAGGCGACCTTCGAGGATGTCGCCGCGACCGGGATCGAAGTGTGGCAAGAGTGATACTGCGCGTCCGGACCGCCGGATCGTTACCCATTGCCCTTAGCAGAACAAAGAGACGTCTCGAACACGCTCCCCGAGTAGTGACGGGGCTAATTTCCTCGATCGTCAGTACGTTTCCACCGTAACGCCGTCAAACATCGCGAAATCGTCCTCGTTCTGCGTGACGACTGGTGCGCCCCGCTGCTTGGCGACGGCCACAATAAGTAGGTCGCCGACAAGCGCGTTTATCTTGTCTTGGTCGACGGTGTCGTCTCTCCGAAGGTCCGCCTCCAGTTGCCCGGCGATGAACGCGTGTTCACTATCGAACGGGATGACCTCCACCCAGTTGAACGTCGACCGGATCTCGTTCTGGTTGAACTGACTTTGTAGTTCTTTACCTGCAGCGATCTCTTTGAGGTTGATGGCTGTCGTGACGAACTCGTTGTCGTCCGCGTGTCGTTCGAGGTACTCCCTCGTACGTTCCTCTCCGGCCCAGTAGTGAATGAGAAACGTCGTGTCAAGCAGTTTCATCGGGCTCCTCGTCGAGGGCCGTCAGCTCTTCCAGTGCTGCTACCTGCCGTTTCGAGAGTCCGTCACTTGTCGCTTCGCGCGCTTCAGACGTGATCCGTTCGAGTTCGTCGCTCTCCTCGGACGAGAGCGTCCCGAACCCGTCACGCCAGTCCGGCGTCGTCTCATCTAGCATCCGATCAACGAGGTCGGTGAAACTCTCGTCGTCTCGTTTTCGCGCCTTCAGACGCTCGTAGACCTCCGTTCGGACCCCGATCGTCTTCGTCCCCATACTCTGTGTTTGTGTACACACGCACAAAGGCCTACCGCTACCTCGCTCGTGGTCGCGGAATCGGGTGTCGACACGTCAGACAGTCGGTTCGACGCGGTTGAGCAGGCCACCGAAATCCGAGTCAAAACTCAACACGGAGTCGGTGCCACGTGCGTCACACACGGCGACGGTCGACGCATCAGTGAAGCTGAGGTCGTGGTCGTCATAGCGTCGAAACGTTTCGACCGTCGCCCGAACGTCGTCCGGTTCAACGTTTACCGTTTCGACCACGTTCGGATACGGATCCTCACCGAGAACTCGACGCGCGACGGCGTCCGCTGCCTCAAACGATCCCGCTCGAACACGCGTCAGCGTCACCGTCTCACCGAGCACGTAGTTGCTGGTACGGTTGACTATACGTTCCGTCGAGTAGTGTGTCGAACGCGGCGACCGCCGCGTCGTGTCGGTCGGCGTCAGTGTCGTGATGGGTGTAGAACACGCCCGTATCGACGAAAACACTCACCCGTAGAGGATATCGTCGATATCGTCTTCGGTCGTCGTCTCGCCTGACGCTACCATCCCATCGTGAAACGCGTCGCGGTCGTCGTCGACCGCGGACAGGTAGTCGCGGAACGCCGCGTGGAACCCGTTCGGCGGGTCGTCCCACAGGGCCGTCGCGGCGTTGACGGGGTCGTCCTTGATGGCCGCAAGCACTCGTCGAAGCGATCCCGCGTCGCCGTGGTTGTCGCCCATGACGAGGAAGCGCTGAGTCATCTCCGGACGCGTCGACCTCCGGCGGCGATCCGCTTCGATCGTGCGCTTCGCGCGTCCGACCGCCGGGACCCGCCGCAACCGCTGGGTTCGTCACGGCGACGTGTGCCGGTCCTCGCTCAACTCGTGTTAGGCTTTCAACAACAGCGATAAGTGGCCGAAGTCCTACTACCCGGTGATGGGCTCGCCGCCAGCAACCGCGACGACCGACCTCTCCCTCGATGAGGCCCTTGCGTGTCTGAGCAACGAACGCCGTCGCTACACGATCGAGATCATCGACGACCGCGACGACCCATTGCCCCTCGCGGACGCCGCCGAACGCGTCGCGGCCCGCCAGTACGATGTCGGCCGCACGGCGGTGACCGGCAGGCAGCGAAAGGCGGTGTACATCGGCCTCTACCAGACGCACATGGGGAAACTGACCGATGTCGGTGCGGTCGACTTCGACGAGCGCGCGAAGGTGCTCACGCCGGCCGAGAACACGGCGGTGCTGGCGGACACGCTGCGCCGACTGCGGGCGCGGTTCCTGGAGTGATCGGGAGTGTTGACTCGCCTCGGCTTACCGTCCAGTGGGGGAGAAACAGTCCTCGCAGACGGGGACACGGGCGGTGATACTCGACTCCGGATCGGATCCGATCTCGTGGTAGGTGACGGGGGAACTCGACTGGCAGTGTGCGCACTGCTCGATCGCTTCGGGGTGCATTGTGCAGCCAGGGGAACGGCGAGGAGTTAAGCGTATTGGTCGGTGGAACCGTCAAAAACTGAACAATCGACGAACGAAACCGTGTGTTTCGAGGAGTTTCACCGAAATCGCCGAGTACCGGCTTTCTAAGCGTTCGAAGAGGACCAGGGACGATACGGGCCGGCGCTGCGGCCGATGGGGACTGCGGTTCGCCCTCGGCGTTGTTAGCTACCCACCTCTGAAGAGGGGCTTGTCAGTGGACTCTCGTTCTACCGACACTGGAGTGTCGGACGCCACTTCAGTAGCGTTCACGGTGACCGCACCGCTGCTGATGGACGGCGTCCGGCCCTCCAAGTGCGCACTGACCGGGAAGGACGAACGAGTGCCGACGGCATCCGCTGACGTCGGCGACCGGCACGGAGGCTTAAGCCCTGGGCGTCGAGGGGACGAACATCGATGGCGATCCCCACAGAGCGGCTGGCCGGTGACCACGTCCTCGTCACGGGCGGTACGGGCTTCATCGGCGGCCATCTCGCCCGCACGCTCGCCCCGCACGCCGACGTGACCGTCCTCGACCGCGACACGGGCGGCGATGCCGTCCCCGACAACGCCACCGCCGTCGAGGCGGACGTGCGCGACGCCGACGCGGTCGCCGCGGCGACGACCGGCGTCGACGTCGTGTTCCATCAGGCCGGCATGGTCGGCGTCCCGGCCTCCGTCGGCGACCCCGTCGAGAGCCACACGACCAACGCGACGGGGACGCTGAACGTCCTCGAAGCCGCCCGCGAGGCGGACGCCACGGTCGTCGTCGCCTCCAGCGCCGCCGTCTACGGTCGCCCGGAGTACACGCCGATCGACGAGGGCCATCCGCTCGACCCGACCTCACCGTACGGGCTCGACAAGCTCGCGGCCGACCACTACGTCCACCTCTACGCCGACCTCTACGGACTGGACGCGGTCGCGCTGCGGTACTTCAACGTCTACGGCCCCGGTCAGACCGGCGGCGACTACGCCGGCGTCATCGACGTCTTTCGCGACCAGGCCAGCCGCGACGCCGACATCACCGTCGAGGGGGACGGGACGCAGACGCGCGACTTCGTCCACGTCGATGACGTCGTGCGGGCGAACCTCCGCGCCGCGACTGCGGACGCGTCGGGCCGAAGCTACAACGTCGGCACGGGCGACGCCGTCACGATCCGCCGACTGGCGGAACGCGTCCGGGACGCGCTCGACGCCGACTCGGATATCGTCCACACCGACCCCGTCGCCGGCGATATCGACGAGAGCGTCGCCGACGTGTCCCGGGCGCGGGCCGAACTCGGCTACGAACCCACGGTCGAACTGGGCGAGGGACTGGCCGACCTCGTCGGAGGCCGCGCTTGACGGCGGCCGCCGGTCGTCAGCCGTCGGAAGCGGCCCCGCTGGCGGTGGAGACGGCCACCGCGACAGCGGTGCGGTCGACGTCCGGCCCGCCGTCGCGACGAAAGACTGACCACGTCGCCCTCGAAACCATCCGGCGATGACCGACGACCGCGTCGCCGGGCGGTACGGCCGCGCAGGCGCGTTCTGCGCGCTCCTCCTCGCGCTCGCCGGCCTGCTCGTTCTCGGCGGGACCGTCGCGCCCGACCCGTCGGCGAACCACTTCCCCGACGAGGACGAGGTCGCGCCCGCCCCCGAGGCGTACGCCGGCGAGCGCGTCACCGTCGGCGGCACGGTCGTGGAGACGGACCCCGCAGTCGTTCGCGTCACGGGCGGCGGTGCCGCGGCCGAGATCACGCTCCGGAACGCCGACGAGTCCGTCGACCCCGGCGACAGCGTGACCGCCTCCGGGACGCTCCGCGATGGCCGGACGCTCGCCGTGGACGGGATGTTCGCCCGGGAACCGTGGGAGCTACGGTACATGTACGTCGTCTCGTTTCTCGGCGGCCTCTGGGTGCTCGCGCGACTCGCGCGGCAGTGGCGCTTCGACCGCTCCCGCGCGGCGTTCGCGCCGCGACCTCGCTCCGACGCCGCGGACGGTGATCGCGATGCCTGACGTGCTGACGCACGTCCTCGTCGGCTACAGCCTCGGAACGCTGCTGCGGCTTTCGAACGACCGCCTGCGCCCCGCCCACGTCACGCTCGTCATGCTCGGCGCGCTCTCGCCCGATCTGGTCAAAGTCCGGATCCTCCTCCCCAGCGCCGCCGTCGACGCGCTGCTCGCCGTCCCGTTCTCGTGGGACCCGCTGCACACTCTCGGCGGGTCGGTCCTCGTCGGAGGCCTCGGCGCGCTGCTGGTCGGTCCGGACCAGCGTCGAACCGTGCTGGCCCTGCTCGCGGTCGGTGCCGTCTCCCACCACGCTCTCGACCTCCTGCTGCTCAAGGCGAGCGGCTACGCCTATCCCGTCTTCTGGCCGCTCACGCAGTATCACCCGCCGGCGGGCGGCCTGTACCTGAGCAGCGACCGCTGGCCGGCCGTCGCCGCCGGGGGCGTTGCGGCCGTCCTGTGGGCCGTTACGCGAACGCGAGCGCGAGCGACGGATTCGACCGCATAGCGCGGATTCGGGTCACAGTCGTCGACGGGGCCGTCGCGACTCTCGTGACGGACGCCGCGACGGGGTGTAGCGCGCGATGAGGGGGACTCTCGAAACCCGTTTCGATCGAACTGATATAACTAGAACGCGCCAGCGCGACTCCGAGCGGTCCTCCGGAACCGATCGAGTTACCGGGGCGGAACGATCCAACGGACCCCGAGGTCGTTGGCGAGTACCGACTCGAAGACGACTTCCCGGAACTCGCGCGGGCGGCGTAACCGCTCACGACGTCACCGCCCCGACGACCCCCGACACCCTTGCGAGCTACCACAGATACGTCGTTCTGGGGTGCCGAGGCGGCGCGAGGCGTCACCGTCGCGAGCGACATCGGCGGCCCCGTGTCCCTCCACGAGGACCGCGGCAAGCGGGAGTCTCCAGGCTCCGAGGGCACCGGTCGCCCCGACTCGCCCGGTATGAACTGAGGGCTGTGGGGACGGACCGTTCGCTGACCGCTTTTTCCGCCGGGTCGACATGCACGAGGCTCGCTCCGGACTACCTGGCGGTGTTCAGAGACGCATCGAAACTGGCCGGTCACGCTCGGCGACCCAGCCGGCGATCCTGGTGGATCGAAAGGGCGAGACGTTCGCCAGGCGGCGTCGCCGCCCGGCTGCTGGAGGGAGCTTCGCTCCCTCCGTGCTCGGCGACCCCCGACGACGCAAGTACGGGAGCGAGCAACGGCGAGCGAACGCACGCAGCGAGTCGCGGGCAGCGAGGCGACGGAGTTGCCCCGAGCCGTGCGAGCGGGCCTCCGGCCCGCGAGCAGAAGCCGAGACAGCCGAGGGCTTGCAGCTGTTCCACTAACCGCTGGAAACCGCTTCTCTGAACGCTACGGGACCACCCGCACCCGCGCTTTATGTATCGCTGCGTGGTACACTCTCACGGGATGGGCGACGACCAGGTCACGTACGTCCAGAAGGCGTGCGCGTACGTCACGCGCGGCGACGGCGACCGAGAGCTTCTGGTGTTCGACGGACCCGGCCACGATCGCCTCCAGGTCCCGAAAGGCACTATCGAACCGGACGAGACGCCGCGCGAGGCGGTGGTCCGCGAGGTCGCCGAGGAGAGCGGTCTCGTCTTCCTGGGCGGCGTTCGCCACCTCGTAACCGACGTGTGGACGCGTCGCGCCTCGCGGCGGTACGTCCGTCACTTCTTCCACGCGGCCGTCGACGAACCGCGGGACCGCTGGACGCACGTCGTCACCGACGAGGGCGAGGAACGCGGCCGCGAGTTCGACTGCTTCTGGGTCGACCTGCCGACCGACCGCGACTTCGCGCTGTCGCTCGACGAGTACGCCCACCGGCTCACCTCGCCGGACCGGCGTCGGATAACGAACGAGTGAGTCTGTTTCCCGACGCGCGGGCCGGCCGCGCGGCCGTCCACCGCCCTCGTTTTTCCCCCCCCGCGACGTGGCTACGCTCATGCCGACCGACCTCCTGCTCCCGCAGACCCGCGAAGGCCTCACCGACATCGCCGCCCGCGCCGAGGATCTGGGCTACGACGGCATCTGGCTCGGCGAACTCTGGGGGACGAGCGCGGTCGTCCAGCTCACCGACATCGCCGCCCACACCGACGAGGTCACCCTCGGAACGGCGATCCTGAACGTCTTCTCGCGGTCGCCCGCCGTGCTGGCGATGACCGCCGCCACGCTCGACCGCGTCTCCGACGGCCGTTTCCGCCTCGGCGTCGGAACCTCGACGCGGAAGGCCGTCGAGGACCTCCACGGCGCGGAGTGGGACGACCCCAACCCCGTCCGCCGGGCTCACGAGACCATCGAACTCACGCGGGCGTTCCTCGGCGACGGCGGCCGCGTCGTCGGGGAACCGCTGGGCGACCGCCCGCTCGTAGCCGCGGCCGTTGCCGACGTAGTAGGCGACGTGCTTCCGGATGG
>PXSA01000041.1:77063-84017 GCA_003023565.1 Halobacteriales archaeon QS_9_68_17
CCATCCGGAAGCACGTCGCCTACTACGTCGGCAACGGCCGCGGCTACGAGCGGGCGGTCGCCCAGCGGTTCCCCGACGACGCGGCCGCCGTCGCCGAGGCCTGGCGCGACGGCGACCGCGCGGCTGCGGCCGGCAACGTCACCGACGGGATGGTCGACGCGCTCGGCGTCGCGGGCACGCCCGAGCAGGCCCGTGAGCAGTTCCGATCCGTCGCCGGCATCGACTGCGTCGCCCGGCCGATGGTGACGATCCCGGGCAACGCGGACGAGCCGACGGTCGAGCGGACCGTCGAGGCGCTGGCTCCGTCGAGCTACTGACTACCGAGCGGTCACTCTTCTCCACTACGGGGGGCCATCGGACGAGCACTGCCGGATCTTTACGACCGATCCGGACGCCACAGCCGTGTCCAGCGGACTTCTCGGTCACTGCCAGCCTGTAGCGTCTCACGGTCGGTCTCGCGGCCCGCAAGGGTCGGTAGCGACCCGCTTTCCGGACCGAACGTGGCGGTGTTCGCAGTCTTGCCGACGGCGACGTGGACGCGGGACTGCCGAGCGCCGCCGTGCGGGCCGCTGTCGCGCCGATAGCCGACGGTGCGCGCGGATCCCGATCCGGAAATCGCACGACGGCGACCGATCGTGGAGGTTCGCGGACCTACTCCCGTCAGGATAGATGCAGCGACCGCGACCGCTCGCCTACCGGTACGGCGCGTGTAAACTACCCTACCCTACTCCCTCGGCGTGGTCCGAGAGACCTTCGGTCTCTCGTCATCACGAGACGGCGAAGCCGTCTCGAACGACTCCGCGCCGACACGCCGATCGCTGCGGAGTTCGAGACGCCCGAGGGCGAGGTCGTGAACGCGCCCATCGCCGACGTCCGGCAGGGGCTCGTCGAACCGACGAACAACGCCTTCCCCGTCGAGAACACGCTCGTCCTCGAACCCGGCGACGGGCGGTTCACGGTCGGCGGTGAAGGGGCGTTCATCGAGGACGACGAGGCGAGAGAGATCGCTCTCTCAGCGACTGATACGGCGAAGGAAACGGAGACCGAGGGAGAGTAGTTACGCCGCGACGGTCGCGTCACCGGTTTCGACCGGGGCCTCGATCGACACGTCCTCGTTGAAGTCGTCGAACGTCATCGTCATCTCCTGATTCATCGTCTGACCGTTCGTGGTCATTTCGAGGCTCATATCGGTCCGTACCACGTACATGCTGTCGGTGTCGACGTACTGCGTGATGCTGATGTTCGAGACGTTGATGTCGCCCGTCTGCTGTTGCTGCTGGGCGTTGCTCATCATCTGTTGGTCCATCACCTTCATGTACTCCTCCTCGTCGATATCGATCTCGATGACGTAAACCTCTCTCCCGTCGACGGTGGTCGTCTTCTCGTCGCCGAACGAGACGTTAGAGCCGTTCAACAGCGCCTCCTGTTGCTCCATCGTGTCGCTCTGGTTCCACGTCTCGTCGACGCTCATTCCGCCGGGCATGTTCGAGATGTTCATCGTCTGCCAGGCACCGCCGTCGTACGACGAGTACATCGTGTCGCCGATCATGTACGACGTGCTGTTTATCGTCATGTTCTGCCCCTGCATCCGCATCGTCACCGTCTGGTTCTGCCGGAGGCGACGGTCCGCGATGTTCGCGGCTCCCTCACTGGTGGAGTTCATCGTCATGTTCTCCGACGTCATCGACGTCTCCATCGTGAACGTGTAGGACTCCACGTCCTGCATCCGTTCCATGGCGGCTTCCTGCACGGCGGTCGCGTTCTCGTACTGTTCCGCGTCGTCGTCGCTGCCGGCGTCGCCGCCGGTCAGGCCGGCACAGCCGGCACCGGCGACGAGAAGGGCGACCAAAGCGACGGTTACGAACCGTTTCGATAGATCCATACGAAAATGTTCTCATTCCAAACGTTTAAAATTTCCTTCTTTCGCCCCTCGATAACGGATCCGTCTGCCCGGACGACTCCGGTGGTGCAGGGCGATACGTTCGGCTGGGCCGGAGCCTACGTCTCCTGACCCAGCACGACGTTGGTGTCGCTCGTGCCGCCGACGGCGACCCAGCGGTCGGCCGGCGCGACTTCCGCGGGGCCGAAGACGTACTCCCCGGACGCCGCGGGGTCGTCGGGAGCCTCGGCGAAGTAGGTGTACGTCGTCTCGGCGTCCGCGGTCGCCTCCTCCGCGAAGTATACGTACTTCACTCCTTCACCGGACTCCTCGACGGCCTCGACATCGTCGCTGTACTCCGTGATCACGGTCCACTCCGCCGGGATCACGTCGCGGACGCGCGACCGCTCTGAGGGGTCGACTGCGACGTCGATCCGGTCGGTCTGGCCCCCGGTGAAGACGCTTCCGTCGTCCTCGCGGCGACCGTCGACGAAGAACCCCTCGGAGACGTCGACGGCGACGTCGAGGTGCGCCTGGACGTCGTAGCCGTTGACGACGCCCGGCACGTTCACCAGTTTGGCGACCGCGTACAGCACTCGTTCGCCGGCGTCGCGGCCGAACGACACGGTCGCCGACGCGTTCCCGTCGAGACCCTGCGAGCGCGCGAGGACGTTCGGGTCACCGTTTCGTCCCGGGTTCGCGGCGTCGTAGACGAACAGGTCGACGTGGGGGTCGCCCTTCGCGGCTCCCGCGTTCGCACCGGAGAGGCGCGAGACGTCGACGGAGACGTCCACGGTCCCGGGGCCGGCGGCGACGTATCCCGCGACCGCGCGTTCGTCTTCGGGGAGGTTCAGCCCCACGGCGTCGCTCGTCGTGCCCGTCAGGTCACGCGTCACGGCGTCGATCGCCGCTCCGGGATTCACCCGTCCGAACCCCTCGTAAGGGTCCCGGGCCCCGAAGTCGTACGTCGGTGCGTGCGCACGGTGATACGGTGCAGCGGTCAGGGCCGTCTCGGTCGCCGTCGCCAGCAGCGCCTGTTTGAGTCGGAGGACGTCGTCCCCGTCCGCCCTCGCCGGCTCCGGGAGGCGGATCGCCTCGGGCGCGTCGCCGGACTCCATCGCGTCCGCGACGAGCCCGGAGATACCGGCCACGTACGGCGAGGCCATGCTCGTGCCGGCTTTGCCCGTGTACTCCCGGATTGGGGACTGCTCGTCCTCGGACGCGTCTGGGTCCCCGGTCTTCGCCGACCGCGCGAGGTCGGTCGCGGTGCCGCCGGGAGCGGTCACGTCGGGCTTGCGGTAGACCTCGTTCGCGTCCTCGTCGTAGGCCGCGATCCCGCCGCTGGAGTACGCGGCGATCCCATCGAGGGGGCCGGTCGCGACCACGGAGATCGCCTCGTCCGCGACCGCCGGCGTCCCGTTACCGTTCGCGGGCGTCGCCGCGTTGCCCGCCGCGGCAGCGACGAGGATCCCGGCGTCCGCGATCCGACGGATGAGGCTCGGATCGCTCGTCAGCAGGCCGCCGGCCGCGCCGAAGGGAGCGCCCCCGACGTACCCCCACGACATGTTCACCGTCCGCAGGTTGAACGCGTCGACGAACTCGTCGGCGTACGCCGCCAGGTCCGCGGTGGGGCCGCTGAGCCCCTGCAACCCGACGAGGCTTGCGTTCGGTGCGATACCGGCGTGTATCGTCCCGGTCCCGTCCGCCGACCGGTCGCCGTCGGTCTCGCCCTCGGCGAGGACCGCGCCGACGCTCACGCGGTCGACGCGCGCCGCGGTGAGGATCTCTCCGTTGTACGGCGTGACGTGAACCGCGTACGTCGCCTCGCCCTCGCCGTGGACGGTCGCCGCCTCGACGACGTTGTTGTCCCACTCGCTCGTGTCGTCGACCCCGACCGTCGACGCGGCGAGCTCCTCGCCGTTCGGGGCCTCGATCCGCACCTCGACGAACTCGCCGTACACGGAGGCGTAGACGCCCGTCTCGGCGCGGGCGTCCACCTCGTAGGTGAGCGACTCGCCGAGCGCGAGCGTCGTCCGAGGGTCGTCTTCCGTGACGCGGTCGGGGTCGACGGCGCTCGCCCGGCCGCTCCCGCCCATGATACCGGCGACGTGCGTCCCGTGTCCGTTCGGGTCTCGCGGCCGGTCGTAACGCCCGTACCTGTCGTTCTCGTTGTACCACCCGACGACTTTCGGCGCGGGGTCGCTCCCCCCGCGGGCGAAGACGTTCCCCGTGAACTCCGAGAGCGACCCGCGGTACGCGTAGTAGTCGCCCGCTATCTCGTACTCCGCGGCGACGTTCGCCCAGGTCTCAACGACGAAGGCGTACTCCTCACCGCCCGAGACGTCGACGGTGATCCGCTCGGGGTTCTCCGCCGTCGCGGCGGTGACGACGCGGTCGCCGTCCGCGTCCTCGACGTAGAACTCCAGGTCCTGCACGTCGTCCGCCGGCGTCCACGCGAGACTCGCCTCGAGTTCGTCCGCGTCCGCTGGCGTCGTGAACGCGTGGCGCTTCGTCGCGGGCGTCGCGAACGTCCCCGGCCCGACGGTCCCCGAGAACGACTCACCGGCGTCGAGCTCGCGCCGGTCGACGGCGTCGGCCGCGTCGGTGGTGAGCGAGAACTCCCCGTCTCTCGTCACCGCCCGGACGCCGTTCCACGGGCCGACGTCGGGGTGGCGCGCCTCGATACCGCTGTCGGTGAGCGCTATCGCGCGGTCGTGTCTGCCGCGATAGCCGCGGTCCCAGGCGTGGCTCGCTTCCCGCACCCGCCAGTTGCGGAACGCGTCGTCCGTCCCCGCCGCGGCGCTGGCCCGGCCGACGCCGAGCGGAAGCACGCTGGCCCCTGCGGCGGCGGCAGTCGTCCGCAGCACGCTTCGCCGCGTGAGTTCGGTGCCCTCTTCGTGGTCGTTCGCGTGATGTGAAGAATCATTAGACATGACCCGTTCGGGATCTCGGGGTAAGCTTTGTTATATTTTTCCAAATATCCTCGAACTGTCCACCACAATATGTTTGTAATTCCACAAACACTACGGATCCGTGCAAAGCGACGGCTCCAGCGTCCGAGCAGCGAGGTTCGCCTCGTCGTCGTGCCCGTCGTCGTACTGCTGTGCGCCGCGCCCGCAGCAGCGCCGCCGGGCGGTCCTCCGACTGGACACGAGTCCCGCGAGCGCCTGTACGAAACCGTCGACGACGCGCCCGGCGTCCGCCTCTCGGAACTGTGCGACCGCGCCGGCGTGACGCTGTCGACGGCCAGACACCACCTCCGCGTGCTGGAGGACGGGGGCCTGATCGCCACCGCAAACCACCGCGGCAAGCGCCGCTACTTCCCTGCCGACGACGGGCGGGAACTCGCCGCGGCGATGGCCGACGACGCGGCCGCGACCGTGCCGGAGACGCTCGCCTACACCGGGCCGGCGACGGTGTCGACGCTCGCCGAGGAACTGGGCCGCGACCCCAGCACGGTCACGCACCACCTCAAGGGCCTCGACGAGGACGGCCTCGTCGCTCGCGAACGTGACGGTCGGGCCGTCACGAACAGCTTCGACCCCGCGGTCGAGCGCGTCCTCGCGCCGACGGTGGCCGACGCCCCCCCGTCAGACGGGGAGCGCGGACTGACGGCGGCCGCCGCTTTTGGCGCTGCTGGTCGTAGTGCGAGCCATGCGTGCGCGACTCCGGCGGGCGCTGGCGGTCGCCGTCGCCGTCGTCCGCGTCACCCGGCGGAAGAACATCCCGTTCATGGCGGGGAGCATCGCCTACAACGCCTTCGTCTCGCTGCTGCCGCTGCTGCTCATCCTCTTTCTCGTCGTCGCCGCGGTCGGCGACGACCCGCTCGCGCTCTACGTGGTCCGACTGACCGAGGAGTACCTCACGCCGACCGCGCAGCTGCTGATCGCGAGCGCGCTCACCGACGACACCGGGCAGGCCGGCCTGTCGGCCATCAGCGCCGTCACGCTCCTGTGGGGGACGTTCAAGATCTTCCGCGGCATCGACACCGCGTTCGCCGTGCTGTACGGCGTCGCGGAGCGGTCGTCGATAGTCGACCAGCTACGCGACGGGGCGGTCGTCCTCTTCGCCGTCCTTTTCGCCATCCTGGCGGCGGGGGTCGCCGGCGCGGCGTTCGCGATGTTCCCCGATATCCCGTTCATCGGGCTGATCAATCCGCTGCTGCTGGTCGCGGGGCTCACGCTGGCGTTCTTCCCGATGTACTACGTGTTCCCCGACGTGGACGTGACGCCCCGTGAAGTCCTCCCGGGAACCGTCGCCGCCGCGGTCGGGTGGGCGGCGCTGGAAGCCGTGTTCCAGGCCTACGCCGCGGTGGCGAGTACGTACGAGGTGTACGGCACTATCGGTGCCGTGCTCCTCTTGCTCACGTGGCTCTACTTCGGCGGCCTCGTGTTGCTCGTCGGCGCGGTGGTCAACGTCGTTCTCGCGGACCGGCTCGACGAGGACGTGTCCGTAGACGAGAACGAACTGGACTTCGACATCCGAGACGTGCTTCCCGGCAGATAGGACTCATAGGGCGGTCCGGGGCGGCGGATCGGCGGCCGTCACTCGGTGTGCTGTGGCTCGCCGGTTTTCTCCTCTTTCGCGATCGTCCGGCCCGACAGCCACGTCAACAACACGAGCAACAGGAAGTGCCACCCGACGATAAACAGCGCGAGCGACGTGAACAGCGGGTCCCAGCCCCACGGGTTGAACACGAGAAAGGCCACGAAGAAGAACGCGAGGATGCCGAGTGGGATGAAGTTCACTGTGAGATCCAGCATCGTCTCCCGGTCGATGTATCGCTCCATGCCGTCCGGAGGGACGGCGCGGACGCGAAAAGGCGTTTTCCGCGGTTCGATCCCAGATACTTGCGAGGTAGCTTCGCCGAGGCGTTGCGCTCCCGTCTCGACGGCCGGGGCTGTCAGAAACGGGACCGTTGCCGGGGCTTATAGAAACTACGAGGCCAATACCCGCGCCCTTAGGCGCGGGATACGGCCGACATGGTGCGCGACTTCTGCCGCCGATGGCATGGCCGGATATTCAATCGCTACTCTTTTGTATTCGGGGTTCATAACTGGTTATGAGGCCAGAAA
>PXSA01000042.1 GCA_003023565.1 Halobacteriales archaeon QS_9_68_17
GCTCGGTCGCGACGAGCGCGCCCTTCGCCGCGTCGTTGCCGGCCCCGTCGCAGAGCACGAGCCGGACGCTAATCCGCGCTCTCGAACGGCCGCACCGTCGTGAAGTCCGCGATCTCCGCGTCCAAGTCCACCTCGTCTGCCGACTCGTACGGTCGGTTCACGACGATGTCGCCCGCACTGCTCCGGCCGATGCCCGGGATCGCCGAAAGCTCGTCCATCGAGGCGCTGTTGACGTCGAGCGGGTGGGGCACGCCGGTCACCGAGCGGTAGCCGTGACCGACGATCGCCACGTCGAGCGTCCGGCCGAGTTCGCGCTCGCCCGGGACGCCGACCAGCAGCGGGTACGTGCCGAGCCGGCGGCCGAACGTCTTGCCGTCCTGGTGGTACTCGAGCGTTACGTCCGGCAGGACCGTGCCCACCGGCGCGACGCGCTCGAGCATCGGGTTGTCTATCTCCTCGCGCACTTCCCGTTTGTACTGCTTGAACCGCTTCTTGTGGTCGCGAGCGAGGTCCGCCCCCGTCTCGGCCATGTCGGTCCCCTCGAAGGCCATCACCTGCCGGATGTTCACTCGGCGGAGCATGTAGCCCTCGTCGTACACACGCTGTAGGAACTCCTTGTTGTGCCGGAACGTCGCCTCGCGCTCGCCTTTCAGCCCGTGGACGAGGTTGATACCGGGCAGGAGCTTCGGCAGGCGGTTCGGTGCGTCGTCGCCGACGGAGGGGCCTCGCGGCTTCGCCGCTCGGCTTTCCGAAGCGCTTCGCGCCTCGCTATCCTCCCCGGGACGCCACCCGGCCTCCTCGTTGACGATCCGGACCGCCTCGAAGCACTCCTCGGCCGAGACGTTGAGGTTGTTCTCCTCCTGCACGAGGGGGTCGGCGGACTCCAGACCGAACGCTGCCGTGTCGCCGGGCGTGTTGTGCTCGGCGATGATCCGGATCCCCTCGCGGGCCTTCTCCGGCCACTTCACGACCGTGATCGGGTTCATGTTGTCGAGGTGGAGCGTCTCCAGGTCGGGTGCCACCTCCCGGATGCCGCCGTAGAGGTCGCGCAGGGCGTCGGGGTTCGGCGCTTCGCCGTCGCCGCCGTACGCGAGGATGTCGGCCTGCCGGCCGAGGCGGAAGTGCCGGACGCCGCGGTCCGACAGCGCGTCCACCTCGTCGACGACGCTCCCGGGCGGCCGGAACTCGGGGTCGCCGTACATCGGCTCGGTGCAGAACGAGCAGCGGTACGGACAGCCCCGCGAGGTCTCCAGTTCGGCGATGAGGTGGTCGGGGTGGTTCGGGTGCTGCTCGACGACGAACGCGCCCTGTCGCGCCCAGCGGGTCTCCTCGGGGACGCCGCGGTAGCGGTCCTCGAACCCGTCGAGGCCGTTCGCGACGATGTCGTGCGCGGCGGCCTCTACGTCGGCCATCGCGAGGAAGTCGAAGTCCAGGTCGTCGCGCTCCGTCTCGCTCGCGCCCTCGTTCGCCTCGCCGACGCCGAAGCGGACGGGGCCGCCCATCACCGAGACGCCGTTCGCGGTCCAGGCGAGTTCGCGTACCTCGTCGGGTTCGGCGGGGGGGCCGCCGACGTACTTCCCGGGGACGGTCATCCCCCCGATGTAGCAGAACAGGTCCGCCTCCTCCACGTCCTGCCACTTGTGGCGGTCGTCGCGGAGTTCGTCGATGGTGTGGTACGTGACGTTCTCGGGCGGGACGCCAGCGTCGACGAGCGCTCCCGCGGTGTACCGGGGGTACGTCGAGACGTACGGCGGGACCCCGAAGTGCGCCGGCTCGTCGACGTAGCCGTCGACGAGGGTCACGGAGAGGTCGGCGGGGTCGGTCATACGCCGCGATAGACCCTCGACGGGTAAAACGGTGACTACACGGCGACGGCGGCGGTCCCGGCCGACGGGCGCTGCGCCGGAGACCGACCCGTCACGGCGTCCGTCACAGTCCGCCGCTACCCGTGCGTTGATGCGCGTGCCGACGCTACGTCGAGACATGCCCAGGACCGAGGAGATCGAGTGCACCAACGACGACTGCGAACTCGACATGTTCGAGAACCACTACACCTACGACGTACCGGAGGACCTCGGCGTCGAGGACCTCGTCTGCCCGTACTGCACCGAGACTGAGAGCCTCGAACCGATCGAACTGTAGCCGGCGGCCGGTCGCGTCCTCCATGAACGGCGACCGCCGGACCGTCTCCGCTCGTGCGCGACTGCTCGCCGCCGTCACCGCCGTGCGAGGCGGCGGCCGAGCGCGGCACATTTAGGCGGCTGGAGTCCGTACGTCCGCGTACGATGACGCTACGCGAGATCGGCAAGTCGGTCAGTGACACCGTCCTCAAACAGGTCGGCCGAGCCGCCAGTCGCCTCCAGGAGTCCGGGTCGCTGACCGCGGACGTTCTCGAAAGCGATAACGCGTATCTGGTCGTGTTCGACGCGCCGAGCGCGGAGAGCAGCGACGTTCAGGTGCGGTTCGTCGACGGCGACGTGTTGGTCCGGATCGACCGCTTCCGCGACTACCGCGAGGGCTACGAGATGCGCTTCCCGGGTCGCGGCCTCGCGCTCGACGGCGAAGCCGAACTCCCCGACGGCGCGTCGGTCGACCCGGAGACGGCGCAGGCGACGCTGACGGAATCCGGTGAACTCCGGGTGCGCCTGCCGAAAGTCGGCTCCGACGACCACGACGACGCCATCGACGACGGCGACGCGACGATCGGCGCCTGATAGGGGCCGTCGTCACTGTTTGCCGGTGTTCGCCGCCCCCGCGTCGGCGGGAGACGGAAACGGATCGCGACCGTCCCTATGACGACTCCTCTATCGCCATCCCCTCGACGATATCGAACTCCTCGTCCCCCGTGAACCGCGTCGGGTCGAACGCCGGGACCCCCTCGCCGCCGAGCACCGCCTCGGCCGCCGCCTCGCCCAGCGCGGGCGAGCGCATGAAGCCGTGACCCTGCCAACCGGCAGCGACGTAGAGGCCGTCGCGTATCTCTCCCAGCAGCGGGTCGCGGTCCGGGGTCGCCGTGCACAGCCCCGCCCAGGCGTCGGTGACCTCGGCGTCGTGGCCGACCCGGTAGGCGAGGCCGTCCCGCACGTCCGCGACGAACCAGTCGTCGGCGTCGCGCTTCCAGTCGTCGGGGTCGCTCTCTACCGCCTCCGTGCCGTCGCCTGCGAGCAGACCGTCGCCGTACGGCCGCAGGTAGAACCCGCCGGTCGCGTCGTACGTCAGCGGCACGTCCGGGCCGTCGGCGGTGGTCAGCGCCTGCACGCGGTATGGTTTGAGCGCGACGGGGACGCCGGCGTCCGCGAGGACGCGCTTCGTGTGCGCGCCCGCGGCGACGAGGACGGCGTCGAACCCCCGTCGGTCGCCCCCGACGGTGACGCCCGTCGGGTCGGTCGACACGCCGACCTCGGTCCCCGTCTCGACCCGCGCGCCAGCGGACTCGGCCTTCCCGGCGAGCAGTTCGGCGTACGCGGCGGGGCGCACGCAGCCGGCGTCCCGTGTGACTGCGGCCGCGGCCACGTCGTCGGTCCGGAGCGCCGGCCACTCCGCGGCGAGGTCGGCGGGGTTTACGAGTTCCACGTCGCGGTCGTTAGCCTGCATCCGCGGCACGTGTTCGCGGATCGCTCGCTCCCGGCGCTCGTCGCCCTCGCGGGCGAACCAGACGTACGGCGTCTCCTCGAAGCGGAACCCGCCCTGTCCGGAGAACTCGCGGAAGCGGGCGACCGCGCGGTCGGCTACCCGCGCGTCGACGTCCGCCGCGAAGGCGTCGTAGCAGATGCCCGCCGCGCGCCCCGTGCTCCCGCTTCCGACGTCGCCGCGGTCGAACAGCGTTACGTCCCCGCCCCGGTCCGCGAGGTCGTATGCGGCCGTCGCGCCGACCGCGCCGCCCCCGATGACTGCCACCTTCATACGAACCGATGCGCCCGGAGGGCACTTGGCCGTGGCGACCCGGTAGCGCCCCCGTCCGCCCGCGCGGCGTGTCGCCGGTCCCCCTCGGTCGCGGCCGTCCACGCCCCATCGCAGACGGCTGAGATCCCCCCGCCAGCGCGGAGTTTGGCTAGTGATGAACGAACCCTTATGACTAGATAGTTCCTACGTCGGACCGGATCTACTCGTGACCGAAGATAGCGCGAAACGCGGCATGTGCGGCCCCGACTGCGACGAGGCGGACAGTGGCACGCTGACGACGAACGCCGGGGAGCCGGTCCCCGAGGCAGGGATCACGGGGGGAGGCCGATAATGCGAGGACGGAATCACGACTGGTGGCCGAACAAGCTGCGCCTGGACAGCCTCGACCAGAACGCCCGCGACGGCAGTCCGTACGGCGAGGACCACGACTACGCCGAGGAGTTCCGGAAGCTCGACCTCGAAGCGGTGAAGGCGGACCTCAAGGACCTGATGACGTCGTCGCAGGAGTGGTGGCCGGCCGACTACGGCCACTACGGCCCGCTGTTCATCCGGATGGCGTGGCACAGCGCCGGCACGTACCGGACCGTCGACGGCCGCGGCGGCGCGTCCAGCGGCACGCAGCGGTTCGCCCCGCTCAACAGCTGGCCCGACAACGCGAACCTCGACAAGGCGCGTCGGCTGCTGGAGCCGATCAAACAGAAGTACGGCCGCAAGCTCTCGTGGGCGGACCTGATCGTGCTGGCCGGCAACGTCGCTCTGGAGTCGATGGGCATGCAGACGCTCGGCTGGGCCGGCGGGCGCGAGGACCAGTTCGAACCCGACAAGTCCGTCTACTGGGGTCCCGAGTCGGAGTGGGAAGCGCCCCAGGACGAGCGCCGCGACGAGGAGGGGAACCTCGAGGAGCCCTTCGGGGCCACCGTGATGGGCCTCATCTACGTGGACCCGGAGGGGCCGAACGGCGAGCCCGAGCCGCTCGAGTCGGCAGAGAACATCCGGGAAGCGTTCGGCCGCATGGCGATGAACGACGAGGAGACGGCCGCGCTCATCGCGGGCGGGCACACGTTCGGCAAGTCCCACGGTGCCGACGATTCGGAGATGGGTCCCGAGCCCGAGGCGGCCCCCATCGAGGACCAGGGCCTGGGCTGGACCGACTCGGGGAAGGGCTCCGAGACGACCACCAGCGGCATCGAGGGGGCCTGGAACGCCCGGCCGACGATGTGGGACACGTCATACCTCGACAACCTGCTCGACTACGAGTGGGAGCTGACGGAGGGTCCCGCCGGCGCGAAGCAGTGGCAGCCGGTCGCGGAAGCGGCGCACGACACCGTGCCTGACGCCCACGACCCGTCGGAGAAGCACGCTCCCATGATGATGACGACGGACGTCGCCCTCAAGCGGGACCCGGAGTTCCGGGAGGTCATCGAGGGCTTCCGTGCGAACCCGCCCGAGTTCCTGGAGGCCTTCGCGAGCGCGTGGTACAAACTGATCCACCGCGACATGGGCCCGGAAGAGCGGTTCCTCGGTCCGGACGTCCCCGAGGGGACGATGCTCTGGCAGGACCCGCTCCCCGACGCCGACTACGACCTGGTCGGCGAAGCGGAGGCCGCCGAGCTCAAAGAGGAGGTCCTCGGCTCGGAACTCACCGTCTCCCAGCTGGTCAAGACCGCCTGGGCGGCGGCGTCGACGTACCGCGACAGCGACAAGCGCGGCGGCGCTAACGGCGCTCGCATCCGCCTCGAACCCCAGCGGAGTTGGGAGGTCAACGAGCCGGCGCGGCTCGAGACGGTGCTGTCGACCTACGAGGCGATCCGGGAGGAGTTCAACGGCTCGCGGTCCGACGACGTCCGGGTGTCGGTCGCCGACCTCATCGTGCTGGGCGGCAACGCGGCCGTCGAGCGGGCCGCGGCTGACGCCGGATACGACGTCGAGGTCCCGTTCGAGCCCGGCCGTACCGACGCCACGCAGGAACGGACCGACGAGGAGTCGTTCGAGGCGCTCAAGCCGGAAGTCGACGGCTTCCGCAACTACTTCGGCGGCGAGTACGACGCGCCGGTCGAGGAACTGCTGGTCGACCACGCCGACCTGCTGGACCTGACGGCGTCCGAGACGACCGCCCTGGTCGGCGGCATGCGCGCGCTGGGCGCGACCTACCGGGACTCCGACCTCGGCGTGTTCACCGACCGACCGGGGACGCTGACCAACGACTTCTTCGCGAACCTGCTCGACATGGGCTACGAGTGGGAGAAGGCCGCCGATTCCGAGGGGGTTTACGAACTGCGCGACCGCGAGACGGGCGACGTCGAGTGGCGGGGGACCCGCATCGACCTCATCTTCGGCTCGCACTCCCGGCTCCGGGCCCTCGCGGACGTCTACGCGAGCGAGGAAGAGAAGTTCGTACGCGACTTCGTTGACGCCTGGAGCAAGGTGATGAAGCTCGACCGCTTCGACCCGAACTGATCCGTTGAGCCACGAATCGGGAACGAATCGCCCGCACTGCTGCCGGTCTTTTTCACCCTGCGGACGCTCGTCGCGGGGTCGCTACGCCCGACGGGCGAACGGACGCCGCGGGGTCGCTACGCCTGTCGCGCGAAGGCGTCGACCCCGCGTGCGGGGTAACCGACGACCGTCGTCGCGCCCGCGTCTCCGAGGTCGGCGACGCGCTCGCGGACAGTTCCGGGCGACCCGACCAGTGCGTAGTCGCGGACCGCCTCGCTGAGCACCTCCCTGGCCCGTCCGGTGGCGGTGCTGTCGGTTGGCGCGCCGTCGGGAAGCGCGCGGCCGACCGGTTTCCGGCGCGCCGCGTAGTCGCCCACGGCGTCGAGGATAGCGTCCTCGTCGTCCGTGAGCACCGTCGGCGCGTAGACGGCGAGGTCGGCGTCGAGGCCGGCGTCGCGCAGCGAGCGCAGGTCGCGCTCGGTCGTCCGGGAGAGCAGTTCGTACTGGGTGCCGCCGGTGGCCAGCGCCACGCGCTCGACGCCCTCGGTGCCGACCCAGGCGTCGGGCGCGCGCTCGAACGCCTCGCCGAGTCGCGGGGCCACGGCGCGCGCTCGCTCCTCGGCGGAGAGATACGCGGGATGGCCCGCGACGAGGACGCGGCGGACGCCCGGCGGGAGCCACTCGGTCAGCGAGTCGTCGCCGAGCGGGTCGAACCCGTCGGCCCGGACCGGCGTCGTCACCAGCACCTCGCGGTCCTCGGCGAGGGCGGCCAGCGACTCGGCGTCCGGGAGGTGCTCACGGCCCTCGTAGTCGACGGCGACGGTTTCGAACGGCAGGTCCGCCGCTCGTTCGACGCGACACTCGGTCGGCTTCAGCGCCACCGCGTCGAGGCCCGTGACGGCGGCGTCGGCGCTGGTCAGCATCGGCGATCACCTATCATGTGGGAAGAACTATCGTCCGCGCGGAACGCGATCCATCGTCTGTGCGACCATGTAGCCCACACTGGGCGAGCGACGCGCAAAAGGGTGTCGTTCGGTACGAAGGATCGCCGAGGGACCGGCGGCCGGTTTCCCAGCGCTCAGGCGCGCGAGTCCGGGTCGATCCGTTCGGGGGCGCGCCAGTCGGTCGTCAGTTCGAAGCAGTCGACGACGATGCGGCCGGTCGCGCCCCAGACGGTGTAGCCGTCGACCCGGAAGTAGTGGATGACGACGTCGCCGTAGTGGGGGTGGTCGCGGCGCTCGTACTCGTAGTTGGCGTCGTCCAGCATGTCGGCGACACCGAGGACCGCTATCTCGGCCACCTCGTCGTCGTTCGGGGCGTACTCGCGGTCGGGGACGCGCGCGACGAACGGCGTCACCGAGTACTCGGTGATCGTCCGGATGTCGTCCATCCGACCGAGCACTTCGACCTCGTCGGGACGGAGGCCGATCTCCTCGTGGGCCTCCCGGAGCGCCGTCGCCTCCAGGTCCTCGTCCGCTGGTTCGCGGCCGCCCCCGGGGAAGCTCATCTGGCCGGGGTGCTCGCCGAGGTGTTCCGCCCGTTTGGTGAAAAGGAGGTGCGCCTCGCCGTCCCGCTCGACGACCGGGATGAGGACCGCGGCGTCGTACTTCTCGCCCGTCACTGCGCGCGGCGCGTGGTCGGCGACGCGGTCCAGGTCCAGTTGCATGTCCGCTCGTGTGAAACACCGGCCCGGGTCCCCTTAGACTCGCCGGTCCAGTTCCGCCCTCGTCTCGTCGAGCGACACGGGGGCCCACGCCTCCACGTCGTAACAGACGTCGAGCAGCGTCGCCGCTCGTTCCTCGTCGCCGGCGTCGAGCGCCGCTTCGGCCTCCTCGCGGACGCGCTCGCGCACCCGCTCGCCCAGCGCCTCGCGGTCGACGCCCCGCTTTTCGACGTCCATGATGTGAGGCAGGTCCTCGGCACCGTCCGGGAGCGCGGGGAACGCCGTCGGCCCATCGACAAGAAGGTCGTCGTACTCAGCCAGCGCGTACGCCGCGATGGCGTCGTCGATCGCTTCGTCCGCCTCGTCGGCGTCGAACTCGTCGCCGCGTCGGTAGGCGAGTTCCGACAGCGCCGTCCGTAGCTCCTCGCGGGTCAGCGCGCCGAAGAGGTCGGCGACCCCGGCGAGGTCGTCGCGTGTCACGTTCATGCCGGATGCCAGAACCCCGGCCGGTATGATCGTTGCGGCTCGGTCCGGGTAGGGCCGCCCGGACCCTCCCCGTGACCCCCGTCAGAGGTCCAGCGCGAACCCCGCCGCGGCGACGACAGCGCCGCAGGCGGCGAACAGGGCGACGCCGCCGGCGAACGACCCGGTGGCGTCCCGGATCGCGCCCACCAGCGCCGGGCCGAGGAACCCGCCGACCTCGCCGACGGTGAACACGAGGCCGACCGCGGTCGCGGTGAGGCGCGGCCCGATGCCGTCGAGTTCCACGGGGAGCGCGCGGACCAACGGCGCGAGCCCGCCGACGCCGATACCGACCAGCACGAGCGGCGCGGCGGCGAGCCAGCCGCCCGCGTCGAGTGTCAGCAGGCCGACCGCGCCGAGCGTGCAGGCGACGCCGCAGGCGACGACGCCCTCGCGCCGGCGCTCCCGCCGCTCCGCCAGCGACGGGACAACCAGCGTGCCGCCGACCTGCGCGCCGACGAAGACGCTGGCGACCGCGCCCGCGACGGCGGCCGACGCCCCGCGCGACTCGAAGACCGTGACGACCCACCCCTGGAGACCGTGGGTGACGAACAGGTACATCGTCCCGACGACAACCAGCAGCGCCATCGAGCGGTTCGTGACCACGGCGGTGAGGTCCGCCCGGAGCGACTGCCCGTCACCGTCGGCCGACGCGCCGGCGGCGGGGACGACGCCGCGTCGCGCGGTCCAGGCGGCGACCGCCCCCCACAGGACGGCGTAGCCAAGCGCGACGACGCCGCTCGCGAGAAACAGCGCGCGCCAGCCGCCGAGCAGCGGACCGAGGACGGGCCGCCCGACGCCGAAGGCGGTCGCCGTGCCGAGGTACGACCCCAGGAGGTACACCGACGACGCCGTCCCGACGCGCTCGGCGGGGAAGAGGTCCGCGACGAGTTTCGGCAGGCCGAACGTGATCCCGGTCGCGCCGACGCCCACGAGAAGCGTCCACAGCAGCATCGTCCAGAAGCCGGTCGCGCCGGCACGGAGCACGTGGCCCGCCCCGAACAGCGCAACGGCCGCGCCGATCCCCCGTCGCGGGCCGACGCGGTCGATCAGGACGCCGCTCGCCAGCCCCAGCGGGATGTACGTCAGCGGCACCGCGCCGGTGAGGACGCCCGCCTGCGTGCTCGTCAGGCCGAGGTCGTCGATCACCGGCGAGAGGTGCGCCGGCAGGCTGAACCAGACGAACATGAGACAGCAGTAGCTCCCGCCGCCGAGCAGCAACAGGAGGTACCGACCCGCGGCGTCGCGGTCGCGCGACATCGTCTCGGCTCACGCTTGGGCGACCGGCGGGAAATGCTGTTCGCTCCCGGCCTACAGTAGAAATTGAACGCAATGACACACTCGAACGTCACTCGGAGTGCCGTTCGATGTGTGAATAGTTTCAATTTCTACTATATCTCTCCGCACCCGTGACCCGGTCGACGGCGTCGGCGGACGCGCTCGCGACGACCTCGGGGTCGACCGGCGCGTCCGTCCACGCCGGGAGCCGGGCGTCGCCGCCCGGCCGGCCGACGGCGTCGGCGTAGTCCGCGACCTGCTCGCGCTCGGCCGCGGGGTCGTACGAGAGGCCGTTGAACGACGCGTCGGCCGCGTACCGGCGAACGAACCCCTCGGCGACCGCTCGGTAGCGCTCGGGGAGCGCGTCGTAGTCGGGAGCGACGCCGTGGTCCTCGACGACGCGGAACAGCGCCGCGCCGACCTGCCGGGCCATCTCGGCGAGGCCGGTCGGCCCGCTGACCGCCCGGTGGTCGTGCTCGTGGCGGCCGAG